>NZ_AP010872.1:35000-745590 GCF_000828515.1 Candidatus Ishikawaella capsulata Mpkobe | reverse complement strand
AAATTGAAGAGTTTGATCATGGCTCAGATTGAACGCTAGCGGCAAGCTTAACACATGCAAGTCGAACGGTAACAGAAAAAAGCTTGCTTTTTTGCTGACGAGTGGCGGACGGGTGAGTAATGTCTGGGGATCTACCTAATGGCGGGGGATAACTACTGGAAACGGTAGCTAATACCGCATAATGTTGTAAAACCAAAGTGGGGGACCTTATGGCCTCACACCATCAGATGAACCTAGATGGGATTAGCTTGTAGGTGGGGTAAAGGCTCACCTAGGCAACGATCCCTAGCTGGTCTGAGAGGATGACCAGCCACACTGGAACTGAGATACGGTCCAGACTCCTACGGGAGGCAGCAGTGGGGAATCTTGCACAATGGGCGCAAGCCTGATGCAGCTATGTCGCGTGTATGAAGAAGGCCTTAGGGTTGTAAAGTACTTTCAGCGGGGAAGAAGGATATGAGCCTAATATTCTCATATATTGACGTTACCCGCAGAAGAAGCACCGGCTAACTCCGTGCCAGCAGCCGCGGTAACACGGGGGGTGCGAGCGTTAATCGGAATTACTGGGCGTAAAGAGCACGTAGGTGGTTTATTAAGTCATATGTGAAATCCCTGGGCTTAACCTAGGAACTGCATGTGAAACTGATAAACTAGAGTTTCGTAGAGGGAGGTGGAATTCCAGGTGTAGCGGTGAAATGCGTAGATATCTGGAGGAATATCAGAGGCGAAGGCGACCTTCTGGACGAAAACTGACACTCAGGTGCGAAAGCGTGGGGAGCAAACAGGATTAGATACCCTGGTAGTCCACGCTGTAAACAATGTCGACTAAAAAACTGTAAGCTTGACTTGTGGTTTTTGTAGCTAACGCATTAAGTCGACCGCCTGGGGAGTACGGCCGCAAGGTTAAAACTCAAATGAATTGACGGGGGTCCGCACAAGCGGTGGAGCATGTGGTTTAATTCGATGCAACGCGAAAAACCTTACCTGGTCTTGACATCCAGAGAATTATATAGAGATATATAAGTGCCTTTCGGGGAACTCTGAGACAGGTGCTGCATGGCTGTCGTCAGCTCGTGTTGTGAAATGTTGGGTTAAGTCCCGCAACGAGCGCAACCCTTATCCTCTGTTGCCAGCGGCATGGCCGGGAACTCAGAGGAGACTGCCAGTATTAAACTGGAGGAAGGTGGGGATGACGTCAAGTCATCATGGCCCTTATGACCAGGGCTACACACGTGCTACAATGGTGTATACAAAGAGAAGCAATCTCGCAAGAGCAAGCAAAACTCAAAAAGTACATCGTAGTTCGGATTAGAGTCTGCAACTCGACTCTATGAAGTAGGAATCGCTAGTAATCGTGGATCAGAATGCCACGGTGAATACGTTCTCGGGCCTTGTACACACCGCCCGTCACACCATGGGAGTAAGTTGCAAAAGAAGTAGGTAGCTTAACCTTTATAGGAGGGCGCTTACCACTTTGTGATTTATGACTGGGGTGAAGTCGTAACAAGGTAACTGTAGGGGAACCTGTGGTTGGATTACCTCCTTAAATTTTAGAATACAATCTATTTAGTACTCACATAAATTACTTGATAAAAGTGATTTATGTTAATGGCAGTTCAGTAAAGAAATAAATAAGTTTTTAATTAAAGTATTTGGTTTAAAATACTATAATTAATTTATTTTTAATGTATTTATGTGTTCTTTAACAAATTGGAACAGGCTAATAAAATAATAAATTCTAAAGAAATACTATAAGAATTTAGTAATATTTTTATAAAACGTCTGTGGGTTGTGAAGTTAAGTAATTAAGCGTATATGGTGAATGCCTTGGCAGTCAGAGGCGATGAAGGACGTGCTAATCTGCGAAAAGCGTCGGTAAGGTGATATGAACCGCTATAACCGGCGATATCCGAATAGGGAAACCTGGTGTACAAAGATACATCATCACAACATAAATACATAGTGTTGTGAAGCAAACCGAAGGAACTGAAACATCTAAGTACTTCGAGGAAAAGAAATCAACCGAGATTCCCTTAGTAGTGGCGAGCGAAAGGGGAACAGCCCAGAGCCTTAATCAAAATATGAAGTAGTAGAACAATTTGGAAACATTGACGATACAGGGTGATAGTCCCGTATAATTAAACTTTATATATTGTGAGCTCAATGAGTAGGACGGGACACGTGATATCCTGTTTGAATAAAGGGGGACCATCCTCTAAGGCTAAATACTCCTGACTGACCGATAGTGAACTAGTACCGTGAGGGAAAGGTGAAAAGAACCCCGGCGAGGGGAGTGAAATAGAACCTGAAACCATATACGTACAAGCAGTAGAAGCACTTTTAAGTGTGACTGCGTACCTTTTGTATAATGGGTCAGCGAGTTATATTTTGCAGCAAGGTTAACTGAATAAGGGAGCCGTAGGGAAACCGAGTCTTAAATGGGCATTAAGTTGCAAGATATAGACCCGAAACCTGGTGATCTAGCCATGGGCAGGTTGAAGGTTGGATAATACCAACTGGAGGACCGAACCGACTAATGTTGAAAAATTAGCGGATGACCTGTGGTTAGGGGTGAAAGTCCAATCAAACCAGGAGATAGCTGGTTCTCCCCGAAAGCTATTTAGGTAGCGCCTCATGTATCATCTTCGGGGGTAGAGCACTGTTTCGCTTAGGGGGCTTTCCAAGCCTACCAACTCGATGCAAACTACGAATACCGAAGAATGTAATCATGGGAGACACACGGCGGGTGCTAACGTCCGTCGTGGAGAGGGAAACAACCCAGACCGCCAGCTAAGGTCCCTAAATCATAATTAAGTGGGAAACGATGTGGGTAGGCTTAGACAGCCAGGATGTTGGCTTAGAAGCAGCAATCATTTAAAGAAAGCGTAATAGCTCACTGGTCGAGTCAGCCTGCGCGGAAGATGTAACGGGGCTAAATTATGTACCGAAGCTGCGGCAACAACTTAAAAATTGTTGGGTAGGGGAGCGTTCTGTAAGCTTATGAAGGTAATTTAAAAAAATTACTGGAGGTATCAGAAGTGCGAATGCTGACATGAGTAACGATAAAGTAGGTGAAAAACCTACTCGCCGAAAAACTAAGGTTTCCTGTCCAACGTTAATCGGGGCAGGGTAAGTCGATTTCTAAGACGAGACCGCAAGGTGTAGTCGATGGTGAACAGGTTAATATTCCTGTACTTAGTATTACTGCCAAGGGGGGACGAAGAAGGCTATGTTAGCCAAGTGACGGTTTATCTTGGTTTAAACATGTAGATTGACTTTTTAGGTAAATCCGAAAAGTTAAAATTGAGGTGTGATAACAAAGTACTCAGGTACCTAAGTAACAAATGCCACACTTCCAAGAAAAGCCTCTAAGCTATAGGTAATACTAAATCGTACCTCAAACCGACACAGGTAGTAAAGTAGAGAATACTCAGGCGCTTGAGAGAACTCGGGTGAAGGAACTAGGCAAAATAGTGCCGTAACTTCGGGAGAAGGCACACTAATATTAGGTGAAAGGATTAACTCCCAGAGCTGAGATTAGTCTAAGATACCAGCTGGCTGCAACTGTTTATTAAAAACATAGCACTGTGCAAACACGAAAGTGGACGTATACGGTGTGATGCCTGCCCGGTGCCGGAAGGTTAATTGATGGAGTTATCGAAAGAAAAGCTCCTGATCGAAGCCCCGGTAAACGGCGGCCGTAACTATAACGGTCCTAAGGTAGCGAAATTCCTTGTCGGGTAAGTTCCGACCTGCACGAATGGCGTAATGATGGCCAGGCTGTCTCCACCCGAGACTCAGTGAAATTGAAATCGCTGTGAAGATGCAGTGTACCCGCGGCAAGACGGAAAGACCCCGTGAACCTTTACTATAGCTTGGCAATGAATATTGAATCTTGATGTGTAGGATAGGTGGGAGACTAAGAAATGTGGACGCTAGTTTACATGGAGTCAACCTTGAAATACCACCCTTTGATATTCAATATTCTAACGTAATTCCGTAATCCGGAATGCGGACATTGTCTGGTGGGTAGTTTGACTGGGGCGGTCTCCTCCCAAAGAGTAACGGAGGAGTACAAAGGTCAGCTAATCACGGTCGGATATCGTGAGGTTAGTGCAAAGGCATAAGCTGGCTTAACTGTGAGCGTGACAACGCGAACAGATGCGAAAGCAGGTCTTAGTGATCCGGTGGTTCTGCATGGAAGGGCCATCGCTCAACGAATAAAAGGTACTCCGGGGATAACAGGCTAATACCGCCCAAGAGTTCATATCGACGGCGGTGTTTGGCACCTCGATGTCGGCTCATCACATCCTGGGGCTGTAGTAGGTCCCAAGGGTATGGCTGTTCGCCATTTAAAGTGGTACGCGAGCTGGGTTTAGAACGTCGTGAGACAGTTCGGTCCCTATCTGCCGTGGGCGTTGGAAAATTGAAGGGGGTTGCTTCTAGTACGAGAGGACCGAAGTGAACGTACCTCTGGTGTTCGGGTTGTCATGCCAATGGCATTGCCCGGTAGCTAAGTACGGAAAAGATAAGTGCTGAAAGCATCTAAGCACGAAACTTGCCCTAAGATGAGTTTTCCCTGAGGTTATTATACCTCCTAAAGGGACGTTGAAGACAACGACGTTGATAGGCTGGATGTGTAAGCATAGTGATGTGTTGAGCTAACCAGTACTAATGACCCGTGAGACTTAACTTCACAACACTAGAGACGTGTTATAAAATATTTAGCTTGTACCAATTAATTATCTATGATATAAATTATTTAATAAAGGTTACCTGGTAGTAATTAGTACGGCAGAACCACCTGATTCCATTCCGAACTCAGAAGTGAAATGTCGTGGCGCCGATGGTAGTGTGGGGCCTCCCCATGTGAGACTAGGAAACTGCCAGGTTTTGCCTTTTATTTATCATTAATTTTAATAATTTGTTCCAGTGAATCTAATGTGTTAATGTTACTAAAGTGAATATCAGAATCTGAAAATATAACACCATGACCTTGATTCATTCTTAAAAAATCTATTACTCGATAGTTTTTATTTAGCAAAAACTTTATTAAATTATAAGTGAGAGACTTATTTATTAATGCTAGTATAGGATAGTGTCTATTTATAGTTCTGACCCAAACTGCTGGCGAGTTATTTTTTTTATTCCACAATCTTATTATATAATCATACGGTATTAATGGTGTATCACAGGAACAAAAAGCAGCCCAATCTCCAGGTATTATCTCTAATGCATTTAATATGCCTGATAATGGACCACAATCAGCATGTATTAAATCAGTAATGACCGCATAATTGCTTTTTTTGTATATATGTATATTACGGTTAGCACTAATAATTATATTATCTACTTGATATTCTAACCTTTGAAGTACATGATAATAAAGAGGTTTTCCTTTGAATAAAAGTAGACCTTTATCTTGACCTCCCATCCGTGAACTTTTTCCACCAGTTAATATCACTCCAGTTATTAATTTCATTATGAATATTCCTTAATTTTTCATTTTATGTAGATTTATTGTCATGAATGTGCAAACAAATAAATCACCTTGACAAGGTTAGGAAAAATACTTCATAAATTACAATTATGAAAAACTATATTTGTTTCAAGCATAATCCATCCTTTTAAAGTAATATTATCTTAGGTAGAAGAGGAGCCATAAATATAGAAGCTAATATTTTAGCAATATTTATTTAGAGGTATTCAAAGACATAATAAGAATAAGCATTAATTTATTAATAAATATTTTATTAACTATATGTATGAAAAAATTATATAAATATATTTGGACTTTTATGGTAAAACTAATTCTAGTAAAATAATAAAAATCTATCTTAGATATCAAAAATAAGAAATAAACAGTAATATATTCTATAATCATCTAATAGAAAGTATATTAATACTATTTTTGTAATATAAATATTCTTTATATTACAAGCATTGAATTAAATTCATAAACTAATCTTTAGTTATCAAAGATAATAGCTTAAATATACTACATGTTAAATTTAAACTTATGGTATAAAAATAAATAATTCATTAATATTAGTAGATGGGTCTTTTCACTTATATCGCTCATATTATGCTTTTCCTCTATTAACAAATAGCTTAGGAGAACCAACAGGAGCTATATATGGCATGCTGCAAATGATTAAAAAACTATTAACATATTATACACCTAATCATATGGCAGTAATATTTGACGAAACAGGAGATAATTTTAGAAATACATTATTCAAACCTTATAAAAGTAATAGAAAAATAATGCCAGAAAAACTTAAAGAGCAAATAAATCCTCTATATAATATTATTAAGGCTATGGGTTTCATGGTGTTATCTGTAGCTAATGTAGAAGCAGATGATGTTATTGGTACATTAGCATTGCAAGGAGAACAAAAAGGTTACTCAATTCTTATTAGCACTTTAGACAAAGATATGGCGCAACTTGTTTCTAGTAATATCAAAATAATTAATATGGTTAATAATGAGGTTCTTGGACCCCAAGATATTGAAGAAAAATATGGAGTACCACCTACTTTAATTAGTGATCATTTAGCTTTAACTGGAGACTGTTCAGATAATATTCCTGGTGTGCCAGGAATAGGAAAAAAAACCGCTAATATTATTTTGAGAAATTTACCGGGAATACAAGCTATTTACGATAATATTAATAAAATATCTACTTTAGGTTTGCGTGGTGCAGAAAATATAGTAATAAAACTCAAGGAACATAAAGAGCAAGTTTTTCTATCTTATAAACTAGCAACTATTAAAACTGATGTTGAAATAGATTTATCTAAGTCCATTCAAATATCCAGGGATACAGATATAATATATTTAGATAAATTATTTCAGCGTTATGAATTTAGAAAATGGATAAAAGAACTGAAAGATGGCAAATGGTATATCAAAAATTAAACTATTATCAGACAATAATAAGATTGCTGTTAACAATATCACTATAATTAACAGTAAATTGTTTAAATTTTTTTTATCTTCTTTAAAAGCAAGTAAAATATTTTCGTTTAGTCTATTTACTGATTCATCAGATGTATTTAACGCAAATATTATTGGTATAGCCTTTGTACTAGATCTTGATAAGACAATATATTTACCGTTAGTATATCATTATGATAATCCACTACCACCGCTAAATTATCAAACTGTATTAAAAGAAATAAAACCTGTATTGGAAGATAGTAATATTTATAAAATTGGTCATAATATTAAATATTCTTATGGATTATTTCAAAAATATGGAATTGAATTAAAAGGTATTAAATTTGATGTTATGTTAGAGTCTTATATACTAAATAGTAGCTCCGGAAAACATGATATTATCAGTATATCTGAAAGATGGTTAGGCTATAAAAATAGTTTTTTTAACAATATTGCTATAAAAAATAAAAATTCTTTTTCTATAAACAGTACTTCTTTACATGAAGCAATATTTTATACCACAAATCATGCTAATTTAGTTATGCAGTTACATTATAAAATGTGGCCTATTTTAGAAAGCACAAAAGAATTAAAATTTTTATTTGAAAATATTGAAATGCCATTGGTAAATGTTATTTCAAGATTAGAAAAAAATGGTACATTAGTTGACATTTGTATCCTTAAGAATTTTTCTGAAATACTAAATGAGCATTTATTTAATTTACAAGAACAAGCTTATAAATTAGTCGGTGAATCTTTTAATATTTTATCAGTTAGAAATATCCAAAAATTTTTATTTGAAAAATACCAAATAACACCAAACAAAAAAACCCCCAAGGGGACACCATCAACGAAAGAAGAAGTATTAAGAGAATTAGCAAAACAGTATTCTTTACCTTCAATTTTGTTAGAATATCGTTATTTTCATAAGTTAAAATCAACGTATGTTAACAAATTAATACAGTTAATTAATCCAATTACCGGACGTATACATTCTTCTTATAATCAAGCAAAGACATCAACTGGACGTATTTCTTCTAAAAAACCTAACTTACAAAATATTCCAGTAGGGAATAATGATAGAAATATTTTTATTCGAAAAGCATTTATTTCATCTACCGGTAAATGTATCTTATCAGCAGACTATTCTCAAATAGAATTACGTATCTTAGCTCATTTTTCTAAAGATGAAAATCTAATAACATCTTTTAATGAAGAAAAAGATATTCATCTTATCACCGCTTCTGAATTTTTTCATATACCGTTAAGTGATATTAGCAATAAACAACGTCGTATTGCTAAAGCAATAAATTTTAGTGTAATATATGGAATAAGTCCTTTTGGACTTTCTAGTCATTTGAATATTAGTTCCTCAGAAGCCAAAAAATACATAGATCTTTATTTTCAGAAGTACCCAAAAGTTCGTGATTATATTAATAATATACGTTCTCAGACAGCTGAAGGTTATATCAAAACTCTAAGTGGACGTCGAATTTGGTTACCTAATATAAATTCTGCTAAATACAAATTACGTAAAGCTTCTGAACGTGCCGCATTTAATGCCCAAATGCAAGGTACTGCAGCAGATATTATCAAATGTGCTATGATTAGCCTAGATTTGTGGGCACAACAGCATGACCAAGAAAAAATCAAGATGATAATACAAGTGCATGATGAATTAGTATTTGAAGTAGATCTAAATTTCGTCTGTATAGCCAAAAAAAAAATCATATCTTTGATGGAAAGTAGTATAACTCTAGATGTTCCGTTGAAAGTAGAATTAAATATCGGAAAAAATTGGTATGAAGCACATTAAAAAAAAATAAGTGAAATGTAATCACTAAAATTAATTCATGCGTAGAAACCAAGAATTAAGAATAGCATTAAGTTCTTTTCTTCCTATTTTTTTAAGCGAAGAAAAAATTGCTACTTTTATAGTAGCAGACATAGATAAAGTAAAATTTTTTACTTTATTTAATTGAAATATACATTGACTAGGCTTTAATTTATCAGCTTTAGTTAACAGTATAAGTACTGATATCTTAGATTTTATTGCCCATGATATAACTTTTAAATCTAACGGTTTTAAAGGATAGCGAATATCCATTACTATTACTAAACCTGTTAATTGTTTTCTGTAGGTTAAATATTTTTTTATAATATTATTAATATTTTTTTGAATATCTATTGGCAATTTACTATAGCCATAACCAGGTAAATCAACAATATATTTTCCTATAGATACTTTAAACAAGTTTATTAGTTTAGTAGATCCAGGATATTTACTAATATAGGCAAGTCTATTTTTATTTGTTAATGTATTAATTGTACTTGATTTACCTACATTAGAGTATCCAATAAAAGCAATTTCAATACCCTGATTCTTCGGAAGAACATTAATATTTGGTGCACTAGTTACAAAATGAGTGCAATGATATTTAATAGCAGACATAATTTTTATTAATATCATCAACAATTTAGTGAGTAAAACAAATATATATTATTTATTTTACTATATCTAGTACTATATTAAATAAATTACTAATTTACCTAATTAATATCTGTATGGATTTGTTATCTTATTAAAGGAAAATTATGAATAAAAAATTGCGTAATATAGCTATTGTTGCACATGTTGATCATGGTAAAACTACTTTAATAGATAAACTGTTACAACAATCTAGTACTTTTAATAGTATTTCTAAGATATCTGAACGTGTAATGGATTCACATTATTTGGAAAAAGAACGCGGAATCACTATACTTGCCAAAAATACTGGTATCAAATGGAATAATTATCGTATCAATATCATTGATACTCCTGGACATGCTGATTTTGGTAGTGAAGTAGAGCGAGTAATGTCTATGGTAGAATCAGTATTATTAGTAGTTGATGCAACCGAAGGACCTATGCCACAAACTTATTTTGTGACGAAAACAGCCTTTACATATGGTTTAAAACCTATAGTAGTAGTCAATAAAATTGATCGTCCTGAAGCACGTCCAGCTTGGGTGCTTAATCAAGTGTTTGATCTTTTTTTAAGATTAGATGCTACAGAAGAACAATTAGATTTTCCAATTATTTATACTTCAGCTATAAAGGGTATAGCTGGAAATAAAGAGACAGATATGGGAAAAGATATGACTGCATTATATCAAGCAATTATCGATCATGTCCCTTATCCTCAAGTAATCTTGACAGCACCATTACAAATGCAAATATCTCAATTGGATTATGATAATTACTTAGGTATCATTGGTATTGGTCGTGTTATACAAGGGAGAATGAGATTAAATCAACAGGTTAATATCATAGATAGTTCAGGAAAAAGTCGTAGCGGTAAAATTAATAAAATTTTAACTTATTTAAATTTAAAACGGATTGAAATTAATCAAGCTGAAGCTGGAGATATTATAGCTGTTACTGGATTAGGTCCTTTAAATATTTCAGATACCATCTGCGATATTCAAATTAAAAATTCTTTACCACCTATTCGCATAGAAAAACCTACAGTTGCAATGTATTTTCATGTTAATACATCACCATTTTCTGGTAAAGAAGGTAAATATATTACTTCTCGCCAATTATTTGAACGTCTTAAAAAAGAAACTATCAATAATATTGCATTACAATTAGAAAAAACCCAAGATCAAAACGTATATTGCATATCTGGTCGAGGAGAATTACAACTATCAATTTTAATTGAAAATATGCGACGTGAAGGGTTTGAACTAGCTGTTTCTAGACCAAAAGTTTTACTTCGTGAAATCCATGGCTGCAAGCAAGAACCTTTTGAATATGTTATATTAGATATAGAAGAATCTTATCAGGGCAATATAATTCAAGCTATGGGAGAACGTAAAGGACAGTTAAAAACTATTACTACTAAAAATAATCATAAGTCAAGATTACAATTAGAATACTTTGTTCCTACTCGTGGCTTAATAGGATTTCGCACTAAATTTATGCAGATGACTTCAGGTACAGGTATTATGTACTCTCGATTTAGTCATTATGATAATTTGATATTAGGTGAAATTGCTAAACGCAAAAATGGTGTCATGATTTCTAATGGACAAGGTAAAGCAATTGCATTTGCTCTTTTTAATCTGCAAGAACGTGGAAGATTATTTATTGATCATGGCACTTCATTGTATGAAGGACAGATTGTAGGTATACACAATCGTTCTAATGATTTAACTGTTAATTGTCTCACAGGAAAAAAATTAACCAATATGCGAGCTAGTGGTAGCGATGAAGCTACTATTTTAGTTCCACCTATAAAAATGACTTTAGAACAAGCTATAGAATTTATTGATGATGAAGAGTTAGTCGAAGTTACTCCTGTATCAATACGTATACGGAAACGTTATCTTTCTGAAAATGAACGCAAATGTGCAAGAAAAATATTAATCAAACAACTCAATTAAATTGAGATAAAATCTTATTATGATAAGTATATCATAATAAAAATTTTTGCTTGCTGCAAAATATATAATTATATTAATATTTAATCAGTAAATAACTGATAGATTAAATTATCTATGAATCAGTTACTAATACTTGTGATTATTGAGTAATACCAGCACAACTTAAGGTATTTATAATTAATATAGATTGCTTCTACCATTTGTGCTATATTGATGACAAATATATTTGCCATTCAATGATCATATCAGGTAATGGCAATATATAATATCTGTGATATATCTTGGACCTAGAGAGAAATAACATATATCTATAAAACACCTTTTTATATTTTTCAATAACATAAGAAAGAATAAATGGATTGAATACCTGCTAGATGTTAAATGTATAATTTTTCATTATATCATTTATATACTGCACTCGCATGAAAATAAATTAGTATAACAAAATAATATTTATTTCTAAGTTAATTGACAATTATTTATACTTATACTACAAACAATTGTTTCAATTGATAAAATCATCTTCATTATCGTTTTCAGTTAATATTTGTTCAGTGATTAAACCTTGCTCAATTTCACGAAGTGCAATAATAGTCACTTTATCAGTATTATCTGTATGAATTAGCGGTTTTTTACCACTTGTTTGCATTTGTCGTGCACGACAAGCAGCTACTAATATTAAATCAAATCGATTTCCAATTTTATCTACCGCATCTTGAACTGTTATACGCGCCATAAATAATACTCCAAGTTAAAAATAATGATAATTAAACATATTTAAATTGCTAGTAATTTATTAATAAGTGAACAATGATTTCTTCTTTGAAGACTCATCTTCAGTTGTTCTGCATGAATAATACTCTTTAGTTCTAACAGAGCTGAACTAAAATCTCTATTTATGATAAGATAGTCATATTCACAATAATGACTCATTTCTAGAATAGCTTCTTTCATGCGTGCATAAATAGTTTTTTCGTTATCTTGTCCTCTATTACGTAAACGACGTGCTAGTTCTTCTATAGACGGAGGTAATATAAAAATACTTTTAGCTTCAGGAAGTTTAATTTTGATTTGTTGCATACCTTGCCAATCAATAGCCAAAATAGCATTTATACCATAATTAGTAATGTTTGTTATTGTACTATATGCAGTACCATAATAATTATTAAATACTTTTGCATGTTCTAAAAAAAAATGGGAATCAATCATTTTTTGAAATTCTTCTTTAGATATAAAATGATAATCTTTACCATTCATTTCACCGGGTCGAATATTACGAGTTGTATGGGAAATAGATTTTTTTGTTTCATATGGTAGCTTTTGTTTTGATAATGCATTAATTAAGCTAGATTTACCTGCTCCACTGGGAGCTGAAATAATATAAATATTACCTTGATATTTAACCATAATTTTTTCTTAAATAAAAAATAATCTTGAGTTCTACAACTATAAGCAATATATAGATATACTATATATCATGAAATATATGATAAAATCTGTGATTTTTGTTAAAAATTTTTAATCTTTACTCAAAAGATAGAAAAATATTCTATATTAGTAAAATATGATGAATATCAAATAATATTTTATATACATATTATTCAATATTTTGAATTTGTTCTCTTATTTGCTCGATCAATACTTTTAATTCAATGGCAGCGCTGATAACATCTATATTGACTGATTTTGATGCTAAAGTATTGGATTCTCTATTAAATTCTTGCATCATAAAATCTAATCTACGTCCCATAGGACCTTTATTATTTAATATATTAACAGTTTGTTTAAGATGGACATCTAACCTATCTAATTCTTCTGTAATATCATTACGTTGTGCTAACATTACTAATTCTTGTTCTATACGTTTATTTTCAATTTTTATTTCAATTTGCTTTAATGTAGTCATGAGGCGTTTTCTCTGCCATGTTTTTATTTCTGGAATTATTCTTCGTATTTTCTGCACTTCTTTCATGATAGCTACTAAACGTTGTTGAATGAATTTTTTTAATTCAATCCCTTCTTTTTCTCTTACTATAATAAACTCTTTTAATGTATCGGCTAGAATTTTTAATAATTCTGGATATATATTTTTAAAATTTGTTTCTTGACAAGAAATTACATTTGGCCAACTTAAAATATCAATTGGATTGATAATACCTTGATTGCTCTGCAATTTAATTTTATTTGCTGCTTGTATTAGTTGTGCTGCTAACGATTCATTTAAGAATAATTTATATGTTGTATTTATATCACCATTAAAATATAGACTGCACTCTATTTTACCTCTGGTAATATAATTACTGATATTTTCACGTATAATAGGCTCTAAAACACGAAACTGTTTAGGTAAATACACAGTTATTTCTAAGTATCGTTTGTTAACTGAACGTAATTCCCATGCCCCTCTACCGTAACTAATATTGAATTCTCGATATGTATAGGAAGTCATACTGCGAATCATAAAATAATTCTCATTTAAAAATTATTAAATTATAATAACTAATACATGTTAGTATTATTCATATAAGTATGAAAATAGTCTAATTAAATGATTTGTCAATCAACTTAGAAAAATTTATATTTATCAATAATTCCCTTATACAAATTTGGGTATATTAAATAATATCAATCTTGTATATATATTATATATTCACTATAATATAGACTATGAATATAGTATAGTTATTTAATTTTACTTTCTTTAGAGAATAAAAAATGAAAGCATGGCAGGATGAGTTTATTAAATATATAATAGATAAAGGTATATTACAATTTGGTAACTTTACTTTAAAATCAAATCGCCAAAGTCCATATTTTTTTAATGCTGGCTTATTTAATAGCGGCGCTATTTTAGCTAAGCTTGGCTATTTTTATGCAAAAGCATTATTAGATTTTCAAATAGATTGTGATTTATTATTTGGTGTAGCTTATAAGGGTATTCCTCTGGTTGCTACTACTGTCATATCATTATCAAATGACTATAAATATGATATTCCTTATTGTTTTAACCGCAAAGAAATAAAATCTCATGGAGAAGGAGGGATTATTGTCGGTAGTCTTCTCCAAGGACGAGTTATATTACTAGACGATGTGATTACCTCAGGTTCATCTATTCATGAGTCAGTAGATCTTATTAAAAGTAAAGGAGCAGAATTAGTAGGAGTATTAATTGCCCTAGATAGACAAGAATATGGAAATGATAATAACATGTCAGCTGTTAAGGAAATACAAAATAAATATAAATGCAAAGTAAATTCTCTTATTAATTTAAGCGATATAATTTCATATATTGAACAAAAACCTGAAATGTTAACTCATCTAAAAAAATTAAGAGAATACAAAAAAATTTTTGGCATTTAAAAAGATAATTAGGATTAATAACTTATCATTGGCAGCCTGTATGTCCGAATCCGCCATCACCACGTATGCTAGTATCAAATTGTTCCACTATATTGAATTTAATTTTCACAATAGGAAAAAATACTAATTGTGCTATACGTTGTCCAGGACGAATAATAAATTTTTTATCACTACGATTCCATATAGAAACCATTAATTGTCCTTGAAAATCCGAATCTATAAGACCTACTAGGTTACCCAATACTATACCATGTTTGTGACCCAAACCAGAACGGGGAAGAATAAATGCTGCAATATTTGGATCTTTTATGTGTATAGCTAAACCTGTGGGTATTAGCTCATTCTTACTAGGAAATAGCTCTAATATATTAGGAATGCAAGCTCTTAAATCTAGTCCTGCAGATCCAGGCGTAACATAATTAGGAATAGAAATTATTTTTCCTAAGCGATTATCGAGTATTTTTAAATCAATATTTTTCATATTAAATATTTTGTTAATAAAAATTAATTGATGTATTATGTAATAATAATATTATATTAAGTTTATTTATATGTTACTATGATTATTTATCAATAATAAATTAGGAAATAAAGATGTCCAGAATATGTCAAATAACTAAAAAACGTCCTATGGCAGGTAATAATAGATCTCATGCTATGAATGCAACAAAACGCTTTTTTTTACCTAATTTGCATTCGCATCGCTTTTGGGTTGAAAGTAAAAAATGTTTTATTACTCTTCGTGTGTCCGCTAAAGGTATACGCACCATTGATAAAAAAGGTATAGATGTGGTTTTAAATAACCTACGTGTAAGTAAAAGTAAAATGAAATACTAATCATTAAGGAAATTAATTATGGCTAAAAGTACTCGGGAAAAGATCAAACTGATTTCAACAGCTGGTACAGGACATTTTTATACGACTACTAAAAATAAACGTAATAAAAATGATAAAATTCAGCTTAAAAAATTTGATCCAGTAATACGCAAACATGTGCTTTATAAAGAAGTAAAACTTAAGTAAACTATTAAATTTAACTGTTGCAATAATAAAATTATGCCTGAATTACCTGAAGTAGAAACATATCGTAGAAGCATTGAATTTCATTTATTGGGAGAAACTCTTTTAGATATAAGAGTATATAATCCATCTTTACGTTGGCCATTTGCTTTAGAAATTTATAATTTAAAAAATCAAATGCTATTAAAAGTAAAAAGACGTGGTAAATATCTTCTATTAGCCTTTTCTAAAGGATGGATTATAATTCATTTGGGTATGTCAGGTAATTTACGTATTTCAAACCAAAGCTTTCCTAAAGATAAACATGATCATGTAGAATTAATCATGACTAATAGTAAGATTCTGCGTTATAATGATCAACGTCGATTTGGAGCTTGGTTATGGTGTATTGATATAAACAAAACACCATTATTAGATTCTTTAGGACCAGAACCTCTTAGTAATAATTTTAATGGAAATTATTTGTTTAAAATTTCTCGTAGAAAATATACTCCTATTAAACCCTGGTTAATGGATTCAAAAATAGTAGCAGGAATAGGAAATATTTATGCTAATGAATGTCTCTTTATGTCTCGTATTGATCCAAATCGTTTAATAGACAATTTGAATTTAGTAGAAACTATCAAATTAGCTGATAGTATTAAAGATATACTATTAAGTGCCATTGAAAAACACGGCACTACTTTACAAAATTTTTTACAAACTGATGGTATGCCAGGAAATTTTAATAATTCATTACAAGTTTATAAACGCGATGGCAAACCTTGTTATATTTGTCAACAACCAATCAAAAGAGAAAAACAAAGACAAAGAAGCACTTATTGGTGCACTAATTGTCAAATTTAATTTTTAATTAGTTACTTATTATTCATAAAAAAAATTAAAGTTATAGAATATCAAAAATTTGATACTTGACTGCCTTGTTGTGCGATTTCCAATAAATAAGAAATATAATAAACAGTATTGATCAGATGGTATTAAGAATATTGTTTCTAATTTAGTACAGATATGAGGACTCATTTTAGCAATTGACGTTAACGATATAAATATCGTGCGTGGCGTAATGATTTGATCAATACACAAGCAATATTCTTATACTTTAACGAAAATAAGCCAATAAACCATTAAAAGTTATAACTTGTAGGTTATTTAAGTAAGCTGTCATTTATTCAGAAAAATCAACTTTTTCGCATAAAGTTAAAAATTGTTTATTAGTACTGATCGTGACAGCTAATATGACTTTATCAAAAATAAAGGTTCACAATTAATAATATCAAAGTGTTTATTCGTTACTAGATCAAAAGTTGCTGGATAGATTGCATGATCTTCTTCATAGGTTTCTATGATAATTAAAAAACATAAATATTTTTCTTGATATACGAATAATAGTAATATAATGTATAAATAAGAATAATTAAATATAACAAGTAAATTTGTATTTTGTAGACTTATATGATATAATCCTCATAATTAATGTTTAAAATAAAAATATCTTTTAAAGATAAAATTTTCTTTTCAAAGAATCTATTTTTTTATAAACAAAAAAACTATGTTAAATAAGGAATAATAAATGTTAAATAGGGAAAAAAAGGTTTTAAATATCGAAATGTATACAACCATGACCTGTCCTTATTGTGATAAAGCTAAAGATTTATTAAAAAAGAAAAAAGTTGAATTTAAAGAAATTCGTATTGATACTGATTCAGGTAAAAGAAAAGAAATGATTAGACGTAGTGGTCGTACTAGTGTACCTCAGATATTTATTAATTCTAAGCATATTGGTGGATGTGATGATTTATATGAATTAGATGCTCGAGCAGAGTTAGATCCTTTATTAAAGTAAAGGAATAATCTTGATTATTTGTAAATACTAAGACTAAATATGATCTTACATCAAAATTTAAAATAAATTTTGCAGATCCAGTTTATTTATGTTAATTGTATATGCTTTGAAGCAACTAATTTTCTTAAGATTTTTAAATAAAATGAATACCTGAACATATATCTGGATACTTGTTCTAAATTTACTAATAATATATATGAAGTTCTTTTATGTATTCTAGTTACGGTTAGAGCAGATACAGATATTTCTTTTTAGGTAAGGTATCACGGTATGAATTATTTATTAGAAATGATATTCTGTAATAAAATATTGCTCATTTCGAATCTTATTCTTATGAATATATTTGTATCATGTAGGTACCTTACCTCTTATCCATTTAGCTGTAATTAATTAATTGTGAACTATTATTTGAATAACAGAATTAATGATTTCAAGACTCATTATGATCAATCACAGGTATTCTCCTCCTCAGTGCTGGTTCATACAGCACTGCCTCTGCCAAATTTAACTAATAAATAAGAGTGCACCTTATTCTTATAGATTGACAATCTTCAACATCTTATTAAGCTGAATAACTTACAATAGTAAAATTCTTATTTCCTTTATGAAATTTTTTTATAAACCTAGTATTAGAATTTATTGTTAGCAGTATTCCGTGAAGTAAATATTTACTAAAATAAAATTTCGTTGAAATACATACCTTATTTGGACTATACTGGTAAATTACTGCATGATGTAGTAGCATATGAAATGATATTACTGTCTTTAGTTCTGTTCTACTTGATGTTACTTATTTTGCAAAAGAATTAGATAAATCTTTATACAAGAAATTATGATAATAACAATATATCCATGTTAACTCAGATTGGATTAGCGTATATATTAGTAAAGTAGTAAAAAACATAGCTATTAGTGAATAATTTTCATGCTATAGATTTTGAATAAAATACCAGAGCAGCCATGCTTACTCAAGCACATAATTAATAGCTTTGGAGTAGCTATAGTTAGTTATAAAGTATTTAATATTGACCTTTATAGATAATCCTTTTCATTTTGGTATTATGTTAAGAGAAGCATTAAACGTTGAGTAAGGTTACCAAAACACAAAAGAAATAAAAACTATTACTGAATAAATTTATAAAATATTTTTTGTAAAAATCTGTAAGAAAATTTGCTTTCTATTGATTAAAATGTACCTCTAAGGAGATAAAAATAATATTACAAATTAATACTGTAGGTATTTTATAAGGAGAGAGATTATGTCTAAGGAAGAATTAGAATTAATTTGGTATCAAATAAAAAGTGAAGCGAGAAGCTTATCAGATTGTGAGCCTGTATTGGCGAGTTTTTACCATAATACAGTGCTTAATCATATAAATCTTGCTAGTGCTTTAAATTACATATTAACCAATAAATTAGCGAATTTTAGCATTCCTTCTCTAGAAATTTATAATCTGATCGAAGAAACTTATATTCAAAATCCTTCCATTATAGAATCAGCTGCTTATGATATTCAGGCCGTATATAAACGCGATCCCGTTGTAGAGCAATATTCAGTTCCGTTACTTTATTTTAAAGGATTTCATGCATTGCAATTTTATAGAATAGGAAATTGCTTATGGAAAAAGGGACGTAATTCATTAGCTATTTATCTACAGAATTTGGTTTCTACCTTTCTAGCTATTGATATACATCCAGCATCTCAAATTGGTCATGGTGTTATGTTAGATCATGCTACTGGTATTGTAATTGGAGAAACATCAATTGTTGAAAATAATGTTTCTATTTTACAATCAGTAACGTTAGGTGGTACTGGAAAAGTAGGTGGTAATCGACATCCTAAAATTTGTCAAGGTGCAATGATTGGAGCTGGTGCAAAAATTCTAGGTAATATTGAAATAGGATGTGGAGCAAAAATAGGAGCTGGATCGGTAGTGCTTCATTCTATTCCTGCTTATGCAACTGCTGCAGGTATACCAGCACGTATTATTCCCAACTGTATGGAAAATTAAAAAATAAATACTCTTTAAAAGATCTATAATATGAATATAATTTATGTTATCATTAATAATGATTACAAATATTCTATTTTAATTAAAATTACTTTGAATAAATCAGGGGTTATCATGATAAAAAAAATAGCTGTTTTGACCAGTGGTGGTGATGCTCCAGGAATGAATGCAGCTATCCGTGGAGTTGTCCGTTCAGCTTTAAGTGAAGGGTTAGAAATATTTGGTATTTATGAGGGATATCTTGGTTTATATAGAAATCGGATAATTAATCTAAATCACTATAGCGTAGCTGATATTATCAATCGTGGGGGTACATTTTTAGGATCATCTCGTTTTCCGGATTTTAATTTGGAAGAAATACGTAAAATTGCTATAAAAAATATGAGAAAAGATAATATACAAGCTTTAATTGTGATTGGAGGCGATGGTTCATATATAGGTGCTAAACTACTTACAGAAATGGACTTTCCTTGCATTGGAATTCCTGCAACTATTGATAATGATGCAGCTGGAACAGATTATTCTATAGGATATTATACTGCGCTGGAAACTGTAGTACAAGCAATAGATCGCTTAAGAGATACTTCTTCATCTCATCAACGCATTTCTATAGTAGAAGTGATGGGTAGATATTGTGGTGATTTAACTTTAACAGCAGCTATTGCTGGTGGATGTGAATATATTGTGATTCCAGAGATCCCTTATTCTAGAGATGATTTAGTTAAGAAAATAGTAGCTGGTATTGCGCAAGGTAAAAAACATGCTATTGTTACTATTACTGAGAATATTTGTGATATATACGAATTAGCAAATTATATAGAATTAAAGACTAAACGGGAAACTAGAGCTACAGTTTTAGGACATATACAAAGAGGAGGTGCTCCATGTGCATATGACCGCATTCTTGCTTCTAGAATGGGTGCTTATGCTATTAAATTAATTATGCAGGGATATGGTGGGCATTGTGTAGGCATTAAAAATGAAAATATGGTACATAATGATATTGGATATGCTTTAAAAAATATAAAACATTCATTCAAAAAAGATTTATTTGAAACAGCAAAAAAACTCTATTAATATTTTTTTATTGAAACTGCACATTTTATAATATCTGCAAAAATTTCTGCATTTAGAGAAGCATTACCTACTAGCACACCATCAATATCAGGTTGCATAAAAAATGCTAAAGCATTTTTATTATTTACAGAACCACCATATTGAATAACTAATTGTTGGGATATGTTAAAATCTATACTGGAAATATAGTTACGGATAAATTTATGGGTTTTTTGTACTTCACTGGGGGTAGCAGATTTACCTGTCCCTATAGCCCATATAGGTTCATAAGCAATAATAGCATCTTCCAATATAGATATTCCTTGTAGTTCGAATATACTTTCTAGTTGGGTAATACATACCTCCTGAGTTTTACGTGCTTGTCTTTCTTCTTCGGTTTCTCCAATACATAAGACCGGTATTAATCCGACTTCTTTAATAATTGTAAATTTTTTAGCAATAAATGTATTGCTCTCGTTATGGTAACGTCTTCTTTCTGAATGTCCAATCAGAATATATTTAACACCTATATCTTTTAACATATCTGCGGAAATATCACCTGTAAAAGAACCGTTTTTATTAACATCTACATTCTGTGCTACTAGTTCTATATCAGTATTTTCCAGCAAACATTTCGCTTGATCCAAATAAATCAAAGGTGGAGCAATAGCTATCTTACACCCTTTTACACCTAAGAGGTTCTGTTTTAAATCGTTTATTAACTTAACTATTGTACATTTATTACCATTAAGTTTCCAGTTTCCTATAATTAAAGGATATTTCACTAATATATCTCCATATATTTTTTATCATACTATAAATAAGCCAATGAATGTATTAATGTTTTTATTAAAACATGAATATACTATAAAATCCTTTTTTAAATAAACCATACATAACATGGTGTATTATTTCTCTTACCAATAGTTTTCTGTGGTAATATGACCTGGTTTATCTCTCATATTTTTATACATATTACGTGATTCTTGTAATAATTTTTGGGTATCCACGATCATTTGAGGATTACCACATAACATAATATGATTGCTATTATCATTATTTATTGATATACCGATTGTTTCTTCTAGCAAATTATTTTTAATTAAACAAGGAATTCTACCATGTAAATGTCCGTGTTTTTTTTCTCTACTAATTATAGTTTGAATATGTAATTTTCCTTGATAAATTTCTTTTAATTCTTCCATAAGTAGTAGATAACTTAAATCCTTTATATATCTTACAGCATGTACTAAAATAATGTTTTTAAATCTCTCTAGTCCATCTCGTTGTTGTAAAATTGATAAATAAGGCCCAATAGCAGTTCCAGTTGCTAACATCCAAAGATTATCACATTTAGGAATTGCTTTTATAATAAAAAAACCAGAAGCTTCTTTAGCTATCATTAAATTATCTTCTGGTTTTAATTTTAAAAGTTTTGGAGTAAATTTGCCATCCGGTATATTAATAACATAAAATTCTAATAATTTTTGAGATGGTGCATTAACATATGAATAGGCCCGCGATATGCGCTTACCATTAACATTCAAAGATAATTTAGTAAACTGACCTGCAATAAAATTTGCAATTGGTGCGTTTATACGTAAACTGAATAAAGAGTCAGTCCAGTTGATAATATCTATTACTTCCGCATTTACCCATTCAGTCATATAATTTTCATTATCCTATTTAAAAATTAACTAATTTACCGTAATTAATCAAAATATCTTTTAAAGATTTACCAATAATTATTATTGAATGATAATATATGCGATATATACTTAATAAATATATTATACTTACTCGTAATAATTATTTTAAAAAACCTAACTTCTCATATACTTTTCTAAAAGTTTTTTTTGCTTTATCACGTGCTTTATTTGCTCCCTCGTCTATTACTGTTTTTAAAAATTTCTCATCTCCCCTATAATGATAATAACGCTTTTGTAATGTTGTTAGCAATTTAACAATTGCATCAGCAACTGCATATTTTAAATGATTATACATTTTTCCTTTAAATTCACGTTCTAAGTCATTTACACTTTTACCAGTTATACAAGAAAGTATCTCTAATAAATTAGAAATACCTGGTTTATTTTTTAGATCATAACGAATATCAGCAGGTTTATCAGAATCAGTTACTGCTTGTTTTATTTTATTGAATATAGATTGAGCATTTTCTAATATTTCAATAACATTATTACGATTAATATCAGATTTAGACATTTTTTTTCTAGGATCTAATAATGACATTATACGTGAACCCCGTTTAGAAATATAAATTTGTGGAATATTAAACGTATTACCATAAAGCATATTAAAGTGATTTGCTATATCTCGAGTTAATTCTAAATGCTGTTTTTGATCTTCTCCTACTGGTACATAATTAGCTTGATATAGTAATATATCAGATGCCATTAATATAGGATAGTTAAATAAACCTACACTAACATTTTCTGATTGTTTAAGAGACTTCAATTTAAATTGAGTCATATGAGTTAATTTACCAAAGCTAGTAAAACAATTAAGAATCCAATTTAATTGAGTATGTTCTGGTATATGAGATTGTATAAATATTGTGCTTTTATTAGGATCAAGCCCGCATGCTAAATATAATGCTATTGTATCTAGAATATTTTTTGTGAGAAATTTTGGATCCTGACGCACTGTAATAGCATGTAAATCAACAATACAATAGAAACAATGATAATCATTTTGCATTTTTACCCATTGAGTTAATGCTCCCATATAGTTACCAATAGTTAACTTACCAGAAGGTTGAGCGCCACTAAAAACAATAGGTTTAGTCATTATAATATCCTATACTCATACTTATAGTATAAAAATTTATTATTGCATTAATAAAGATTCATATAAAATATATTATATGCTTATTTCTTTTCTGATGGCATCTATTGCTTGTTTATAGTCCCTATTATTAAAAATAGCAGAACCTATAACAAAAATATCTGCTCCTGCTATAGCAAGTTGTCTTATATTATCAATTTTCACACCACCATCTATTTCGATAAGTATATTATATCCACTAAAGTCGATAATTTTTCTTAATTTACATAACTTATTTAATATGTTTGGAAGAAATTTTTGATTTCCAAAACCTGGATTTACGGACATTAATAAGATTATATCTAATTTGTCCATAATGTACTCAATATAGTCTAAGGATGTAGTTGGATTCAAAACTAAACCGCTTTTACATCCATGTTCTCTAATGATTTGTAATGTCCTATCAATGTGATCACTAGCTTCTGGATGAAATGTAATATAAGTTGCACCTGCTTTGGCAAAAGCAGGAATCAAATTATCAACAGGTTTAATCATTAAATGAACATCAAAAGGAACTCTAATACCATAATTAATTAATGATTTTAGTATCATAGGACCCATTGTCAAATTAGGAACATAATGGTTATCCATTACATCAAAATGAATAATATCTCCACCAGCGGTTATTACTTTAGTAATATCTTCCCCCAATGAGGCAAAATTTGCGGAAAGTATTGAAGGTGCTAATAAATAGTGTTTCATGCAATTATCTCAATTTTGTTACGAATATCTTAAATATTGCTGTACTACAGCTAGTAATAATATGTGTTTTGGTTACTGTAAACAGCAATAATTTTTATCTAATCACTTAGTTAATAGTATATTAGTAACAATGTTTAATCTTTAATATCAAAAAATATTACAAAACTTATTTATATACACAATATACGAATACAGATTAAAATATCATTTTAATAAATTTGAAGCATTACTGATAAAAGACTAATAATTTATTATTACATATTATGATGTTCAACAATAATAATTTTAATTTGTTTTTAAGAAACACTTAATTTAAATCTAGTAATTAGAGCATATATTAATTAAAATTTATAGTTTATTTTTTAATAAAATTTAAAGGATTTTTTCTTGCATCAAGAAATAAGACACATTTATATTTTTATTCACTTATTAATAGCTGACAATCCTACTTATAATAAATATACTATATGTTTTTGTCATATTTGAATATTATTTTTCAATTCAGTAAAGATTCTACATTCATTTATAGCAGCTACTAAGATTTTATCTGAAACACTCTTATGTAAGATTGCACTACCTATTTTGGTAGGTAAAACAAGATGCATTTTTTTAGAAAATACTTTCTTATCGCGCTGCATATAGGGTAAATAATCTGTTGCTTTCATCTCAATAGGTCCATTTACTGGTAATTTAGCTCTTTGTAGTAAAGCTATAATTCTATTAGTGTGTTGAGATTGGAAAATTTTTAAATGTTCTGCAGTGCGCGCAGCCATGATCATGCCAACTGCAATTGCTTCTCCGTGTAACCAATTGCCGTAACCCATATAAGCTTCAATAGCATGTCCAAAAGTATGACCAAAATTTAATAAAACACGTATTCCTCTAATCTCTTTTTCGTCAGATGATATTACATTAGCTTTTAATTCACAACATCGACGAATACAATATTCTAACGCTTGCGGATTTAAAGATATTAATGCATCTATATTTTGCTCAAGCCAATAAAAAAATTGTTCATCAAAAATTACTGCATATTTAATTACTTCAGCTATTCCTGAGGCAAACTGTCGAGAGGATAATGATAATAAAAAATCTGTATCAATTATCACTGCAATAGGTTGATGAAATGCACCTATCATATTTTTGCCTAACTCATGATTTACTCCTGTTTTTCCACCAATTGCTGCATCTACCTGTGCCAGAAATGTTGTAGGAATTTGAATATACTTTATACCTCTTTGATAAATTGCCGCTGCAAAACCAGTTAAATCGCCTATAACACCGCCCCCTAAAGCAATCAATATAGTATCGCGGCCATGTAAGTTATTTAGCAATTCATTAAATATATAATTTATACTTTCCCAAGTTTTATATTTTTCACCATCTGGTAAAATTACATTATTGACTTTTATACCTTGTTTATTTAAATGTTGAGTTATTTCTTTTAAAAAAATTGGAGCTAACGTTTGGTTTGTAACTATCATGACAGTACTTTTTTGCTCTAAAGGCAAAAAAGTGATCAGATTTGTTAATAAGCCAGAAGCAATTGTAATTGGATAACTGCTTTTACCAATCGATACTGTAATTTTCTCCATAGTAAGATTTATTAACCTATTTGCTTAATCTACATCCACATACAATGTAATGATTTTTTATCTAATATCTGTATGATTTGATTAGCTACTGCTTTAGCATTCTGATCATCTGTGCGAATAATAAGATCAGCTATTTCTTGATATAATGGATTACGTTTTTTTGCTAGTTTTTCCAGTACTTCATTAACAGGAGAATCAACTTGTAACAATGGACGTTTTTTATCCCTTTGTGTTCGTGAAATTTGTTTTTCAATTGTAGTTTCTAAATATACTACTATTCCTCTAGCAGACAAACATTTCCGTGTTTGAGGTGAGGTAATACATCCTCCTCCTGTAGCTAAAATGATTCCTTGCCTTTCTGTTAATTCAGAAATAATTTTTTCTTCGCGTTTACGAAATCCTACTTCTCCTTCAACATCAAATACCCATCCTATGTCTGCACCAGTGCGACGTTCAATTTCCTGATCCGAATCATAAAATTCCACATTTAGTTGTTGTGCTAATTGACGGCCAATTGTGCTTTTTCCCGCACCCATTGGCCCAACCAGAAAAATATTACGTTTATCTGCCATTTTATTGATACTAATTAAGAAATTGGTTGAAGATGTATCCCATATTATCAAATAAGGGACAGAAACTAATAACTAGTTATACAGAATATTTATTAAATATCAATATATTACTGCTGATAACTTGCTATAGTTTTATTTAGTAATTTATTTATTTTAAAAAAAATATAGACATCAATAATATACTGAGAAACAATTAGCATAACATTATTTTATATACAAGAACTTTTTTCATTAAGAGAATATGGGAAGAATAATCCATCAATTAACAAAAGTAAATTGTATATATTTCGAAACTGATATAGCTGATGACCACGGCAAGTTGGTGTCAATAAATCAATATATTTAAGATATTTAATTATTTTAAAAAATTTTACTTGTGTTTATCAAAATTATGTAGTAATAAATCACTATCATTTAAATATTAACTAAAAGGTTATTTTGGAATAATTGGTTTAAATAAATATATTTTTTTATATCCATAAAAGAAAACATATAGAAATTAAATTTTATTGAATATATTTAAATAATATGTTATAATGAAATTATTATTTCATAAATATATCATCAATATATAATGCCAGTAATAAATACAAACAATTCAACTAAACCATTGTCATGTGGAGCTACTAATAATATGAAGCCTAATAAAATCATTGAACTGACTGATGAAAATTTTCATGAGAAGGTTATTAATGCTAAGAGTATAATCTTAGTAGATTTTTGGGCTGAATGGTGTGGTCCTTGCAAAATGATGACACCTATACTTCAAGAAGTAGCTGAAGAATATGCTGATAAGTTAACTATTGCAAAACTGAATGTTGACAATTGTCCAAAAGTTGCGCCGAAATATGACCTTCGTGGTATTCCAACATTATTAATATTTAAAAATGGCAAAGTAGTAGGAACTAAGATAGGTTTTGTTACAAAAAAACAATTGATAAAATTTATCAATGCAAATTTGACTTAATATAATCCTATTATATAACTACCAAGTCGTTATTAATAATATGCTCATTCAAACTGCGGTTGTTTTTTTAGACCGCAGTTTAATAGATAGTTATGAAATTTATACTATGATCTAATAATAATTTTTCCCAAAAGTTACAATCTTGAAATATTGAATAATGCTAATTCTTCTAAAACTGCATTGATATAATTTAATGACTTTAAATAAAGTTATTCATTTTCAAATTTCATTTGAAGGATAAATTAACTTTATAATTGATGTTTAATATTAAGTATTCATGATTATTTAACTGTATTTTGTCACTATGACTAATGAATATTTATTCTAAACATTCCTATAATGACCTCGAGTTTAAGAACCCATCCTATGAATCTTACCGAATTAAAAAATATGCCGGTTTCAGAGTTAATTATTATCGGCGAAAAAAACGGACTAGAAAATCTAGCCAGATTACGTAAACAAGATATAATCTTTGCAATATTAAAACAACATGCCAAGAGTGGTGAAGATATATTTGGTGATGGTGTACTAGAAATACTACAAGATGGATTTGGTTTTCTACGATCAGCA
Source organism: Candidatus Ishikawaella capsulata Mpkobe (assembly GCF_000828515.1). Lineage (NCBI taxonomy): Bacteria > Pseudomonadati > Pseudomonadota > Gammaproteobacteria > Enterobacterales > Enterobacteriaceae > Candidatus Ishikawella > Candidatus Ishikawella capsulata. Next base: position 717,676 of record NZ_AP010872.1, on the reverse strand, counting down.
GATAGTTCCTACCTTGCCGGTCCTGATGATATTTATGTTTCTCCTAGTCAAATTCGTCGTTTCAGTTTACGGACTGGAGATACTATTGCTGGTAAAATTAGACCACCCAAAGAAGGAGAGCGTTATTTCGCACTTCTAAAAGTAAATGAAATTAATTTTGATAAACCGGAAAATACTCGTAGTAAAATACTTTTTGAAAATCTCACTCCTTTACATGCAAATAAACGTTTACGTATGGAACGAGGTAATGGATCTACAGAAGACCTAACTGCTAGGGTTTTGGATCTTGCTTCACCAATTGGATGCGGTCAGCGTAGTTTAATTGTTGCTCCTCCAAAAGCTGGTAAAACTGTTTTATTACAAAATATAGCTCAAAGTATTACATGTAATCATCCAGATTGTGTTACCATTGTACTATTGATTGATGAACGACCAGAAGAAGTTACAGAAATGCAACGTTTAGTAAAAGATGCGGTTATTGCTTCAACTTTTGATGAACCGGCATCTCGTCATATTCAAGTAGCTGAAATGGTTATTGAAAAGGCTAAACGTTTAGTAGAACATAAAAAAGATGTGGTAATTCTACTTGATTCAATTACACGTTTAGCCAGAGCGTATAATACTGTAGTACCGTCATCTGGCAAAGTATTGACTGGAGGAGTAGATGCTAACGCATTACATCGACCAAAGAGATTTTTTGGTGCAGCTCGAAATGTAGAAGAGGGCGGCAGTCTTACAATTATAGCTACTGCTTTAATTGATACTGGTTCCAAAATGGACGAAGTGATTTATGAAGAATTTAAAGGTACTGGTAATATGGAATTACATCTTTCTCGTAAAATTGCTGAAAGAAGGATTTTTCCTGCTATCGACTATAATCGTTCTGGTACACGTAGAGAAGAGCTTTTAACTTCTATACCAGAGTTGCAGAAAATGTGGATATTGCGTAAAATTATTCATCCAATGAGTGAAATGGAGGCGATAGAGTTTCTTCTTAACAAATTATCAATAACTAAAACTAATGATGAATTTTTTCATATGATGAAACATTCATAAATATAAACAAGTTTATTATTAATATATACTAATTAATGATACTTTACATACTTGCAAGAAGTAAAATCTTGTTTATAAGCTACTAGACAAATCCTCTGGAAAAAGGTAACATAAATACAGATTTTTATCTGTATCAAGTGCACCCGTAGCTCAGTTGGATAGAGCAATACCCTCCGGAGGTAAAGGTCTCAGGTTCAAATCCTGTCGGGTGCATTATTTAATAATGGTGGCTATAGCTCAGTTGGTAGAGCTCTGGATTGTGATTCCAGTTGTCATGGGTTCAATTCCCATTAGCCACCCCATTTGATGAGTAAGCGAAGATGGCGGAATCGGCAGACGCGCTAGCTTCAGGTGTTAGTGTCTTAAGACGTAAGACGTGAGGGTTCAATTCCCTCTCTTCGCATTAGTAGTGAATATTATCAGTCGGCGGCGAGTAGCGCAGTTTGGTAGCGCAACTGGTTTGGGACCAGTAGGTCGGAGGTTCAAATCCTCTCTCGCCGAAAAAGTAATTTATTTATTATACAAGTGTATTAATTTATTTAATAGCGCTTGATTAGTAGCATTATCACATATTTCAATATTTTCCCATCCTAATTGGTAAGCTAAATTAGCTAAACGATTACTAACTACCAAGATTCTACACTGTAGTAACCATTTATTAACATCGACTATATAAAATAGTGAAAAAAGTTGTTTTAACATTTCACAACTAGTCACGACAATAGTATTAATACCATAATTTTTCCACCTGTTACATTCAATTATACTTGAATATACATTGTTATATCGTTGATAACACTCACAAAAGCTAACATTACTACCACGATCACGTAATGTATTTGCAAGTAGTTGACGTCCTCCATTACCAGATAAAATCAACGTTCTTTTATTTTTAATTTCTTGTAAAGATGGTATGTTGATTAGTGCATCACTTGTTTCTTGATTTCGAGGATATTTAACACATTTTCCAGTTATTTGTTGTAATATTTGTGCACTAGCACGACCGATAGAATAATATTCTACATTAGATGGCCAAGTTGTTTTTGTTTTTTTCAAATAATGGTCAGCATATATGATGGCTCTTTTAGAAAGCACAAAAATCATATCTCTAGGTTTAATAGATAATATTTTATTTGGTAGAAGATTTAATTCTCTACCTGGAACAAAATAAATTAATGGAAAACTCCATGCTTTTATTCCGTATTTACGTAAAAGTACAACTAGCTCAGTAGCAGCCGGGTTAGGACGGGTGACTAAAATATTCATTTATGTATTTCCTTTACGTATCTTTTGTAGAATATCATATGCTCCTAGATCTAACATTTCTTCTGCTAATAAAGTTCCTATTTGCTCAGCTAATTTTTTATGTCCTCGACGTTCTGCACTTACCATATTGGTACCATCTGGCAGGCCTATTTTACTGCGAAGCCAAATTTGGTCACCTTCTAATATAGCGAAACTACCTATAGGTACCTGACATGTTCCGCCTAAACGAGTATTTAAGGCTCTTTCTGCTTTTATACAAATAGCAGTATCGTCGTGATGAATTATTTTTAGTAATTCGATTAATCTCTTATTGTTGAGCTGACATTCAATACCTATTGCACCTTGACCAACCGCAGGTAAAAAAATATCAGATGACAATATTAATTGTACTCTATGATCTAATCCTAGGCGTTTTAATCCAGCATAAGCAAGAATAATAGCATCATATTCTCCATTATCTAATTTAGATAATCTAGTATCTATATTACCACGCAGTGGTTTAATAACTAAATCAGAACGATATGACATTAATTGACATTGACGACGTAGACTTGAGGTTCCTACTATTGCACCATAAGGTAGTGTATTAATAGAACTATATAAATTGGATACAAAGGCATCATGTGGATTTTCGCGTTTACAAATACTAACTAAACCCAGTCCTGGAGGAAAATATAATGGTACATCTTTCATAGAATGCACCGCTAAATCAGCACGTTGTTCTATTATAGCTAATTCAAGTTCTTTAACAAATAAACTTTTACCTCCGAGCTGTGTTAGAGGATGCTCAATAAGTATATCTCCTTTAGTTACTATTGGTAGTAATTCGATATGAATATTAGAATAAGCACTGGCTAAACAGTTTTGTATATATTTAGCCTGCCATAACGCTAAAGGACTTTTTCTGGTAGCAATTTTAAATTTATTTTTCATAGTAAAAATTATCATATTTTATAGAATAAAATATAATAAAAAATTACTAATTGATATTTTTTCTTTTTACAACAATGAAATAAAATTTAGCATTTTATACCTGATAACATATAGCTAAGTAAATAAATATATTTGTGAAATGTATTAATTAAAAATTAGGCATAAAATTAATATCTAAAATTTTATTTTAAGGAAGCATGAATGAAATTTTCTAAAATGCACGGTCTCGGTAATGATTTTATGGTTATAGATGCTGTGACGCAAAAAGTTTCCTTGTCTGCTGATCTTATCAAGAAATTATCTAATCGTCATAAGGGAATTGGTTTTGATCAATTATTAATTGTAGAACCTACATGCAATCCATCTATAGATTTTAATTATCGGATTTTTAACGCTAATGGTGTTGAGGTAGAACAATGTGGTAATGGAGCACGTTGTTTTGCATTATTTGTCAGATTGAAAGGATTAACAGAAAAAAGCGATATTTGTGTGAGTACCAAAAATAATCGTATCCTACTAAATATTAAAGAAGATAATTGGATACGTGTAAATATGGGAGAACCTCTTTTTGATCCTAATCAAATACCGTTTTTAGCAAAAAAAACACCAAACAATAGATATAATATACTATTACAAAATAATAATATTATTTTTAGTGTCGTATCTATAGGTAATCCTCATTGTGTTATTCAAGTGAAAAACGTTAAGACTACAGCAGTAGAAATTATTGGATCAATATTAGAAAGTCATCCTCTTTTTCCAGAACATGTTAATGTAGGATTTATGGAAATAGTAAATCCTGAATCTATTCGTCTACGTGTTTATGAACGTGGTGTAGGAGAAACTCAAGCTTGTGGCAGTGGTGCTTGTGCTGCTGTAGCTTCAGGCATTCAACAAGGCCTACTGATGAAAAAAGTACGTGTTACTCTAAATGGTGGTATAGTATATATTAGTTGGAATGGCATAGGACATCCGTTATTTATGACGGGTTCAGCAACCTATGTTTATGATGGATTTATTAATTTATATAATTTTAATAAAACTTATGAGAAAAGTTGACTTGTTAATGAATTTAAATAATGAACAACGTAAAGCGGTACAATCTTCATCCAATCATTTACTGATTTTAGCAGGGGCAGGCAGTGGAAAAACACGTGTTTTAGTTCACCGTATTGCCTGGTTATTATCTGAACAAAAATGCTCACCTTGTTCAATAATAGCAGTAACATTTACTAATAAAGCAGCTATAGAAATGCGTGCTCGTATAGAACAGTTAATGAGTATAAATTGTGATAAAGATGGTATGTGGATAGGCACATTTCATCATATAGCACATAAATTATTACGATTTCATTATGTTGATGCTCACTTGCCGAAAGATTTTCAAATTATTGATAATGAAGATCAAATACGTTTAATTAAACGCTTAATTAAAGCTCTAGATTTAGATGAAAAAAAGTATACCATTCGTAATATTTTACGATATATTAAACATAAAAAAGATAATGGTTTACGTCCAGATAACATAGAAATTTCGAATAATTATGCTGAATCAAATTTGCTAAAGATATATAAAATATATGATGATACTTGTAATCGTTCTGGACTAGTTGATTTTTGTGAATTGCTATTACGTGCTTATGAATTATGGCTTAAAAAACCACATATTCTTAAAATTTATCATGAACGCTTTAACAATATTTTTATAGATGAATTTCAAGATACCAATCGTGTACAATATTCTTGGATTCGCCTCCTTGCTGGAAAATCAAGTAGAATCCTTACTGTAGGGGATGATGATCAATCTATTTATGCTTGGCGTGGAGCAGAAGTAACAAATATGCAGCGGTTTTTAAAAGATTTTTCTGACTCAAAAACTATTCGTTTAGAACAAAATTATCGTTCAACTAAAAATATTATTAAAGTAGCTAATGCTCTTATTAAAAATAATCATGATCGGTTAGGAAAAAAATTATGGACAAACAGTCAAGATGGAAATCTAATATCTTTATATTGTGCATTGGATGAATTTGATGAGTCACGATTTGTAATGAACTATATTAAATCTTGGCAAGCAAAGGGAAATTCATTAATAGATTGCGCTATTCTTTACCGCAGTAATGCACAATCACGTTTATTAGAAGAAGTACTATTACAAAATAGTATAAGTTATACTATTTACGGTGGTCTTCGCTTTTTTGAGCGGCAAGAAATTAAAGATGTTCTAGCATATTTACGTTTAATATTGAATAATAATGATGATACTGCTTTTGAACGAGTGATAAATACACCATCTAGAGGTATAGGTATAAGCACCCTGAATTTGATTCGTGAAATAGCGCGCTCTTATCAATTAACTCTTTGGCAAGCAGCTAATAAATTATTACAGGAAAATAAATTGTCAACTCGTGCAGCATCATCAATAAAAAGTTTTTGCGAGCTTATTAAAATACTGGAAAAAAAAACTATTAACATGCCTTTACATATACAGGTAGATAAAGTTATTAAAGATTCTGGTCTTTGGTGCATGTATAAAGAAGAAACAGGAGAAAAAGCAGAAGGAAGAATTGAAAATCTCAAAGAACTTGTAAATGCTACTAGACAATTTGGCAATATTAATAATAATTTAATATTACAGGATTTTCTTTCTCAGACTATGTTAGAAATGACTAAAGAACAAGGAGTAAGCTCAAGAGATGCAGTGCAATTAATGACTATACATGCATCTAAAGGATTAGAATTTAAACAGGTCTTCATGATAGGTATGGAAGAAGGTTTATTTCCTAGTCCTGCATCTTTAAATAAATCAGTAAAATTAGAAGAAGAACGTCGTCTTGCTTATGTAGGTATCACACGTGCTAAGGAAAATTTAGTTTTAACTTATTCCATTATGCGACGCATATATGGTAAAATAGCTTATAATTTACAATCGCGTTTTATCAAAGAATTACCTCAAGAATGTATTAAAAAAATTATTTCATATAATTAGTTTTAATCAGTAGATATAGAAATATTCTAAGTATAGAATATAAATGTTTTTTATACTAAATTGAGTAAAGTACTATTTTTAACTAAAAAACTAATCTTAAGAGCCACCGTATCAACTGTTGTTAGTAAATAATAAATAAAATTATTATGTTTAACAAAAAAATTTTTTAAATTTTGTGAACTATATTTATATTTATGGTAATAGATACTATCTTGTTATAATAGAATTATTACATCTGTTAATTTTAATGTAAATAGAATGTTTATATATTAAATCATTAAACACAGTATTATAATAATGTTATTATTAATGCAATATTCTTGAATACTTTATAAGGAGTTATTGTTATGCTAAGGATCTTTAATGTAAATAATAGCCGCTTGACTAGCATTAACCCAATCGAGTCAGCAAATTTATTTTCAGCCATATGGATTGATTTAATCTCACCAAAAGATGATGAACTTCAGCTCATTAATAATAGTTTCGGTCAAGTTTTAGTCACCTCTCAGGAAAATATATCAGAGAATCCTGATATTTCTGTGCGTTATTTTGAAGATTTAGATGGATTACATATAAAATCTTTATTTTTTTATATAAAAAAAACAGAAAAATTAAATGAATTTGGTAATACAAATGTAGAGTTCACTATTCGTGATGGTCGTCTTTATACATTAAGAGACCGTGAATTACCTGTTTTTAGTTTATATACTATGCACGCTAGCAATAAAAAAATGGCAAATGCAAATCCATTTGAAATTTTACTGGATTTATTTGAGATAAAAATTGAACAAATTAATAGTGAAATTGAGAATTTGTATCTTATTTTAGAACGTGTCGCAAATTTCATTATGAAAAGTACAATGTCTGAAAAAAATTTCACTTGGCTTTATTCTTTATCAGAAGTAGAACAAATAGCCGGGAAAATTACATCGTGTTTAATGGAGACCCAACGGACCTTGAATTTTTTGATAGGTAACCAAAAATTACAAGACAATGAATTAATAAAGGCAAAAAAATTTGCACGGGATGTTACATCTCTGTCATCCCATAACGAATCTGTTTTTCAAAAAGTGAACTTTTTAATACAATCAGCAATGGGATTAATTAATATTGAACAAAATCGCATTATAAAAATATTTTCCGTACTGTCAGTAGTTTTTTTGCCACCAACACTAATTGCTTCAATTTATGGTATGAATTTTAAGGATATTATACCTGAATTCTCATGGAAATACGGTTTTCTTGCAGTTATTTGTGCAATGATAGTAGTTGGATTTACACCTTATATATATTTTAAACGAAGAAAATGGTTATAATAAATGATTTTTAATTTATTCTAGCTAATAGTACACAGTATTAAATACTCATGTAGCATATATTCATTATATGGAACTACAGGTTTGTTAATTATATAGTGGCAATAAAATGATATGATAATTGCAGATATTTCATATCTTTAAAATATAAGTTCTTGGTCAGAGGTTTGAATGTACCACATTATTGCATCAGATCTAGATGGCACGTTGCTTTCTCCTAATCATACTATAACATCTTTTGCATGTGATACTCTTAAATTAATTGCAAAACGAATTAACTTTGTTTTTGCTACAGGACGACACCACATTGATGTAATACAAATGCGTAATAGGATCGGAATCCAAGGTTATATGATTACATCAAATGGAGCGAGAATACATAATGCAGAAGGAATATTAATGTTTAGTAAAAATTTGGATAAAGATATTGTACGTGACTTATACACACTTGAATATAATAAAGATATATTAATGCATGTTTATGATGATCATAAATGGTTTATCGACGGAAATAGTATGTCGAAGAAGCATTCTTTTGTTAAACCAAAACTATTTAACTATCAATTAGTAGAATCCAAATGGTTACCAACAGATGGTATCAGTAAAGTATTTTTTACCGGTAATGATCCTGATCATCTTTTAAAAATGGAACATGTAATTGAAAAACGTTGGACAAATCGTGTTAATGTAAGTTTGTCATCACCACTATGCTTAGAAGTTATGGCTGGAGGTGTATCTAAAGGACATGCTTTGAAAAACGTCGCAAGAATATTAAATATCTCCCTAAAAAAATGCATAGCTTTTGGTGATGGTATGAATGATAAAGAGATGCTTAGTATAGTAGGAAAAGGATGTATCATGGCAAATGCACATCCTCGACTGAAAAAATTTTTACCAGAGCTAGAAGTTATTGGAAGCAATAATGAAGACGCGGTACCTTATACATTGCGTCAAATTTTTCTACAAAATTAATATTTATTGATATTTAATAAATCATTTTTTATGTGAGATGATATTTCATCATCATGAGCAAATTATTAAGATCAATGACAAAGTCGTAACTTATTTGCCTAAAAATGCATATTTTTTGCTAACTTATGTGAATATATTGTTTTTGATAAAAAATATTCTTTATAAGTGTCCTATTAAAACTCAGTGATCTTAAAAAGATATATTTATGATATAGTAATTTAGTAAATTAATACACTATTTTAAAATATATAAATTATGGTTGCTTTAAAAAATAACCTATGAAATAGTATTAATGAACCAGAATCTCCGGAGAATACTTCATGACTATTTTGAACCATACCCTAGGATTTCCGCGCATTGGATTACGCAGAGAATTGAAGATAGCGCAAGAAAAATATTGGTCTGGTAATTGTACGCAAGAGGAATTATTAACTACAGGGAAAATTCTACGTCAGCGTCACTGGCAACAGCAAAAAGAAGCTGGTATAGATTTATTACCGGTAGGAGATTTTGCTTGGTATGATCATGTATTAACTACAAGTTTATTATTAGGTAATATACCACTGCGTCATCAAGATCAAGATGGTTCTGTTAATATCGATACTTTATTTCGCATAGGTCGTGGATGTGCACCTACCGGAAAACCTGCACCTGCAGCAGAAATGACTAAATGGTTTAATACAAACTATCATTACATAGTTCCAGAGTTTTATAAAAATCAAAGATTTAAACTTACTTGGATACAATTATTAGATGAAGTAGATGAAGCATTAGAGTTAGGCTATAAAATAAAACCTATTTTATTAGGACCTCTTACCTACCTTTGGTTAGGTAAAGTTAAGAACAGTGATTTTGATCGACTTTCATTATTAAATAATATATTACCCGTATATAAAAATATTTTAAATGAGTTGGTTAAACGCCAGATAAAATGGATACAAATAGATGAGCCTATCTTGGCATTAGAATTACCTACAAATTGGATGAGTGCTTTTAAATATGCTTATTCAGCTTTACAGCAAAATATAAATATATTACTGACTACTTATTTTGAGAGTATAGAGCACAATATTAACTTTGTAAAAGATCTTCCAGTTGATGGATTACATATAGATTTAATACATGGTAATTATAATCTTGAACTAATAAACAAAAAAATACCATCTTCTTGGCTATTGTCTCTAGGTATTATTAATGGTCGGAATGTTTGGCGGACTGAATTGAAGCAATGGTTTAATAAAATTAAACAATTACTCAAAGAACGAAATGCTGTTTGGATTGGTTCGTCTTGTTCGTTATTACATACTCCTATCGATCTGAATGCAGAAACTAAATTAGATAATGAAATAAAAAGCTGGTTATCTTTTGCTATACAAAAATGTGTAGAATTGGGATTATTGACTAAAGCCATCAATACAAATGATCCTTCCATATTAGAAGATTGGAGTAAAGGAATACATTCACGGGTGCATTCTACTCGTGTTCATAATTCTGCCGTTAATCAGCGTCTATCTACAATTACTCTAGAAGATATTAATCGTAACAATCCTTATCCACAACGATCAAAAGCACAACATGATAAACTAAACTTACCATTATTGCCGACAACTACTATTGGTTCTTTTCCACAAACAGTAGAAATTCGTAAATTACGTTTAGATTTTAACAAAGGAAGAATTACTAAAGATAAATATTATTTTGAAATATCCAAACATATTAAAAATGCTATTTCAGAACAAGAAAAATTAGGATTAGATGTGCTTGTTCATGGTGAAGCAGAACGTAATGATATGGTAGAATATTTTGGGGAAAATTTAGAAGGATTTGTTTTTACTCAGCATGGTTGGGTACAAAGTTATGGGTCTCGATATGTTAAACCACCAATTATTATTGGCGATATAAGTCGTCCTAAGCAAATTACTGTAGATTGGGCTAAATATGCACAGTCACTTACCAATAAACCTGTTAAAGGTATGTTAACTGGTCCGGTAACTATTTTTTGTTGGTCATTTCCCCGTGAAGATTTACAACATGAAGATATAGTTAAGCAAATTGCATTAGCTCTTCGCGATGAAGTATTAGATTTAGAAAAAGCTGGTATTAATATTATTCAAATAGATGAACCTGCATTACGAGAAGGGTTACCTTTACATAGATCTAAATGGAATATCTATTTAGAATGGGCTGTTAATGCTTTCCGTCTGACTGCATCTGTAGTACAAGATTCAACTCAAATTCATACACATATGTGTTACTGTGAATTTAATGATATTATAGATTCTATAGCAGCATTGGATGCAGATGTTATAACTATTGAAACATCACGTTCTGGTATGGACATTTTAGATTCATTCAAAAATTTTTCCTATCCTAATGAAATAGGTCCAGGAGTTTATGATATTCATTCTCCTAATATCCCTAGTATTAAATGGATAGAAGAATTACTTGAAAAAGCATCAAAATATATTCCTATTATTAGATTATGGGTCAACCCAGATTGTGGATTAAAAACTCGTAGTTGGCAGGAAACATATCTTGCATTAACTAATATGGTTAAAGCAGCTAAAAATTTGCGCGATAAAATATCGTAATATTAATTATTTTGCATATATGCAGATCAAATCTATGATTATTAAAATATATCTAGTAGGGAGAGGTGATAATTAAGAGATTGTTATCTAATATAATGTGTAAATTATTACTAAAAAATAAGAGGTAATTTAATGGGGGAAATAGGTGTTGGACAATTGCTCATTATAGCAGCTATTATAGTGCTTTTATTTGGAAGTAATAAATTAAGCAACTTAGGTACAGATTTAGGAACCGCTATTCGTGGATTTAAAAAAGCTATTAATGATGAAGAAACAAAAGAAGATCAAGATAAGGATCTAAAATATTAGTTCATATTTCAAATGGATAAACATTAAAATAAATTTGGTAGGTATATATTTGTGTTTGATATTAATTTTAGTGAGCTAATATTGATCTTCGTTATCGGGCTTATTGTTTGCGGCCCACAACGTCTACCTAAAATAGTAAATATTTTAGTACGTTGGATTAATACTTTTCGATATATAAAAACAAAACTCAATAATGAACTCACAAAAGAACTTAAATTGCAAGGATTAAAAGACAATACAAAAAATTCATCTGAAATAAAAACCCCTATAGAATAATATAAATACATAATATGTATGTAGGTAAATATTACTTTCAGACTAGAAATATCTTAATATCATAAAGATATAATACTATTGATATAAAAAATAGTCAAGAATATCTCCGTATAATGGCCATAAAATACTGATAATGTAATAATTAAAAATTATATTTCTTCTTTAAAAGATTAATTTTAATTATGTGTATTGAAGATACTGAACCACTGATTAGTCATTTAATTGAATTACGTAAACGCTTATTGAATTGTATATATACAATATTTATTATATTTTTATCTTTAGTATATTTTTCCAACAATATTTATCAATTAGTTGCTGCTCCATTGATAAAGCAGATGCCAGTAGGTGCTAATATGATAGCTACTGAAGTAGCATCACCTTTTATTACTCCAATTAAATTAACAATTACAGTTTCAGTATTTCTAGCAATGCCGGTAATATTTTATCAAATATGGAAGTTTATTGAACCTGGACTTTACATTCATGAACGCAAGTTAGTAGTACCTATGTTATTTTTTAGTGTATTACTTTTTTACATAGGTATTATTTTTGCTTATTTTATTATTTTTCCCTTAATGTTTAATTTCTTTTCTCATACTATTCCCCACGATGTTAGAATAGCAACAGATATTACTCATTATTTGAATTTTGTAATAGTGGTTTTCATGGCTTTTGGGATAGCTTTTGAAATACCAATTATAATTATTTTAATATGTTGTAGTGGTATTATTACAAGACAAACCTTAATAAAAAATCGTCCTTATATCTTTTTAGGTAGTTTTATAATTAGTATGCTTCTTACACCTCCAGATATTTTCTCGCAAATTTTATTAGCGGTTCCTATATATTTCTTATTTGAAATAGGGTTATTTTTTTCTTATTACTATAGTAAAACTTCTATAAAAAAATAACAAAACTTAAATACTGACAATAATTTTATTTATATAAATATCTTTTATGTAAATAAGTATACTATTGAAACTTAATTAGTTGATCAGAAAAATCTGATCTAGAATTTTCTTCCCTTGCAAAGTTCATTACAGCTATGAATATTTATTCTCATTTTTGAGAATACTTACGTATGTATAATAAGTACTAATATAAATAGAAAAAATCTAGGAGGATGTTTTTTAGCTTGTTAATAGACTATAAATATAATTTGATACTACATCAATTACTACTTGTTATAAATATTTTAAATCAATGAGAATAAGTATGCCAATTAGGATTTCAGATGAATTACCGGCAGTTCAATTTTTACGTAAAGAAAAAATATTCATTATGACTTATTCACATTCTAATATGTATGAAATCCGTCCCTTAAGAATACTGTTATTAAATCTCATGCCAAAAAAAATTGATACTGAAACCCAAATATTACGATTACTATCTAATTCATCTTTACAAATAGATATTCAATTATTACGTGTTGATAAACGTGAATCTCGCCATACTTCTATGCATCATCTCAATAGTTTCTATTGTACTTTTGAAGATATTCAGTATCAGCAATTTGATGGTATGATTGTTACAGGAGCTCCATTAGGCTTATTAGATTTTAATAATATAGCTTATTGGCAACAAATTAAGTATATTATAGAATGGGCAAAAGAACATATTACTTCCACTTTGTTTATTTGTTGGGCAGTACAAGCAGCTCTTAATATTTTTTATAAATTACCTAAAGAAACCAGAAAAAACAAGCTATTCGGAGTTTATGAACATCATCTTGTACATTCTTCATACACACCTTTAACGCGTGGTTTTGATGATAATTTTCTTGTACCACATTCGCGCTATGCGGAGTTTCCTTCTCATAGAATTTTTAATTCTACTGATTTAGAATTATTAGCTGAATCAGAAATTACAGGAGCTTATTTGATAGCAAGTAGAGATAAACGTCTAGTTTTTGTTACTGGTCATCCAGAATATGATGCAATGACGCTTAAAAATGAATACTATCGAGATAATATAGCTGGATTAAAAACATCTATACCCGTAAATTATTTTCCTAATGATGATCCACAACTTACTCCTTATGTAACTTGGCGTAGTCACGGAAATATGTTATTTTCTAATTGGTTAAATTATTATGTTTATCAAATTACACCATATGATTTAGATGAAGTACATCTATAATTATTAATGTTATTAGCAAAGGTAAATAGAGAAATTTATATTTTTAGATTATTTCAAGTGAAACTCCAATCTTTATAAAAAGAAATTAATCCGTTAGTTGAACTATCATGATTTTTAATTATTTTGTTATTAGTTAATTCTAGGAAAATAGAATTAGCTAATTTTTTACCTAATTCTACACCCCATTGATCAAAGCTAAATATGTTGAGTATAACACCTTGTGTAAAAATCTTATGTTCATACATAGCCACAAGTGCCCCCAAGTTAAATGGGGTTATTTTACGTATTAAAATAGAATTAGTTGGCCGATTACCTTCACATTTTTTAAAAATTGATAAATATGTATCTCTATCAGAAATCTTAAATAAGTTATTTGCTTCCTTATTCATATAGTCTGAAGTACCAAAAGCTAACGCTTCAGTCTGGGCAAAGAAATTGGCTAGCAATTTTTGGTGATGATCATACAGCATATTATGACTTATAACAGGTGCTATAAAGTCACAAGGAACTAGCTTAGTGCCTTGATGTAGTAACTGATAAAAAGCATGTTGGCCATTAGTTCCTGGTTCTCCCCAAATAATAGGACCGGTTTGATAATTAACTGCATGTCCGTTACGATCTACACACTTACCATTTGACTCCATATTACCTTGTTGTAAATATGCAGCAAATTTATGCATATATTGATCATAGGGGAAAATTCCTTCTGTTTCAGTTTCAAAAAAATTGTTATACCAAATACTGATCAATGCCATTATAACTGGTAAATTTTTTTTTATATTAGTGGTAGCAAAATGTTCATCCATTGCATGAGCACCATTTAGTAGTTGTTCAAAATTATTAAATCCAATAGAGAGAACAATGGATAAACCAATAGCTGACCAAAGTGAATAACGACCTCCTACCCAATTCCAAATTTCAAACCTGTTATTAGGATCTATTCCAAATTCATTTACCGCTTGAACATTAGCAGATAAGGCAATAAAATGTTTTGCTATCTGATTTTTATCAGAAGCAGTTTTAAGAAACCATTTTTGTGCACTATGAGCATTTGTCATAGTTTCTTCAGTATTAAAGTTTTTTGAAGCTATTAAGAATAATGTAGTTTCTGCATTAACATTTTTTAATGTCTCACTGAGATGAGTTCCATCAATATTAGATACAAAATGTATATTAAGATGATTTCTATAAGGTCGCAAAGCTTCTGTAATCATTAATGGTCCTAAATCTGAACCTCCTATTCCAATATTTACTACATCAGTAATTGACTTTCCTGTATACCCTTTCCATTCACCACTAATAATTTTATTAGAAAATTTTTTTATTTTATCTAATACCTGATTTACATCTAACATTATATTTTTACCATCCACTATAATGGGATGATTACTACGATTTCTTAATGCTATATGTAATACGGCTCTATCTTCAGTAAGATTAATTTTTTTACCAGAAAACATTTCTTTAATTGCACCTACTATATCTGCTTCCTGAGCTAAATTTTGCATTATATCTAAAGTTTTTTCTGTAATCCTATTTTTTGAAAAATCTAATAATATCTCATTATTAAATATTAAAGAAAAATTTTTAAAACGATCAGGATCTTTTGAAAAAAGCTCAGTTATCGTTACGTTTTTCATTTCTTTAAAGTGTTCTTTTAATAAGTGCCAAGAGGCAGTTTGAGTAGGATTGATATTTTTCATGAAGCTCTCATTTTAAAAATTAAATAGTAGATATTTAATTAACAAATTAATTGATATAATGAGTATATTTTATTATAGCAAATTAATCTTAATTAAAATGTTATAAACTTATAGTTTATGCACAATTCACTTATGAAGTTATTTTTATAATAATTATAATTTGAAATTAATCTCTTAAATAATATTTAGTTGGTTTAATTTATGTACTTATATAAATCTTTTAATTGAAAGATTTGATACTAATTTTAAATTTGCCCCTAATAAAAAACTCTGTATAATAGGTACTAATATATTGCAGCTCCTAGAAACATTATAGGCTATACAATAATAAGGATACTTACTATTAAAATAATAACGTTATATTTAATATATTTCATTAATGTCTAACAATAAATTTAATAACATCCGTAATACTAAGCTAGAAGATATTAAGATACCACCTCATTCTTTAGAAGCGGAACAATCTATTTTAGGTAGCTTAATGCTGGACAACTATCTATGGGATAAAGTATCTGATCACATAGTAGAAACAGATTTTTTTACACGTCCTCATCGTTTAATTTTTTCTGCAATGCATAAGCTTTTAATGATAGGAAAACCTATAGATCTCATTACTCTTTCAGAACACCTAGAAAATAGTAATAAGCTTGAATTAGCTGGTGGTTTTGCCTATTTAGCAGAATTAGCAAAAAATACTCCTAGTACAGCTAATATAAGTGCTTATACTGATATTGTTCGTGAATATTCAGTGATAAGAGAAATGATTAGTGCAGCTAATCAAATTTCTAATGCTGGTTATGATACTCAAGGTCGCAGTAGCCAAGAATTACTTGATTTTGCTGAATCAAAAATTTTTCAGATTGCAGAACAAAGGATAAAAAAAAATGAAGGACCTAAAAATATAGGAAAAATATTAGAACAAACAGTTTCACAAATTGAATCACTATTTAAAAATAATAATAGAGGAATAACCGGGATTGATACCGGATACCATGATATCAATAAAAAAACAGCAGGTTTGCAAAAATCTGAACTAATAATTATAGCTTCTCGTCCTTCTATGGGAAAAACTACTTTTGCTATGAATTTATGTGAAAATATTTCTATATTATATGAAAAACCAGTAATAATTTTTAGTTTAGAAATGTCTAGTGAGCAACTAATGATGCGTATGCTAGCATCATTATCAAGAGTAGATCAAACTCGCATTCGTACTGGTCAACTTAATAATGAAGATTGGGCACGTATTTCTAGTGCAATGGGTGTTCTTTTAGAAAAACAAAATATTTACATAGATGATTCTTCTAATTTAACTCCTACTGAAGTTCGTTCAAGAACACGTCGCATCTTCCGTGAAAAGGAAGGTATTAGTATGATTATGATTGATTATTTACAGTTAATGCGCGTTCCATCTCTATCAGATAATCGCACATTAGAAATAGCAGAAATTTCACGTTCTTTAAAAGCTTTGGCTAAAGAACTTGATGTACCTGTAGTAGCTCTTTCTCAATTGAATCGTTCGGTAGAACAAAGAGCAGAAAAACGTCCGGTAAATTCCGATTTAAGAGAATCAGGTTCTCTTGAACAAGATGCTGATTTAATCATGTTTATTTATCGTGATGAAGTTTATCATGAGCACAGTGATTTAAAAGGAATAGCCGAAATTATAATAGGTAAGCAACGTAATGGTCCTATAGGAACTGTACGTCTTACATTTAATGGAAAATGGTCTCGTTTTGACAATTATGCCGGTCCCCCACAATATACTGATGAATTATTAAGATAATAAAGCCATACATAAATAAAGTTACTCATATCGGTATACATATTTTATATATAGCTAAAACATCAATTCATCTTTAGATGCTATACTTACAATACTAGTAACCAGTTTTCTCATACCTTTCGGCATAATAATGTTGAAACAAACAGGAGCTCTCACTGGAAATACGGATGGTTTAGCTTTTCTGATTAGTTACGTTTCTCTGTTATAGTCGTACTTTTCTTATCATTAATTGACAATTTTATGACTTAGCCATAAGCAATATGGGATGGGAATTTACTCTTAAGAGATTTTTTACTTTAGTATTAATTTCATTATTGATCTAAACATATTATTTATACATTTTCATTTATTAATTTTTTTATGCTACTATTATAGGTAATTTAATTATAGGTCTAGGTTGTATAGTTTTTTTGAAACATCAATCTAGTATTCGTGGAATTAATATATTATAACCTTTATAAGGTAGCATATATCGATCTATCTGAATATAAAATCAATTTTTGAAAATGAAATATTAGATATTCCTAATATACAGGATATTAATTGTATGTCATAATGCGAATTTATATTGAATCGGATGTTTATTGTGATTAAGTATTTATTAGGAATAACATATCTAATATGTTACTTATGAATTGATTTTATCAAATAATTTTTTCTTAATATAATAAACATGAGGAGATATTAATATGGCTAATAGAGGAATTAATAAAGTAATGCTTATTGGAAATCTAGGTCAAGATCCTGAAGTACGTTATATGCAAAATGGTAATTTAGTTGTTAATATTAACTTAGCTACATCAGAAACTTGGCGTGATAAAAAAACTGGGGAAAAGAAAGATAATACAGAATGGCATCGTATTGTATTATTTGGAAAACTAGCTGAAGTAGCTAGTGAATATTTACGTAAAGGTTCTCAAGTTTACATTGAAGGTCAACTTCGTACACGTAAATGGCAAGATCAAAATGGAAAAGATCGGTATACTACTGAAATAGTAGTAGGGTCAAATGGTACTATGCAAATGCTCGGAAATCGTCAAGTAAACAGTACTATTACACCACTAAGTGTTACTAATAAAAGTAATTGGAAGAATACGCAGGATAATACTGAGCAATATAATTGTGATATAGAAGAATCTTCTTTATCTGATGAACTAAAAGATAAAAATACTCCTTTAGAATTAGATGAAGATATTCCTTTTTAAATTATTTTTAATAGATCTCTTAATTTATAAAACATAACTTAGAATAGAAGTTCTTCTTGGATAAGACCAAATATGCATTTATATGTTATTATGCATATTTGGTTATATAATCAACATGAAATATCATTTTAAATACATTGTATATAACAAATCAATTAAGTACTTTACTTATAATAGTAACTATCATTAATAAAATGATCACAATTAATATTTTTTTAAAATATAATCAACATGAAATATCATTTTAAATACATTGTATATAACAAATCAATTAAGTACTTTACTTATGATAGTAACTATCATTAATAAAATGATCACAATTAATATTTTTTTAAAATATAATCAACATGAAATATCATTTTAAATACATTGTATATAACAAATCAATTAAGTACTTTACTTATAATAGTAACTATCATTAATAAAATGATCACAATTAATATTTTTTTAAAATATAATCAACATGAAATATCATTTTAAATACATTGTATATAACAAATCAATTAAGTACTTTACTTATAATAGTAACTATCATTAATAAAATGATCACAATTAATATTTTTTTAAAATATAATCAACATGAAATATCATTTTAAATACATTGTATATAACAAATCAATTAAGTACTTTACTTATGATAGTAACTATCATTAATAAAATGATCACAATTAATATTTTTTTAAAATATAATCAACATGAAATATCATTTTAAATACATTGTATATAACAAATCAATTAAGTACTTTACTTATAATAGTAACTATCATTAATAAAATGATCACAATTAATATTTTTTTAAAATATAATCAACATGAAATATCATTTTAAATACATTGTATATAACAAATCAATTAAGTACTTTACTTATAATAGTAACTATCATTAATAAAATGATCACAATTAATATTTTTTTAAAATATAATCAACATGAAATATCATTTTAAATACATTGTATATAACAAATCAATTAAGTACTTTACTTATGATAGTAACTATCATTAATAAAATGATCACAATTAATATTTTTTTAAAATATAATCAACATGAAATATCATTTTAAATACATTGTATATAACAAATCAATTAAGTACTTTACTTATAATAGTAACTATCATTAATAAAATGATCACAATTAATATTTTTTTAAAATATAATCAACATGAAATATCATTTTAAATACATTGTATATAACAAATCAATTAAGTACTTTACTTATAATAGTAACTATCATTAATAAAATGATCACAATTAATATTTTTTTAAAATATAATCAACATGAAATATCATTTTAAATACATTGTATATAACAAATCAATTAAGTACTTTACTTATAATAGTAACTATCATTAATAAAATGATCACAATTAATATTTTTTTAAAATATAATCAACATGAAATATCATTTTAAATACATTGTATATAACAAATCAATTAAGTACTTTACTTATAATAGTAACTATCATTAATAAAATGATCACAATTAATATTTTTTTAAAATATAATTGACTATTATAACATTTAGTTGAATATATAATATATCTACATATTGTTATGTAGATTCACCTCTATATATAAATAATCGATACATAATTAATAATTATTATCGATAAGATATATAGGTATCATTAATAATTTTATTAAATGATCTTACTGTAATTTGTTGAATATTATAACAATATAAGTAAGATGTTTCAAGGAAACAATGCAAATATTTTTTATCGCATTGATAATGATATTCATTGTATCGCTTTCAAGTGTGATTTATCAAATATTACCTTTTTATGTTCCTGTGCCATTAGTGCAAATTATTACTGGCGCCCTGTTGGCTTCGTTAAAAATGGTAAAATTACATGTTACCTTTGATCCGGATTTATTTTTCGTTTTATTTATTCCTCCCCTTTTATTTGCTGATGGTTCGAAAATACTCCCGAGTGATTTTTTTGCTCAAGGTTTAGAAATAATTTCCTTAGCCTTATTCTTGGTATTATTTACAGTAATTAGCATGGGGTATTTAATTTATTTATTAATACCTGGTATTTCCCTATTACCAGCTTTTGCTTTAGCAGCAGTACTCGCTCCTACCGATGCGATTGCATTGTCTGGAATAGTTGGGGAAGGAAGAAAAATGCCTAAAAAAATAATGTTTATTCTACAGGGCGAAGCTCTGATGAATGATGCTGCTAGCTTAGTTTCACTTAAAATTATATTATCTATGGCATTCGGTAAGTTATTATTTGAATGGACACGAGCTGGCGCGGATATGTTGTTATTGTCAATAGGAGGCTTAATCTCAGGAATAACCATCTGTATGATATATAGTCGTTGTTTACGCCTATTCAGCAAATGGAGTGGAAATGATCCTACTACTCAAATTATATTAGTATTATTATTACCTTTTTTCTCATATTTAATAGCTGAATATATAGGAGTTTCTGGCATATTATCTTCTGTAGCTTCAGGTATGACTATAACTCATTCAGGCATTATTAGGCAGGCTCCTTTGACTATGCGTTTGAAAGCTAATGGTATTTGGCAGGCTTTGGAATTTATTTTTAATGGTATCATCTTTATCATGTTAGGACTTCAACTGCCATATATCTTTAACCTGACAATTGCAAAAGCTCGTGTAGATACTAATCTTGATTTATGGATGCTAGTGGTCGATATTTTTATAGTCAATATTGGTTTGATATTTATTCGCTTTGTTTGGCTATGGATGATGAAAATAATTAGTTTATATATTTTGCCAAAAAATACATTATCTTTTGCTAATTATTCATTAAATGAAATTTTAATAACTTCTTTTTCCGGTGTACGCGGTACTATAACATTAGCTGGAGTACTTTCTATTCCTATTTTCATTAACAATATTCCTTTTACTTCTCGTTATGAATTAATTGGTATTGCTACTGGAGTAATCATCTTATCAATTTTTAGTTGCGCAGTAATACTTCCGATATTGCTACATTATAATATAAAAAATACAGATAAATATGAAAACAAACGTGAATTACAAATAGCACGTTCAATAATTGCCGAAGTGGCTATTGAAAGTTTAGAGAAGATGACATCTCGCTTAGAGAAAGATACAGAACAAAATATCGATATTGAATTACTGAACGAGATTAGTACGCGTGTTATAAGTGATTTACGTAGTCGTACTACAAAAGATCACGAGGATATAGAAAAGGTATTATTTACTGAAGATATTGAACGTCGGTTTAGATTAACAGCATTATGGGCAGAACGAGCAGAGATTTATCATTTACGTGCTACTAAAAAAATTTCAAGCGAAACAATGGAGAAATTATTACATGAGCATGATTTACTAGAAGAGCTTTTAGTTATAACAGCAAAAGAATAATATTTATATCTGATGATGCCCGAAGGCGGAATTGAACCGCCGACACAAGGATTTTCAGTCCCTTGCTCTACCAACTGAGCTATCCGGGCAGAATATTAATTATGCCTTAAT
The DNA here is from genome assembly GCF_000828515.1 of Candidatus Ishikawaella capsulata Mpkobe. NCBI lineage: Bacteria > Pseudomonadati > Pseudomonadota > Gammaproteobacteria > Enterobacterales > Enterobacteriaceae > Candidatus Ishikawella > Candidatus Ishikawella capsulata. Next base: position 695,657 of record NZ_AP010872.1, on the reverse strand, counting down.
GCACTTAAATGGTCAATAATTTTTATATAAAATTTATTATAAATAATATATCTAAAAAAATTGTCTAAATTCCTAATGTATTTAAGATAGTTATCTTCGATAAAACTAATTAATATAACCATGTTAAATATTTAGCTTCTCCACTATCTATTAATATAGAAAATATTTCTGGTAATTTATATGGATGCAACTTTTTTATTAATTTAAAAAGTTCTTGTTGATGACATGCATTGCCTTTGAATAACATTTGCAACTCATCAGATGTTACTATATTGTTTTCCCACAAATAAATAGACTTTACATGAGGTAATATTGTAACACAAGTTGTAATTTTTTCTTTAAGAGTTTCTTTGGCTAACATTTCTGCGGTTGCTTGATCAGGAACAGTACACCATACTATAATCGCAGATTGAACTTCCATCAAATATATTTCCTTAGTTAAATAGGCCATTTTATGGATATATTATTTACATGAAATAACTAATAACTTTTTAATTACTATTAACTTAGTATTATATTGACATTTCAATGATATTTTGAATAGGCTTTTCTAAGCTAGAAAAACGTATATAATACATAACAATATAATCCTATTTGTGATCATTTCATTATCAATCATACTAAATATAGTATATATTAGGTTAAATAAAATTATAAATTCAGTTTTTTATTTAAAAATTGAATATTTATTTTTTCTAGTCTATCTTAGATACGATTTTATAAATATTTCCTATATTTTATATCAAATAGGAAATAATAAGTTGTTATCCCAAATACTGCAGAAGAAGACAATGGTTTAAAATGCTGTTGCATTTTATCCAACAGTAATGGTATATGGCTATACTAATTAATATTGTTATTATGTATATAGAATAATACCATGTGTAAATGCATGTAACTTAAATATAAAAAGTTATTTTGCTTCTTACTAAAACTTATATTATACACGTCAGTTAGCATTTTTATAGTAATATATAAATAATGGAGTGGTATTAATACCATTCTACTATATACAAATGTATTTTTGTAAAAATAAATACCTATTTATTATCAATATAACATTGTGCATTATATCCAGGATGCATTAAATTTTGGACAGAAAAAATTTTATTTAGTTCCTCTTCAGTAAGTAAGCCACGTTCCAATACTACTTCTTTTACACTTTTTCCAGTTTCAGCGCATAATTTACCTACAATATCTCCATTATGATGACCAATATAAGGATTAAGATATGTTACAATACCAATTGAATTAAAAACATAATCTTCACAAATTTTTTTATTAGCAGTTATTCCTTTTATACATTTTGCTAATAAGTTATAACTAGAATTAGTTAGAATACTAATTGATTCAAACAAAACTTGACTAATTACAGGTTCCATGACATTTAATTGTAGTTGACCTGCTTCAGCTGCTATAGTAACTGTAATATCATTACCAATAACTCTAAAACAAACTTGATTAACAACTTCAGGTATGACTGGGTTTACTTTTGCAGGCATAATTGACGAGCCTGCCTGTAATTCAGGTAAATTAATCTCATTGAAACCTGCACGCGGTCCTGAAGAAAGCAATCTTAGATCATTACAAATTTTTGATAATTTAACAGCAAGTCTTTTTAATGCAGAATGCAACATAACATACGCACCACAATCAGATGTAGCTTCAATAAGATCCTCTGCTGGAGTAATTGAAAGATTACTAACTTCAACAAGTTTTTTAATAACTAATTGTTGGTATCCTTCCGGTGTATTTAAACGTGTTCCAATTGCTGTAGCACCTAAATTTACTTCTAGTAAAAGATTTGCAGTACGTATGATATTTTTAATTTCTTCATTTAATAACACATTGAAAGCATGAAATTCTTGACCCAAGGTCATGGGAACCGCATCCTGCAATTGAGTTCTTCCCATCTTTAAAATATTACTAAATTGCTGTGATTTATTTTGAAATCCTAGAGCTAATTGCTTTATTGCCTCTACTAATTTTAGAATACAATTATAAGTTGCAATCCTGAACCCAGTAGGATAAGCATCATTAGTAGATTGACATTTATTTACATGATCATTAGGATTGAGAAAATGATATTCTCCTTTTTTATGTCCCATGATTTCTAAACCAATGTTAGCTATTACCTCATTGATATTCATATTTAATGAAGTACCTGCTCCTCCTTGATAGACATCTATAGGAAACTGATCCATATATTTGCCCTTATTTAGTATTTCATCACAAGCACAGATAATAGCATTAGCGATATTCTCAGGAATCGTTTTAAGTTCTTTATTGGCTAATGCTGCCGCTTTTTTTACCATTACCATACCATGGATAAATTCTGGAATATCATTTATCTTATTTTTACTAATGGAAAAATTTTCTTTGGCTCGTAGAGTATGGATGCCAAAATAAGCATTTATAGGCACTTCTCTCATGCCTAACAAATCTTCTTCAATGCGAATATTATTTATCATGATTACCTTATAACTTAATAGTTGACTTTATTGTATTAAATTTGTTTTATTATTGATATATAATTTATCATAGAGCATTATAGTAAATAACTCACTATTGAATTAAACTAAATAATACTAATTTGAGTATACTAGATATTTTATCTTTCTTGTTTTATGATCTTTATATAATACTTAATATATTAAATATTACTTATTATTCTGAAAATAGGAGTATGTAGTGTTTTGGTTATTTTTGATATTTTTACCTTTGATATTAGGTCTTGAATTTTTCTGGTTTATGCATATATTGCTGATATTAGGTATGATATTTGCTATAATATTAACTATTTATACTTTTTTTATAGGAATATCATTCTTAAAATATAACTTTAGAAAACAATATAAATTTGTTGAAAGCAATAACATATCTTATACTGAAATTATCAAAAAGCTTTCATTAATATCTGCAATTATTTGGTTTATATTACCAGGATTTTTTACTAATGTACTTGGAGTAATAATACTCCTTCCATTGATCCACGAATATTTTGTATTAAAATTAGTGCGTTATTTCACTTTCGACTTTGATGATAAAGGGCAGTCAAATACCAAAAAAGGTCATACTATTGAAGGAGAATACGAAAACTTAGATGAAGATAAAGAATAGCAGATATATTTTATATATAAAATATTAACATTTATCTTATTTAAATAACTACCTAATAAAGATAAATAATATGTAGATATATACTTATAATATTACTATTACTGTGAGTATGATTCTGTATGTTCCAGAATATAATTAAACTTGTTCATAAAGGAAACATATTAAATGAAATACAAAAAGATCATAATATGCCTATGTTTTATTTTATCTGTTAGTGGTATGAGTAGTTTAATGCTGGTTGGTTATTGTATTTTTATTAATTCTCATTAAATATTGCTTAAGGAAAGTAATTCATTTCCATTTGACAGAGATTATAAATAGCAATGTTTATTGTTAATATATATCATATAAAGATAAATAATATATTTAAATATAATATATAATCTTAACTAATCACTAGTACTTTAAGGAAACTATATTTTGCATTGGGATATTCATATTCACCAATTAATCAAACAATATGGTTATATTGCTTTGCTTATAGGCTGTACTGCTGAAGGAGAAACATTTACTATTATTGGTGGTATGGCTGCACATGAAAAAATACTTTCTTTGAGTGGTGTACTTTCTACTGCAATATTAGGCGCTTGTATAGGGGATCAATTCCTATTTTGGATAGGATACAATTATGGTACCAATTTTTTTAATAGATTTAAAAAATTTCAAAATAGATTAAGAAAGATACATAATTTCATAGATAAATATCCTAGTTTATTTATAATTGGTGCGAGATTCATGTATGGATTGCGTCTTCTAGGTCCTATCATTATAGGAGCTACCAAGCTAAATCCTATTCATTTTTTAAAATTTAATATTATTGGAGGCATCTTGTGGGGATGTTTTTTTTCTGCAATAGGATATTCTGCTGGTGAATTAATTCATAACAATAAATCCTTTAAGTATTTGATATATATATTAGGTGTAATAATAGGTATTTTTATTATTAGATCAATTCGTCGTTGGTACATGAAACCTAAACAATAAACATATTAAACTTTTGTCATAATGATACAAGATTTAATCTATTCATCATATTTTATGAATTTTTCATATTACAATAACAGTGAGTAATAGCAATAGCTAATGCATCAGCCGCATCTTGGGGTATTTTTATTTGGAGATTCATAAGAGTACATACCATATATTGTACTTGTCTTTTATCTGCATTACCCACTCCTACAACTGTATGTTTTACTTTACGTGCGGCATACTCAAATACTGGTAATCCTAAATTTGCTATTGCAGATAATGCGGCTCCACGAGCATGGCTTAATTTCATAGCTGAATTGAAATTCTTAGCTATAAAAATCTGCTCTATAGCCACAGAATCTGGAGAATATCGCTTGATAATGTCTGTAATACCTTTATAAATCAGTTGGAGACGAACAGATAAATCTGCTGCTGTGTCAGTGCGAATATTCCCGCTGTTAAGATAGCTTAATTGGTCGTGGTATTTACAGATAACACCATAACCAGTTATTCTTAAACCAGGATCAATTCCAAGAATTATTGTCATATAATTATAATATGTTTATATTAGATTATTAATAAATAATACTTTTATTATATTTAAATATTTTTGATAGATAAATCATTTAATATTGCAGCATCAATGAAATCTGGCGAATTAGTCATTAAACATGATGCATTGGTACTTTTAGGAAAAGCAATAACATCACGAATATTATTAGTATCTGTTAATAACATGGTTATACGATCCAGACCAAATGCAAAACCGGCATGTGGAGGAGTGCCAAATTTTAATGCATCTAAAAAAAAACCAAATTTTTCTTTTTGTTCTAATTCAGTCATACCTAAAACATCGAAAATGGTTTTCTGCATTTTTGTATTATTAATTCTTACTGAGCCACCACCTACTTCATATCCATTAATTACCATATCGTAAGCATTAGCAATGACAGATAAAGGAGATTTAATTAAATCTTCTACTAAAATATTACAAGGTGATGTAAAAGGATGGTGCATAGTAGTTATTATTCCTGCACTATTCTGTTCAAACAAGGGAAAATCAATAATCCAAGTTAGAGCATAAATATTTTTATTAGTTATATTCAAGTCATTCCCTATCTTGATACGAAGTGCACCTAATGCCTCTGTGACTATTTTTTCTACATTAGCACTTAAAAAAATAATATCTCCATTCTGGGCTTTAGTTCTATTTATAATATATTGTACCGTATTAACATCTAAATTTTTAACTAGCGACCCGTTGATGTTATTTATTCCATGCGAGTTTAGGTTAATTTTCATCCAAAATAAACGTTTTAGTCCATAATTTGCTACAAATTTTGTATATGTATCTATTTGTTTTCTACTGATCTTAGCTCCATTGGGAATTTTTAAAACAGCTACTCTGGCTTGTGAATAGTTTATATTGTTTAATAAAAATTTAGATTCTACTGTATTTAGTAAATCTTTTATATCAACTAATTCTAGAGGATTTCGTAAATCTGGTTGGTCAGAACCATACCGACACATAGCATCTTTAAACGTAATCTCCGAAAAACTACCAGGATCTATTCCTTTTATATTGATCCACAGGTCACGAATCAAATTTTCCATTATTTCTCGTAACTGTTTAGCTGTCATAAAAGATGTTTCTACATCAATTTGAGTAAATTCCGGTTGACGATCTGCTCGTAAATCTTCATCACGAAAACATTTTACAATTTGATAGTATTTATCAAAACCAGAGATCATAAGTAACTGTTTAAATAATTGAGGAGATTGAGGTAAAGCATAAAATTTTTTTTTATGGATCCTACTAGGAACTAAATAATCTCTAGCTCCTTCGGGAGTTGCTTTGTTTAATATAGGTGTTTCAATATCTAAAAAACCTTGTTGATCCATAAAATTACGAATAAAACTAGTAATTTTTGCTCGTTGCTTTAAACGTTGTATCATATCAGGACAACGTAAATCAAGATAACGATATTTAAGACGAGTTTCTTCAGAGTTTTTTTGTTTAATATCAATAGGTAGAGGTTCCGCAGAATTGAAAATAATTAAATTCGTAGCACAGATTTCTATCTCACCTGTCCTCATGCTTAAATTTTTATTTTTTTCTTCTCTAGCTCTTACAATTCCCTTAATTTGAACACAAAATTCATTACGCAGTTCCCCAGCGAGGGCAAATAAATCTGTACAATTAGAATCAAAACATACTTGTACAATACCTTCTATATCACGCAGATCAATAAATATTAATTTACCTAGATTACGATGACTATTCACCCATCCACAAAGAGTCACCTCCTGATTTATCATAGATGTAAATATATTTCCACAAAATTCTGTTCGCATGTACTATCCTTATTATCAATTACTAATTTATATACATTATTAACTTATTAGTTAAATCTATAAAAATATTAACTTCCTTCTTTGTAAGAAGATGATTATTTATATATAGTATATTACTATGTTTCACCGTTATACATTATAACTAAGTGAGGAGTTTGGGTATTTAATGAATAAGTAGCTGTATTTCCCTATATAGTAAAACGTTCGTCTAATATGATTTCTATGCTAGGCATATTAGCAAGCAATTTGTTAAACCAAATAATTATATTTCTATTAATAATACTTACTTGGTTGTATTAAATTTTACCTGACAGTTTTTAGAGAGAAAAAAACGCTTAAGATTAGTACGTAAAATTTGGCATGGTTTAAGTAAGGGTGGTGTATTAGTTTTTCATAAAATTATTGATATGCATTAGTATTTTAAACGTGCTAATGGTGATAGTGATTTATAGATTCATTAAAAAGCAAAAATTTTTTAAATGTTATGTTAACTAACAGCATATAAACCAATAAATCCCATTTAAGAGCCACAGGTTTTTCCAATATAGAACTGTGGTTTCAATGTCTGAATTTCGATTCCCTTATTGCATTTAAATCATTAATTTCTAAAATATATGCTCATATTGCAATGAGTCGCCTGCATAGTTGACTTAAACTATTACAGAGATAACACAATATAAAGTTTCATAAATACTTTAATTTATAGCAGAAAAGTGTAAACTTTTTACCAGTAATTATTAATAGCTTAGCTTAAAGAATCATTTTTACTTCACAGTATTAATTCTGAATGGCGTTATTATTGGAAAAAACGCACCTTATTTCTGCACTACGCTTAAAAATTGATTAGAAAAATATGGTGTTGTTAATATAACAATGGTTAACTGTTCTAACAACGTAGTACTAGCTTGATTAGCACACTTATTAAAAAGGTAAAAGGTTAGCTCACACAGATTAGAGCGGTATTTATAGCTAATACACTTTAAATAAAAATTAATTATTATAAGTTTAAATTAAGTAAAACTAAGTCTTTACTCATTAGTATTTATAAAAATATGTTACTGATCATATACAAAATTCGTATATATTATATCACATACAGGTAGTTAATTGAATATTAAATATGTTCTTTCCCAAGAAATTCAGAAAGCAATGTTTTTAACTGGTATAAAAACTGATTATATATCAGAAGTAAATTATTGTAATAATCCAAAATTTGGTGATTATCAATTTAACGGTATTATTGCAATAGCAAAAAAGCTGAAAAAAGCACCTTATCAATTAGCAAGAGAAGTAGTTACTAATCTTAATCTTAATTATATAGCCAAGAAAGTAGAAATCGCCCATCCAGGTTTCATTAACATTTTTCTCAAGCCTACTTGGTTGGTTCAGCAAATATATTATGCTCTTAAAAAACCATATTTAGGTATTGACTCTACACATCATCAAACTATCGTAATAGATTATTCTTCTCCTAATATAGCTAAACAAATGCATGTTGGTCACTTACGTTCTACTTTAATTGGAGATGCTGTCTCACGTACTTTATCTTTTCTAGGTCATAATGTTATTCGGGTCAATCATGTAGGAGATTGGGGCACCCAATTTGGGATGTTAATAGCTTATATTAAACATAATAAAATTCAATATTTTGAAAATTTTTCTTTAGAAAATTTAGAATACTTGTACCGTTGCGCAAAAGATTTTTATGATAAAGATGAAAAATTTGCCAAAAGTGCACGCAATTATGTTGTGCTCTTACAAAAAGGAGATGCAGATTGCATATGTATATGGAAAAAAATGATATATATTACTATGCAACAAAATCAAAAAATTTATGATCGACTTAATGTAAGTTTAACATCTAAAAATATCATGGGAGAAAGTCTATACCAAGATATGTTACCTGATATTATTTCCGATTTAATACAGAAAGGGATAGCTACAAAACATGCAGGTGCTGTTATTGTTTTACTGGAAGATGTAAAAAATAAAGAAGGCCAGCAAATGGGAGTTATTATTCAAAAACAAGATGGTGCCTATCTTTATACAACAACGGATATAGCATGTGCTAAATATAGATACGAAAAATTCAAAGCAGATCGTATTTTATACTATGTAGATTCACGTCAACATCAACATTTTATGCAAACATGGGATATTGTCCGAAAAGCTGGTTATGTTCCAGAAAATGTTTCTTTAGAGCATCACTCTATAGGTATGGTTTTAAGTAAAGATGGACGTCCCTTTAAAACTCGTAGTGGTAGTACAATCAGATTATCTGATTTGCTTGACGAAGCCTATGAACGAGCATTAATCTTGCTTAGAAAAAAAAATATTAACATGACAGAAAAAAAATTAAAAAAATTAGCGGAAATATTAGGAATTAGTGCAATAAAATATGCTGAACTCTGTAAAAATCGCACAACTGATTATCGTTTTAATTGGGACAATATGATTTCTTTTGAAGGAAATACAGCCCCTTACTTACAATATGCATGTACGCGTATATTTTCGTTATTTCGAAAAGCAAAAATTGAAATAGATAATATTACAGGAAAAGTCTTTCTTGATACTAAATATGAAATAAGTTTAGTCACTCGTCTTATTCAATTTGAAGAAATTTTAGTTCAAGTAGGAAAAGATGGTACTCCACATATTATGTGTAATTATCTATATGAATTAGCTGAACTTTTTTCGCTTTTTTATGAAAAATGTCCTATTTTATCTGCTGAAGATAATAGTATACGTCAAAGCAGATTAAAGATTGCTGCACTCACTGTAAAAACCTTGACCAAGGGTCTGGATACACTGGGTATTAATGTAGTAAAAAACATGTAGATGTAAATAAAAATAGCTATTTCCAACTTTATGATTAATAATATCTTATAGTAATTATTTATATCAACTACTATGTAGTAGTTGTTCTCGTGAAGAATAAGATATAGGTGAGGTGTCCGAGTGGTTTAAGGAACACGCCTGGAAAGCGTGTATATGGTGACGTATCATGGGTTCGAATCCCATCCTCACCACCATGATTATATAATTCAGTAACATAGCAATATTTATGCTGATTAAATCTAATTTAGAATATTATATTAGTAAAATTTACTGTTTTATAACCAATTCAATACCAAGTTGAACTGAGTGAGTATCTTATTTAATTACCATATTTTTTATATCATATCTGATGGTGGAAGACTATCCTATTTATTCATAATGCTTACGCAACAATATATAATAAAAATATTGTAATTATTTTATAGATATTTAATAACTAATATTGTTTCCAAATTAAAATAGGAAATGTTCCAGTAAATACCCTCCAGGTCATACGTTTCCAGTATATGTATAATTGGCTAGCCCACGCATAACTTACTAACGAAGCCAAGTACCAGATGATTTTATAATAAGCAATCTTGATATTTAAGTAATACTAATAATACCATTGCGTACTACCTATATTTTTATCTATCTTTAATAGAAATATTCTGTAATCTATCGAGAATATATCAACTATTGGCAACTTAAAGTAGAGATTTTTTGCAGCAAAAACTGCTTAAAGCAAAATACCACAATCTAGCTAATCGTCTGGATGCACAAGGATATCCAATACCACTAATTGCTGAAACCGAAGGTTTGAATGCTATGATTTTAGATTAATCAGCACTTACTTTACTGAACAAGTGGTATATATTCTTACTTCAGATTTGATAGTGTGTGTTGTTCAGCGCTACGATTATGTATACAAGAAAAATGTTAATAGGAGCTTTGTTAGAATACTGTAGAGGTAACCCAGAATATCTTAGTGTTGTAGATATAGGTCTAGTAATTGATATTTCAGCAAAAAGCAATATAGAAGATCACATTCAAATAATGCTTAAAAAATGTTTTAAAGTTTATCAACCCCTACATGATAATTTGCCAGATAGTAAGGAATGAATAGGTAGTGGTACTACCTACCATAATTGAAATAAGCGAAGTGAGTGATTTAGATAAAGAAATATTTTTCCAGTTTTACATATTTTAATATTTTCATTTGCAAAATTGCAAAAATTAATGAATGAGATAAACTCAGCTGGATATACATAGTCGTATAAATGAAACTAACTATTATACAAGTAAATAATAAAACCAATATAGGAAATATTTATGTGACTCGTAATAGTGTTGGAGAATAGAGGTTTAACGTTTTGGTCTGGAAGGTCTTTCTGGAACTGGGCCAAAAGCAGGATAATTATATCGTTTACTATCCTGCGAGTGCAGATAATGCGGTATTTTTAACATTATAACGTCAATGTTTAGAACATGTAGTTAATCCAAACATTCATAGGATTTTAATATAACCTCATCAATATAAAGATAAACCTTACTGGCTATTTGCAATAGTTACGAACTTTCATTAAGCGGAATAATTCGATTATTACCTGGGCCTATTGGTGCAATAGAATATTTTTCTTACCAAGATATCATATCGTATACTTTTAAAGAACAAGATGTTTTAATGCAATTAGCAGCTAATCGTTCAAGTGCTATTAATTTAATATTATAATTATAAATAAAATCTGATTACCTTAAAGTAATTTGTCTAGATAATTATCTGAAAAAATAACTTTGACAAATTACTCATAAGTCGGTATTATATAAATACTAATATTTACTCCTCTGTAGTTCAGTTGGTAGAACGGCGGACTGTTAATCCGTATGTCACTGGTTCGACCCCAGTCAGAGGAGCCAATGTGATTATCGAGAGAATGAGTAAAATATTATTTACAGTATATTAATTATATTTTACCAACTAAATCCAATGATGGTACTAAGGTAGCATGCCCTGATTTCCACTTAGCTGGACATACTTCTCCTGGATGCTTATGAATATATTGAGCTGCTTTTAATTTACGTAATAAATCAGAAGCATCTCTTCCAATGCCTTCAGCTGTTATTTCTATAGTTTGAATAAATCCATATGGGTCTAATATAAAAGTGCCACGTTCAGCTAATCCATCTATTTCACGCATTACATTAAAGTTACGAGTTAATGTACCAGTTGGATCACCGATCATAGCGTATTGAACTCTACTAATCATCTCTGAAGTATTATGCCAAGCTTTATGAGAAAAATGAGTGTCCGTAGAAACTGCATAAATATCTACATTTAATTTTTTAAACTCTTCATAATTATCTGCTAAATCTGCTAATTCCGTTGGACACACAAAGGTAAAATCTGCCGGATAGAAAAAAAAAATACTCCACTTACCTATTATATCTTTTTCACTGATCGAAATAAATTCATTGCTTTTAAAAGCCATATTATAAAAAGGTTTAATCTTTGTATTGATGATAGACACTATATTATCTCCGTACAATTATTTATGAAATGTTTTATTAACATATTTTAGATGGATGCTCATGAATGCTTTAAGCAATATAGAGAATAATTCACACCACTGATTATATCATATGCTTTTTTAAAAAAGCAATAGTGCTGTACAACAAGATAGGACAATTAATAGATTTAATTTGTCGATTAGATATTTAATAACTAAAAATTATATAACATGAATCAACTAAGAAAAATAATGGTGACATGTGCTTTACCATATGCAAATGGTTCTATTCATATAGGGCACCTACTTGAACATATTCAGGCAGATATTTGGGTACGTTATCATAAGATGCGAGGCCATGAAGTATATTTTATTTGTGCTGATGATGCTCATGGTACTCCAATTATGCTAAAAGCACAAGAGTTAAATATCTCACCTGAAAAAATGATAATTGATATGAATAAGGAACATCAGAGAGATTTTGCTAATTTTCATATTAGCTATGATAATTACTATTCTACTCACAGTAAGGAAAATCGATATTTTTCAGAGCTTATATACAATCGTTTAAAAAAACATGGTTTTATTAAGACTCGTATTATTTCGCAACTTTACGATTCTGTGAAGGGTATATTTCTACCAGATCGTTTTGTAAAAGGTAAGTGTCCAAAATGTAAATCTACCAATCAATATGGTGATAATTGTGAAGTATGTGGCGCAATATATAATCAAATAGATTTAATAGAACCAAAGTCAGTGATGTCAAATGTAACGCCAGAAATACGCTGTTCAGAACATTTCTTTTTTGATTTACCTTATTTTGCTGATATGCTATATCAATGGATTAGATCTGGTATTCTACAAGAAGAAGTAGCAAATAAGATACAAGAATGGTTCGATTCGAAATTACAAGAATGGGATATATCGCGTGATGCTCCATATTTTGGTTTTGAAATTCCAAATACTATAGGTAAATATTTTTATGTTTGGTTAGATGCCCCAATAGGTTACATAAGTGCTTTTAAGAATATGTGCAATAAGAATCAAACAATTGATTTTGAGGAATTCTGGAAAAAAGATTCAGATACTGAACTATATCATTTTATTGGCAAAGATATAATATACTTTCATGGATTATTTTGGCCAGCAATACTACACGGAAGTAATTTTCGTAAACCGGATAACTTATTTGTACATGGTTATGTTAATGTTAATGGTACAAAAATGTCAAAGTCTCGTGGTACTTTTATTAAAGCTAGTACTTGGTTAAAGTATTTCGATTCGGATAGTTTACGTTATTATTATGCGACTAAACTCTCATCTCGTATTGATGATATAAATTTAAATTTAGAAGATTTGGTTTATCGTATAAACAGCGATATTGTTAATAAAATTGTTAATTTGGCTTCTCGCAGTGCGAGTTTTATCGAAAAATACTTTAGATGTAAATTATCAGCAAGTATGGCTGATGCTGATATTTATAATTATTTTATTGATTCTTCAGAAGGTATTGGAAAATATTTAGAAAATAGGGAATATCATCTAGCAGTAAGAAATATTATGAATTTAACTGATATTGCCAACCGTTATATAGATGAACAAGCACCTTGGAGAATCTATAAACAAGAACAGAGTTCTACTCGTTTGCATGCTGTTTGTTCAATGGGTATTCATTTATTTAGAATAATTATCACTTGGTTAAAACCGATAGTACCATGCTTAAGCAAAAAAGTGGAGTGTTTTTTAAATACTGAATTAAGATGGAATACAATTCATAAACCATTGCTTAATCATAAAATTATACCATTTAGGTATCTTTATAAACGTATAGAAATGAGTAAAATTAATATGTTATTACAAGCATCTCAAGAAGAATATGAAGGCAATAATTAAGAAACATTAAATATAGCTATACCAATAACATAAATTTATATGTATCATTTCCATACTATTTATTCTAGTTATGATTTAACATTTTTTATGTTGTAAAAATCAATTTATCATAAATATAAAATAATATAAATATACTTTATTTAAAATATGTCCTGATAATTAACATTCTGTCTTTAATAAAGATTATAGTTATTATTATACATATATCAGTTGGAGAAAACTGCATGCTATTCGATTATGAGAATAAAGATCCCCTATATATACCTTATACTGGTGATGTTCTGCTAGGATTTCCATTATTAAATAAAGGTAGCGCTTTTTCTAATAGAGAACGACAAGAATTTAATCTTACTGGTTTACTACCTGAAGCAATAGAAACTATTGAGGAACAATCAACACGTGCTTGGCGCCAGTTCAAAAGTTTTAAAACTAATAATGATAAATATATTTATCTGCGTAATATTCAAGATACTAATGAGACTTTGTTTTATCATTTAGTAAAAAATCACCTAGAAGAAATGATGCCTATTATTTATACACCAACAGTTGGCATAGCCTGTGAACAGTTCTCTGAGATATATCGCCGTGCGCGGGGGATATTTATTTCTTATCCTAATCGTGACATGATAGATGTTATATTAGGTAATGTTCGTCGACAAGATGTAAAAGTAATCGTAGTAACAGATGGGGAACGTATTCTCAGTTTAGGTGATCAAGGTATAGGTGGTATGGGTATTCCCATTGGCAAATTATCACTATATACGGCGTGTGGTGGTATAAACCCAGCTCATACATTAGCAATAGTATTAGATGTTGGTACCAACAATCATTATTTATTAAATGATCCATTATATATGGGCTGGCGTCATCAACGTGTTACTGGTGAAGAATATAAAAAATTTATTGATAAATTTATACAAGCAGTAAAAAAACGTTGGCCTAAAGTGCTTTTACAATTCGAAGATTTTTCTCAAATAAATGCTATGCCCATACTTGAAGAATATCGTAATCAAATATGTTGCTTTAACGATGACATTCAGGGTACTGCTGCGGTTACTTCTGGGACACTAATAGCTGCTAGTGCTGCAGCTGGTAAACGTTTATGTCAGCAAAAAATAGTATTTTTAGGTGCAGGTTCTGCTGGATGTGGTATAGCGGAACAAATTATTGCTCAGATGATATCTGAAGGAATAACTGAAGAAGATGCCAGAAATAGAATTTTTATGGTTGATCGTTGTGGTTTATTAACGGATAAATCAGTAAACTTACTGAAATTTCAAAAAATGTTAGCGCAAAAAAGTAAAAATATAACAGCCTGGAAGGTAAACCGTAATTCAATTACATTACTAGAAGTAATTAGTAATGTCAAACCAGATATTTTAATAGGTGTTTCTGGTCAACCTGGACTTTTTACAAAAGAAATTATCAGTGAAATGCATAAATACTGTAAACATCCCATTATAATGCCACTATCTAATCCAACTTCTAGTATGGAAGCCTTACCTCTAGATATTATTCACTGGACTAAGGGTGGCGCTTTAATTGCTACTGGCAGTCCTTTTCAGCCCGTAATTTGGAATGGTAGAGAATATAATATTGCTCAATGTAATAATTCTTATATCTTTCCAGGAATTGGGTTAGGAGTAATTGCTTCTGGTGCTACCAGCATAACAGATTCTATGTTGATAATTGCTAGTCGAACATTAGCTAAATGTTCTCCTTTAGTAAAGGATGGCCAAGGATCAGTGTTACCAGTACTTAAAGATATTCAAAATGTATCCAAAATCATTGCTATAGAAGTAGGTAAGGAAGCTCAACGATCTGGTGTCGCATTAGTAACATCAGAAGAATCACTAGCACAAGAAATATCCAAAATTTTTTGGATACCCCAATATCGTCCCTATCGACGTATTTCAATGTGATCGAGTAAGATATTTATCCGGACCGATAGGTCCGGTAGCACCAAAATGGTTAATTTTTACATTACTTAGTAATTTTTTATAAAATAAAACGACTAAGATCTTCATCAGCTACTAATTCATCCAAATGCTTACTAACATATTCTTCATTGATGATGATATGCTTTCCTTTTAAATCACTTGCATTATAAGATACTTCTTCCATTAGATGTTCGAGCACTGTATGTAAACGACGTGCTCCTATATTTTCTGTTTTTTCGTTCACTTGCCAAGCAGCTTCAGCTATTTTACGAATACCTCCTGTAGTAAATTCAATGATTACTCCTTCTGTAGCCATTAATTCTTTATATTGTACAGTGATAGATGCTTTAGGTTCAGTCAAAATACGTTCAAAATCGTTTACGGTTAGTGCTTGTAGTTCAACTCTAATAGGTAATCTGCCTTGTAGTTCCGGTGCAAGATCAGATGGACTTGATACTTGAAAAGCACCTGATGTAATGAAAAGGATGTGATCGGTTTTTACCATACCATGTTTAGTTGATACTGTACAACCTTCCACTAAAGGAAGTAAATCTCTTTGTACTCCCTCACGCGAAACATCTGCTCCTGTCATCTGATTTCCTCTACAGATTTTATCTATTTCATCAATAAATACTATACCATTTTGTTCAACAGCATCAATAGCTGCATATTTTATTTCTTCTAAATTTATTAATTTTGCAGCTTCTTCTTCCACTAATAATCTCATTGCATCTTTAATTTTAAGCTTACGTGTTTTTTGTTTTTGCATTCCTATATTTTGGAACATAGATTGTAATTGATTAATCATTTCTTCCATTCCTGGTGGTGCCATAATTTCTATGCTTGTAGGCATTGTCGAAAAATTAACTTCTATTTCTTTTTCATCTAATTGACCTTCTCGTAGTCTTTTTCTAAACGTTTGTTTAGTGGCTACAGGTTCATTAGGAGGTGTTTCTGATTTTCCCCAATTCTTTTTTGCTGTGGGGACAAGTATATCAAGGATACGTTCCTCAGCCATCTCTGCAGCACGTGTCTTGTTTTTTTCAATTGATTGTATACGAACCATTTTTACAGCAGTATCTGTAAGATCGCGAATAATGGAGTCCACTTCTTTTCCTACATAACCCACTTCAGTAAATTTTGTAGCTTCTACCTTAATAAAAGGTGCATTAGCTAATTTGGCTAATCTGCGTGCTATTTCAGTTTTACCTACTCCTGTAGGACCGATCATCAAAATGTTTTTTGGAGTAATTTCATGACGCAATTCACAATTAAGTTGCATACGTCGCCAACGATTGCGCAAGGCAATAGCTACTGCACGTTTAGCTTGATCTTGCCCAATAATAAAGCGATTAAGTTCACTGACAATTTCACGAGGGGTCATTTCAGACATGATTGAATCCTTATGCCTTAGTAAGATAATGCTTCGATATTAATGTTATGATTGGTGTAAATGCAGATATCACTTGTGATATCTAAAGATTTTTGCACTATTTCACGTGCGTTTAGCTTAGTATTTTCTAATAATCCACGTGCAGCAGCTTGAGCAAAAGGACCTCCTGAACCTATTGCTATTAAGTCATTTTCTGGTTGCATTACATCTCCATTACCACTGATAATTAATGAAGCGCATTCATTAGCCACTGCAAGCATAGCTTCTAAACGACGTAGTATACGGTCGGTGCGCCAATCTTTTGCTAGTTCTACAGCTGCTTTAACTAAATGACCTTGATACATCTCTAACTTACGTTCAAATAGATTGAATAATGTAAATGCATCTGCCGTACCACCAGCAAATCCTGCTATCACTTTATCTTCATAAAGACGACGCACTTTTTTTACATTGCCTTTAATTATAGTATGACCCATAGTAGCTTGGCCATCACCACCAATAACTACCTCTGTGTTACGTCGTACACTTAATATTGTTGTCACCTAAAAACCCCTTGTTGCATTTAAAAATAAATTCAGTCATGAATTATATTTGATAACTATCATACAATTTTATATGAGCATGACTACTAATTAATGCAATAATTACTTATAGCTGATCATAATGCATATTATGCTAATATTGTTAAAACAATTTAGCTACTATTTATATTAATTTTTAAAGTACTTTTAGGCATATTTTCCTTTATTACTTTAGCATATTTAGAAAATTTTGGTTTGATTTTTTGACCATTCCATAATACTTTATTTAAAATCACCGGCTTTTGACTCTCATCTATTTGTATTTCTTTTAGAAATTGCAGCTGTTGTTTTGTTAGAGATATTTGATTACGTGATTTATTATGCATAGCATTATCACAATAAATAATTTTAGGAATTTTAATGTTAACTATATTCTCTTGTAATCCTTGAACATATTTCCATTTCTCCTTAGGTTTAGCAGGTAAATTATCGCTAATAGATTTAACTATCGGATCTACCAGAAGAATGCCATTTTCTTTATTATATATATAAAAGCAATATTTAATAGAAACAATAAAGAATATTGTTATTACACAATATAAAACGACATTAATATCGTTAGTAGACTTATTTCTTCTATACACCTTTTTTATTTGTTGAGAGTTTATATAATCTTTGTTGATCATTGGACTTTTAACAATTATGCAAATAATATTTCATAATAAAGATTATATGTGTGTAAATCAATAGTTAATTCATATATTTTTTATGTTTCAAATAATCTACATTATAAATAATAATTTATATTTGTATAATATAAGATATTTACTTATATTAATTGCCTGCTTTTTATAAATATTATTTAATATTGAACAACTACTATTGTATATAGAATATTTATTTTATTTTTAAATATTTTATATAGCATATATACCAAGATAGTCTTTTAGTAAATTTATTATTCACAATACTTTTTACCAAGTACTTTTGATACCTATATATTGAGGTATATTTTTATCTAATTTATTTGCAATATATAATTAATTTTATAGCAAATTGCTAATTAAGCAATATATTAACAACAAGTATATATTGTAAACAATATGCTTTACAGCATAAAGTACTTTGTTGTAAACATAAAAAATTAATTTTCATAAAATTGATTATTTCAATTTAAGAGCACATATATTTGCTTTATTTATGATAATATAGTTTAATTTGCAATAGGATCTATATCTATTATCCATTTCACCTTATATGTAGTAAGAGGATTTTTTTCTATTAATAATATCAGCTGAGCTATTATTGCATGTAAAATATTACGGTAAGGATGTTGAAGTAAAAGTTGCCAATGCCAAATTCCATTGCCTAGCACAGGACCCATAATGAAAAAATATTTATCATTATATGAAATATTTTCTAATAAATTACGTAACTGATATAAAAAATATTCTGCTTTTTTACTATCAGGATTTCTTGCTTTTAAGAGTACATGATGAGTCCAAGGAGGTAAAGAAAATAACCTACGGTTTATTAATAAACTTTCCGCAAAAGCAAAATAACCCTTTTTTATTAAATTTTTTAAAAAAAAATTTTCTGGATTAGAGCTTTGCAATATAATTTCTCTTTTCATTGGATAAAAATGTAAGTATTGATTCATTTGTATATAGAATTGAGCAAAACGTTCAGAAGCTCGAAAATCATTAAAAAATAAAATATTATCTATATCTAATAATATCAATAATGTTACATTAGTAAAATATTTTATTTTTTCTAATCGGTAAGTACTTAATATAATACAGGGTTTTTTCATAATATTGTGCCTATATTTTTGTAATTTTTCTCTTTGCTCAATTGTATCTCTATCAATGCGCAAAACAGGAATATTAGGGAAAAGTTGGTAAAGATTTTCTTCCAGTTTTTCTGTACGCATACCAACAGTTAAAAGATTAATTGAACAACAATTCAAACATTTAATAGGTATTAAACTTTGCGTATTACAATTATGACAACGTAATTTGTGTAATTTACGATATAAAGTATAATAACTACTGCATAAGGGACATTCTGCTATCCATCCACAATCATCACAAATAATTTCAGGACGATAACTTTTATTATTAAGTAATAATAGAACCTGATTATTATTTTTAATATGTTCATGGAGTTTATGAATTAATACCGGAGATAATCCACCATATTGTGCTATATGTTTTAGATGATAGTTATCATCTATAGATACTTTTGATTGAATTAAATTTTTGCCTAAAATAAGCTGATTATATTTTCCTTGTTTGACATTATATAATGTTTCTATCGTAGGTGTTGCTGAGGCTAATATAATAGGAATATTTTCTTTTTTTGCTCTAAGTATTGCTAAATTACGAGCATGATAGTGCCATCCATATGGTTGCTTATAAGAAATATCATGCTCTTCTTCAAGAAGAATTATTCCTGGATAAGCTAAAGGAGTAAAAACTGCTAAACGGGTTCCAATAATTATAGCTGTTTCACCACGTTTAGCGCGTAACCAAATAGTCATACGTTCTTTATCTTTCAACTCAGAATGCAATAAATCAATAGGTACTTTAAATATTTTACGTAATTTA
This sequence comes from Candidatus Ishikawaella capsulata Mpkobe, assembly GCF_000828515.1. Lineage (NCBI taxonomy): Bacteria > Pseudomonadati > Pseudomonadota > Gammaproteobacteria > Enterobacterales > Enterobacteriaceae > Candidatus Ishikawella > Candidatus Ishikawella capsulata. Next base: position 675,533 of record NZ_AP010872.1, on the reverse strand, counting down.
AAAGTAATTACTTGCGCTATTTCTATAGTAGGGACTAAAAACAAAATTTGTTTACCATTCAATAGCATTTGTTCTATAATGGAGAAATAAACTGGTGTTTTATCAATACTCATCATAGTTACTAACAGCCAAACATGAAAATCTTTTCTTTTATCCATTACCGCTTCAAATACACTTTTTTGTTCACTGTTTAATACTACCTTTGTGTTTTTTAATGATACACTATTTCGCCAATCTTTGGTTTGCAAAAGACATTTTTCTACTATACAAAGTCCTTTGTCACACAGAATATTTAATATATTTTTATTTAAATTAAACTTAAATATTTCATGATTAGTTAAAGATTTTTGACGTAGAATATTTAATATATGTTGTTGTTTGGGTGTTTTGTATAAATAATTTATATCTATTTCTTGACCTTTAACTGTAATTTTCCATTTACATATATATTCTTCATCTATCAATTTGCCTTGACGTAAAAATTTTGGTAAGGCATTAATCAAAACCTTACTTAGTGAAATATGATAATATGTAGCTGCCCATTGTAAACAGTGCCACAATGTGGGTGAAAACAATGATTCATTATCTATTACTTCGGTAACATGTTTTAATTTAGTATAAGGTAATTTACTATCTTTACTTATATTAGCTACAATACCAATAAGTTTTTTATTACGAAATGGTACTTTAACTCTTGCTCCTTGTACTGTATACATATGAGGAGGTAAAATATAATCAAAAAGCGATGGTAGATGAACAAATAAAGCTACCTGAATAAAATTCATTGTATTTTTAATTCTAAAAAAAATAATATACTGACTTTTCTTAAGAAAATTATTAGCTTGCGCTACTATAGTAAAGCATATAATATGCTTAAAATAAATTAGGAATAAGTCAAAATATCGAGTTTTTATAAGAGGTATAATTTTGAAAAAAACAAATATTCATCCTACATATCAAAATGTTACTATAGCATGTTCCTGTGGTAACATAATTAATACACGTTCTACTCTAAAGCACAAAATAATTTTAGACGTCTGTGGTAAATGTCACCCATTTTATACTCGGAAACAACGCATCGTTGATACTGGAGGTCGTGTAGAATTATTTAACAAACGTTTTAAAATACAAGGTTCTAAAGAAAAATAAATTTCTTTCAATAGACAACTATATAGAATATTTACTCTTTAAATATACTAGATATTTAAATAAATAAGGTTATCCTATTTATTTTATTGTGCCGCTCAGGAACATTAAATGTTATGACCTACAAACAGGAAACAACTGCAGTTCATAGTGGTTTGAATAATGATGAGCAACATGGCTGTGTTGTTCCTCCTATTTATCTCTCAACTACTTATAATTTTATAGATTTTAATACACCACGTATTTATGATTATTCACGTCGTGGTAATCCAACTCGTGATATAGTTCAACGAACTTTAGCAGAGTTAGAAGGTGGAATAGGAGCTGTATTAACTAATACAGGAATGTCTGCTATTCATTTAATAACTACAGCATTTCTTAAACCTAAAGATTTAATTATTGCCCCATATGATTGTTATGGTGGAACATATCGTTTGTTTGATAGTTTAAGTCAACGTGGAGTTTACCGTGTAAAATTTATTGATCAAAACAATAAAGTGGGTTTAGAAAAAGTTTTTTTAGAAAAACCTCAGCTACTATTAATTGAAAGTCCTAGTAATCCTTTATTACGGGTAGTAGATATACCATACCTATGCAAAATTGCACGTGAAAATGGCACTCTCAGTGTTGTGGATAATACTTTTCTTAGTCCAGTATTGCAGAATCCATTAACTTTAGGTGCTGATTTAGTAATTCATTCTTGTACTAAATATCTTAATGGTCATTCTGATACTTTAGGTGGTGTAGTAATATCTAAAGATTCATCAATAGTAAATGACTTGGCTTGGTGGGCAAATAATATAGGTGTTACAAGTGGCGCTTTTGATAGCTATTTATTACTTCGCGGGTTACGTACATTAACGTTGCGCATGCTGTCTGCTCAAAATAATACTTTATTGATTATAGAATTTTTAAAAAAACAACCATTAGTTAAAAAATTATATCATCCGTCATTACCAAGTAATCCTGGTTATAAATTCGCCGTATGTCAGCAACATGGATTTGGAGCTATGCTGAGTTTCGAGTTAGATGTTGATGAGTATGATTTAAGAAAATTTTTAAAATCACTTAGACTGTTTACACTTGCTGAATCATTAGGAGGTGTAGAAAGTTTAATATCTCACGCTGCCACAATGACACATGCAGGAATATCAGCGCAATCACGTGCTAAAGCTGGTATTTCAGAAACATTACTCCGGATTTCGGTTGGTATTGAAAATCCTCAGGATTTAATTACAGATTTAGATAATGCATTTAAGTCAATAACTAAAAACTGACATAGTTTTATATGTGTATTAAAAACAAATTATGTAATAATATTATAATTAGTTAAACTACTTCTTGATACATTTATTGAATGTTTTTCTGTTCCAGAAATACTATATATTTAACCACTAAGGTAACTAAATGGTTTTTTTTCACGTTAACCAAAGAGAAATACTCAATCAAAGTATCTCCAAATTAAATGGAGATGTTAATGTTTCTTTTGAATTTTTTCCTCCTCGTACGAACGAAATGAAAAAGATACTTTGGCAGTCCATACTTCAATTAAGTAGTTTAAAACCAAAATTTGTTTCTGTTACTCAAGGTGTTAATCCTGAAGATTGTCAATTTACATATAATGTTATTAAAGATATTAAAAATAACACTAAATTAGAAGTGGCTCCTCACTTAACTTGTATTAATAATACATGTGAAGAATTACACATGATTGCTCAAAAATACTGGTCTAATGGAATTAGACATATTGTAGCATTACGTGGAGATTCATTTAAAAATAAAAAAAATGCAAGAATTTACGCTTCTGATCTTGTCTATTTACTGAAAAAAATAGGTGATTTCGATATTTCTGTAGCCGCCTACCCTGAAGTTCATCCGGAGGCTAAGAGTGCACAAGCTGACTTAATTAATTTAAAACGCAAGTTTGATAATGGTGCTAATAGAGCTATTACACAGTTTTTTTTTGATATAGATAGTTATTTACGTTTTCGTGATCGCTGCCTTGCCATTGGAATTGAATCGGAAATTATACCAGGAATATTACCTATTTTAAATTTTAAGCAAGTTCAAAAATTTGCTTCATTTACTAATGTAAAGATACCTAACTGGATGAAAATTATGTTTCAAGGCTTAGATAATCCGGAAATATGCAAAATGATTGGAGCAAGTATTGCCATAGAGATGGTAAAAATTTTATCTTACGAAGGTGTCAAGAATTTTCATTTCTATACTATGAATCGCTATGATATAAGTTATGCTATTTGTCATACTTTGGGAATAAAATAAAATATTCACAGTTGATAATTTATAAGTTTCTTATTCGGTTATAAAAGCTTATTTAGTGCTTAAATAATTTAGTTACTTATTTTACTTATATTTGATCTGATTATTAATGATAAAAAAGTTACCTAACTTATTGCATATCTCAATAAATTTTAATTTAAATTAAATTTATTTTTTGTTATTAGCCATAATTTAAGATTTTTATACATTATTGTACAGCGTTCATCACTACATATCTAAAAATTTTACTACTTAAATTTTAGTACTATTAGGAGAGCTAGGAGAGCAAGCTATATGTTTGATGAGTATAGCAGGATGTTTATCGGAATCTAATAATAACATATATGCTGCACCTTTGAATGTTTGTGCAGCAAAATAAGTCTGGTCTATGCTGATGATACCCTTTTGGAGGATCTGCTATAGCTTATATAGACCTAAATACATAAGTTAGTGTAGAACTAACTTATGTCTACTACTTGATTAAATATTCATTTTTTACATAAGTAATTTTTCAAAAGTTTTATAAAAATGAAGGACTTGATCAATGTATTTTTTCAACCTTAAGATTAGGAGTGACAGATCCATAGCTTCATTTACTAATGTGGGTAAATTTAACATCATACGAATGATTTTGTGATCTTTTTATAGTTCTTTTATTAATTATTTTATAATACATGTTGTGATATAAACTACTATAAGATCTTTTATTATATTTTTCTCCAAACTTTTTAATAAATCTCAAATGTTAGATAGTTTAACTGCACAACAGAAAAATTTTTGTTCGTAAAAATTGATAGGTTTTCTGTATAAAGAATACCATATTGATTAGTTAATTGTTACTCTTTGATTTTATATCATAATATAACTATATGTTAGTGGAATGAATTTTATCTTTCAACCTACCATCAATAATAGTCTATTTCATATTACTATTACCACTATCCATAAATAATTTTTTTCATTTATCATACATAGCTTATGTCAATAAATAATCACGCTTAATTGAATTAATAAAAAACATATGTTGCATATCTAAAGAAATTTTACTGTCCCCAATTTAACCACCTAAATAACCAAGGAATTTCATTTGTATTAGTTTTATGGTTTTTACAAATCTTTTCTTTAATTTTCTTTATTAATGATGGGCCTTGTGCATTATCCCAGGGTAATCCAGTAAGAATTTGTAAAGCTTGATCCACATGTTTTATAGCCCAAATATGAAATTTTTTTTCTTGTATTGCTTTAATAACATCTTCATTTAAGCTAAGATGATTAACATTGTCTGCTGGAATAATTACTCCCTGATTATGAGTAAGATATCTTTTATAACAAATATAGAAAAATCCTTCTATTTTCTCATTAAGACCAGCCACCGGTTGAACATTTCCAAATTGGTCAATAGATCCTGTCACCGCGATTTGTTGATCAATTGGTTGAGAGCTAATTGCACTTATTACAGCACATAGTTCAGCCAATGATGCACTGTCACCATCTATTTCTTCGTATGATTGTTCGAATACTAAAGAGGCAGAAAAAGGTATATGTTGTTCCAATGCTAACTTTGAATGTAAATAAGATTGCATAATCATTACACCTTTAGCATGAATATTATTTCCGAGTTGGGTTTTGCTTTCTATGTCTATACATTCACCATCACCTAGATACACTACACATGTGATGCGTGAAGGTTGTCCCCATAACAATGGATGTCCAGCATATTCAAATACAGATAATGCATTAATTTGCCCTATTACTTTACCTTCTGTTTGAACTGAAATAGTTTTTAATATAATTTCATTATACATCTTTTTATAAACATAATTTTCATGCCAATAGCGTATTTCAATAGCTTTTTGCAAAGATTTTTTATTCAATATATTACCATAGAGCATAGCTTCTTGTAATTGCCGTAACAACCAACATGGACATAAAGATAAAGTGTTTTTCGCACCTGTATAACGTGAACTTTCATGAATTAACACAGGCCAAAAATCTGCTTGAGGATGTGGAATTTTAGCTTCTCTTGCAATAACAGAAGTCCAGTGACACCATGCAAACATATCTTTTCTAGTAATTATTGTGATTTGTTCTTCAAATTCAGTATAAATAGCTAATTTATGTATTTCTGGCTCTAATTGTTGTAGAGAAGCTAATGAATCATATTCACCACATAGTACTAATCGTAAATTCATAGGTAAAGCAGGGATTGAACTGCTTATCCGAGTAATATTATTAGGAATAAACCATTCAAATAATTTTTTGATTATGCATTGTTTTAATCTTTTCCACATAAGAGGTTGTTTTAATAAAGTACGCAAAGAAAGAAGTAGAAAGCCGCCATTTGCTTGATGAACTATACCGGGTATTAAATTGATATATTTTTTATATGCATGTACAGATCCTAATAGTTTTTCCAGTTCTATCCATTCTGCATATATAACTTTGCCTAAACTGGTAAATGGATTAGAAGGATCTTTAGGTGGTTTTAAAATAATATTATTAGAAGTTATATGATATTCACCACCATAAAGTGTACCATCTTGAATATATAAACGTTTAATCACATTAGCAATCTTAGCTAAATAGTTTATGTTTTCTTGACTACGAATCAGTAGTATTGGAAATGTATATTTACGTCTACAAAAATTAGTTAATGTGCTGAATAATCTGGGCTGCACTAAAGAAAAACTGTCTATATCATCTATAAAATTTTGCGAAAAAATTTTTTTATAGCTATCAGTATTAAATCGTAAATTTTGCTCAGTAAGTTTCAAAATATTCAATATTATATGTCTATATTTATCAGATTTGTTTATAAATTATATTTTTGTCTTTATTTAATAGCTTTTATTTGTATTATTACTCGATGATCTTTGGCCAGAAGTTTAATAAGAGATTTATGTAATACAATATTATCACATTCATGTTTATAAAACATAAATAAAAAAATGCATATATTCTTTGATTTAGTAGGTAGTTAGTAACAGATATTAGGCGTTATTTAGCAAGTTTGTAGTTATATTCATAAGTTCCAATACGATCAGTATAACCTAACATTATTATCCATACCTCTTTTAGATTCAGAGTACTCAATTCACTAACAAATAGCTTTACCCTTGCTTTTGCGCTCTGATTTAATATATATTTGTTAAAATCAAAGAATACTGTAGCCTTTAGAAGATAGTGTTTAACTTTTGCGATTGACCAATGACCCCTCATTGGATATTTTGAATATTTATCACAAAAAACTTTACTAATAGTAATACTCAACATATAATTAATGGGAGATGTTCCTACTATATTATAATCACCTATGTGAGGTATAATCTGATAATCTAGTTATTGTTATCCAATGACATTGTAATAAATATTCCAAACCTACAGATAATAAAATGGAGATACTTATATAATCCTCTATTGGAGGATTTATAAAATTATTAATCTGAGAAGTATAAAGATGCCATATTAAAAAACCTATACTATGAGAGATATTTAATATACTAAATAGTGTAGCATAAGTGTATTTATAGAATATATGAATACCATGAGTTATATACTAAATTCTGTTTTCCACCATGCCATACATTACCCCAATCATAACCTACCTCAAGCTCAGCTGATACCCTAAAAACGTACTCCATACAAATTTATTGGAATAAGTTATACCATAATTATTTACATAACCATTACCACTATTGAGTGTTATGAAAATGAGATAAACCACTTTTAATTCCCTCATACCAATAATTATATTTATGATAAAGATCAGCGTGGACAATATGGGTTTTTAAACTAATCCAAACTAAGAAAATTACAACAATTTTTTTTTCATTATAAGCTTCAGTATGAATATTAAAATTCAGGCAGTGAAATACTAATAGATAATAATCTTGTATTTGCCTGAATTACTAAAAATCATAGTAATGATTAATTTGTCTTTTTTTAAAGAAACTTTTATAAATATAATCATGTATATATGTATAACCATATCTCACTCTAGATAAGATTTACATATATATAGTTAAAACAGTTTAATTAGAGATTAAAAAAATTTTTTCTTAGAAAGATATGTTTAAATATTTTTGAATATCTGGATATATCATTTGATATTACGTATATTTTATATACCTATAAGTTTGATATGCATTCATTGAGGTTTAAAAACTTAGGCATAAAGGTATTTTTATAAGAAAATTAATATAAACGGAGAGATGGACCAATAAGTTTTTTATTGATATTAGATGTTGTATTTATTAATAAGATATTGGTAGAAAATCATTGTTATGGATATACTACGGATCATAAAAAAAAATTTTAAGTAATATTACTTATCTTTAAAATAATTTAATCTAACTCCATTTTGATAAACGTGGTACTTTTGGAGGTCATGATGATTTTCACTAAATTTGCCATTGGGCAACAAGTGAGACATAAAATGTCAGGTCTGCTCGGAGTAATAATTGATGTCGATCCCGAATATTCCTTGACAACACCTAAATTAGAAGAATTTGGTGTTTCTGAATCATTACGTACAGATCCATGGTATCACGTAATTATAGAAAATTATTCAGGAGAAGCAGTCTATACCTATGTGGCTGAAGTGCAATTATATGGAGAAGTTTTGTGTGAACATCTTGACCAACCTTCTTTAGATGAACTTGCTAGTTCGATCAGACAACAACTTCAAGAACCTTGTTTGCGTCATTAATTATAATTTAATTTTTTATTATAATGTTTTAAAAATGTTGAATTGATGACAGAATAACATTAGTTAATTTATTAAAGGCCAATTTGTATTAATGGATAAAAGCCTTTAGTACTATCTTGAGTATATATCAGTTTGTTATGTTGATAATGGAAGTAAAATTCAAAATAAAAAAAATTACCTGTCCTTCATACTTCATAATATGAAGTTTAAGTATATATATGAGTATATAAATACTATAAAATAATATTTTAAATAAGAAGTTATAAATTATTTACTATATTTTTCACTAAAATAGGACCCTTATATATTAAGCCTGAATAAATTTGTCCTAATGATGCACCAGCAATCATTTTTTCGCGCATAGCAATTAATGAATCAATACCACCTACCCCAATAATAGGGATACGTCCTCGTAATTCTCGAAATAAACACTTAATAACTTCAGTGCTACGCAATTGTATTGGTCGACCACTTAATCCACCATTTTCCTGACTTTTATTTAATCCTTTGATAATGTTTTTATTTATACTACTATTAGTAGCAATAACACCGTCTATTTTATACCTAATAAAATTATCGGCTATTTTGATTAATTCTTCTTCAGAAAGATCTGGAGAAATTTTAACCACAATTGGCACATATTTAAAATATTTTTTTGCTAAAAATTTTTGCTTTGCTTTGATCGTCAATAAAAGGTCTTCTAGAAGACTACCATATTGGAGTTTGCGTAAATCTAAGGTATTAGGAGAAGATATATTGATAGAAATATAACTAGCATACTTATATACTTTTTCTATACATGTTAAATAATCTTCTTTTCCATATTCAATTGGAGTATTTTTATTTTTACCAATATTAATACCTAAAATACCTTTAAATTTTGATTTTTTAATATTTTCTATAAGACCATCAACGCCTATATTATTAAATCCCATACGATTAATAATACCTTCTGCCTCAACTAAGCGAAATAAACGGGGTTTTTTATTTCCTAACTGTAAATACGGTGTTACTGTTCCTACTTCAATGAAACCAAAACCCATTAAACTAAAAGCTTGGATACACTCACCATTTTTATCTAAACCAGCTGCTAACCCTAGGGCATTTTTAAAAGTTAATCCCATACATTTTATTGGTTTAGAAAATAAATTTTGTCTAATAAGCCATTCCAAGGGTGTACCGGATATCAAACCTAAAATTTTTAAAACTAATTTATGAGCACGTTCCGGATCAATTTTAAAGAGAGCAGATCTAATTATAGGATACAGCATAATATCCTCCTTAAGGAATTTATATAGTAAATAATTTAATTCTTTATAAATGTTAATGAATACATATTTTCACGGTAAGTATATTTTACTTAATCAAATATTCCATTTTTACTATTAACTAAGCTTAGATAAAACATATAAATAAAATATGATTTGATAGCAAATCACTTTATGTATAAGATATAATAAGTTGCTTACTTTAATAGAGAATTAAAAATTTTTTAGAATTAATACCAATAAATCCATAATTAAAGATGGTTATGCTATATTAACCAGGCTACTTGATACAGATGCATATAAAATATATATATGCATCTGTATTTTATGGTCATTATAATGGTCGGTAAAGTGTTTTTATCGTCTGAATAATATTATAACTAGGCCTTTCTTTTATGCTGATGAAATTCAAATAATATGAGTTCTGTAATATTATGTAGAGAAGAATTTATTTAAATCAGCAATTATTTAATCAAATTTTATGGTCAGTTGCAAAACATTTTGATATTTCCAGTAAGGATATTATATTAAATAGTTATGTAAAGCATGCTATATAACATTTATAAAAACATAAAATGATTTAAATATAAGTAAATAAATATTTAGATTATCTGCGGATAGATTTAAAAAATTGTTAAACATTATGATAATAAAGATAGAGATAAAGACCTTATGAAAACTATGCTGGTAGCGGATATACTAAATGGTAGGATAAAAGTAGAAAATAAAGTTATTATACGTGGATGGGTCCGTACTAGAAGAGATTCAAAAGCAGGTATTTCTTTTATTGCTATTTATGATGGTTCTTGTGTAAATACTGTGCAGGTTATAGCTAATAATAATCTTAAAAATTACAAGAGTGAGATCCTACACCTGACATCAGGTTGTTCTGTATCAATTGCCGGATATGTAAAAAAGTCTCCAAGTAAAGGCCAATCTGTTGAGATTTATGCTATACAAATTGATGTAATAGGGTGGATAGACAAACCTGAAACTTACCCAATAGCTCCTAAAAAACACAGTATGGAATATTTGAGAGAAATAGCACACCTACGTCCTCGAACAAATTTGATAGGTTCAGTGACACGTATCCGTCATACTTTAGCATTAGCTCTCCATCAATTTTTTGATCAACATGGATACTACTGGATATCTACTCCTTTAATAACTTCTTCGAATACAGAAGGAGCTGGTGAGATGTTTAGAGTATCTACGTTAGATATAGAAAATATACCACGTAATTTAAATAATAAGGTAGACTATAGCAAGGATTTTTTTGGTAAAGAAACATTTTTAACGGTATCTGGTCAATTAAATGCTGAAGCTTATGCATGTGCTTTATCAAAAGTATATACTTTTGGTCCAGTTTTTAGAGCTGAAAATTCTAATACAAGCCGTCACTTAGCAGAATTTTGGATGTTAGAACCAGAAATAGCATTTGCTAATCTTAATGATATAATTATATTAGCCGAATCTATGTTAAAGTATGTTGTAAAGGTTATTTTAGAAAATCGTGCAGAAGATCTTTCATATCTTGATAAAAATTCAAATAAATCAATAATATCACGTTTAGAAAAATTACTTTTATCTAACTTTTTGTGCTTAGATTATACAGAAGTTATTGATATTTTGCAGAAACACCATGAATATTTTAATATACCGATAACTTGGGGAATGGATCTAGCTTCTGAACATGAACGTTATTTAACAGATAAATATTTTGAAAGTTCAGTAGTAATTAAAAATTATCCAAAACAAATTAAAGCATTTTATATGCGTCTCAATGATGATATGAAAACAGTATCTGCAATGGATATATTGGTACCGGGAATAGGAGAAATTATCGGCGGTTCTCAACGAGAAGAACGTCTGGAAATATTAGATAAACGTTTAGATGAAATTGGACTTAACAAGAGTGATTATTGGTGGTATCGTGATTTACGTCGTTATGGTACAGTTCCTCATGCAGGTTTTGGTTTAGGTTTTGAGCGCTTAATTGCTTATATTACTGGAATACATAATGTAAGAGAAGTTATTCCCTTTCCTAGAAGTCCATACAATATTGATTTTTAAAAATATTAATATTATTAAATCATTAATTATGATTTAACTAAGAATTACCATAATGAAACGCAATATTGATAGAGATATCATTTATCATAAATGCGGTGAATGTAATTCTTCATTATAAATCAAGACTATTCAAAACTAATTCTCTATGATGGGAAAAGAACATTTCTCAGTAATATCTACAAAAATGTCAATAAACCTAAACTTACAAAAGAGAATACAATAGCTTTCAATGTCAATAGATGTTTGAAATAAAGCTATTACCTTCACACAAAGTTAAGCATGTATTTTAACTGGCTATATAATATAAATGTTAATAACTATTAGTCATTTTATATAAAATACGCATGAAGCAAATTATCATACTTGTTTAGCTTATATGGGTTTACATTGAGAAAATATGGAAATTTATAGTTTGGACGGAATAATGGCATACTTCAATATACTTTTAACTAGACTAATGACAAATTAAGGATGCTTAATATCCTTAAATTTATTTCATAGCATATTTAACCTGATTCAGTATACTCAGATGATGAATACAAATTACCTCCAGCATAGATGTACATCATAAAAACAAAACTTCTGCAACGGTAATACAGTATGATACTTCTCATTTTGATGTAGCAGCATTATACTGTGAAAATACAGGTACTAGTTACATATTTCTGTCAAGTTCAAAAAACAGAATTAAACGAGCAAAGATTTGTGTAACTCCAGTAAAAAATATAAAATTAATGTCCTTGATTGTTGATTAACTCCATTTATTAGATATGTATAAGCGACCACTAATTATGTGAGTAATAAAGATCTTTATAAATATGTAATTTATGTTCGCGAATTAAAATAATTATTTTCAATAAAATAAATGTTCAATAAGATTGATTAATCTTATAGTAAAGTGTTTTCTATTATAAATAACTAAGCTAAGGTATAATATGTTTGAATCTATTGCTATTGCACCTGCGGATCCCATTTTAGGATTAGCAGATTTATTTTCTACAGATCCTCGTTCTTATAAAATTAATCTTGGTATAGGTATTTATAGAGATAATACCGGTAAAACCCCTATTTTGAATACGGTAAAAAAAGCTGAGAGATATTTACTTGAATATGAAAATACAAAAAATTATCTCAGTATAGAAGGATTACTAGCATTTGCGTATTATACGCAAATTTTATTATTTGGAATGGAAAATCATCATAATAAAGCTAAATATACTTGTACAGTACAAACACCTGGTGGAACTGCTGCTTTACGTATAGCTGCAGATTTTCTGCTTTCTCAAACTATTTGCAAACGCATATGGGTAAGTTCTCCAACTTGGCCAAATCATTACAATATATTTAAGGCTGCAGGATTGGAAGTTATTAATTATAAATATTATGATGATCAACATCATATTTTAGATTTTAATGGAATGATTACCTCATTGCATGAGGCCAAAAAAGGAGATGCCGTACTTTTACATGGATGTTGTCATAATCCAACAGGTATTGATCTGATATCTACTCAATGGGAAAAACTTTCCGAATTATCTAAATTAAATGGTTGGATTCCATTATTTGATTTTGCTTATCAAGGATTTGCAAATAATTTGAATAAAGACGCTGAGGGAATTCGCATTTTTTTAAATAATAACCATGAAATGATTGTTGCTAACTCTTATTCTAAAAACTTTGGTATTTATAATGAGAGAGTAGGTGCTCTTAGTGTAGTCTCCCTAGAAGAAAAACATATTAAAAATGTGTTAAGTCAAATAAAATTGATTATTAGAAGCAATTATTCTAATCCACCGGCACATGGTGCTGCAGTTGTAGTAAAAATATTAAGTGATAATGCATTACGTAATGAGTGGCAACAAGAACTTACTGATATGAGAAAACGTATTAAAGACATGCGAACATTGTTCGTAACTCATTTAATGGAGATGGGTGCAACACGTGACTTCAATTTTATTACACAACAATATGGAATGTTTTCTTATACAGGATTGACAAAACAACAGGTCATTCGCTTACGTAAAGATTTTGGAATATATATTGTTGACTCAGGAAGAATAAATATAGCTGGCATCACGACAAATAATATATATAATTTATGTTCAGCAATTACAGCTGTAATTTAATAATTATATTATTTTAGGAAAGGATTAGTAATCCTTTCCTTACCTACTGTAGATATAGGGCCATGTCCAGGTATTAAGATTACCTCATCTCCCAATGATAGGATTTTTTGTTTTATAACTGTTACCAATTGTTGATAATTACCTTGTAAAAAATCTGTACGGCCTATACTACCTTTAAAAAGAGTATCACCAGCAATAAGTAATTTGTTCTTACGATTGAAAAAAACTATATGACCTGGTGTATGTCCAGGACAATGTATTACCTCTAACCTAATGTTTCCGATATTAATAATATTATTTTCCTCTAAAAAATAATCTGGCCTTAAAGGTTCACATTTGGGAAAATGAAACATTTTGCTTTGGTTTGGTAAATTATTTAGCAAATATAAATCTTGAATGTGAGGGCCTATAATAGGTATTTTATAAAAACTTGCCAATTCCGCGGCCCCAGCAACATGATCAATATGACCATGAGTAAGTAAAATTTTGTTAGGTTTTAATTCAATATCTAATAATTGCTTTTTAAGCTTATTGGTATCACCACCAGGATCTACTAAAGCGCAGTCGTAAGTATTTTTACACCAAATTATTAAACAATTTTGCAAAAAATTTGTTAATACAATAATTTTATAATCCATATATTTACTGTATATAAATAAGATTTAATCTTATGATTAGTATGAAGTGCACTTTTATAAATAAATTATTAGTATGCTTACATGATTTTTAAATTTTTCTAGTAATACCTTTTATACTTATATTATCAGTCAATATAGTATATTTTATTATATTTATGTAGAAATTATCATTTAGTTTCATTATATAACCATATATTATAAATATCTTTTTTAAATTGCAAATGAGAATTAATATTCATACAAGCCATTGAATAAACAATAGAAAATAAAAAACTTTTGATCTATTCATATATATTGTGTTTAATTATTTTTGTGTATTTTAGCAAAAATTATTTTTTTTAAGTATACTTTTGGTAAGTATCATGAGCCGCCTTATCTATACGTATACAAACACGAATATGGCTCTTAAATAAATCATGATGGGGAGCATCATGGAGATAAACCGAATTTAAATTAGGCAGATCAAATTTATATCTTCCCATTGCATTTATTGTACTGAGGAGTTGACGAATATAATAAGGAAAAGAAGAAGGTGAGATAATCTTGCTATTAATTTTAGTGATATCAATTCTTTGATAATCATCTGCATTTCTCAAATATAACTCAAATCCATTTTTGCTAAGATAATTATGGTTTAACTTAAATTTATAAATAATATCATTCACTAAGACTGCTAGTACATTATATACTTTAATATTATCCTTTGTATAATAGGAGTTTTATGATCAATACGACCAATAATTACTTTATAAAATATATTTTTTATTAAAATAAATTAATGAATAGTTTGGAATATTTATAATAATAACATTATATCTAATATCCGGTATACGTAGTTGTTGGATATTTAATCCTAGCACAGCAGCGCTTGTTCGTGATTATTGGATAATGTTTTATGACATTTATATACGTATGATTTTTTCATATTTACTTAAGTGTTTATAGGGCGAAAAATTCATTTAATATTATTATGCATAGGCTTATATAGTCATTAGATGGAGCTAAATATTGAATAAATGTCTTTAAACTCTGTCTATATCCCTTGTTGCCATTCATTTAAAATGTTTATTAGTAGTAGCAAATACTGTCTTTTAAAGAGATACATCTGTACTGCTAATTATACACAAAACTTCCTATTTTTTTGTAGTTTTTATATAATTTTAAGTATTAATACTTGTGCGTAATTTTGTGATAAAGAAAATAGAGAATTATTCATTAAACTGTTTGGCTTCTTTCTCTAATAATAGTGGTATGCCATCTTTTATAGGAAAGGCTAAGCGATCTACCTTACAAATTAATTCGTGAGTAATATGATTATAATGCAGTTCATTATTACATTTGGGACAAGCTAAAATTTTCAGAAAAGAACAATCCACATAAACTCCTAAGTAAATATAATTTATAGTTATTAAATGTTATAATGAATATAACCTCTTCTATCAGAGAGATAGTGAGTATTTTTATAAAAAATGCGCTAATGTGTATCACATGAAGCCCTTTACGAATAATTTATTTTAGCTCACGATATACAAGATATATTATATACAGTTAACCGGTTTTGGTAAACCGGCTATTTTAGTAGCTTGTTTTGCTGGCCCTTTAGGAAATAAAAAATACAAATACTGACTATTACCGATTTCTTTGCCATATTTGTTTTCTACTGCTTTTACTAATAGTCTCATGCCAGGAGAAATATTAAAATCTTTATAAAATTGGTGCAAAAAATGCACTATATCCCAATGTATATTATTGAGTACAATACCTTCTTTTTGGGCAATATCAATTGCTAACTTTTCACTCCAATAATTTATATCTTTGAGATATCCCTCTGCATCAAATTCAATTTTTTTATCAAATTTCATAATGAATAAATATCTTTATTATAAAAGATTCCGTATTATTGCTTAGCACTTCGTTTTTTTCCAGATATAATCTTAATATACATTATTATCATAATTAAAGATATTAAAAAAATATCAAATAGACTTTACAACAATAATAAAATTGTTTATATTAAATTGCGTGTATGATGGAGGAGTGGCTGAGTGGCTTAAGGCAGCGGTCTTGAAAACCGTCGATGGGAGACTATCCGAGAGTTCGAATCTCTCCTCCTCCATAAAAGGTAATTATTTTGCATGTTACTTACTCAGTAAATTTTTTATATTATAAAAATAAATACTATCAGTAGAATATGCAATTTAATGTACCTGTAAGTATCACTAGAATTATTTATTCTAGCACCATAATTTGCAATAACATTGTTATTTTTATTATGCCAATTATGTTACTGTATTTATTTTTATCATTGCAGCTTTAAGTGATTGGTGATATGGTTTTTTATATCCGATAGCTTCTAAAATCCTAGAAGAGGATTATTACTACTGGAGTATTTTCATACTCCATGAGTTACATGGCCTTCTGTATTGTTAATTATACGTTAGATGATTTCGGCATTAAGATAATAGATGACTATGATTGGAAAAGAAGATTATATGTCTGTTTTATATCTATAAAAAATTAAAATAATTAATTTAAAGATAACAATCTATGCTTTATATATGTGTAACTTTATGTTAAACTATCCTTTATATTCTTATTGATTGTATTTTGTTAATTATCCAACCACGGCGCGTTGGCAGAGTGGTTATGCAGCGGACTGCAAATCCGTTTACCTCGGTTCAATTCCGGGACGCGCCTTTATCATTAATTTCTGCCCAGGTGGTGAAATCGGTAGACACAAGGGACTTAAAATCCCTCGGCTTAACTAAGCTATGCGGGTTCAAATCCCGCCCTGGGCATTAAATTAAATAAATGTATATATATTTAAGTACTATTTAATATCACCTAATTATAATATGTAACAATATTGCATGAATTCAATTTATACAAGGCCATTTAATGTTTACTATAAATGCTATGAAGCGAACAAGTAAGGGGAAAGGATCTAATCGTCGGTTGAGAGCATCAAATAAATTTCCCGCAGTTATTTATGGTGGTAAGGAAAGTGCCATACCAATAACATTGGAACAAGAAACGTTAATAAACATACAAAAGAATATTGATTTTTATCGAGAAATATTGAAACTTGTGGTAGATAATCAAGAAATCAAAGTTAAAGTACAGGCAGTTCAACGTCACCCTTTTAAACCTAAATTTTATCATATCGATTTCATTCGTATTTAGAAAATAATTAAATGAATAAAATATTATAGGTGATTACATCATACTATGATCTGCATAAGCAGATACTTTAATTATTTACTAATAATACATTAAATAATTGCTAGGATAATATTTTACATATCAATGAAGTTAATTGTAAAATAACAGACATTTTAAAAATTCTGTTGCTAATTGGCTAAAAATACTTATATTATTAAGTCGGCGCGTAGCGCAGTTTGGTAGCGCACTGTCATGGGGTGTCAGGGGTCAGAGGTTCAAATCCTCTCGTGCCGATTAGATTTATTGTATAAAACTCTATTTATTTGCTGTTGTATTAACATTTATATCTTAAAAAAAAGATGGTATTGTGTTGAAAAATTCAAATAAAAATGTTGGTATCTCTTCTTATCATAATCCTGCGGGTGGTTTAGATGCATTGACAGCAGCTGCGAAAGCTATGCATGATCAAAAAATAATAATACGAGACATTATTTCTCTATTTAAAATTAATCAACCCAAAGGTTTTGATTGTCCTGGTTGTGCTTGGCCAGATTCACATCCTACGTCTTCTTTTGAATTTTGTGAAAATGGAATCAAAGCTGTTTCCTGGGAAGCTACTAGTAAACGTGCTACTCCAGAATTCTTTGCAAAGAATACGATAAAAGAACTATGGCAATGGAGTTCTTTTAGGCTAGAAAATGAAGGTCGTTTAACTCACCCAATGAAATATGACATTGTTACGGATACTTATAAAAAAATTACATGGGAAAAAGCTATTTTTGAAATAGCTAGCAAACTTAACCAGTATAGTAATCCGGATAGTGTAGAATTCTATGCTTCAGGAAGAACTTCTAATGAAGCTGCATTTCTGTGGCAACTATTTGCTAGGGAATATGGTACCAATAATTTTCCAGATTGTTCTAATATGTGTCATGAACCTACGAGTGTAGGATTACCACCTTCAATTGGAGTAGGTAAAGGAACAATAACCCTTGAAGATTTTAATCACTGTGATCTTGTTATTTGTATCGGTCATAATCCGGGTACTAATCATCCTCGCATGCTTGGTACTTTACGACAGGTATCCAAAAGAGGAGCTATAATTTTGGCTATTAATCCACTAAAAGAACGTGGTTTAGAATCTTTTGCTTCTCCTAAGCATCCCATAGAAATGTTGTCTTTAAATTATACATTATTGGCTTCTAAGTATTATAAAATTCGCATCGGCGGTGATGCAGCCTTATTAAAAGGAATTATGAAATGTTTAATTTCCATGCATGACCAATCTGTTAATACTGGAAAAGCAAATGTTATAAATGAAAAATTTATCAATCAGCATACTAAAGGGTTTAAAGAACTGAAAACGGATTTAGAAAAAACGAGTTGGAAAACATTAGAGGATATTTCTGGTTTAAAATATAAGGATATAGAAGAAATTACGCATATTTATGCAGCGTCTAAAAGAACCATTATATGTTATGGTATGGGTATAACTCAGCATCGTAATGGTACTTATAATATACAACAAATTGTTAATTTATTATTATTAGGTGGTAATATTGGCAAAAAGGGTGCTGGTATTTGTCCATTACGTGGGCATTCAAATGTACAAGGCAATCGCACTGTTGGGATTACAGAAAAACCATCTAAAGAGTTTTTAAAAAAACTTGAAACCATATTTAAATTTAAACCACCTTATAAACATGGACATGGAGTGGTAGATGCAATTAAATCAATGATAACAGGACAATCAAAAGCATTACTCTGTCTTGGCGGTAATTTAGCAGAAGCTATGTCCGATCAGTTACTAACTTTTCAAGCGATACGTAAACTGGATTTGGTAGTTCATATAGCTACAAAACTGAATAGATCACATTTAGTATTAGGAAAAGATAATTATTTACTTCCGGTATTAGGACGGACTGAAATAGATATACAAGCATCAGGCGAACAAAAAATTACTGTTGAGGATTCTATGTCAATGGTACATTCATCACAAGGGGTCTTAAAACAAGCTTCTACTTGGCTTAAATCAGAACCAGCTGTGATTGCCTCTCTTGCGAAAACAACTCTGTTAAATACCAAAATCAATTGGGATCAGATGGTAAATAATTATAATGTTATTCGCAATTTCATTGAAGCAGTATTTCCAGCTTTTAAAGATTTTAATACGCGTATTCAAACAGCCGGGGGTTTTTGTCTATATAATTCAGCAGCTAATCGCATTTGGTTAACTCCTTCTGGTAAAGCTAATTTTATTGTTATGCCAAATGCAAATCTAGAAGAATTGTCAATTTTGACAAAAGATAACTTATTGTTAACTACTATACGTAGTCACGATCAATACAATACTACTATTTATGGTCTGAATGATCGTTATCGTGGTATCTCTGGACGACGTGATATATTATTTATATCCTGGGAAGAAGCAAAAAAACAGGGTGTATATGCCGGTGATAAAGTGAATATCATTGCTTTAGATTCAAAAGGTGCTCGTACAGTTCGTCGTATGGATAATTTGATTATTGTTATCTACAATATGATTGCAGGTTGTGTTGCTACATATTATCCGGAAGCAAATATAATGATATCATTAGAAGATTATGATAAAGTGAGTAAGACACCGGCTTACAAAAGCATTCCTATAGTCATGGAAAAATGCAAATAATTAATTAAATTTTTTATTTAAAATACTTGCTATTTACATAGTATATTTAATGAATTATACTATATTATAATACATTGCATGTAATAATATATCTATTGGCTCCTTAGCTCAGTGGTCAGAGCAGGCGACTCATAATCGCTTGGTCGCTGGTTCAATCCCAGCAGGGGCCATAAATATTATTTATCACTTATAATCATAGTTGGAAGAAATATATTTGTTTATAGTAAAATAATATATAACTTATACAAAATATAATTTACAGTAAAGGAGAATTCTATGTTTAAAGATTCATCAGATAGTCTACGTGAAGAAATAAAAAATTTAGCAGATACATTAGACGAAGTGCTGAACAATTCTAGTGAAACCTCAAAAGACGAATTAGATAATATTCGTGATCAAGCTCGAAGTGTGTTAGAGATTTCAAGAGAACGCTTAGAAGAATCAGGTGAGCACCTAATGGAAAGTACACGTAAATTGGTTAATTATGCTGATAGTTATCTTCATAAGCATCCCTGGTATGGTGTTGGTCTAGGTGCTATTTTTGGTGTTATGTTAAGTATTTTTATTTATTCTGAAAGTTAAATTATGGCTGATACCCGGCAGATAAATGGTCCAGCAAAAGGTATTATACATCTTGCAGAAAAGATTATCTTTATCTTAATAAAGATAATCGAGACAAGAATACGTTTAGGTATAGTGGAGTTAGAAGCAGAAAGAGCCAATATAATACAAATGTTACTTATGATTGGCTTAACTTTGCTTTTCACGACATTTGGTTTAGCAAGTTGTTTAGTTTTATTGATATTATCAGTAAATATAAAATATAGTGTTATTATTGTCAGTAGTACTGCTTGTTTATTTTTTGTTTGTGCATTTTGTTTGAGTGTCTGGGTATTTCAAAAGTCACGTGAATCCCGTTTATTAATTTATTCTCTCAGAGAATTGAGAGAGGATCAAGAATTAATGAAAAAATAGTGGAAGATGATTATCTATGGGTCAGCATAATAAACGAATGGCATATATACGGATGTTGCTCAATAGATTACAACAGCTGCGTCGTGATTTGGTTTTAGAAAAACGGGCATTGTTGATTGAAACGGCAACTTATGATAGGTTATGGTTTATTTTGAGGAAAATCAATAGTTATTTTAAGATAATAAGTAGTATATTGGCCATATTTTCCGTACGTGGTTCCAATATGTTAATACGATTCTTAAAAAGGATTATATATATATGGCGCATATGGGGTATGGTGAGATCTACTTATAATAGCTTTTTAGCAGAAGCTAACCGATAAGCCGGGTTCTGTCTTGGACAATCATTCATCTAAACTAAAAATCACTTTCTAGCTCAAGCGACCTACCCGGGTTCATCATACGGGCCGTACTTATATATATAACCCCTATTTGGTCTTGCTCCGAGTGGAGTTTACCCTACCAACACTGTTACCAGTGTTGTGGTGTGCTCTTACCACACCTTTTCACCCTTACCTTACTTAATTTAATTATATAAATACTTAATAAATAAGGCGGTTTGTTTTCTGTGGCACTAGTCGTAGACTCACGTCTCCCAGATATTAACTGGCACTCTGCCCTATGGAGCCCGGACTTTCCTCTCCTTTGTTACTACAAAGCAGCGATTGTCTAGTTAGCTTCTGCTACTGCTAAGATAATAGAATATTTTCTAATATTTGTCATGGCTTTTTTGTTGATTCAAATAATATTTATATAAATCATTTTTTCTGATGTTATGTATTTTAGATGTTAAAGAAATAGATTTTTTAGGAGATAGTTCCTGTTGTAATAAATATAATGTGCGTAATACTTCACTATTAAGGTTTTTTCTATCCTTTTTATATCCCTCAATAACTAATACTATTTCTCCTTTGGTACTATTTTTAGTATTTTTTAACCAGCATAATAATTCTTCCGCAGAACTACCACGTATTGATTCCCAATACTTAGTAAGTTCTCTGGCTAATATGATATAACGTTCATTACCTAATTCAATTACTATGTCATAGATTGTATCTAATATGCGATGTGGGGATTCATAAAAAATAATAGTTCTAGATTCTAAACGAATAGATCTTAGTTTATCACACCGTGCTTTTCTTGTAGCAGGTAAAAATCCTTCATAACAAAAACGATCAGCAGGTAATCCTGATGCACTTAATGCTGTTATGGCAGCACAAGGACCAGGTAGTGGTACTATTCTAATACATAGCTTTCGGCAGTTACGTATTAGATAGTATCCTGGATCATTGATAAGTGGTGTACCAGCATCTGATACTAGAGCGATGCTTTTACCTTCTTGTAGTTTTTTTATTATTAATCGGGATTTTTGTTTTTCATTATAATTGTGCATTAATAAAAGCTTGGTATTTATGTTAAAATATTTTAGTAAAAACCCTGTGTGAAATGTATTTTCTACAGCAATTAGATCCACTTTAGATAAAACTATCAATGCACGATTAGTGATATCTCCTAAATTTCCGATAGGGGTAGGTACAATATATAAAGTACTTTTACAAATATCCGTAAAAATTATTGATTTCATTTGTTTATTAGTTTTTGCTTTAGGATGAAAAACTATTCTTTATTAATGCTGAATAATTCAATTTTTCTATTTAGTTACCAGCAATATTCATTTCTGGAATTAGTACTGAGCCACATTGAATATTACTTCTTGTTTCAATATCATTACCTATCATTGCTATACTACTCCACATTTCTCTCAAGTTACCGACAATAGTTATCTCATTTACAGCATATTGAATCTCTCCTTTCTCGACCCAAAAACCAGCCGCTCCACGAGAATAATCTCCGGTAATTATATTCACACCTTGTCCTAAGAGCTCAGTAACTAATAAACCTGTATTCATTTGTCCTAATATATCTTTTAAACTATATTCTGGCCCGGATACAAACCAGTTAGAAATTCCCCCCGCATGTCCGGTACTGTGCAAATTTAGCTTACGAGCTGCATAACTTGCTAATATCCAAGTTTGTAATATCCCATTTTTAACTATAGATCTCCTTTGAGTGAGAACTCCTTCAGCATCGAATGGAACAGATGCTAATCCTCGATAGATATGTGGTTTTTCTGTAATATTTAGCCATGCTGGCATAATTTGTTTTTTTAATGAATCAAGTAACAACGTAGATTTATGGTAAACACTATTACCACTAATAGCTGCTGTAAGATGTCCAAATAAACTAGGCGCGACTTCAGCAGAAAAAACTACCGGTGATTTCATCGTAGTGAGCTTACGAGCTTCTAATCTACTAATAGCTCTTTGTGCACATTCCGTACCTACCCATTGAGGACTTTTTAACTCATCTATCACTCTAGAAATTGTATAAGCATAATCTCGCTCCATGCCAACTTTTCCTTTAGCAATAACACAACTAGAAATTACATGATTACTAGAACAATAACTTTGTAACATACCGTGACTATTACCAAAAGCTTTAATATTAACATGGGAGCTAAAATTACCACCTTCTGTATTAATAATACGCTTATCTGATTTTAAAGCAGTTTGTTCTGCACATGCGGCTAATTCAATAGCTTCCGATATCTCCCCTAGCCAAGGGTGATAGAGATCAAGTTCAGGAGCTTCGTATGCTAATAGATTAGCTTCTGCTAAACCGGAAAAAATATCAGGAGAAGTAGAGCAAGCTATATCAATAGCAGCTTGTAAGGTCCGATTGATCGCAGGATAACTAATATCATTAGAAGATGCACTACCTTTACAGTTATTTTTATAAACAGTAATACCTAAAACCCCATCATTATTAAATTCTATATTTTCTGCTATACCATATCTAGTACTAACATTAATACCAGTAGTTTTACTTACACCTACTTCTATACTAACAGCATTAACTTGAGCTAATTCAAGTGCTTGCTTTACCGCTTCTTCCAATAACTTACGTTGTTCTGCTACTTGAGTAAATGAATTCATACAATTGCCATATACATGTTATAATTTTATCCATATTAATAATATCGTAATTTAAAAATTTTACAATAACCTTCTAAAGAAGGAAATCGAAATTGTTTTCTTATAATATATTTATTATGGAAATATTTTTATATAATGAAATAAAGTTTCACTTATCTAGATTTTATATCTATACTTTTTTCGTGTTCCTCTAAAAAGCTACGCAACACTTCTGAGCGGCTAGGATGTCTTAATTTACGTAAAGCTTTTGCTTCAATTTGACGAATGCGTTCACGAGTTACATTAAATTGTTTACCCACTTCTTCTAGAGTATGATCAGTACTCATATCAATTCCAAACCTCATACGCAAAACTTTTGCTTCACGTGCAGTTAAACCAGTAAGGACATTTTGTGTTGCAGTACGTAAACTATCTGAAGTTGCTGAATCTAATGGTAATTTTATAGTGTTATCTTCTAAAAAATCACCTATATGTGAATCTTCATCATCACCAAGAGGTGTTTCCATAGAGATAGGTTCTTTAGCTATTTTCAGTACCTTACGTATTTTCTCTTCGGGTATTAACATGTGCTCAGACAGTTCTTCTGGCGTAGGCTCATGTCCAGTTTCTTGTAAGATATGCCGTGAGATGCGATTAAGCTTATTAATAGTTTCAATCATATGAACTGGAATGCGAATAGTACGAGCTTGATCCGCAATAGATCTAGTAATTGCTTGACGTATCCACCAAGTAGCATAAGTAGAAAATTTATAACCTCTTCTATACTCAAATTTATCTACTGCCTTCATTAGACCTATATTTCCTTCTTGAATTAAATCGAGAAACTGTAATCCACGATTGGTATATTTTTTAGCAATAGAAATTACTAATCGTAAATTGGCTTCTACCATCTCTTTTTTAGCTCTTCGCGTTTTCGCTTCACCGATTGCCATACGGCGATTAATATCCTTTATTTGTTCTATTTTTAAACCTGTTTCTTGTTCTATTACAATAAGCTGCTGCAAACATTGCATGAGATGCTTTTCCATCTCTTCAATGTTTTGATAGTTATTTTTATGCTTAATTAATATTGATTTCAATAAATCAATATTAGTTTCATTTCCGGTAAACATTGCTATAAATTTCTTTTTTGGAAATTTATACTGTTCAACATAAAGTTTCATGATTATTCGTTCTTGACGACGAATTCTATTCATGATGTGACGCATATTGTTTACTAAGTAAGAGAATTGTTTAGATACCAAACGAAATTGTTTAAAGATATCAGACAGTTTTTTAATTTCCTGAAGAGCATCTATATGTTCTCTTCCTTTATTTTTAATAACTCTCGCAGTCAGTTCAAATTGTTTACGAAGTAGGAGAAATTTTTCTCTAGCTAATTCTGGATCAATTGTATTATCATCGTCTTCATGATCATGATCTTCTTCATCGTCGTCCAGATCTATATTGATCTTTCTTGACACAATATGATCAGGAATGAAAGTAGGTTCTATTTTAGCATTAGGATCAACAAAACTACTGATTAAATCAGAAAGTCGTAATTCTCCGGAATCAATTTTATCATACTGATCTAGTAAGTAAATAATTGCTTTTGGGTATTCTGCAACAGATGATTGAATTTGATTAATACCATCTTCGATGCGTTTAGCAATATCAATTTCTCCATCGCGAGTTAATAACTCTACAGACCCCATTTCCCGCATATACATTCTTACTGTATCAGTGGTAGTACCTATTTCATATTGCACTTCACATAACACTTGAGCCGCCACTTGTACAATATCTTCATAACTGCTATGAATATTTTCATTTAATATTAGATCATCAGTATCAGGTGTTTTTTCTACTATTGGAATACCCATATCGTGTATCATTTGAATGATATCTTCAATTTGTTCAGAATGGCTGATATCGTTTGGCAGATGATCATTAAGATCAGCATAGGTCAAATAGCCTTGCTCCTTACCTCTAGTGACAAGAAGTTTAAGCTGTGACTGTGAACTTTGCTCCATAAGATGGTATCCATAAGTTTTTTGAATTAAGATAGTTATTGATCAATATTGATCAACGCTGTATGAGCGAAGACATTAATAAATATTGCACGCTGCCTTCTGAGCGTGTAAAATAATGAGAATCATCCAGGATGAGATGAATCGAATTTTAAAAAATCATTCTTCACGGATTTTAACATTATATATTTATTTTTTTTGACAAAGCTTGATTTAAAGACCATAGTTCATGTTTATCTTTTGCACTTAATATTTTAATACGAGAACGAGCAATTAGTTTCTCAAGACGATGTTTTATTACAGTGTCATAAAGATTAGTTAAAGCATCCTGAAATACTTTTTCGATTGCTTCGTCTACTACCATGTGGTTCCAGGAGGCTAATATTTCAAGTGGTCGCATAAAATTTGTTCCACGATATATTTCTATTAACTGAGCTGTGGTTGATGTGGGATTTTCATTACATATTTTAACGATATCTATAAATAGAGATAAACCACAAAGATTAATTTTTTTTAATTTTTCTAAATTAGGAACAAAACGGGATAACGTGGGATTTTGCAATAATAATGCTATTAACAAACGCATGGTAGTATGCTTTATTGTAGGTGATATAACATTGTTTATTTTTTTATTTAGAAATATCACCTTATCCAGCTGACTGTCATTCAATATTCCTACTTTTTTACCAAATTCTTGACGTAAATAAATACTCATCATACTTCCTGGTACTTTAATAATTAATGGTATTGCTAACATGCTGAAATGTGCTTTTCCATCAACTGTATTCAAATCTACCTGAGAAATTAACCTATTAAACATAAAAGAACAAAAAGGTATAGCTTTTTTCAAACGTACTTCAAATGCTGTTTTGCCTTCTTTACGTATTAATGAATCTGGATCTTCTCCTTTAGGTAAAAACATAAATCGCATTTGACGACCATCTTTCATATGGGATAGTGACTTTTTAAGTGTACACCACGCAGCATTATACCCTGCATTGTCACCATCATAGCAACAAATAATAGTATCTGTGTAGCGAAACAATAATTGAATTTGTTCTCCTGTAGTAGCAGTGCCTAATGTTGCTACACTATAATGGATACCAAACTGTGCTAAAGTCACTACATCAGTATAGCCTTCTACTAATAGTAGACAATTTTTCTTATCATGATGTTTATTGATTTCATATAATCCATACAGATAATATCTTTTATGAAAGATCTCGCTGTCGGGTGAATTAAGATATTTAGGTATATTATTTCTTATTGCTCTTCCACCAAAACTTATAATACGCCCGCGTTTATCTCGAATTGGAAAAATTATGCGATCACGAAAAATATCATACAGTTTATTTTGAGCATTTTTTACAATCATGCCCAATTTCATGAGTAAGTTAATTTGTTTATTAGATATAGCAAAATGCTTAATAAGATTTTGCCAACCTGGAAGAGCATAACCAATCATAAAATCATTAGTAATTTCTTTAGTAAATCCTCTACTATTTATATATTTCCTAGCATGTATAGCAAGTTCTTGGTTTAAATTATATTGATAATAAGTAGCTATTTTTTTCATTAAATCGTAAAAACTTTGGCGTGAGAAAGTATCGTTAATATCTGTTGGGATGTTTTTTTCATAAATTATATTTAAACCATGATTAATAGCTAATTCTTCTATAGTTTCTATAAAATTTAATCTATCATAATGCATTAAAAAATCTATAGCATTACCTCTTGACCCACATCCAAAACAATAATAAAATTGTTTTTCATTATTTACTACAAATGATGCATGTTCTTCAATATGAAAAGGACAGCAAGCATAGAAATTTTTACCTTTTTTTTGCAAATTAATACGATTACCAATTACATGTACAATATCCGTACATGCTAGTAAATCATTGATAAAAACCTGGGATATTCGTCTATACATAGACTGTTATTTAATTTTATAGGTTATTAATAATCGTACTTCCTGAAAACATAGAAAGCACGATATCTTAATATATTGATTTAAATAGTTCAATATTTCTGAGACTAATGTGCTAAAAAATTAATACACACGCGAGCGACGTGCACTTTCTCTAGCGATTTTCTTAGCCTGACGTTTCATAGCAGATGATTTAGCTCTTTTACGTTCTGTTGTTGGTTTTTCATAAAACTCACGGCGTCGTATTTCAGCTAAAATACCTGCTTTTTCGCATGATCTTTTAAATCTACGTAGTGCCACATCAAATGGTTCATTTTCACGTACTTTAATTACCGGCATTTCATTCTCACTTCAAGATTTGATCTCATTTTCTGTTATTTAATAAAATTATAATTTTAATATAAAAAAAGCTACTTTGTAAAGTAATATAATAAGCTAATATTAATTGTTAATATATATATTATAATTAACTATATTTTTTACTAAAAGTACAGCTAATAATGAAAATAATAGGAATTGAAACATCGTGTGATGAAACAGGAGTGGCAATTTATGATGATAGATTGGGTATATTGAGTAATCAATTATATAGTCAAGTTAAGTTACATTCTAATTATGGCGGAATAGTTCCAGAATTAGCTGCTAGAGAACATGAAAAAAAAGTTATTCCCTTAATTCAAGCAGCAATGCACGAAGCTGGTCTGAAATCCAAACAGATAAATGCCGTAGCTTTTACTGCAGGACCTGGCTTAGTAGGCTCTTTATTAGTAGGAGCTACAATAGGACGAGCACTTGCATTTGCATGGGATGTACCAGCAATTCCCGTACATCATATGGAAGGTCATTTATTATCACCTATGCTTGAAGAAAAAACAATAAAATTTCCTTTTGTAGGTTTATTAGTTTCTGGAGCACATACACAATTAATTCTTGTTCATGGTATAGGAGAATACATATTACTTGGTGAATCAGTAGATGATGCTGTT
Organism: Candidatus Ishikawaella capsulata Mpkobe; assembly: GCF_000828515.1. Classification (NCBI taxonomy): domain Bacteria; kingdom Pseudomonadati; phylum Pseudomonadota; class Gammaproteobacteria; order Enterobacterales; family Enterobacteriaceae; genus Candidatus Ishikawella; species Candidatus Ishikawella capsulata. Next base: position 646,566 of record NZ_AP010872.1, on the reverse strand, counting down.
GGAGAAGCATTTGATAAAACAGCTAAGCTTTTAGGACTAAAATATCCTGGTGGTCCAAATTTGTCTAAATTAGCAAAAAAAGGTGAAGAGGGACGTTTTATTTTTCCACGACCTATGATTAATCATTCAAATTTTAATTTTAGTTTTGCTGGTTTAAAAACTTTTGTAGAAAATTTTTTTGAAAAAAATAAAAATAATGATAATGAACAAATGCGAGCTGATATTGCTCGAGCATTTGAAGATGCGGTTGTCGATATATTAGTAATTAAGTGTAAACGTGCACTAAAATACACAAATTTAAAAAGATTGGTACTTGCCGGAGGTGTTAGTGCTAATATGAGTTTACGTCAAAATATGACAAAAATGATCAAATCTTGTAATGGGGAATTATTTTATACTAGTCCTGCTTTCTGTACAGATAATGGAGCAATGATTGCTTATGTTGGTATGATAAGATTTAAACGAGGAGAATATAGTAAACTTAACATCATAGTTCGTCCACGATGGGCATTATCTGATATTGCTAGTATCATAAATTAATATTTATATCAATTTAGTGACCTGTCAAAGATATAATGCCAAAAATTGAGGCATAATTAACATTTCTATGTTCATAACATATAGAACAATATTATTTAATGGATAAATTATCATGGATGTTATCTTTATTAAAAATCTTACATTATTTACTAAAGTAGGCATTTATGAATGGGAGCAACAAGTTAAACAAAAACTAGTGCTTAATATTGAAATGTTATATGATAATACGAATATATTAGTAGATAATTTTTTAAATTACACTGAAATATCAACAATGATAGTTGAATATATAGAGAGTAAAAATTTTACTCTTATAGAATATGTAGCAGAAGAAACAGCAAATTTAATTATGAATCATTTTCCAGTTAAAGGGATTTATATTGAAGTAATAAAAATTAATGCAATTGCTCAAGCAAAACAAGTTGGTATACGTATTAAACGTGGCATTACCTTTAATTAAAAATTATCTTTTAGCAGAATTATTCATTAAATATTTTTTAATAACTTAAAGTTACCAGATAAGAGAATCATTATATTGTAACTCTTTTATTTTAATTTGTAATATAGCAATGCGCTGTAAGGTAAGTTCCTTTCTTAATTCAAGTCCTTGAAAACCTTTTTTTATAATATCTTTTATGGGTACAGATTGTGCACATTTAAAAGCTATTTTTAAATAATTTCCTTGGATGTAATTTAGATTTTTATATCTACTATAAAAATCTGCTTGGCTAACCATTGCTAGTTGATTAATACGATCTGGTTTACGCCAAGCATCTATTCTATCAAACATTAATATCAAATCTTTTGCTGAATAATATTGAACATTATGTACGAAATTATGGTATTCACTCACAATTAATGCCAAATCACAAGTAGCATTAGGTACATGTAATCTCTTGCATAAATTCTTAATAATGGATATCCCAGTTATATTATTTCTATCGGTAGTTGATAATTTTTGGTCTGGTATCCATGCGTTTCCTACTGCATGTAACAGTGCAGCAAAACGAATATTAACATTATTAGATAAAGTAGCAGCTTTTTCTAAAGTTTTAAGTGTATGTAAACCAAGGTTAATTTCACTATAATATTTCTTGGATATAGGAATACTATAAAGTACATCAATTTCTGGAAAAATAATTTTTAAAGCTCTACACGTACGCAAAATTTTAAAATATACTTGGGGATTACTGGAATGTAGTGCTTTCTCTGTTTCTTTCCAAATTCTTTCAGGAGTTATGTAATTTAACTCGCCATTATTAACCATATCTTTCATTAATTGTAAAGTTTTTTTAGCTACTTTAAAATTCAGGTGAGCAAATTTAGCTGCAAATCGAGCTACTCTTAAAATACGTAGTGGATCTTCAGTGAATGCTTCAGAAACATGACGTAATACACGTTTGTTAATATCATCTCTACCGTTATAAGGGTCAATAAGATTTCCATCTTCGTCTTGTGCAATGGCATTAATTGTTAAATCTCTACGGCGTAAATCCTGTTTGAGAGAAATATTTGGAGAATATTTAGTAACAAATCCCGTATATCCCTTGCCGGATTTATACTCAGTGCGCGCAAGCGCATATTCTTCATGGTTTTCTGGATGAAGAAATACTGGAAAATCACGACCAACTTGTTGATATCCTTTAGCTATCATTAGCTCGGGAGTGGCTCCCACCACTACCCAATCTTTATCTTTAATAGGTAAATTAAGTAGTGCATCTCGTACTGCTCCACCTACAAGAAATATTTTCAATTAATAGACTCCGCAATTTATTAAATATTTCATTAACTTCAGTATACAAAACACACTAATATGATGCATTATTAGTTTTATTTATCTTAATTTAAATATTTTATATATTAAGATTGATGATGTTCTGTTATACCAAGGTAATATAATCCTATGAATACTTTATTATTTTCTGAAATTGATAGCTCACTTCAACGTATAGAACGTGCTCTTACATCTTTGAGAAGAGGCAATGGAGTTATAATAGTAGATGATGAAAATAGGGAAAATGAAAGTGATATAGTTTTTGCAGCAGAGACTATGTCTGTTGAGCAAATGGCTCTTACTATTAGACACGGTAGTGGTATTGTGTGTTTATGTCTTACAGCTAAACGTTGTCAACAACTTGAATTACCCCTAATGGTAACTTGTAATACTAGTACTTATGGAACAGCCTTTACGGTAACAATTGAAGCTGCTAAAGGTATAAAAACTGGTGTTTCAGCCAAAGATCGCATTACTACTATTCGTACAGCGATTGCCGAATATGCTAAACCACATGACTTAAATCGTCCTGGTCATGTTTTTCCATTATGTGCTCGTAATGGTGGGGTACTTGAACGTCGAGGACACACTGAAGCAACCATAGATTTAGTAACTTTGGCTGGTTTTAATTCAGCTGGAGTACTTTGCGAATTGACTAATGAAGATGGTTCTATGACTAGAGATGTACAAGTAACTAGATTTGCAAAGCAATATAATATGCCAATTATAAGCATCGAAGATTTAGTATGTTACAGAAAGAAAAAAGCAATATCTTAATTAAAAGTAATCTTCATGTTATGAAAATGTAAACAATGATATATTAGAGGATAGGTAATATAACTTTTGCTGATATTTTATGTAAAAATAATTTATATGATTAATCTCACTCATTTAACTGAATAATAAAAAATTTAATTTTAGGTATTTATATATAATATCCGTAATAATATATAAATTCAAATGTATAGTCAGAGATGATAACTAACACTATTATCATCTCTGTATGAGATTATATCCATAATACAGTAAAGTTAATGATTTAGATTAATATTCTCAGTATTAGAAATAGTGAAAATTAAATTGTATAGTACATTATTTATATTACCTAACAAGTCAATAAAGAAAATGACTTTTTATATAGATATTCTATGTGATCTTTTTAAGATTAAAAGGAATATAATCCAAAGTATCAGGATGTGAATGTGAGGATATTAAAAATAGTTAACATGAATCATGGAGCCTTAGATAACTAATGTAATATCCAATAACAGCATACTAAACTACTAATTAGATAATTGAAATATATTTGATTATATTGTTGTAGTGCGGAAATACGTTTTATAGTAGTGCTAGTTAAAATATTTATTACAAAATAAAAAACTATACTGATAATAATGCACGAACTATATGGGTGCGTTTCAGGCAGGTACCTGAATCAAATGATTACTTAAGCATATATTTGTTAAGTAATACTCAGACAATACCTGCCGCATTCAGCAATAGTAAATATTATTACGGATATAATATCCTTTGATAATAAGATATATCTTATTCTTAATATATAATGTATAATTTTTATATTAACAATTTATACGTTTAAATCCTTCAGCTAAATCATTAATCAAATCATTAACATACTCCAAACCAATATGTAAACGCACTAATGTTCCCTGAAAATCTATTGTCGTTGTAGGACGAAAATAGGCTAATTCTTCTGGTTGGCTAGTCATAATTAGGGATTCATATCCCCCCCATGAGTAAGCCATACTAAAATAACGAAATTTATCTAAATAATTGGCAAGTTGCTCTTGTGATAAGTGTTTTTTTAATATAAAAGAAAACAGTCCATTACTACCAGTAAAATCACGTTTCCAAAAAACATGTCCTTGAGATTCAGGCAAAGCGGGATGATTAACACGTGCTACTGCAGGATGATTACTTAACCATTCTGCTATCTTAAGCGCATTTTCTTCGTGTTGACGTAGACGGACGCTTAAAGTATGTAAACCACGATGAGCTAAATATGCTGTATCAGCATCTATCATTTGTCCCATGGAATAAGAATGTTCACGCAGTTGTTCTAAGCATCGTTCATTTACTACAGCTGTACCTAGCATGATATCACTATGTCCACTTAAGTATTTTGTGCCTGATTGAATTGAAATATCTACTCCTTTATCTAAAGCTTTAAATAGTATACCAGCGGCCCATGTATTATCTATTATGATAACTACATTCGGAGATTTTGCTCGTATCGCTTTAATAATAGTCGGAATGTCTTGCACTTCCATAGTAATGGAAGCAGGAGATTCTAAAAATACTACACGTGTATTAATTTGAATTAGGTCTGCAATATTACTACCAATATTATTATCAAAAAATGTTGTCAAAATATTAAATTTACTAAGTATTTGAGTACAAAATATTATGGTAGGCTCATAAACTAAATTACTTACTAATATATTATCCCCGGATTTTACAAAAGCTAATATTGAGTTAGATATTGCAGCTACTCCACATGGATATAGTACGCAACCAGCTCCATTTTCTAATTGACTCATTGCTTCTTGGAAGGCAAAATGTGTCAATGTACCTCTACGACCATAAAAAAGCTTTCCTTGTGTACAACCAAAAGTAGCTTTTTTTTTCTCTATTAATGAGTCAAAGATTAGTGAAGAAGCACGTTGAATAATAGGATTTACTGCACCTTTGGTATAGTGTTTACTTCTGCCTGCATGGATTAATGTAGTATCATTTTTTTTAGTGATCATGTTTTTATTTTACTCATTCAATTATCGTAATTTTATATTTTATCATAAATAGTGAATATTATTTGTGTATTAATTATTAATTTTGACTTAATTAATAGTATAATTAATAGTATAGATAGCATTGATTATTTACGATTTGATAAGAACTATCAAATAGTTGTATATTTGCAATTATTTCATATACAGATACTACCAAAATTACGTTTTACTACATACAACATACCGGGATTACCTCCTGTAAAAGTTCATAATAACACTATTAACTAATGTGTGAAAATTAATATACAAACTGCATATATTACTTACGTGTGTGTAGTAAATTGATAAATACACCTGTTTTATATTGAAATATAATACCAACAACTGACGGACCATTATGGAACATACGAAGTAATATGACATATTATATCATGGATTGAGTCGCTTTTTATAAATGGCAGATATAAAATCTGCAAAATGTATTAAATTAGACAATAATAAAGATATTATTGACGCTGATATTAATTTTTATTGCATATATTGCAAATATAAAAATTACTGCACCGCAAGTTTTTTATTTTAGTTGTTGATATAATTTAAATAATAATTATTATAATAAGTGATTTGTTGAATTATCAGAAGAATCGTAGGTGCTTTTTGAGAGTTATTTGGACAGTAATTTGCCATGGTTATCATTATTTAAATCTGGCAAATTCATTTACTTAAATAACGCTATCATATATAATATAATCTAAAAAATTATTTATGAATAAATTACGATAATTAGTGGTGATTTAAAAAATAGTTTAGTATGGCAATCATCAATTGCCTATTCCAGGTTGTCGCCGAGTATAGAAATATACTATAATAACAAGCTACGGAAATAATTTTTTCATAAAATATGAGAACATATCGATATATAATATATTTAACAATTTTTTAATAATAAATATTTATATATTGATGTTAATTTAAGCTTAATTATTACTTTTAATAATCTATTAAATGTATAACATAGAGTATTTACAAATAAGAAAATATTTTTAATGAAACGTGCATTTATTTTAATACTTGATTCTTTGGGAATTGGTGCTAGCAAAGATGCTTATAAATTTGGTGATGATGGTGCTGATACGTTGGGTCATATTGCTGAAGCGTGCTTTAAAGGTAAAGCTAATATAAATCGCAAAGGTCTATTATATATTCCAAATTTAACTTCTCTTGGATTAGCAAAAGCCGCTAATCTTTCTACAGATCGTATACCTCTTGGCCTAGATATACTAATACCTAGTATAGGTGCTTATGGTTATGCCAGTGAAATTTCATCTGGTAAAGATACTACTACAGGACATTGGGAAATTGCTGGAGTTCCAGTGTTATTCAACTGGGACTATTTTGAATCTAAATATAATAGTTTTCCTGAAGATTTATTAAATAACATAGTTCAAATAGCTAATTTACCCGGTTATCTTGGAAATTGTCACGCTTCAGGTACAGATATTATTAATGAGTTAGGTGAAATCCATTTAAACACTGGAAAACCTATCTTCTATACTTCTGCTGATTCAGTTTTTCAAGTTGCATGTCATGAAAAATTCTTTGGATTACATAAAATATATAAATTATGTGAAATTATTCGTAAAGAATTAACGCAAACTGGATACAATATTAGTCGTGTAATAGCTAGGCCTTTTATTGGCACTACTATAGGTTCTTTTGAACGTACAGGAAATCGTCTTGACCTAAGTATGAGTCCTCCCTCTTCTACTATATTTAAAAAATTAGTTGATGAAAAATCTGGGGAAGTAATTGCAATTGGTAAAATAGCTGATATTTATTGTCGGCAGGGTATCACAAAAAAAATTACCGCTAATGGAATTAATGAACTATTTGAGGCTACTATTACAGCTATCATAGATAATAAAAAAAATAATTTAATTGTAATTACAAATTTTGTTGATTTCGATTCAATGTGGGGTCATCGTAGAAATATTGCAGGATATGCCAAAGGTCTTGAATTATTCGATCGCCGTTTACCTGAAATTATTTCTATTATGGAAGAGAATGATATTCTTATTATCACAGCAGATCATGGATGTGATCCAAGTTGGATCGGAACCGATCATACGAGAGAACATATTCCAATTTTAATTTATGGTCATAAAATTGATCCTATCTGTATAGGCTATAGAACTACTTTTGCTGACATAGGACAAACACTAGCGTCTTATTTTAATATTTCACCTATGAAATATGGCAAAAATATCTTTTAATTTTATTGTACTATAATACATCCAATTAATATATTTACATTAGGAAAATACAAATGGCAACTACACATATTAATGCTAAACCAGGAGATTTTTCTGAGATAGTTCTTATGCCTGGAGATCCATTACGAGCTAAACATATAGCTGATAATTTTTTAGCTAAATCTTTGGAGATTAGCAATATACGTGGAATGCTTGCTTATACTGGTTTTTATAAAGGATTAAAAATTTCTGTTATGGGGCATGGAATAGGAATTCCTTCATCTTCAATATATACTAAAGAAATAATTACTGATTATGGAGTAAAAAAAATTATTCGCATAGGATCTTGCGGTTCAGTAAGAAAGGATATCAAGTTACGCGATGTGATAATTGGAATGGGAGCTTGTACTGATTCTAAAGTAAATCGCATACGTTTCCATAATCATGATTACGCTGCTATTGCTGATTTTGGAATGTTGCATAATGCGGTAGTCGCAGCTAATAAACTTTCTATTAAAGTTCATATTGGCAATCTTTTTTCTACAGATCTTTTTTATTCAGCTGATAAGCAACTAATAAACACTTTAGAAAAATATGGAATTTTAGGAGTTGAAATGGAAACTGCAGGTATTTATGCTGTTGCTGCTGAATTAGGTGCAAAGGCTTTAAGTATTTGTACTGTTTCTGATCACATTCATACTGGAGAATTGACTCCTCCGTTAGAGCGTCAAACATTATTTAATGATATGGTAAATATTGCACTAGAATCCATTCTTATGAACAGTAAATATTAATTTATATTTAATAACTGCAAGTGGGTGCTGCTTATAGCCGCATAATTGTATTTGTAGTAAGTAATTAAAAATTTTAGTATAATATGAATGAACAATCGGATACGATCCGATCGTATTATTCATAATACTCAAAAAATAAATTAATAAGTATATTTATTTTACGATGACTTACAGTTTGTATTCAAAAAATTAAGAAAAGTTTCAGTTTATGAAACTTTTCTTTCTGATTGAACTAAAGACATTTATTCTTGATAGAAAGAAAATTTATCATTTCATTTTCTAAAAAAAAGCGATCTTCTGGGTTAATCAGATTAAGTTTTTTCTCATTTATTATCTTAGTTTGCTTTATTATCCACTCTTTCCAAGCTTCTTTAGAAATATCATTATAGATAATTCTACCTATCTTACCTGGATATACTTGACTCTCCATACCTTCAGTCTCACGTTGTAAATAAGTACAAAATATTTTGCGTGCCATGAACGAACCTATTATAAATTAATTTGTTGAGTAACTATAAACCATATATATTCTTTTTATGCAATAAGGAATATATATAACTATATAGTTATATCAGATAATTTGTTAAAAACTGAGTATACAAATATAATCTTTATAAAGTTATAATTTTAAATTACTATTAACTAAAGAGGTTTAACAGTAATGATTAATATATGTCAAAACAAATATAACAAAAATACTACTCAATTTTTCTATATACGTAGTTTTGTATTACGTCAAAGACGATTGACAAAACATAAAAAACATATTATTGAAAATAAGTCAAATTTACTAGTAAATTTCAGTTACGATACTATTAATATGGTTTCATTATTTGGCAATGATGCTCCAGTTGTAATGGAAATTGGATTTGGCCGAGGTGATTCATTAGTTGAGATGACTAAATTAAATTTTTCTCAAAATTTTTTAGGTATAGAAGTATATATACCTGGTATTAGCAGTTGTATTAATTTAGCAACGAGAGAAAAAATTACAAATTTACGCTTAATACATCATAATGCCGTTGAAGTATTAGAATATATGATACCTGATAGTTCATTATTTACAGTACAACTTTTTTTTCCTGATACATGGGAAAAAAAACGTCATAACAAAAGAAGGATTGTTCAAATTCCCTTTGCGGAATTAATACTAAGAAAACTAAAGATAGGAGGGTTTTTTCATATAGTAACCGATTCTAAAAACTATGCAGAACACATTTTAAATATCCTAAATGGCATAAGAGGATATAAAAAACAATCTGTTTATTCTGCTGTAACTCGGCCTTCAAACAGAATTTTAACGAAATTTGAACAACGTGCGCATATAATGGGACAGGAGATCTGGGATATTAAATTCCTGAAAGTGTAAAATATATTTTATTCATATATAAAAAACACGTTGTTTCTATTAATTATTATTGATAAATATTTGTAATAAAGAATTAAGAAATAACTTACCTTTTTCTGTAGTTTGCCAATTTTTATTATTCTCTGTGATATAACCTTCAGAAATAGCTTGAATTATCTGCGGTCTTATAAAATCTTCGGATATACCAGTATAGTCCGTAAATTCTTTACGTGGAATAGGTTCTATAAGGCGAAAACGATTTAGGAAATATTCAAAAGGTATTTCTGATTCATTGACTTTCCAGATTTTATTTAAATATATACCTTTCATAAAAATACGAGGATGATTTGTTTTAATAGTGCGTATAATACGTCCATCTAACTGAGTTAATTTACCATGTGCTCCACAACCGATTCCTATATAGTCTCCAAAGCGCCAATAATTAAGATTATGGAGACAATAATAACCTAACTTAGAATATGCAGATACTTCATATTGATAATATCCTGATGATTCTAGTAATTTATGCCCATGTACAAAAATATCCCAAATTATATCTTCATCAGGCAATTTTGGTGGACATGAGTAAAATAATGTATTTGGTTCAATAGTTAACTGATACCAAGAAATATGTGGAATATTATACTTAATGGCTTGATTGAGATCATCTAATGCTTCTTTCAGACATTGTTCAGTAAACCCATACATAAGATCAATATTAAAACTACGTAATTTTAGTAATTTTATTGCTTTAATAGCATATTGAATTTCTTTTATGCCATGATTTCGACATAATAATTCTAAATGTTTCTGTTTAAAAGTTTGTACACCCAGTGAAATACGATTTATACCAGCTTGTTGATAATATTTAAATTGATTACTATATATTGTTTCTGGATTAGCTTCTATAGTAATTTCAGCATTATTAGAAATAGGTAATAGTATTTTTATATGATTTATTAAAATATTTATCGCTTTACTATGAAGCAAAGTCGGCGTGCCTCCACCTATAAAAATAGTATTGATTTCTCGCGGTACTATTAATGGCAAATTTTCTTGTAAATCATCCAGAAGGTGTTTTACATATTCAAAATGAGGTATTGTTTTATCTGAAGCATAAGAATTAAAATCACAATAAGGACATTTTTTCACACACCAAGGAATATGAATATATAAACTTAATGGTGGTAAATTTTCATTAGGCATTGTATTAATTAAATCTATAAATGATCGTTTCTATACAGGTATTAAGTTGTAAATTTTAAAATTACCAGATGATTTTATTAATAGATATCATCTCAACAACAGGATTCTAAAACTTAGAATGAAAATTCTAATTATCTGCTATAAAAATCCAAAAACTCAATTCTTGAATCTAAATTCTAATATTGTGAAATATTTTGTTAAAGTTATTATTAATCATGATTGGAAAGAATTTTTTATTTTTTAATAATTGCAGTTTTTCTAAAAAAATAACTAATGATTTTAAATCAAGTTATATCAAATAAAGTTGAGATACATCAGAAAAAATCTTATTGAGCGATAATTCTCATAAACAATTTTACTTATCTCTACTACCAAAAATAGCAGTACCTATACGTAATAGAGTGCTTCCAGCAGCAATTGCTGCTGCCATATCATCACTCATTCCTAAAGAAAGAGTATCTATATCAGGATATTGTAGTTTCATAGAATGAAATATTTTTGACATTTTCTGATAAATAGAAAATTGTAGCTTGTAGTCCTTTTCACGAGCTGGAATAGTCATTAAACCACGTAGTTTAAGGTAAGGAAGATTATTATTTATAACTTTAGCTAATGTTGGTAGTATGTTCAAATCAACACCAGATTTACTATCTTCACCACTTATATTTATTTGTATTAATACGTTAAGTGGAGGTAAGTATGTAGGACGTTGATCATTTAAACGTTGAGCAATTTTTAAAGAATTAATGGTATGACACCAAGTAAAATTTTCTGCCACTAGCCTACTTTTATTTGATTGTACTGTACCTATAAAATGCCATTCTACAGATAAAAAATTGTTTAATTGCTGAATTTTTTTTATAGCTTCCTGTACATAATTTTCACCAAAAAATCTTTGTCCAAATTTTATTGCTTCTTTTATCTCACTTATAGATTTATTTTTACTTACAGCAAGTAATTTAATATCCTTTGGATGACGCTGATATTTTATAGCATGTAACATAATTTGATTACGTACTTCATTCAAGTTTTCTTTTATTGATATCATCTTGATAAGATATAAAAATTGATATAACTACTGAATTAATATAACATATATTTATTCTGTACGTATAAAAAAATACGTCAATTTATTAAATTGGTTTAATTTTCATTAAACCAATCTTGTAAAATAATTACTGCGGCCTGTGAGTCTACTTTTTGTTTATTAAGTCCTCTATAGCCACTTTTTTCAAACAATGTTGCATATGCTTCTATTGTACTTAAACGTTCATCTTGCATTTCAACTGGTATATTAAAATAATTTCTTAAGTAATTCGCAAAAATTTGAGCTTTATTAGTGATGGGTTGTTTAGTACCATCCATATTTAGCGGTAATCCAACTACTAGCAAATTAGGTTGCCAATTACTCATTAATTCGGCAACTTCGTTGATATTGGCTACGCCATTTTTTGCTATTAACGCATTTAGGGCATACGCTGTTTTCGTTAATTGTTGACCTATAGCCACACCTATACTTTTAGTTCCGAAATCAAAAGCCAGTATAGTTTTTACTAACATTATGCGTGTCCTACATTACAGTTAATAGTGTATATATTAACTCCGATAGTTTTCGCTGCTTCATACCATCTATTAGCAATAGGAGTTTCAAAAATCAAATTATTAGTAGCAGGAGTAGTTAACCATATATTCTCTAATATTTCATTTTCTAGTTGATTTTTTTTCCACGCACAATATCCTAATGCTACTAATAAATTTTCTGGTTGTTTTATAGTACCAATAGTTTCTAATACATCTCGTGATGTAGTTATTACAGTATTCTCTGAAATGTAAATGCTAGAAGCATATATAGAAGATTGAGCAGAATGTAAAATAAAACCTCGATCAGCCGCTAACGGTCCACCAACAAATACTATTTTCTCCAATCTATCAACAAAATTATTTTTGCGTAATTTTGCTTTATTGCTTATGGATTTTATTTTAAGTTTTTGTAAAAAATTTTTTACTGTCAAGGTTTCCAATGGTTTATTAACGATAATGCCCATCGCCCCTTCTGGACTATGTTCACATATATAAATTACTGAGCGTCTAAAAAAAGGATCCTGTAATGCTGGCATCGCGATTAGAAAATGATGCTTTAAATTCATACTCATATAATACCCCAATAATCACTGGGTTAGTCTCCACAATGCTAAATACTGCTAAAATGAGTGTATACGTTTTTCTAGGCAATTCATTAACATACTAGTAATAGAAATTGGATAAGCAGCTTCAATTTCCCGCACACCAGTTGGACTGGTAATATTGATTTCTGTAACTTTATCTCCAATGATATCTAAGCCAACAAAAATTAAGCCTTTTTCTTTTAGAATAGGAGCTAACTGAAGTGCTATATTTAAGTCACTTTTGGTAATGACACGCACTTCCCCATGCCCTCCAGCGGCAAGATTAGCACGTGTTTCTTTTAATAAGGGTATACGAGCAAGACAATATGGAACAGGTTGACCATCAATAATCAATAAACGTTTATCTCCATCTTTTATAGCTGGCAAATAATTTTGTGCCATACAATATGAACTACCATTATTTGTCATCACTTCAATGATAACAGAAACATTTGGATCGTCTGCTTGGATACGAAATACTGAGGTACCTCCCATGCTATCTAGTGGTTTTATTATAATATCACCATGTTTTTGCCAAAAAGATTTTAGCCTATTTTTATTACTGGTCACCAAACTATCTGGGATTAGTTTTGGAAAACATGTAGCATAGATTTTTTCATTACAATCTCTCAAACTACATGGCCTATTAACAACTAAAGTTCCTAATTTTTCAGCATGTTCAAGGATATAAGTAGCATAAATAAATTCTGTATTAAAAGGAGGATCTTTACGCATTAGTATGATATTTAATTCATGTAATTGTATTTCCTGTACGTTACCAAAAGAAAACCATTCATTGTAGTTTTCTTTAACATTTAGTATATATGTCTGTGCACAAGCAATACCATTACGTAAAAAAAGATCATGTAGTTCCATGTAGTGAATTTCATAACCACGTTTTTGTGCTTCTAATAACATCGCAAAACTAGTATCTTTTTTAATATTAATAGATCGAATAGGATCCATTACTATGCCGAGTTTAATCATTATTATTCACTTAATTAGGATATTTAATATTAATAATACCCGATATAATATAAAAACAGAAGTTATTTTTCTTATTACGAAGAGATAATTTTATATACAAATTTTTTAAATGTTGATGTTGCTACTGTGTAATGAAATGAAATTTTTTAAACATATTTAGATAAACTAATAATATCATATATTATTGCTAAAATGATAGCATTTAAATAGATTTAAAAAATTTTATTTAAAATACATATTAATATACTAAAAGTTGTTGATTTTATTGTAATATTCTGCAAAATGACAATTAATAAAAATATAATTACTATATTGAACAATAAATGGCGAGCCCAATTTATCGCCATTTATTATATAGAAGTTATTTCCTTGAGCCAATATCTCTTAATTTATTACCTGACATTAAATTACGTTCAATATGTTCTAATGAAATATTGCTAGTTTCTGGTATGAGTAATAATGTTAATAATACGAAAATTAAATTCAATATCGAATATAACCAAAAAGTATTAGCATTACCTAATTTGTTTAAGAGTGTTAAAAAAGAGCCTCCTACTACTAAATTAGCAATCCAGTTAGTAGAAGTAGAAACTGTAAGGCCAAAATCACGTCCTTTTAATGGCTGAATTTCTGAACATAATACCCAAATTAAAGGACCAGCACTCATTCCAAACCCTCCTATAAATATTAGCAACATAGCGACCGCCAAATATTTATCTAATGTTGTATGAACTCCTATATGTAAAATCGTAGCCAATGCAAACATAGCAATTGACATTATTAGAAAACCTAACATTAACAGCGGTCGACGTCCCAAACGATCTACTACACCAATAGCTATAAATGTGGCAAATACGTTCACCACGCCTACTATTATAGTACCTATCATTTTTTGTGTTACAGTAGCAAAGCCAGCTATTTCAAATAATTTAGGTGAATAGTACATTATTATATTCATACCAGTAAATTGTTGCATTATTTGCAATAACATCCCTAATAAAACTGCTCTACGAAAATTACAGTTACTCTTAAATAACATCCATCCAGATTGTTTTAATTTTAAGCTTTCACGAATTTCTGTTAATTCATTTTTGGCTTGATCAGTACTCTCACGTAATCTATCTAGTATGCGCTTTGCATCATCAAAATATCCTTTAGCTGCTAACCATCTCGGACTTTTAGGCAAGAAACAAACACTAATCAACAATATTAAAGCAGGTATAGTAATAATACCCAACATGTAACGCCAATTACCATTCACGCTAAAAGCTGTATCAGAAATATATGCCACAAGAATACCGATAGTAATCATTAATTGATAAAGTGAAATCATACTACCGCGAATATTTTCTGAAGCTATTTCAGATAAATACAGTGGAGTAGTATAAGATGCGATACCTACTGCTAAACCAACTATTAAACGGGACACAATCAACATTTGTGGAGTAGTAGATTGTGCACAAAAAATTGATCCACTAACAAACAATAATGCACCGGCTATTAAACTGTTTTTCCGCCCTAGAAATTTAGACATCCATCCATTACTTATCGCTCCAATAGCAGCACCTAACATCATAGAGCTAACTATCCATTCTTGTTGATGTATTGTAACATGAAATTCTGTAGTTATGAATGGTAAAGCCCCAGCTATAACTCCTATATCTAAACCAAATAATAATCCTGCAAGAGCAGCTAAAAAACATACAAAAAAACTAAATAATTTATTTGATATTACATTTTGATACATATTATCAAGCATTTTGCCTCCGCAACTAATAATGCTATTAGTAAATAAATATAATCCACCAAATGCATGTACATACATATTTCAAGGAAATTATTTTATTTATATAATAACTATTAATTTGCTGAAAATAATAAATTATCAAAATATTCAAACTTTTTTTGATGAAAAAGCAATTTTATTGAAGAGTTATATAGTGACTGATATTATACACCAGCAGAATAACGCAGTTCTTTGATCTTATTGAGTTTTTCCCATGGAAAAATTTCTCTCCCAAAATGACCATATGTCGCAGTCTTAAAGTATATAGGCTGTAGTAAATCTAACATTTTAATTATTCCGTAAGGTCTTAGATCAAAATGTTGCCGAATCAGTAAATTCAATTTTTTGGTAGATATTTTTTCAGTACCAAAAGTTTCTATCATGAGTGATGTTGGTTGTGCTATACCAATGGCATAAGAAATTTGAATTTCACAACGTTCAGCAAGTCCTGCAGCTACAATGTTCTTTGCTATATAACGAGCAGCATAAGCAGCAGATCTGTCTACTTTAGAAGGATCTTTACCCGAAAAAGATCCGCCTCCATGACGAGCCATTCCACCATATGTATCTACCATTATTTTACGACCAGTAATACCACAGTCACCCATAGGACCACCAATCACAAAACGACCGGTTGGATTAATGAAGTATTTAGTATCGTTATTTAACCACATTTTTGGTAAAACTGGTTTAATAATAGTTTCCATTACTGCTTCTTGTAGTTCTTTGAATGATATGTGTTCTGAATGTTGAGTAGAAAGAACAACTGCATCAATTCCTATAATATTATGATTGTCATATTTAAAAGTAACTTGACTTTTTGCATCGGGACGTAACCAAGGTAATGTACCATTTTTTCGAACTTCAGATTGACGTTGTACTAAGCGATGAGCATAAGTAATTGGAGCCGGCATGAAAACCTCGGTTTCATTTGTAGCATAACCAAACATTAAACCTTGATCTCCTGCACCTTGTTCTAATTTATTTACTCTATTAACTCCTTGATTAATGTCAGGTGATTGTTTACCTATATTACTTAATACTGCGCATGAATTACTATCAAATCCCATATCTGAATGTATATAACCAATGTCTCTAACAGTATTACGAGCAATCTCTTCTATATCTATCCAAGCACTAGTAGTAATTTCGCCACCAACTAAAATCATACCAGTTTTTACATAAGTTTCGCAAGCTACGTGCGCTGTAATATCTTGTTCTAAAATAGCATCGAGTACAGCATCAGCTATTTGATCTGCTATTTTATCTGGATGTCCTTCCGATACAGATTCTGATGTGAAAAGGTAGTTAGCCATTTGTTATTTACCTTACTAGAAAAATTTTAAAAATTACATATTTAAAGTAGAGCTTTTGAATAACATAACATTCTATTATTAATAGACTTTAAAATAATTAAACTTTATTAATAAGTTATTATGTAATTTATTTTAATACGCTTATTACTATTTTTGAATAAGTTAATAATATCATAAATGTATAGGGCCTTATCCAAAGGACTAACGAATGCATTGATATTGATATATGGCAAAATTGTCATACAAATGACATTAAGAATAGCTATATAAATTAGTAAAATTATGATAAACTGTCTAAGTATGTATTCTATAAATATCCCATGTTTCTCCTTCGAGAAAAGACCAATATATTAATAATAAAAGTTATTAACTCTTTTTTAGACAAAAAATCATTCTTGTTGCTCGGCATTTAAAAATGTAAATATAGTTTATTAGAATAATTAGTAAGTAAATAAGAAATTTTTTAATAAAGTTAAAAAAGGTATTTTTTTGCCATTATGCAAAATATATAAAAAGCAATCATAAAAATGTAAGCTGTACTCATATTATCTAGGAGCGAATATAGTGATTGATGAAAATAAACAGAAAGCCTTGGCAGCTGCATTAATTCAAATTGAAAAACAATTTGGAAAAGGATCTATTATGCGTCTAGGAGAAGATCGTTCAATGGATGTCGAAACTATTTCTACTGGTTCGCTTTCTCTAGACATAGCACTTGGAGTAGGAGGACTTCCTATGGGTCGTATAGTGGAAATTTATGGTCCAGAATCTTCTGGTAAAACAACATTAACCTTACAAGTGATTGCTGTGGCTCAACGCGAAGGTAGAACATGTGCTTTTATTGATGCCGAACATGCTCTAGATCCAATTTATGCCAAAACATTAGGAGTTAACATCGATGATTTACTTTGTTCTCAACCAGATACTGGAGAACAAGCTCTAGAAATTTGTGATGCATTAGCCCGTTCTGGTGCTGTAGATGTAATTATTGTAGATTCTGTAGCTGCATTAACACCAAAAGCGGAAATTGAAGGTGAAATTGGAGATTCACACATGGGATTAGCAGCTAGGATGATGAGTCAAGCTATGCGAAAATTATCAGGTAATCTCAAACAATCTAATACGCTGTTAATTTTTATTAATCAAATCCGTATGAAAATAGGGGTTATATTTGGTAATCCCGAAACCACTACTGGTGGTAATGCTTTAAAATTCTATGCTTCTGTACGTTTGGATATTCGTCGAATAGGCTCAATTAAAGAAGGTGATAATATAATAGGTAGTGATACCAGAGTAAAAGTAGTGAAAAACAAAGTTGCAGTACCATTTAAACAAGCAGAATTTCAAATAATGTATGGGAAAGGCATAAATATTTTTGCGGAATTAATAGATGTAGGAGTTAAAAATAAATTAATTGAAAAATATGGTTCCTGGTATAGCTACAATGGTGAAAAAATTGGACAAGGCAAAATTAACGCCAGTAATTTTCTGAAAGAAAATGTCTTGATTGCGAATAAAATTGAACAACAATTACGTAATTTATTATTTTATAATAAAACTACTTGTGTTGCTACTGAAAAAAATCAAAATTCAAAAAATGAAATATCAAAGGATAATCTTCCTTTTGAACTTTGATATATAATTTAATATTCAAATATGTTCTTTCTTCTTTGTTAATCAATTTTATTACACTTTAATTTGCGCATATTATTTAGTAGATACCTGAATTTTGTATTCATATAATACTTAACTAAACTATAAATATTAACTCCGAACAAAACTAGTTTAAATATTTTCAGGACATTTATGAAGAGAAGTACCGCTGAAATTCGTCAAATCTTTCTTGATTTTTTTTGTAGTAAAGGACATCAAATATTAGATAGTAGTTCACTTATACCTCAAAATGATAAGACCTTACTATTTACTAATGCTGGAATGAATCAGTTCAAAGAACTATTTATTAAAAAGAATAAATATTATACTAAAGTTGCTACAGCACAACGTTGTATACGTGCAGGAGGCAAGCATAATGATTTAGAAAATGTAGGTTATACAACACGTCACCATACTTTCTTTGAAATGCTAGGTAATTTTAGTTTTGGTGATTATTTTAAAAAGGAAGCAATTGGTTATGCTTGGGAATTATTGACTAATAAAAAATGGTTTAATATTCCACCAGATCGATTATGGATAACCGTATATGAAACAGATTATGAATCCTATAACATTTGGTTAAATGAGATTGGTATTTGTCCGGAGCGACTCATTCGCATAGGAGATAATGGAGGAAGTTTATACAATTCTGATAATTTTTGGCAAATGGGTAATACCGGTCCTTGTGGTCCCTGCAGTGAAATTTTTTACGATCATGGCAAACATCTTTCTGGTAATCCCCCTGGTGGGACAGAAATAAATGGCAATCGTTATGTTGAAATATGGAATATTGTTTTTATACAATTTGATCGTCAAATTGATGGTAGCATGGTTAAATTACCCATATGTTCAGTAGATACGGGGATGGGATTAGAGCGTATTGCCGCGGTATTGCAAAATGTGCATTCTAATTATGATATTGATTTATTCACCAGTTTAATGCAATATATTGCTAATATAATGAAAATATCTGATCTAAATCAGAATTCTCTACGTGTTATTGCTGATCACATTCGTTCCTGTTCGTTTTTAATTGCGGATGGTGTAGTACCTGCTAATGAAGGTCGTGGTTATGTTTTGCGTCGCATTATTCGTCGTGCTATACGTCATGGGAATAAATTAGGTATAAAAGAACCTTTTTTTTGGAAATTAGTAAAACCATTAATAGAAGTTATGGATATTGCTGGTAAAATACTTCAAATAAAAAAAACTCATATTGAAAATATATTAAAAATAGAAGAAGAAATATTTAATATAACTTTAAATAAAGGTCTAATATTATTAGATAAAAAACTTAAAAAAATCGAAGGAAATGTAGTTAATGGAAAGATAATATTTTTGTTGTACGATACCTTTGGCTTACCTATTGAATTAATCAAAGAAATCTGCCACGAAAAGGGACTAGAAATTGATGATGTAGAATTTAAATCCGAGTTACAAAAGCAGCGTCATCGCAGTCGTACATTAAGTAATTTTCCTCAAAAAATTAATAATGCAAATATTTACTTAATTCCTCCTTCTATATTTAAAGGTTATGATAAATATATCATAAGATCTGTAGTTAAGGCTATATTTGTTAATACAAAACAAGTAGAACAAATAGAAAATAATACTGAAGCTATTGTTATTTTAGAAGAAACACCATTCTATAGTGAATCTGGTGGCCAAATTGGTGATACAGGGATATTAAAAGGAATAAATACAAAATTTATTGTCACAGATACACAAAAATATGGTCAAGTTATTGGTCATATTGGCAAATTAATATGTGGTAATTTATGTGTGGGAAATATAATAGAAGCCTCTATAGATCAGACTCGTCGTAATCGTATATCTGCGAATCATTCCGCTACTCATTTGCTACATGCAGCATTACGTCAAGTTTTAGGAAAACACGTAAGTCAAAAGGGTTCATTAGTCTCTGATAAATATTTAAGATTTGACTTTTTTCATGCAAAAGCAGTTGAACTTAATCTTATACATGAAATAGAAAATATTGTTAATGATCAAATACGTAATAATTTAGCTATAAAGACTGATTTGATGACTATTAATGAAGCTAAAAAAATAGGGGCTATTGCTATATTTATAGATAAATATGAGAAGTATGTGCGTGTATTGCAAATAGGTGATTTTTCCACAGAACTATGTGGAGGAACCCATGTAAATTATACTGGAAATATTGGTCTTTTTCAAATAATTGCAGAATCAAGTGTTGCGGCAGGAATTCGGCGTATTGAAGCAGTTACTGGAGAACAAGCTTTATGCCAAATCCGTTTAACAAACAAAGATTTATATGAAATATGTCAATTGATAAAAGTAGATAAAAGTAAATTAAAAAATAAAATACAATCTCTAGTCAATTATGTCGCTCTTTTAGAAAGAAAGGTGAAAAATATAGAAAATCAGCAAATTATGCAAGAGACTAAGTTACTTCTCAGCAAAGCAATTTCTTTTAAACATATAAAATTAATAGTAAATTTATTCAAGAATATAGAATTAAATATATTGCGTCGTATTTTAATGAATTTGAAAAATCAAATTCAATCTGGAGTAATTGTGTTAGCAGTTATATTAGATAAGAAAACACATTTATTGGTGGCTGTTAGTAAAAATTTAACTGATAATATCAACGCGTGTGAGTTGGTAAAGATGTTAGCTCATCAAATTAATGGGACTGGTGGTGGCTGTTCGACGATAGCAGAGGCAAAAAGTGATGTTATTCACGCTTTACCGGAAGTTTTAGCAACAATTGAAGGATGGGTAAAGTCTCGTTTGTAATATATACAACTAAAATATAAATATGAACACTATATGTATATATTTAGAGTAAAATTTAAATAATCCTGCTAAATTCAGTAAAAGGCCTCAATCCGGTTATTTTAATCTTTTAAGGAGCAGAGAATGCTTATTCTAACTCGTCGAATTGGTGAATCCATCATGATTGGCGATGAGGTGACGGTGACGGTTCTAGGAATTAAAGGTAATCAAGTACGTATAGGAATTAATGCTCCTAAAGAAGTATCCGTACACCGTGAAGAAATATATCAACATATTCAGACAGAAAAAATTCAGCAAACAACTTATTAATAAATTTTATGCCTAGCTACTAAACATGATCAAAGCAAGGCACTATTTTCCGGTTATTTTTTTTACAGATAATTTTTTAAAAAAATATTTGACTTCTAAGCTATGAAAAGTAATATATATTTTAGTGTGTGTGGTATTAATGCATCTTACCAAGATGTGAGGTGAGGTGGCCGAGAGGTTGAAGGCTCTCCCCTGCTAAGGGAGTATGTAGTAAAAGCTGCATCGAGGGTTCGAATCCCTTCCTCACCGCCAAAATTAATCTAGCATCCGTAGCTCAGTTGGATAGAGTACTCGGCTACGAACCGAGCGGTCGGAGGTTCGAATCCTCCCGGATGCACCAGCACCATCTTTTATTAAAGATTGAATTAACATAAGAAAAATACTTATTTTCTCCAAAATATATTTGATTAAAATCATGTATATGATAAAAGTCTGTAGGTTTCTTTTCAGTATGTGCAATATTTAAAGTAAATAAAAATTTTTTAGAAAAATTCTGTATCAAATATTATTGAATAATCTACAGTAAAAGAGCATATTTAGTATGCTATAACTACTAGTCATCTTGCAGGAGGAGGTTAAAGTGATTCCTGATCTATCTAAAACATTGGTAGAGTTAAAAAAATATCCAGGTACTCTTAAAGGTATTTGTCGTGGAATTGAACGTGAAACTCTACGTGTTAAACAGGATGGATCTTTAACAGATACTTCCCATCCTACTTCATTGGGTTCTGCTCTCACACATCAATGGATTACCACAGATTTTGCAGAAGCTTTACTTGAATTAGTTACACCTAGAGATGATATTGATGATATCAATTATCTAGTAAGATTTTTATCAGATCTTCATCGTTATGTGGCACAAGAATTAACACAAGAAAGAATGTGGCCTTTTAGTATGCCTTGCATAATTAATGATCCTAACAAAATTAAATTAGCCGAGTATGGAAAATCCAATATTGGCAGAATGAAAACTTTGTATCGTAGAGGATTAAAAAATCGCTACGGAGCTATGATGCAAATTATTGCTGGGGTTCATTATAATTTTTCTTTACCTATTGCTTTTTGGCAAAAGTCTCTGGGTAAAACAAATATAACTACAGAGGATATATCATCTGGTTATTTAACTTTAATTCGCAATTATTACCGTTTCGGCTGGATTATACCATATTTGTTTGGTGCTTCCCCCGCGATGCATTCCAGTTTTTTAGAAGGACGCAAAACCAACTTATGCTTTGAGACTGATGGAAAAGAAATATTATGGCTACCTTATGCAACATCATTACGTCTAAGTAATGTAGGTTATAATAATAAAAAAAATGTTTTGGACTTTACTTATAACTCCTTAGAAGAATACGTTGATACTTTGAATAATGCTATTAACACTCCATCCGATGATTATCTGAAAATAGGAATAAGAGATAAAAACAATCATTTATTACAGCTGAATGCAAATGTTCTTCAAACTGAAAATGAATTGTATGTTCCTGTTCGCCCTAAACGCTTTAGTAATTCTGCTAATCCAGGAAGAGACTTGTTATTACAGAAAGGAATTGAATATATTGAAATACGTTCATTAGATATTAATCCATTTTCTACTATTGGAATAAATTATGATCAAATACGTTTTTTAGATCTTTTCCTCATTTGGTGTAGTTTAACTAATCAATCTAAAATGACTAAAGAAGAACTTCATTCTAATCGTAAAAATTGGAATAAGATTAGTTTGGAGGGAAGAAAACCAAATTTAGAAATTGATCTTAACGGTGGTAAAGATAAGTGCACATTACTGGAAATAGGTAAAAGAATTTTTAACGACTTATATTATTTAGCAAAAATTTTAGATACTAATGAAGGAGATATGCAGTATCAAAATGTTTGTAATAAATTCATCAAATTCTTTGAAAATCCTGAACTTACGTATTCTGCTCGCATATTACATCGGATAAAAACAGAAGGTTTCCTTACTACTGCAATGATGTTAGCAGAGAATCATTATTCTTTATTAAAAAATGAATCATTGGAAATTCTTTCACAACAAGATTTTCTGCGCCAGTTAAAAGAGTCCATTGAAAGCCAACATAAAATTGAAAAAAATGATTGTATGGAATTTGAACGTTATCTAGATTCTTTATACTACTAATAAGTTAAGTATTCTAGATTATTTAAAAATTAACGTGCCTAATAATGCAAAAAGAAGGTAAATAATGCCATTACTAGATAGCTTTAAAATAGATCATACCCGTATGACTGCACCAGCCATCAGAATGGCTAAAATTATGCATACTTTTCATGGAGATACCATTACTGTTTTTGATCTACGTTTTTGCGTTCCGAATAAAGAAATAATGCCTGAAAAAGGAATCCATACTTTAGAACATTTATTTGCTAATTTCATGAGACAGCATTTATCTACAGCTGATATTATTGATATTTCTCCCATGGGCTGTCGTACTGGATTTTATATGAGCTTAATTGGTTTTCCAAAAGAGGAGGTGGTATTATTTTCTTGGAAATTATCTATGAAAGATGTTCTTAATGTAAAAGATCAAAAATCTATTCCAGAATTAAATAAATATCAATGTGGTAGTTATAAAATGCATTCTTTAGAGGAAGCTCACCACATTGCACGACATGTCTTAGAAAAAGGAATACAAATCAATTATAATAAAAATCTTGAACTGCCAACAAAAATGCAACCAGAATGTAATTGATTAGATATTTTTATAAATATAATTAATAAATATGTTCGCTGATTTTAACTGGTTTAACCATATTATCTCGCATAATACCATACCGTTAATAATTCGTAAGTATTTTATTAATTTCTCTGACATTAGCGTTACCTTATACCGTTACGGAACTATTATTTGCTAACGAATATGTAATCGATTTACTAACATATCAGATAATTTATTTAAAAATGTCTTCAATATTTATTAGACCTTTGTCCATATTAATGGACTACTATCCTATAATTTTATTATAGGTAAAATTAAATAATTGAATATTTAAATGTGTTCCTTCTGTCTGAGATATGGTCTATTGGATCAGCTATCTTTAAAAGAATATACTCAAAGCATCATCTAAATAATTGTGAAATATTACTACATATTTATATGTTAATTTACTTAGTTAAAGTAATAACAGTATTATATTTATTAATGTTGAAAATAGCAATTTTCTGACGTATGATAATAATATAAACTACATAGCGTAGCTATTCTGTGCTTAAAGCCGACTTGTATCATTTAATACTCTAAAATGTTAGTGATATTATTAATGGTAACATTATATATTTAAGTAGAAAAAATACTAAATAAGCTATTTTTGATGGAGATAAAGAGGCAATAGTTTTATATAAAATTTCAGTAAAAATTAATACTATAAATATTAGTATATAAGTTACAATAGCAATATACAAGTATTGCCACCATATAAAGTTATCCCCATAATAGTCGCTAATGACGAAGCTAATATATTTATTAAGTAATATTATTACCAATAAGTATAATACTGATTAATGAATGAGTATTTTTTTTAAGTTACTTAACACGTTTAGCATTATGGTTACCATTTTAGCGTTGTGATAGAATGTATCTCTATTAAAAATAATCATACTAGTTTCAGCACTGGCAAACCACGATGAAATCAATATCATTATAAAAATGAACAAAAATTTAAAGTAGTTATTGAAAAATGTTTCAATATGATACTTCCTTTATATGTAAAATTATTAATAGGTTTTAAAAATATCATACATGTCTTATAGACATAACCTATTAAATAAGAAAGGATTTCAAATTAATTATTTTAAGATAGATTATTTGCAGACCTACACCTACAAATTAATTTTGTATGAAAGATGTAATCTTAATAACATTGATATATTATGATTATATAATTTAATATGCTTTATATAACTAATTTTGTTATTAATTATAAATTGAGTTAAAAATAATGTTTGATAATTTAACTAATAGTTTATCTCTATCTTTACATAAAATCCAAGGTTCAGGAAGACTAACTGAAAATAATATCGAAGATACATTACGCAATGTTCGTATGACATTGCTTGAAGCAGATGTTGCATTACCGGTAGTGCGTGAATTTATTAATAAAGTGAAAATTGTTGCATTAGGTCAAGATATTAATAAAAATTTAACTCCGGGGCAAACTTTTATTAAAATAATTCAACGTGAGTTAATTAAAGCTATTAGTGCTGATAATATTAACTTAAACTTAGCAATACAACCACCAGCAGTAATACTACTAGCTGGTCTACAAGGAGTTGGTAAAACAACTAGTGTCGGTAAACTCGGTAAACTTATTCAGGAAAAACGCAAAAAGAAAGTTTTAGTGGTTTCATTGGATGTATACCGTCCCGCAGCAATTAAACAATTAGAGTTATTAGCACACCAAGCTGGTATAGATTTTTACGCCAGCAATACTGAAGATAAACCAATTAATATTGCTAATGGTGCTTTAAATTACGCAAAAATAAATTTCTACGATGTTTTATTAATAGATACTCCTGGTTGTTCACATATTAATGAAATTCTTATAGAAGAAATTAAACAAATACATACAGAAGTTAATCCAATAGAAACGCTATTTGTTCTCGATGCTACTATTGGCCAAAATGCAGCTAATATAGGAAAAGCATTTAATAATATTTTGCCTATAACAGGAATAATTTTAACTAAAGTTGATAGTGATGCGCGGGGAGGTGCTGTATTATCAGTATGCTATATTACGGGTAAACCTATTAAGTTTATTGGTGTAGGTGAAAAAATTGATGCATTAGAAGTGTTTTCTCCAGAACGGATTGCATCACGTATATTGGGAATGGGTGATATTTTATCATTAATTGATGATATTGAAAGTAAAGTTAATTTACAAAAAGCAGAAAATTTAGCGAAAAAATTACAAAGTAATAAATATTTTAGTCTAAATGATTTTTTAGAACAATTGCAGTATATGCGAAGTATTGGAGGTATGGCTAACTTATTAGATAAGCTTCCAGCAATAAAAAAAGTATCATATAATATGCAATTACCAATTAATGATCAAGCAATGATAAAAATGGAAGCTATTATTAAATCTATGACTAATCAAGAACGCGAACATCCAGAAATTATTAAAAGTTCTCGTAAACGTAGAATAGCTACTGGAGCGGGACTGCATGTACAAGATGTAAATCGATTACTCAAGCAATTTCATGACATAGAAAAAATGATAAGTACCTTAAAGAAAAGTAAGATGTCTAAGATGATCCATAACCTAAAAAAGATGCTTTTTCAAAAAAATTAATATGATTATTCACAAACCATTAATTATTTCATTTAATTAAGGAGAATATGATGGTAAAAATTCGTTTAGCATATCACGGAGCTAAAAAACGTCCATTTTTCCAAATTGTCGTCACTGATTGTCGTAAAGCTCGCAATGGTAAATTTATTGAACGTATAGGATTCTTTAATCCTATTTCTTCTGGAAGATCTATTCCCATGCGTTTAGATCTAAACCGTATTGCTTATTGGATTAGTAAAGGAGCCCAATTATCTAATCGTGTTCAATCATTAATCAAAAAATATCAAAATGATTAATGAATGACAAAATTTATTCTAATCGTTTGGTCATAGGTAAATTTACTTCTGCTTATAGTATTAGAGGTTGGTTGAAATTGCGTTCGTTTACTGAAAGTATGACAAATGTTATTAATTATCAACCTTGGTTGGTTTATTTTCAAAACTCTTGGAAAAAAATCACTGTAGAAAAATGGAAATTTTATAAAAATAGTTTAATAGTCAAGATTCAAGATATAAACGATCGAAGTATGGCTGAAAGACTAACCAATTATAAAATAATGATTGAAACAACACAACTTCCTATTTTAGATGAAGGTTATTACTGGAAGGATTTAATTGGTTGTACCATAGTGCACCATGAAAGCTATCATATAGTAGGAAGAGTCATTAACTTAATGGAAACAGGTTCAAACGACGTTTTGGTAGTTCATGGGACTCAATCTAATTCTTCATTAATCAATGAACAACTAATTCCTTTTATAAAGGATAGAGTAATTAAAAAAGTTAATCTTCTGTTAAAGATAATAGAAGTAGATTGGGACCAGAATTTTTAATTTATATGTAATATATTGGAAAATCTAATGAGGATAGGTATTATCAGTTTATTTGAAAGAATGTTTGATGCTATTACAAAGTACGGAATAATTGGTCGGGCAGTAAAACATGGTCAACTTCAAATTAAGATATGGAATCCTCGTAATTTCACAAGTGATAATTATCGTAGTGTAGATAGTCCACCTTATGGTGGAGGACCAGGTATGCTGATGATGCCACAACCTTTAAAACAGGCTATTCAGGCAGCTAAATTAGATAACGATTATGATGGTTATCCAATTAAAGTAATTTATCTCTCTGCTCAAGGGAAAAAACTTACTCAGAATACTGTGCGTAAATTAGCTTCTTATAAGCGACTTATTTTAGTATGTGGACGCTATAAAGGTATTGATGAACGTGTGATTGAGTCGGAAATTGATGAAGAATTATCAATAGGTGATTATGTGCTTAGTGGAGGAGAATTACCAGCAATGGTATTAATTGATTCCGTCGCACGATATATTCCTGGAATTGTAGGTACAGCAGCTTCATTAGATGCTGATTCATTTTCGCAGCAGGGTTTACTAGATTGTCCCCATTATACACGTCCGGCAGTATTAGAAGGAATGGAAGTTCCATCAGTGCTATTATCTGGAAATCATAAAAATATTTATTATTGGCGTTTAAAACAGTCGTTAGGTCGTACTTGGTTAAGAAGACCTAAATTATTACAAAGCCTGCCTTTAACTTCAGAACAATTAAAATTGTTAATGGAATTTCAGCGTGATTATCAAAATAAATCATCTTAATTTAAAATAAGGATTACTATGATGAGTGATTTGATTAAAGAAATTGAAGCCAGACAAATGAAAAAAACTATGCCTAATTTTAATATTGGTGATACTATAGAAGTAAAAGTATGGGTCGTAGAAGGATCTAAAAAGCGTTTACAAGCTTTTGAAGGTGTAGTAATTGCTATTCGTAATCGCAGTTTTCAGTCAGCGTTTACAGTTCGTAAAGTATCTCATGGTGAAGGAGTTGAACGTGTATTCCCATTTCATTCTCCAGTAATAGATAGTATTATTATTAAACGGAAAGGATGTGTTGGTAAAGCTAAATTATATTATTTAAGAAAACACACTGGAAAAGCAGCTCGTATTAAAGAACGTCTTAATTAAAAGTGAATAATATTTTTTATAAATAAAATTGTGTATGTTAAATACAGTATTTTATAAAAATTAATAAATTAATTTATTATAATTACTTAATTAAAGTTAAATAGAATTTTATTCTATGTAAAGCATCATGTTTATGATATATCTATAATATTATTCCTTAAGTCAATAAGGGATGATGCAATCTGTATTGCATCTTTTATGATTTACAGTAAATCACACCCCTTAATTTTAAAGGATTCTATTAAACACATATGAGTAAAAGGATTAAAAAATGCAAAGAGATGCGCTCAATAATGTGCATATTTCTGATGAAAAAATTCTTATTACACCGCAAGAACTAAAGATTAAGTTTCCTCTTACTAGACTACAAGAAAGACAAATTGCGGAATCACGTCAAATTATTTCTAATATTATTGCAGGTCGTGACTTACGTTTTCTGATAGTCTGTGGACCATGTTCTATTCATGATCCTGAAGCGGCAATTGATTATGCAACTAGATTGAAAAATCTTTCCATGCAGTTACAAGATAAATTATATATTGTTATGCGAGTTTATTTTGAAAAACCTAGAACTACTATTGGCTGGAAAGGGTTAATTAATGATCCCTATATGGATAACTCATGCGATATGGAAAAAGGCTTACATATTGCAAGGCAACTTTTAATCAATATTATTGAAATAGGTTTACCATTAGCAACAGAAGCACTTGATCCAAACAGCCCTCAATATTTAGGTGATCTATTTAGTTGGTCGGCAATTGGTGCACGTACTACGGAATCTCAAACTCATCGTGAAATGGCTTCTGGTCTCTCCATGCCTGTAGGTTTTAAAAATAGTACGGATGGCAGTTTATGTACTGCTATTAATGCTATGCGTGCTGCTGCTATGCCACACAGATTTATGGGTATTAATCAGTCTGGGCAAGTTTGCTTATTGCAAACTCAAGGTAATCCTGATGGTCATGTTATCCTACGGGGGGGGAAACTACCTAATTATGAACCAGAAGATGTTTTTCATTGCGAACAAGAAATGCTTAAAGCTGGATTGCATCCTGCTTTAATGATAGATTGTAGTCATGATAATTCTAATAAAGATTTTCGACGTCAACCTATTGTTGCTCAATCTGTTCTTCAACAAATTAAAGATGGTAATATTTCTATTATTGGATTAATGCTGGAAAGTAATTTATATGAAGGTAATCAATCAACAGATAAACCTAAAGAGAAAATGAAATATGGAGTTTCTGTTACTGATGCTTGTATTGACTGGGAAACGACTGAAAAGTTATTATATATGATTTATGACAATCTTCCGGAAAGATTACTATCATGACGTATCGGTTATGAGGTCTAATGAAGTATGGTAAGTGAATTAATGTGCTTGCGTAATAAGATTGACCAAAATGATAAGGCTCTGCTTGAGATTTTAGCGAAGAGGTTAAGGCTTGTTGCTCAAGTAGGAGAAGTGAAAAGTCGGTATGGTTTACCTATTTATGTCCCCGATCGTGAAGCATCTTTGTTAGCTTCACGTCGTAAAGAAGCAGAAGATTTAGGAATCTCTCCTGAATTGATAGAAGATATATTACGTCGTATAATGCGAGAGTCATATAGTAATGAAAATGATAAAGGTTTTAAAACGCTATGTCCTACTTTGAGATCAATTGTTATTGTTGGTGGAAAAGGCCAAATGGGTCGTTTATTCAAAAAGATGTTAAAGTTATCTGGTTATAAAGTTAAAATTTTTGATAAAGATAATTGGAAACAACCAAACATTTTGTTAAATGCTGGCATGGTGATTATTAGCGTTCCTCTTCATTTGACGGAAGAAGTAATATATAAATTACCTAAATTACCTAAAGACTGTATTTTAGTAGATTTATCTTCTATAAAGGAGAAACCTTTACAAGCAATGTTAAAAGTTCATAAAGGTCCAGTGCTAGGGTTACATCCAATGTTTGGTCCAGATACCGATAACTTAGCTAAGCAAGTAATCATTTGTTGTCATGGACGTCAACCGGAAATTTATCAATGTTTTTTAGAACAAATCCAAGTGTGGGGTGTATGTATTCACTATATGAATGCAATTGAACATGATAAAAACATGGCGTTTATTCAAGCATTACGTCATTTTACTACTTTTGTTTACGGACTACATTTAGTAGAAGAAAACTCTAATTTACCGCAGCTCTTAGCACTTTCTTCCCCAATATACCGATTAGAACTAATAATGGTAGGAAGATTATTTGCACAAAGCCCACAACTTTATGCTGATATAATTATGTCTTCAAAAATGAATATTTCTCTTATTAGAAGATACTATTCACGTTTTGGAAAGGCTATTAAATTGTTAGAAATAGGAAATAAAAAAGCTTTTATAAATAGTTTTCGTCGTATAGAAGATTGGTTTGGCCCTTATGCTAAAAGGTTTTTAATTGAAAGTCGGGGTTTATTACAAACTGCTAATGATAATCGTTAAAATATTACTCTTTGTGAATGGTTACTACCATTTCTGCTGGATAACATCCAAGTACTTTTATTAAGCTTGACATTAGTTTTAGTTCTTTTATGGCTTGTTTCATATCTTCTGAGTTTAAATTGTGTTTAATATCAATAAAAAATATTTCTTCCCAAGGATTACCCGGAATAGGTCTAGATTCTAATTTACTCATAGCCAAATTATTCTGATGTAAAATAAGTAAAGCATCTAGTAATGCACCTTGTCTGGGTTTAGTTACTATCATTATGGTTGTTTTAGCTGGTATATGTTCATCAACTTTAATGGGTTTACGAGCTAATACAATAAATCTGGTGATATTTCTGCATTCATTAGCTAAATTACGGGCTACTACCTGTAAGTTATAAATTTTGCCACCTACTTCACTACCTAATGCAGCTACTTGAGGAGAGTTTAGTAGGGACACGGTTTGCATTGCTGCAGCTGTGCTTTGTGTATATTTAATATTCCAATGAGGAAAACTATTAATAAAATTACTACATTGTTGAAAAGGTTGCACGTGACTATAAATAGTTTTAATTTTTTGCAAATCAGTTTTAGTAGATACTAATATACAATGATCAATAGGTAAAATAATTTCATTAACGATTGAAAGTTTGGTGTATGGTAAAAGATCATATACATCATTAATAGAACCAGATGTGCTATTTTCAAGAGGTAAAATTGCATATTCAGCTTGCTGATTTTCTACTTTATTGATAATGTCTCGAAATTTAATACAGCTAACTTCAACTATTTTCTTACATAATCGAGAAGCGTAATTGCAAGCGGCTAGATAAGAAAAAGAACCTTTTGGACCCAAAAAAGCAATGCGAGTAATTTTACTAGCTGAAGAATTATGAATTTTCTCCAGTAAATTGTGCTGTATATTTTCTAAATAGGCGACAATTATCCTAAAATAGCGTATAATATCCCATATCTCTATGTTCGATATTTCGTTCATAATGGTTAAGTATTTACAATAAACCTGCTTGTTTTTATTGTGGTAAATTAATTTATTATCAGGAATTAAATGACAGACATGCATATAATATTCCATAAACTATGGAGTCAAAGAAAAGATTTTTATCGCACTATCACTATATGTATATATACGCTTATATTTAGCTGATATCAAACTTATATGGATGTTATAGAGTATTTATTTTTAATGGTTTAACCAAATTTATATATCATTAACATCTAGGATTTTTTATTTACCGTAATTTATTCAATATTTTTTTAAATATTAGTTACTTGATACTACATATACTTTTTGTAGTATAAACTGCTGCCTATATTGTGTTGAAAACCCCATTAGCGATAAAATCTGTTGCTTGATTTTAGTGGTGCATGCACTTCTCTAAATTTAATGCCACGTAATTGCGACAATGTTTTAATATGTTCACTGATAATCTCAAAAAAGGTATATTATATAATTCCAATAAAACAAACATATGGGCATTTTTTATAAATTTTTTTTCCCCATAATTTAAAGTACAAAATTACATTGCTTTCAATTTAAATTGATATAAATATTCTTTAATGGGTCTTCTAATAGGTCTTATAAGATGATTAATTTCAATAATTTGATCTATTTCTTTTAATTTTGTATTTAAATTCAGTCTCTTGCAAGAGTCTTTCATAAAAAAGAGAGCATCTCGCGTTGCTTGGGTATCTGAATAATCACGTAACATTTGTTCTACACGATTAATAACAGAAATATAATTTTTCTGATCATAGTAAAAACGTACTATTGCATATTCATGTCTTGCCAGGTAATTTTTTATAAAAATTAATCTTTTATAAGCATCTTTTGCATAAAAACTATTTGGATGATTAAGTATTAATTGATTAAAAGATTCGTAAGCAATTTTATTTGGATTTTGATCACACTCCGTATCCTTAATTGGTTGGGATTTTATCATATTAATAACTCCTTTTAGATAAAGGACATAATCTATATTTGGATGCTTAGGGTATGATTGCATAAATGTTATTATTCTTTTTTCTGCTTGATTAAACTGATTGCTTTTGTAATATGCATAGATTAAATCTAATTCTAATTGTTGATAATAATTTGCTAAAACAGGAAGGCAGGTTATATTTAGTACGTTCAAACCTTGTATTGCGTCTTCATAGTACTTTCGTGACAGGGTTTGAAGCATCATTATGTATCCTTCATCATAACTATCTTTGTTCCTAAAAAAAAATTCGTTAGGTAAAGTATTTTTTACTACAGAACAACCCATTATGGTTATAAAAAAAAAAGTTTTAATAATTAAATTTTTGATGCGTATCATAATAACGAATATTCTCCTATATTCAAATTTTGCAGAGCTATAATTAGACAATATTATTATAAGGTGATACATATGAAACAACAAATTGAATTAACCGCAAAAATATCTGTTTGTCACTCTGGAAAACGGATAGATCATGCATTATCAAAATTATTTCCCGAATATTCCCGTTCCTATATCAAAAAATGGATTATTAATCATATTGTAAAAATAAATAACAGAGTAATAAATAAACCAAAAAAAAAGTTTTTGAGGGAGATCAAATAATAATTAATCTGGAAATAGTACAGGAACAATTATTAAAACCGCAAAACATTAAATTAGATATAATTTATGAAGATGATGACATTTTAGTTATAAATAAGCCTCCTAATATGGTTGTTCATCCTGGTATAGGTAATAATGATGGAACTATCTTAAACGCATTACTTTATCATTATCCGAAGATTATTGAAGTTCCACGCGCCGGCATTGTGCATCGTCTAGATAAAGATACAAGTGGATTGATGGTAGTAGCCAAGACGGTGTTATCGCAAAGATTGTTAATACAAATGCTTAAAGAGCATCAAGTAACTAGAGAATATGATGCTTTAGTGCTAGGTAAAGTCTTAAATAATTCTACAATAAATCTACCTATTGGCAGAAATATCAAAAAGCGCACTTGTATGGCAGTTAATAACATGGGGAAAATAGCTATTACTCATTATTATATAAAAGAAGTTTTTCGTGATTACACTTTGCTTCGTGTTAAACTAGAAACAGGACGCACACATCAAATTAGAGTACATATGTCATACATTAATCATCCCATAGTAGGTGATTCGATTTATGGTCGTAAAAAAATAAGGTGCAAATTAGCTAATTATAGTTCTCGAATGTTTAATATTAAGCGACAAGCATTGCATGCTAGTTTTTTGCGTTTTTATCATCCCATAACTGGCAAGAAAATGGAGTGGTCTTCAAAATTACCTACAGATATTACTAATGTCATTGATTTACTTAGAATAGATAAAAATACAATGAAATGAATTAATTTGTTTCTACTAGTATTGAAATTTTTTTATTAGCAGTAATATATAAAATATCAATGTCTTTATAAATAATTTGGTGTTTCCATGTCTCTATAGAAGTATCCTTGTTAACTCCTTACTCTAAAAATTAATAGGAGATAATATTGCTTATAAACAGTGTTACTCATAATTTCAAAAAATTATTTTTAAAGCACTGATCAATTATTTGTTAAGGCCTTACACATAAGGTATTATGCTATATTGCAACAAAATAATGGATACTATTGTAAATAGTTATCTACTATAGAAATAAATATTGAAAAATATGCAATAACATTAAGATTACACATATCTAATGTACCTATAGTCTAAGAAAACACAGTAATATTGAATTTTTTGCATTATTTAATATTTATGTGAAAAATATTAAATATGCTATCAGTAATTTATACGGAGGATCAAAAGTGCAGGATCAATCTGCTGAAAATAATCAGCAATATTTAAAAAAATATACCATAGATCTAACCGAACAGGCAGAACAAGGAAAACTAGATCCAGTAATAGGCAGAGATGAAGAAATCCGTCGTACTATTCAAGTTTTACAAAGACGGACTAAAAATAATCCCGTATTAATTGGTGAGCCAGGAGTAGGTAAAACTGCTATAGTAGAAGGTTTAGCACAACGAATCATTAATAATGAAGTACCAGAAGGATTAAAAAATAATCGAGTATTATCATTGGATTTAGCAAGTTTAGTAGCTGGTGCAAAATTTCGTGGTGAATTTGAAGAACGGTTAAAAAATCTTCTTAATGATTTATCGAAACAAGATGGAAACGTCATTTTGTTTGTAGATGAGTTACATAATATGGTTGGCACAGGCAAAGTAGATGGGTCAATGGATGCTGGAAATATGTTAAAACCAGCTTTAGCACGGGGTGAATTACATTGTATTGGTGCAACCACACTAGATGAATATAGAAATTATATTGAAAAAGATGCTGCCTTAGAACGCCGGTTTCAAAAAGTAATAATAGCAGAACCTAATATAGAAGATACTATAGCCATTTTAAGAGGTTTAAAAGAAAGATATGAAATACACCATCATGTGCAGATTACGGATCCGGCTATCGTAGCAGCCGCAACTTTATCGCATCGTTATATTACTGATCGTCAACTACCTGATAAAGCAATTGATTTAATTGATGAAGCAGCATCTAATATTAGGTTACAAATTGATTCAAAACCAGAATTTTTAGATCGTCTTGAACGCCGTATTATTCAACTAAAAATAGAACATCAAGCGTTGCAAAAAGAATCTGACGAAGCTAGTGTTAAACGATTTACGATGCTAGAATCGGAACTGAAAAAAAAAGAACAGGAATATAAAAAACTTGTACAGGAGTGGCAAACAGAGAAAGAATCTCTTGATCGTGCGCAACATATTAAAGCTAAATTAGAACAAGCCCGTATATCTTTAGAACAAGCACGTCGCGTTGGCGATTTAGCAAAAATGTCCGAGTTACAGTATGGTACGATACCAACTATAAAAAAAGAGCTCGCAAGAGCAACACAAGGAAATACTATAAAGCTATTACGTAATCGTGTGACTGACGTAGAAATTGCTGAAGTATTAGCGAAATCTACAGGAATTCCCGTAGCCAGAATGATGGAAGAAGAGAAAAATAAGTTACTACGTATGGAGCAAGTATTGCATACTCGTGTGATAGGTCAAAATGGAGCAGTAGAAGCCATTTCTAATGCTATACGTCGAAGTCGTACTGGATTAGCTGATCCTAAGCGTCCCGTAGGGTCATTTTTATTTTTAGGTCCTACTGGGGTAGGTAAAACAGAACTTTGCAAAGCTTTAGCCAATTTTCTCTTTGATAATGATGATGCTATGGTACGTATTGATATGTCAGAATTTATGGAAAAGCATTCTGTGGCGCGCTTAATAGGAGCCCCTCCCGGATATATTGGCTATGAAAAAGGAGGTTACTTAACTGAAGCTATCCGTCGTCATCCTTATTCCGTCGTATTATTAGATGAAATTGAAAAAGCACATTTCGATGTATTTAATATCTTATTACAAGTGTTAGATGACGGTAGATTGACAGACAGT
This sequence comes from Candidatus Ishikawaella capsulata Mpkobe, assembly GCF_000828515.1. Lineage (NCBI taxonomy): Bacteria > Pseudomonadati > Pseudomonadota > Gammaproteobacteria > Enterobacterales > Enterobacteriaceae > Candidatus Ishikawella > Candidatus Ishikawella capsulata. The sequence goes on along the minus strand of NZ_AP010872.1, from coordinate 609,678 downwards.
CATGGTAGAACTATAGATTTCCGTAATACAGTTGTTATAATGACTTCTAATATTGGTTCAGAAGTTATAAGAGATAAATTCAATAAATTACATTATGAAGAAATTAAAAAATTAATAATGGATATGTTAAAAAATTTTTTTCGTCCAGAATTTATTAATCGGGTTGATGAAGTTATTGTATTTCATCCATTAAGTGAGCAGCATATCAAGGATATTGTTAAGATACAATTACAAAAATTGTCCAAAAGATTAGAAAAAAGTGGCTATAAAATACATATTTTTGACAACGTAATAGAATTTTTAGCCAAACAAGGTTACGATCCTATATATGGTGCACGTCCTCTCAAAAGAATTATACAGCAAAAAATAGAGAATCTACTATCAACAAAAATTCTTTCAGGTATTGTTTTACCTCAAGCAACTATTGAAATTAAAGAAGAAAGAGGCAATATTATTATTAGTACATAAACAAGATGTAGGTATCAAGCAATATATCTATCAAATAACAAATAATGGTATAAATTTTTACAGCTAACTTTTATGGTTATGCATAAAATATCCTCAACTTAAAGCAAAGATTATAGATAATTATGCTCAATAAAATAATCTTACTGAGCACTTATAACAGATAACTATATATGTATGCTAAAGTGTTTACTTATAATATTAAAATTACTATTTTAATAACATATCTTGTTAAGAAAATAGTTTTTATCTATTAAATCAGTATTTTATTTAGAAGCAGAACTATTCATAATCTCTAAATATTAGAGTTATTAATAATTGTGTCTAGGAATTTGTGCTACCTATATATTTCTGATATTAATGGGTCCGTTGAGGTTATAGAATGTTCACTTTTTCTTTAAAAGATTTTAATACATTTAAATTGAATATTTTTGCAGAATTATTAATTCTAGCTAAAACTCCAGAAATAGTTTTAAATGCTTGGCAATTCAGTCAGTTAACCAATAAGCCATTTTTATTATTAGGTAATGGGAGCAATATTTTATTTTTAAATAATTTTTCTGGTACCGTTGTTATTAATAGGATTAAGGGGATAGAATACAAAGAAACATTAGAATATTGGTATATTCACGTTGGGGCTGGAGAAAATTGGCATGAGTTAATTAAACAAACATTAAGAAAAGGTATTTTTGGGCTAGAAAATCTCGCAATGATTCCAGGTCTTACAGGAGCAGCACCTATACAAAATATTGGAGCTTATGGATTAGAATTCCAGGATGTATGTAACTATGTCGATCTTTTAAATCTTCAAAGAGGCAAAATTAAGCGAATATATTGTAATGAATGTGACTTTCATTATCGTTCTAGTATTTTTAAAAACATCTGTAAAAAAAATTTTTTAGTGACATCTGTTGGTTTAAAATTAAAAAAAAAATGGAAACCTATTTTATCCTATGAAAGCTTGAATTATCTTTGTAGTAAAACTGTAACAGCTCATGATATATATCAAAAAATATGTCAAATAAGAAATAAGAAACTACCAGATTACCGGTTCATAGGTAATGTAGGTAGTTTTTTTAAAAATCCTTTAGTAAACACAGATACATTTAAGTCTTTATCTGCCTTATGGCCTGAAATTCCTTATTGGTTGATCAGGGATAATTTTGCCAAAATTAAGATTAGTGCTGCTTGGCTAATTGAACAATGCAATCTTAAAGGCTTTAGTTATGGTGATGCAGAAGTTTATAAACATCAAGCTTTAGTATTGATTAATAAAAATAATGCGACACCTAAAGATATTATTAAATTAGCACAACATGTGCGTCAGACTGTAGGTAATAGATTCAATATATGGTTAGAACCAGAAGTAACCTTCATCGGTATGAAAGGTGAAGTAAACGCACTTGAGGTACTTTGTGATAGATTGTAGCATCAAACTTAAATTAATTACTTTTCTATCTGATGGAAATATGTATTCTGGAGAAAAATTAGGCAGAATATTAGGTATAAGTCGAGCGGCCGTCAATAAGCATATTTCTCAATTAAAAGAATGGGGTTTAAATATTCATAGTATGCCTAGTCAAGGGTATATTTTATTAACTCCTATACAATTACTTGATTCTGTTATGATTTTATCTAAATTAAATAACCCGAGTATATCAATTATTAATATTGTCGATTCTACAAATCAATATTTATTAGAAAGAATAGATATTCTTCAGTCCGGAGATACTTGTATAGCTGAATACCAACAAGCAGGGCGGGGGCGGAGAGGTAGACAATGGTTTTCACCATTTGGCGCTAATTTATATCTTTCCATGTACTGGCGCCTAGATCAAGGACCAGAATCTGTTGTAGGATTAAGTTTGGTTGTTAGTGTTATTTTAGCAGAGGTTTTATGGAAAATAGGAATAACAGATATCAGAGTAAAATGGCCAAATGACATTTATTTATATGATCGTAAAGTAGGAGGTATTTTAGTTGAGCTTATAGGAGCAACAGGAGATACAGCTAAAATTGTTATTGGCATAGGTATTAATATTTCAATGTATACTTCAAATAACTTACTTATTAATCAAAATTGGATCAATCTAGATGCAGCGGGTATTCAGATTAATCGTAATGAACTAGCGGCCCAGCTAATTAATCATTTACGTTATTCATTGTATCAATTTGAACAGCAAGGTTTTAACGCGTTTATTAAACGTTGGTTGAAATTAGATAATTTTATTAACAGACCTGTTAAATTATTGTTAGCTAATCAAGAAGTATATGGAATATCACGTGGTATCGATAGGCAAGGACGTCTATTGTTAGAACAGGCAAATGGAAAGATTAAATCTTGGGTTAGTGGTGATATTTCATTACGTATACAACAAAAAGATTAAATAAGAATAAGATTGAGCTTACTGAAAATATTTAACCTTAATTATTAATTTATTAGAAATAAATAGTTTTATCTCGACAAAGTTTATATTTTGTGCTTCAATTTTGTTATAATGATGATCTTTCCAAGAAAGATGCAAAAATTATCAATTACTAATTAAATGGACATACTTAATACTATTTATTTTTAATATTTTGAAATAAAATAATTTGTTGTATTTTCATTTGATATGGAAGCAAAAAGTAATTAATGATACCTAGGATTGAGTAGGAAATGTTTTTATTATTTTATTTTCACTAAAAGCCGACTTAGCTCAGTTGGTAGAGCGACTGACTTGTAATCAGTAGGTCACCAGTTCGATTCCGGTAGTCGGCATCAGGTGGGATTCCCGAGTGGTTAAAGGGAGCAGACTGTAAATCTGTCGTCATAGACTTCGAAGGTTCGAATCCTTCTCCCACCACCATCTCTGTTATTCTATTGTTATAAAGTTAGGTAAAACCTGTTCTTATAAAAGAAAAAATTTCTTTTATAAGAAATTGGTAACGATTAGACAATTTATAAATTTATTAAAACTATGCACAAGACAAGTAGCCAATTCCTCAGATGCGAGCATCGTATAATGGTTATTACCTCAGCCTTCCAAGCTGATGATACGGGTTCGATTCCCGTTGTTCGCTCCATACCTGCTGATATAGCTCAGTAGGTAGAGCACACCCTTGGTAAGGGTGAGGTCCTCAGTTCAATTCTGGGTATCAGCATCATTGTTCTTGTCTTAGAGGGACAAACGATGGCGAAAGAGCAATTTAAACGTAAAAAACTGCATGTAAATGTGGGTACTATAGGGCACGTGGACCACGGTAAAACCACATTAACTGCAGCAATAACAACTGTTCTATCCAAAAAATTTGGTGGGCAGGCGCGTGCATTCGATCAAATTGATAACACCCCTGAAGAAAAAGCTCGTGGTATCACTATTAATACTTCTCATGTAGAATATGAAACATCTATTCGTCATTATGCCCATGTTGATTGCCCAGGACACGCTGATTATGTAAAAAATATGATTACTGGTGCAGCACAAATGGATGGTGCTATATTAGTTGTTGCTGCAACTGATGGTCCAATGCCGCAAACCCGCGAACATATATTACTAGCAAGACAAGTAGGTGTACCTCATATTATAGTCTATTTAAATAAATGTGATTTAGTAGATGATGAGGAATTACTGGAGTTAGTGGAAATGGAGGTGCGTGATTTATTATCACAGTATGATTTCCCTGGAGATACAGCTCCAATTATACGGGGTTCTGCTTTGAAAGCTTTAGAAGGTAATGTAGAGTGGGAAGAAAAAATACTTGAATTAGCTAATTACTTAGACACTTACATTCCAGATCCTCTAAGAGCAATTGAAAAACCTTTCTTATTGCCTATTGAAGATGTTTTTTCAATATCAGGTCGTGGTACTGTAGTTACAGGTCGTGTGGAGCGTGGCATTATTAAAGTAGGTGATGAAGTTGAAATAGTAGGTATAAAAGATACTGTAAAATCTACTTGTACCGGAGTGGAAATGTTTCGTAAACTGCTTGATCAGGGACAAGCAGGAGAGAATGTAGGTATCTTACTGCGGGGGGTTAGAAGAGAAGACATTGAACGCGGTCAAGTATTAGCTAAACCAGGCTCTATTAAACCACATACAAAATTTGAATCAGAAGTTTATGTTCTTTCCAAAGAAGAAGGTGGACGTCATACACCCTTTTTTAAAGGTTATAGACCTCAATTTTATTTTAGAACTACAGATGTAACGGGTACAATTGAGCTTCCAGAAGGGATTGAAATGGTGATGCCGGGAGATAATATTAAAATAGTTGTTACTCTTATTAATCCAATTGCTATGGATGAGGGATTACATTTCGCGATTCGTGAAGGTGGTCGCACTGTAGGAGCAGGTGTTGTTTCTAAAATTATTGCTTAATAAGGATATGTTTAGATGTCATATTAAAAGGGCATTATTTAATGCAGTGCCCTTTGACGATATCGTAACGTAAATATTGTTCTTTTTTCATCTTAAATAGATACCACATTTTAGGTGGAATGGAAATTCAGCGTAGCATATAACAAAATTATTGCTTAATTATTATTAATAAATAAAATAATATTGATACACTAGGTGTGTTTATGAATGCTAATTCTGAAAATCAAGCAAAAGGAAATAAATTATGGTTAGAAAGAATAAAATGGATTAGTGTAGTTGGACTATTTCTTCTCGCAGTCGGAAGTAAGTATTATTTACATATTACTCATATGAGTATACTAATAACATTGTTGCTAATAATAGCAACATGTGTAATGTTATTCTTAACAACCAAAGGCAAAGCACTTTTGTTATTTGCTAATGAAGCACAAAATGAAATAGGTAAAGTCGTGTGGCCTACCTGTCAAGAAAGCATTCAAACTACATTCATTATTCTGGCGGTCACAATAGTAATGTCAATTATTATATGGGGGTTAGATAGGATGCTAGTTCGTATTTTATCTTTTATTACTGAGTTATAATTAAGGTTATAAAAATGTTGGCAAGTTCTCAAAAAAGATGGTATGTTGTACAAGCATTTTCTGGATTTGAAGGTCACATAGTTCAATCATTGCGGGAACATATAAAACTCCATAAGATGGAACAGTTTTTTGGTGAAGTTATAGTCCCCACCGAAGAAATTATTGAAATACGTAGTGGTCACCGTCGCAAAACTGAAAGGAAGTTTTTCCCAGGATACGTTTTGGTACAAATGATAATGAATGAGGATAGTTGGCATTTAGTTCGTCATGTACCACGTGTTCTAGGTTTTATTGGGGGTAGTCCTGATAAACCATTACCTCTTAGTGATAAAGAAGCAAATGTGATTCTAACTCGTCTACAAAAAATAGCTGAGAAACCTAGGCCAAAAACTATATTTGAACCAGGAGAAGTAGTTCGTGTTAAAGAAGGCCCTTTTTCGGATTTTAATGGAGTAGTAGAAGAAGTAGATTATGAAAAAAGTCGTTTAAAGCTTGCTGTATCTATTTTTGGACGTACCACACCTTTTGAATTAAATTTTTCTCAAGTAGAAAAATTTAATTAATGATTTATTTTCATGAATATCTAATTTTAAATATTTGCCTTAGAAGAAGGAAATTGAATGGCTAAAAAAGTACAAGCTTGTGTCAAACTGCAAGTTGCAGCAGGAATGGCTAACCCTAGTCCACCTGTAGGTCCAGCTTTAGGACAACAAGGCGTTAATATTATGGAATTTTGCAAGGCATTTAATGCGCAAACTGCTGTTTTAGAAAAAGGCCTGCCTATTCCGGTGATTATAACTGTGTATTCTGACCGCTCATTTACATTTGTGACAAAGACGCCCCCCGCAGCGGTTTTATTGAAAAAAGCTGCCGGTATTAATACTGGATCTAGCCAGCCGAACAAAGATAAAGTTGGTACAATAACTAGTATTCAATTGCGTGAAATTGCACAAACTAAATCAGCCGATATGACAGGTGCAAATATTGAAGCTATGATAAAATCGATAGAAGGTACAGCTCGTTCTATAGGCTTAATGGTAGAGGGTTGAATATGTCTAAATTAAGTAAGCGTAGGCGTGCTATGCGTAGTAAAATTGACGTTACTAAAGCATATGATGTAAATGAAGCTATTATTCTATTAAAAGAACTGAAAAGTCCCAATTTTATAGAAAGTATAGATGTATCGGTAAATCTTGGTATTAACCCTAAGAAATCTGATCAAAATATTCGTGGAGCGACTATTTTACCCCATGGTACGGGAAAATTAACACGTATAGCAGTGTTCGCTCAGGGAATTAGTGCCCGAGAAGCTGAAGATGCTGGTGCTGATTTGGTAGGGATGGATGATTTAGTAGAAAAAATTAAGCAAGGTGAAATAAACTTTGATGTTGCAATTGCTGCTCCAGATGCTATGACCATTGTAAGCCAAATTGGTCAAATTTTAGGACCCCGGGGATTAATGCCAAATCCTAAAATGGGTACTATAACATCTAATATTGCTGAAGCAGTTAGAAAGGCAAAATCAGGTCAAGTGCGTTATCGTAATGATAAAAATGGAATAATTCATACAAGTATTGGTAAAGTAAATTTTGAAGTTATACAATTAATAGAAAATTTAGATGCCTTATTAAAAAATTTACAAACAGTAAAACCTGTGCACACAAAAGGGATATACTTTAAAAAAGTTAGTCTGTCAACTACTATGGGTCCTGCTATTAACATTGATAGAACTAGCTTAAATGTATTATCAAATTAAATATTCTTGAAAATAGTAAATATTATATTTAAACTATAGCTATTTGTATAGCTTAACAAATAAGTGCACAAGTGAAATGTGCTACTACGCATATAAAAAAAACAAAATATTCAAAATTTTTATATTCAGATAAAGTAATAATATAAATTAATATTTTGAGCAAGCTTTTTACTTATTCAAAAGTAATTTTAAAAATTAGTTGGCAAATAAAATTTAATTTTGGAGATACATATTCTAATAAGTAATAAGATTCCAGGAGCAAAAGCTAATGGTATTAAATCTTAAAGAGAAACAATCTATTGTTGCTGAAGTTAGCGAAGTAGTTAAAACAGCACTATCTGCTGTTATTATAGATAGCAAAGGTGTTACTTCAGATAAGATGACTGAACTACGTCAATTAGCCCGGAATGTAGGTGTTTACATGAAAGTAGTACGTAATACATTATTACGTCAAGCTATTATGGGTTCTCAATTTGAATGCTTAAAAGATATATTTATTGGACCAAGTTTAATTGCATGCTCTATGGAACATCCAGGGGCTGCTGCTCGTCTTTTTAAAGAATTTTCTCAAAAAAATCCAAATTTAAAAATTAAGGCAGCAGCGTTTGAAGGTAACTTAATCTCAGCTACACAAATTGATTTTTTAGCAAATTTACCGACTTATAAAGAAGCTCTAGCACGTTTAATTGCGACTCTGAAAGAGGCCATCGCAGGCAGAATGGTCCGTACTTTAAGTGCTATTCGTGATGCAAAAGCAATGGTATCAACTTGATATTATAGTTTTATCATGTATTTTTTTTGATTCTTAGGGATAATTTCATGTCTATCACTAAAGACAATATTTTAGAAGCTATTGCTAATATGTCCGTTATGCAAGTAGCAGAATTAATTTCGGCTATGGAAGAAAAATTTGGCGTTTCTGCTGCTGTTGCTGTAGCTAGTGCTCCAGATGCTGAAGTTGTTGAAGAAAAAACAGAATTTGATGTTATACTCAAGTCCATTGGTCCGAACAAAGTAGCTGTAATTAAAGCTGTACGTAGTGCAATTGGATTAGGACTAAAAGAAGCTAAAGATCTAGTTGAATCTGCTCCAGTTGTCATTAAAGAAGGCATTAGTAAAACAGATGCCTCAGCTTTAGAAGCAACTATAAAAGATACTGGCGCGGAGGTAGAAGTTAAATAAAATTTATTTTGCTGTTCATAAATAATTGTGGGCTGGTGGGTGAAATATCCATCGGTCTACTTATGTAAGATAAGATAATATGAAATTTATTATTTACGATGTTTTTATTTGCATATATTTTATAAAAGGGTAATTAAATTGTTAGTATTTAATTACTTAATGAGTAAGTATTAAATAATTTTTTAGAGAAAATTTATATAATTAAGCATTATTTTTAAGAAAAATTAAAAATAGATCTACTTGTCAGCCAGCTGAGGAACCCTATGGTTTACTCCTATACCGAAAAACAACGTATCCGTAAATCTTTTGGTAAGCGTCCGAAGGTATTAGATGTACCTTATCTACTTTCTGTACCACTTGATTCATTTCAAAAATTTATTGAACACGATCCAAAAGGTCAATATGGTTTGGAAGCTGCTTTGCGGTCCATATTTCCTATAAAAAGTTACAACGATAACGCTGAACTACAATATGTAAGTTATCGCTTGGGTGAAGCCTTATTTGATGTACAAGAATGCCATATGCGAGGAATAACCTATTCTGTTCCCCTTCGTGTGAAATTGCGTTTGGTAATTTACGATCCAGATGCATTAGAAATTACTGTAAAACATATTAAAGAACAAGAAGTATATATGGGTGAAATACCTCTTATGACAGAACACGGCACTTTTATCATTAATGGTATTGAACGTGTTATAGTGTCTCAGTTACATCGTAGTCCTGGTGTATTTTTTGATAGTGATAAAGGAAAAACTCATGCTTCAGGCAAAGTACTTTACCATGCACGTATAATTCCTTATAGAGGTTCATGGCTTGATTTTGAATTTGATTCTAAAGATCATCTTTTTGTTCGTATAGATCGTCGTCGCAAGCTACCAGCTACTATTCTTCTCAGAGCATTAAATTATTCTGTAAAGCAAATTTTAAATATTTTTTTTGAAAAAGTCTGTTTTAAGAGATATGAAAATAAATTCAAAATGGAGCTCATACCTGAACGTCTAAGAGGAGAAACGGCTTCTTTTGATATTGAATATAATGGTACTACATATATATCACAAGGCCAACGTATAACCAGTAGACATATACGTCAATTAGAACAAAATAATATCCAATATATTGAAGTACCAAATGAATATTTGTTAGGTAAAGTGGTAGCTAAAGACTACATAGCGAATGGTGAATGTCTAGTAGCAGCTAACATGCCATTATCATCAGAGATATTAGATAATCTAAAAAGATATGGATTCAATACTATTGAAACCATATTTACTAACGATCTTGATAATGGTCCTTATATTTCAGAAACCTTAAGTATTGATCCAAGTCATGATAGATTGAGTGCTATAGTAGAAATTTATCGCATAATGCGTCCTGGAGAACCACCTACTCGTGAAGCAGCTGAACAGCTATTCGAAAATATCTTTTCCTTAGAAGAAAGATATGATCTTTCAGTAGTTGGTCGTATGAAATTAAATAAATCACTACTTCGTGATGAAGTGGATGGTCCTTCCACCTTAAGCAAAAATGATATTATAAGTGTAATGAAAAAACTTATTGATATCCGGAATGGTAAAGCAGAAATTGACGATATTGACCATCTGGGTAACCGTCGTATACGTTCTGTTGGGGAAATGACTGAAAATCAATTACGACTTGGTTTGATTCGTGTGGAGCGTGCGGTAAAAGAACGTTTATCATTGGGTGAATTAGATAACATTATGCCTCAAGATATGATTAATGCTAAACCTATTTCAGCCGCAATAAAAGAATTTTTTAGTTCTAGTCCACTTTCACAATTTATGGATCAAAATAATCCTCTCTCTGAAATTACACATAAACGTCGTATTTCTGCTTTAGGACCTGGTGGATTAACTCGAGAAAGAGCTGGATTTGAAGTAAGAGATGTTCATCCGACTCATTATGGAAGAGTGTGTCCTATTGAAACACCAGAAGGTCCTAATATTGGTTTAATAAATTCTTTATCTGTGTATGCGCGTACTAATGAGTATGGATTTTTAGAAACTCCTTATCGTCTGGTTGTTAATGGTGTCGTTTCTGCTGAAGACATTCATTATCTTTCTGCTATTGAAGAGAGTAATTACGTTATAGCTCAAGCTAATGCCCAAGTAGACGATAACGGACATTTTCTAGATGATTTAATAACTTGTAGAAATAAAGGTGAATCTAGTTTATTTCCTCCTGAACAAATTCATTACATGGATGTATCTACTCAGCAAATAGTTTCTGTAGGTGCTTCTTTAATTCCTTTTTTAGAACATGATGATGCTAATCGTGCCCTAATGGGCGCAAATATGCAACGTCAAGCCATACCAACTTTACGTGCTGATAAGCCATTAGTAGGAACCGGTATGGAAAGGGTTGTAGCAATTGATTCTGGAGTAACTGTGATTGCAAAACGTAGTGGTTTAGTTGAGTATGTCGATGCAGCACGTATTGTTGTTAAAGCAAATGAAAAGGAACGATTTTTAGGAGAAGCAGGTATTGATATTTATAATTTAACTAAATATATTCGTTCGAATCAAAATACTTGTATTAATCAAATGCCCTGTGTTCGTTTAGGAGAAATCATTGAGAGAGGTGATGTTTTAGCAGATGGATCCTCTACTGATCTTGGTGAATTAGCCTTAGGACAAAATATGCGAGTTGCTTTTATGCCTTGGAATGGTTACAATTTTGAAGATTCTATCTTAATTTCTGAAAGAGTAGTACAAGAAGATAGGTTTACTACTATTCATATCCAAGAATTGTCTTGCTTGTCTAGGGATACTAAATTAGGAGCAGAAGAAATTACTGCTGACATTCCTAATATAGGAGAAGCAGCTCTTGCGAAATTAGATGAATCTGGCATTGTGTATATCGGAGCGGAAGTTACTGAGGGAGATATATTAGTCGGTAAAGTAACTCCAAAAGGTGAAACTCAACTAACACCCGAGGAGAAACTTTTAAGAGCCATTTTCGGTGAAAAAGCTTCAGATGTAAAAGATTCATCTCTTCGAGTACCAAATGGATTATCTGGAACTGTTATTGATGTTCAAATGTTTACGAGAGATGGTATAGAAAAAGATCAACGTGGACTTGCAATGGGAACCATGCAAGTTAAACCAAACAAAGATTTATTTGAAGAATTTAACATTATGGAGGCTGGGTTACTTCGTCGTATTAAAGATATTCTAATTGTTAATAAAATAGAAATTAATAAAATAGAAAGTTTATCGCCGGAAAAGTTGATGAAATTCAAATTAACGGATAAAGATAAGCAAAATGAATTATCACAATTAGTTACACAATATAAGTTATTAAAAAATGAATTTGATAAAAAGACTAAGACTAATACTAAACAATATAAAATAACTCAAGGTGATGAGTTAGCTCCTGGAGTAATGAAAGTTGTTAAGGTTTATTTAGCCGTTAAAAGGCAGATACAAACTGGTGATAAAATGGCTGGACGTCACGGAAATAAAGGAGTGATATCTAAGATAAATCCTATTGAAGATATGCCTTATGATGAGCATGGCGTACCTGTAGATATTGTGTTAAATCCTTTAGGTGTTCCATCGCGCATGAACATAGGTCAAATATTAGAAACTCATTTAGGAATGGCAGCCAAGGGCATTGGTAACAAAATTAATGAGATGTTAAAAAAACAAGAAAAAGTTTCTAAATTACGAGAATTCATGCAGAAGGCTTACAATATCGGTAATAATATCCAACAAAAAGTAGATTTAAGTAATTTTTCTGATAATGAAATATTACGTTTGGCAAAAAATTTAAAAGCAGGAATGCCAATTGCTACACCTGTATTTGATGGTGCAGAAGAAGAAGAAATTAAAAATTTGCTTGAATTAGGTGATTTGCCTCAGTCTGGTCAAATAAAACTTTTTGATGGGCAAACTGGTGAACAATTTGAACGACCTGTTACTGTTGGTTATATGTATATGTTAAAACTCAATCATTTAGTAGATGATAAAATGCATGCCCGTTCTACAGGATCTTATAGTCTTGTTACCCAGCAACCATTAGGTGGTAAAGCTCAATTTGGAGGACAGCGTTTTGGAGAGATGGAAGTATGGGCACTAGAAGCTTATGGTGCATCTTACACTTTACAAGAAATGCTGACTGTGAAATCTGATGATGTAAATGGACGGACTACAATGTATAAGAATATTGTTGATGGGAATCATCGGATGGACCCTGGAATGCCTGAATCATTCAATGTATTATTGAAAGAAATAAGATCATTAGGTATCAATATAGAACTAGAAGAGCAAGAAAATCTTGTTACTTAATAAGAGTACTTATATCCTGAATACTGGCATATTTTCGGTGCAAGTCGCTTATGTATGTTAAAAGCAATAGTTTGGGAATACTAACTCCGATGGGAGCTCATCTGTGAATGATATACTTGATTTTTTTAAAAAAAACAACAAAATACAAGAATTTGATAATATTAAAATATCTTTAGCTTCACCAGAAATTATTCGTTCTTGGTCTTTTGGAGAAGTAAAAAAACCAGAAACGATTAACTACCGTACTTTTAAACCTGAACGTGATGGTTTGTTTTGTTCACGTATTTTTGGTCCGGTAAAAGATTATGAATGTTTATGTGGTAAATATAAGCGTTTAAAACACCGTGGAGTGATTTGTGAAAAATGTGGTGTCGAAGTCACTCAAACTAAAGTACGTCGTGAACGTATGGGACATATTGAATTAGCCTCACCAATTGCACATATTTGGTTTCTAAAATCATTACCTTCTCGTATAAGTTTATTATTAGATATACCGTTAAGAGATATAGAGCGCATATTGTATTTTGAGTGTTATGTGGTTATTGAAGCAGGTATGACTAATCTGGAAAGATGCCAAATTTTAACTGAAGATCAGTATTTAGATTCTTTAGAAGAATTTGGTGATGAATTTGAGGCCAAAATGGGAGCTGAAGCGATTCAAGATTTACTAAAAAGTATGGATTTATCTAAGGAATTTTCTCAATTACATGAAGATTTAAATGACACTAATTCTGAAACTAAACGTAAAAAAATTAGTAAGCGCATCAAATTAGTAGAATCTTTTGTTCATTCTGGTAATAAACCAGAATGGATGATCTTAAATGTTCTTCCGGTACTCCCACCAGATTTGCGTCCTCTGGTGCCACTAGAAGGTGGTCGATTTGCTACTTCTGATCTAAATGATCTTTACCGTCGAGTAATTAATCGTAATAATCGTTTAAAAAGATTATTAGATTTATCTGCTCCTGATATTATTATACGTAACGAAAAACGTATGCTTCAAGAAGCAGTTGATGCACTGTTAGATAATGGGCGTCGTGGTCGTGCCGTTACAGGATCAAATAAACGTCCGTTAAAATCACTAGCAGATATGATAAAGGGTAAACAAGGAAGATTCCGTCAAAATCTATTAGGTAAGCGAGTTGATTATTCAGGTCGCTCTGTCATTACTGTAGGTCCATACTTACGTTTACACCAATGTGGACTACCTAAAAAAATGGCTATAGAATTATTTAAACCTTTTATTTATGGTAAGCTTGAATTACAGGGTTTAGCTACTACAATTAAAGCAGCTAAAAAACTGGTAGAAGATGAAGAATCAATAGTATGGGATATACTTGATGAAGTAATTCGTGAACACCCTATTTTATTAAATCGTGCCCCAACTTTACATCGTTTAGGTATTCAAGCATTTGAACCGATTTTAATTGAAGGAAAGGCAATTCAGTTACATCCATTAGTATGTGCAGCCTATAATGCAGATTTTGATGGTGATCAAATGGCGGTTCATATACCATTAACATTAGAAGCACAATTAGAAGCACGTGCGTTAATGATGTCTACTAATAATATCCTCTCTCCTGCAAATGGCGAACCCATAATTGTTCCTTCTCAAGATGTTGTGCTCGGTCTTTATTACATGACCAGAGATAAGATTAATGCACAAGGAGAAGGCATGATATTAAAAGATGCAAAAGAAGCAGAAAATTTATATCATTCTGGTTTAGCTGCCTTACATGCTCGCATTAAAGTTCGTATTACCGAGTATACTAAAATTAACGAAGAAGAATTTACTCAAAAGACTAGTATAATTGATACTACAATTGGTCGTGCCATCTTATGGACAATAGTACCTAAAGGTTTACCTTATTCAATAGTTAATAATGTTATAGGGAAAAGATCTATTTCTACCATGCTGAATAGATGCTATAGACTCTTAGGCTTGAGATCCACTGTTATTTTTGCTGACAAAATTATGTATACTGGATTTGCTTATGCAGCACGTTCAGGTGCCTCAGTTGGTATTGATGATATGGTGATTCCCCCGAAAAAATACGATATTATTTCCGAAGCTGAATCAGAGGTTTCATATATTCAGGAACAGTTTCAGTCAGGTTTAGTTACTGCTGGAGAACGTTACAACAAAGTTATTGATATATGGGCCGCAGCCAATGAAAGAATTGCCAAAGCTATGATGGAAAATCTTTCTCTTGATACGGTTATTAATCGGGAAGGCAATCAAGAGCAACAAATATCATTTAACAGTATTTTTATGATGGCGGATTCGGGTGCACGGGGTTCAGCCGCTCAAATTCGTCAATTAGCTGGTATGCGTGGTCTTATGGCAAAACCAGACGGTTCAATTATTGAAACCCCTATAACGGCAAATTTTCGTGAAGGTCTAAATGTACTTCAATATTTTATTTCCACTCATGGAGCACGTAAAGGTCTAGCTGATACTGCATTAAAAACAGCAAATTCTGGCTATTTAACCCGTCGTTTAGTTGATGTAGCTCAAGATTTAGTGGTAATTGAATACGATTGTAATACCAAAGAAGGTCTTTTGATGACTTCTGTCATGGAAGGGGGGGATATCAAAGAACCATTATGTGAACGTGTATTAGGTAGAGTTACAGCTCAAGATATATTAAAACCAGGTACTAATGAAGTTTTAATACCTCAAAATACTCTTTTAGATGAATCTTTGTGTTCTATTTTAGAAGAACATTCTGTTGATACATTAAAAGTACGTTCGGTAGTAACATGTGAAACAAACTTCGGTGTTTGTGCTCGATGCTATGGAAGAGATTTAGCTCGGGGTCACCTTATCAATAAAGGTGAAGCGATTGGAGTAATAGCGGCACAATCTATTGGTGAACCCGGAACGCAATTAACTATGCGGACGTTTCATATAGGTGGAGCAGCATCGCGTATGGCAACTGAATCGAGTATTCAGATCAAAAATCCCGGTAAAATCAAATTAGAGAATGCTAAATTAGTAGTAAATTATGCTAATAAAAAAATAATTATTTCTCGCAATGTAGAATTGAAAATAATTGATAATTTTGGTCGTATACAAGAAAACCATAAAGTTCCTTATGGGGCTATTCTAGCTAAAAGTGACAATGAACAAGTAAATGCTGGAGAAGTAGTAGCACATTGGGATCCCCATACTATACCTATAATAACTGAAGTAAAAGGTTGTATTCGTTTTGTAGATATGGTTGAGGGACAAACAATTACACGTCAAACAGATGAGTTAACCGGTATTTCTTCTATAATAGTTCTAGATAGTTCAGAACGTACGACAATAGGCAAAGATTTACGTCCTACATTAAAAATAGTTGATATGTATGGTCATGATGTATTAGTTCCTGGCACTGAGATACCAGCTCAATATTTTTTACCTGGAGGTGCTATTCTTCAATTAGAAGATGGAGTTAACATTAATTCAGGTGACATATTAGCACGTGTTCCCCAGGAATCTGGGGGTACCAAAGATATTACAGGAGGTTTACCACGAGTAGCTGATTTATTCGAAGCTAGGTGTCCAAAAGAAGCTGCTATTCTAGCAGAGATGAGTGGTATTGTTGCTTTTGGTAAAGAAACTAAAGGAAAACGGCGTTTGCTGATTACCCCTATTAATGATGCTAATAATCCGTATGAAGACATGATTCCTAAATGCAGGCAGTTGAATATTTTTGAAGGTGAATATGTTGAAAAAGGTGATGTTATATCGGATGGACCTGAATCACCACATGATATTTTGCGTTTACGTGGTATTCAGGAGGTAACACATTATATAGTTAATGAAGTACAAGGTGTCTATCGTTTACAGGGTGTAAAAATTAATGATAAACACATTGAAATTATTATTCGCCAAATGTTACGTAAAGCTACTATTTTAACACCAGGCGATTCAAACTTTCTGGAAGGAGAACAAGTAGAATACTCTCGTATCAAAATATCTAATAGTAAACTAAAAGCTAATGGTAAGGTTGGAGCTACTTACAGAAGAGATTTACTCGGGATTACTAAAGCATCTTTGGCTACCGAATCGTTTATTTCTGCAGCTTCTTTTCAAGAAACCACACGTGTATTAACAGAAGCCTCAGTTGCAGGAAAATACGATGAGTTACGTGGTCTGAAAGAAAACGTTATTGTAGGTCGTTTAATTCCTGCGGGTACTGGTTATTCTTATCATCAATCCCGTATAATGCGTAAACGTAAAAAAGCATTATCTAGGTCTAGGTTAATAACTACAGGGTCAGGGTCGATAACTGCAAATGAAGCTTCAGCTAATTTAACAGCATTATTAAATGCTAATGTTGATGATAAAAATATTAAATAATTATATATAAATATAATATACCGTTATTAATATACATTCCAATATTTATTGGATATTTGTCTATACAAGTTAACATAATGTATCAATTAAAAAATTGTCGTTATTTACATGCTCTATTGCGTCTACCAGTAGATGTTACTCCTGTATGGATAATGAGACAAGCTGGACGTTATTTACCTGAATATAAAAATATAAGAAAAAAAGCTGGTGGTTTTATGTCACTTTATAAAAATTCAGATTTAGCAAGTGAAGTATCACTTCAACCACTTCGACGCTATCCTTTAGATGCAGCTATTATATTTAGTGATATTTTAACTATTCCAGATGCAATGGGATTAGGACTATCTTATCAAGATAACTCTGGTCCCTACTTTAACTATCCAATTACTTGTCAAGCAGATGTAGACAACTTGATAATTCCTGATCCTGAAGAAGATATTGGTTATGTAATAAACACTGTACGTACCACTAATAGGGCATTAGCCGGTGAAGTACCGTTGATTGGTTTTTCTGGTAGTCCATGGACATTAGCTACTTATATGGTAGAAGGAAGAAGTAGTAGGGTATTTACTAAAATAAAAAAAATGATATACACTGTTCCACAAACTTTACATAAAATGCTACATAAGCTTACACAGGCTATTATACTTTATTTAAATGCCCAAATTTATGCTGGAGTAAATGCAGTAATAATATTTGATACGTTAGGAGGAATCCTAAGTGATTCTGATTATCCGATATTTTCATTATTTTATCTGAATCAGATTCTAGATGGTCTGTTACGTAAAATTAATGGTTATCGTATTCCAATTACTTTGTTTACTAAAGGCGGCGGCCGTTGGTTAGAGAAAATGGTAGATACTGGCTGTGATGCGTTAGGATTAGATTATACTACTAATCTAGGAGAGGCACGTAAGCGTGTCGGAAGTAAAGTTGCATTGCAAGGAAATATGGACCCATCTATCCTTTATGGAAGTCCTGATCGCATTAAACAAGAAGTAAATAATATTTTATGTGATTATGGTCAAGGAAGTGGCCACATATTTAATTTAGGTGACGGTATTTATCAAGATATTGCTCCAGAAAATGTTGGTGTGTTGATTGAATCTGTCCATAAACAATCAATTTCGTATCATGCAAAATGCAACTTACATTTTTAAAAATATGTAAAGGTCCAATTTAATTTTTATCAAAAGTATCTTGTAGTTAATTAAATTAATATTTAAAGGTAATTATTATGAATAAAACTCAACTAATCAATGTTATTGCAGAAAAATCTGGTTTATCAAAAATTAAAGCTAAAGCCGCTCTAGAATCGACTTTATCAGCTATTACAGCATCTTTAAAAGCAGGTGAGACAGTACAATTGATTGGTTTTGGTACTTTTAAAATTAATCATCGTAATGAGCGTAATGGACGTAATCCGCAAAATGGTCAAATTATTAAAATTGCAGCAGTAAATGTTCCAGCATTTATATCTGGTAAATCTTTAAAAGAAGCTGTTAATTAATTTCCCCTTATGCCAGCCAGGGAGCTGTTTGCTTCTTGGCTATGATTTTTATCAAACGTAATTTAATGGCGGAAATGTCTCATCTTTGTAAATATCATGCTAATTTTATGTTCATTAGCAGCATCAATAACCTGATTATCGCGAATAGAACCACCTGGTTGCACTATACAAGTTATACCTAGAGCAGCAGCAGCATCTACACTATCTCTAAAAGGAAAAAAAGCATCTGAAGCCATCACAGCACCTTCAACTACTAGACCTGCATCAGCAGCTTTTAAAGCAGCTATTTTTGCCGAAAATATTCTACTCATTTGACCAGCACCTATTCCAATGGTAGTTTTTTTGCGAGCATATACAATAGCATTAGATTTTACAAATTTCGTTATTTTCCAGCAAAAGATAGCATCGTCAAGTTCTTGTTGAGTTGGTTTACGTTGGCTGACAACGTGACACTGTTGTAATTTTATTACACTCATATCCTTTTCTTGTACTAATAAACCACCAATTACTGTTTTAAAGTCTAATTTATAAATACATTTCAATTGCTTATATTCATCACTCACTATTAAAACACGTATATTAGGTTTTTTATGAAGAATATTTAAAACAGAATCACTAGCAGATGGTATTACAATAACTTCAATGAATTGATGAGATATAATATATCTTGCGGTTTCGGAATTTAAATCACGATTAAGAGCAATAACACCTCCAAATGCTGAAACCGGATCACTATTATAAGCTTTTATATAAGCATCAAGGGTATTCTTACATAGAGAAACACCACATGGATTACCATGTTTTACAATTACACACGCCGGTTCATCAAATTGATTAATACAGTTTATAGCTGTATCAACATCTAGTATGTTATTATAAGAAAGTAATTTTCCTTGTACTTGATTTGATATATCAAGTAAATTTTGTTTACTGTTTTCTTCTATATAAAAAGCAGCTTGTTGATGATTATTTTCACCATACCTTAGATCTTGTCTTTTTATGAAATTAATTTCAAGTTTTTTGGGAAGAAAAATATCTTCTACCTTATGATCTTGATCATGAAGGTACGACTTGCTAAATAAATAACTGCTAATTAAATTATCGTATTTTGCAGTATACTTAAATGCCTTAATAGCCAATGCAAATCTTGTCTTTTGTGTTAATGAATTTTTATTCAGATCCATCTCTTTAATAATATTATTATAGTCAGTATGATATACTACAATTGCTACATTTGTATAATTCTTCGCTGCAGCACGTATCATAGCTGGTCCACCAATATCTATATTTTCAATTGCATCATCTAGTAAACAATCCTTATTAGCTATAGTTTTAGCAAAAGGGTAAAGATTAACTACAACTATATCAATAAACTCTATTGAATATTTTGACATTATAGTGTCATCTTCTCCACGACATCCCAAAATACCGCCATGTATTTTAGGATGTAATGTCTTAACACGACCTTTCAGAATTTCCGGAAAGCAAGTATAATCAGATACTTTTATTGCTGATAACCCAGCGTCAGCAAGTAAATTAGCAGTACCACCAGTAGAAATTATCTCAAAATTTCTCTTAGAAAGTTCACTAGCAAATTCAACAATGCCTAATTTGTCAGAAACACTAATTAATGCACGACGTACCTGACTAATTTTTAACATATCATATTTATCCTATTATTTTTATATAAAATTGTTTATACCATATGTATATAAATTTTTATTATTATTTAAGTTATAATAAAATAGTGAGAACCATACCTAACTATTAAAATGATCTTTTAAGTATCGCAAATGAGCAAATGTTGTAATTTCATCTTCATACTTTATAAAGAGAGTATTTAATCTAATGTCCTTGATACGGAAGAAGATATTTATTTTCTTTTCTTGATATAATCTTGTGGGTACACTCTTAGCACCCTTAGCTATTAATTTACTGACTTGTTCATAATATTTAATAAGTTCTTGATCTTGAGGGAGAATACCCATAGCGAATTCTATGTTAGATAGAGTATACTCATGAGCGCAATATAATAATGTTTCATCAGGTAACTGACGTATTTTTTCTAAAGATTTGTACATTTCTTGTACTGTGCCTTCACAAATACGCCCACAACCTCCGGAAAATATTGTATCCCCACAAAAAAGAAAAGGATGACTATAATATGATATATGTCCTAACGTATGACCAGGAGTTAAAAGCACCGTAAATTCGTATCCTAAAATTTGTAATTTTCTTCCTTCAGTAACGATGTTAATAGATTTATTGCTTTTTTGTGTTTCTTGGGGTCCATAAACTATGATATTTGGATAAATTTTACAAATTTTTTTTACACCACCTACATGATCTTGATGATGGTGAGTTAAAAAAATAGCTTTTGGTTTCCAATAATACTGTTTTATTTGTTCTAAAACTGGTTGTGATTCACCAGGATCCACAATAATACAATTATTGTATTTATCTATAATAAACCAAATATAATTATCATTTAAAGCGCTAATACCAGTTACTTTCATAAATTTGACTTTTAAATAAAATTTAATTCACATTAAATTAAAACTTTTAAGTATTTTTTAATGATATATTTCGTAATAGGAATAATATAAATCCACTTGAATGATTACCAGATTATTATACTGATATTTGATATAAATAAAGATATACTTAACATTGATTTGCTAGATTATTCTGATAATATAAAATATATTGTAACTACAAAATATTTGTAATATCTATATATTACATTATTTATAACCCTTATCTTCAAAGGTTGGATGTGTAGCAGCAAAACGTGCTAATTTATCACAACGTTCATTTTCTGGATGACCAATATGACTTTTTATCCATTGCCAAATTATTTGATGTTGATGAATATTTTTATCTAGGCGTTGCCACAAATCCATATTTTTAATGGGTTTTTTATTAGCTTTCTGCCATCCAGATTTCTTCCAGATATGGATCCAAGATTTAATACCTTGAAGTAGATACTTACTATCTGTTCTTAATATAATTTTGCAAGGTTGATTTAATGATTCTAAACCTGTTATAGCGGCCATCAATTCCATGCGATTGTTAGTAGTTAAATAATATCCAGCACTCAGTTCTTTTTCATGAGAATGATAACGAACGATAGTACTGTAGCCTCCGGGCCCAGGATTACCAATACAAGAACCATCAGTAAATATTTCTACCAGTTTATTATTATACATTATATTTTTGGTAGACTTGTAATTTAACATATTTTAATAATAGATTCATTGTATGAGTACTTTAGATAATCGTCAAATTATTCTTGATACTGAAACCACTGGTATAAATACCATGGGTATTCATTATGAAGGTCATCGTATCATTGAAATAGCTGCGGTTGAAATAATTAATAGAAAAATAACAGGCAATAGCTTTCATACCTATGTAAATCCCAATAGATCTGTAGATAGTGAAGCTTTTCACATACACGGAATTTCGGATAAATTTCTAGCTGATAAACCAACTTTTAGCGAAATAGCTGATAAATTTATTAAATATATTAAAGGAACAGAGTTAATCATTCATAATGCCTCCTTTGATATTGGATTTATAAACAATGAATTTACAATTTTGAATCTGGCGGTAGGTAAGATAGAAAATCTTTGTAAAATAATTGATAGTTTAATCTTAGCAAGAAAGATATTTCCAGGGAAACGTAATAGTTTAGATGCGTTATGTTCTCGCTATAAAATAGATAATAAACAACGAGAACTACATGGAGCACTCATAGATGCTAAAATACTTGCAAAAGTTTACTTAGCTATGACTAGTGGACAAACATTAATAGATTTTTCTTCACACAATGAATTAAATTCATTTACAAATAATAATAAAACCATTATTCCTCAATTATCATCCTTAATTGTAATTAAAGCTAATGAAAAAGAACTTTTAGCTCATGAATCTCAACTAGATATTATTACTCAAAGCAGTGGTAATTGCCTTTGGCGAAAATAAGGATTAAAATGCATTTAATACAAGTAATTAACCCCAATACAAGTGTAAATATTACAAATGTTATTCAAAAAGCTGCTTGTGCTGTTGCGTTTGCAGGCACAAAAATTATTGCGGTATCACCATGTCAAGGTATTTCGTCTATTGAAGGTCATTTCGATGAAGCGATCGCGACTATGTGCGTGTTGGAACAAATAAAACAGGGAAAAGAAAGAGGTGTTCATGGTCATATTATCGCTTGTTTTGGAGATCCTGGGCTTTTAGCTGCGCGTGAATTTGCTGATGGGCCAGTTATTGGCATTGCTGAAGCAGCTATGCATATAGCAAGTTTAATTGCTACAAGATTTTCTATTATTACTACACTTCCTCGTACGTTTAATATCATTCGCAATTTATTACAAAGATATGGTTTTATTTCTCAATGTGTAGCATTACACGCTATTAATATGCCAGTATTATCATTAGAGGATGATTCAGTATATCAAAAAGTTTATGAACTCTGCCTAAAAGTAAAACAAAAAGATGGTAGTGGTGCAATAGTACTTGGTTGCAGTGGAATGGCAAATTTAGCAAGCAAATTAACAAAAGTACTAGGAGTACCAGTAATTGATGGTGTTAGTTCTGCCGTAAAATTAGTAGAATCTGTGTTATCTCTTGGTATTAGTACAAGTAAACATGGTGATTTAGCATATCCATTGCCAAAAAAAATAACAGGTTATTTTGAAGCTCTTAATTAATAAATGTAAAAAAATAAATGAACAAAATAAAATATAATGAAACATATTCGCGAGATATGGTTGGATATAGTAAAAATCCACCACATGCTTCTTGGCCTAATAATGCAAATGTAGCTTTACAATTTGTATTAAATTATGAAGAAGGCGCTGAAAGTAATATACTACATGGGGATACTGGTTCAGAACATTTTCTTTCAGAAATTATTAATTGCATGAGCTATGCGGATAGACACATGTCTATGGAATCAATTTATGAATATGGTTCTAGAGTGGGATTTTGGCGAATTTATAAAGAATTTTATAAACGACAATTACCTTTAACTATATTTGGAGTAGCAATGGCTTTAGCACGTAATCGTGACATTGTAGATGCCATCAAAGAAGCTAAATATGATGTAGTAAGTCATGGATGGCGATGGATTAATTATCAAAAAGTCGATGTAGTAACAGAAAAGCAGCATATAGATCAGGCTGTTAATG
This sequence comes from Candidatus Ishikawaella capsulata Mpkobe, assembly GCF_000828515.1. Lineage (NCBI taxonomy): Bacteria > Pseudomonadati > Pseudomonadota > Gammaproteobacteria > Enterobacterales > Enterobacteriaceae > Candidatus Ishikawella > Candidatus Ishikawella capsulata. The sequence continues at coordinate 585,967 of NZ_AP010872.1, read as the reverse complement.
TACTTACCGAACTGTTTGGTAAAGTTCCTACTGGTTGGTATACGGGACGAGATAGTCCAAATACTCGTCGCCTAATAGTAGAACAGGGTAATTTCTTATATGATAGCGATTATTATGGAGACGATTTGCCTTTTTGGATGAAAGTAGCATGTCATGACAACACAGAAAAACTACATCTAATTATTCCTTATACATTAGAATGTAATGATATGAGATTTGTAACATCATCTGGTTTTAATACATCTGAACAATTCTTCAACTATCTGCGGGATACTTTTGATGTATTTTATGCAGAAGGTGAAACATGTCCCAAAATGATGTCAATAGGAATGCATTGTAGGTTGCTTGGAAGACCAGGACGCTTCCGTGCTTTACAACGTTTCTTGGATTATATTCAGAAGTATGACAAAATTTGGGTTTGTACTAGACAACAAATAGCAGATCATTGGATGTGCATGCATCCTTATAATATTAACTAAAAAGTAGTGATTATTTTTATTGCGGATTTTTAATTTTTTCTTTTATATTCATGGGTGCTAAAGTTAGTCCTTGATCTTCAAGGATTCGAGAAGCTCTTAATACAAGATCTTCTCTAAAATGTTTTCCTATTAATTGGATCCCTATAGGTAAACCAATAGGAGTATTAAATGGTACAATACACACTGGTAAGCCTATAAATGATATTGGTTGAGTTAGCATTCCCATACTTACTCTGGGAGAGATTTCATATCCATTAATAGATATTTTAGTCTGACCAATAGTTGTAGCACAGCAAGGAGTAGCAGGAGCGATTAATATATCAAATTTTTTCATTAAACACGATACACGTTGGTAAAAATAGCGACGAAAACGTTGAGCTTGTAAATACCATCTAGTAGGTATCATAGCTCCTGCTAGTAATCTTTCTCGTGAAAGCGGTTCAAAATATTCTGGAGACTTACATAAGTCAGGTAGATAATGATGACCTCCTTCCGTAGCAGTTATAATAAAAGCTGCTGAACGTGCTAAACCTGCTTCAGGTATGATAATTTCTTCTTCGGTATTTAAACTATTAGCAGCTTTAAATAGAGTGTTACGAGTTAGATGATCACACCAATCAGTGAAAAAACCAGTTAGCAATGCACAACGAAGTTTGTTATAATTTTTATTAATTATAGGAAATGTAGGCTTATTAATACGATTAATCTGAAAAATATCCTTGCTATCTCGTCCTTGCAAAACATCATATACTAAAGCTAAATCTTCCGTATTACGAGCAAAATGTCCTACATGATCGAGACTGGTTACAAAAGGATAAACACCTCTTCTTGATAAACGACCGAAAGTGGGTTTTAATGCAAAAGTTCCGCATAGTGATGCTGGTACCCTAATAGATCCATTAGTATCAGTTCCCAAAGAAAAATGAACTAAACCTGAAGCTACCGCTGCTGCAGATCCTCCTGAAGAACCTCCAGCTATACGTGATATATCATGGGGATTATGTGTAGCTCCATAATAACTATTCTCCGTTGTGAAACCATAAGCATAAGCATCCATATTAAGCATACCAGACAGAATGGCACCTGCTCTCTTCAATTTATGAATTACCCAAGCATCTTGATATGCAACAGGACGGTTAGCAAATAATTTAGAACCTACTAAAGTAGTGTGACCAGATACATCAAATAAATTTTTTACTGCATATGGAATACCTGCTAAAATAGGTAGAGTCTCTTTATTACGATATTTTTGATCTATTTTTTCAGCTTCTGTTATCATGCGTTGATAAGTTACTTCCGTCCAAGCATTTAATATCGGATTATAATATGCAATATCTTGCAAAGTCTGTTTTGCTATGTCAAGTGCGCTGATTTTACCTGTTATAATTAACTTTCTAAGTTGATTTATACTTAAGGTAGAAAATGTCATTATCCATTACCTTATAAATAATTTTCTAAAGGAAAATTTATTAGTGGTTCAGCTATTTCTGCTATATACATGAACTGTTCAACTAATTGAGAAAAGCGTTTTTCATCTACTTCTACATTAAATAATTTATTCATTTGTCTTAGATAATTTTGATATTCTATTTGATTTTTCATGGTTTCCTTAAAACCCTGCAGCACTACCGTTGCTACGTGGATCATATGCTCCTTCAATCATGCCATTAACATGACGAACAATAGCTCCAGCATGACCAACTAGTTCACTAAAATTCGGTAATATTTCGATACTATGTCCAAGTTTACGTAAAATGTCTATAGTTCCAGTGGTAAAACGTCCTTCTAACTTCAAAGTATTAGAAGATTTTCCCCAATGGCGTCCTATCAACCATCTGGGCGCGCTTATTGCTTCTTGTAATGACATTTTTTGAATAACATATCGATTAAAAATAGCTGCTTGTGTTTGTGGTTGCCCATCACCACCCATAGAACCATAAACCAGAACACGTCCATCTTTTAAACAGGCTAAGGCTGGATTAAGAGTATGAAACGGTTTTTTCCGCGGAGCAAGAGTCAGCAAATTGTTATGCCGTAAATTAAAAGAAGCACCACGATTATGCCAAATAATTCCTGTCTCAGGAATTACTACACCACTACCAAATTCATGATAAATACTTTGAATAAAAGAAATCGCCATACCAGTTTTATCTATGATACCCATCCAAACAGTGTCTCCACTTTTACACATAGTATTTACTGAAGTAGCAAATTGATCACTGATTTTTTTAGCAATATTTTTCATGTAATTGCTAAGTAGTAATTTTTGTAAATTTTCAGTCATATATTGATTATCAATAATATATTTGTCTCTTACCGCAAAAGCTTCTTTAGTAGCCTCAACTATACGATGTATAGTTTGTATCTCATTAGCATGTACCATATCCAAATTATCAATAATACTGAGTATTGCTAATGATACTATTCCTTGCGTAGGAGGTGCCATATTCCATATATCGCCTTGACTATGTTTTAAATGAAGAGGGTCAGAGCAACGTGCATAATGTGTTTGCAAATCTTGTATAGTTAAGGGAATACCAATTTTTTTTATATTTTTAATCAATTTCTGAGAGAAATTTCCTCTATAAAAACTATCTAATCCTTCTTCTGCTAGTTGTTTTAAAGTATTGGCTAAATCCTTTTGTATAAAACGATCTCCTGGACACGGGATATTACCATCTGGTATAAATGTAGCAGCAAAACCAGGTAAGGAAACGAGCTCATGCAATTTAGATTTAATCGCTGATACTTGAGAAACTGTCACAGGAATGCCATCAGTAGCATATTGAATAGCATCTCTCAGTAGACGTGATAGGGGAATAGATTTTTTGTGGACTATTTCTTTGGATATCTGCAATGCTTCAATCCATCCACTAACTGTACCTGCTACAGTTATAGCGGATTTATTACCACGATAAGGAATATGACTATTACCATGATAATAATTAATACATGCTAAAGAACCGGAAGCACCACTAGCATCAATTGCAATAGGCTTACAATCTGTAGGTAATAATATCAGCCAAAAACCATCGCCTCCTAAACCACTCATATGAGGATATACTACACTAATAGTAGCTGCTGCTGAAATCATTGCTTCTATAGCATTACCACCTTCACGTAATATTGCTAATGCACTTTCAGTAGCAAGATGATGAGGAGTAACGACCATACTAGATGGTGCTATATTGCTATATATCATTATATGCTCATATTTTTTATATATTAATATAAATAAAACTTGAATTTTAATAAAATCGATTTTTATAATAACAATCAATTATCTTGAAATCAATAATTATTTATTATACTTAGGATAAAGTATATATAATGAAATTGTTTTTAATGTTACATTAATAGTTACATTATGTTACCTAAAATTGCACATAGCAGAAACTACTAATCCATCTTTAATAAACAGGAATAATATCATAAGGATATGTTTTAATGGATATTAATCGATACTCACAAATTAATCCTCCTCAACGTTTGTTAATGGGACCTGGACCTATTAATGCTGATCCTCGAGTACTTCGCGCTATGTCGACACAGCTGATTGGCCAATATGATCCAGTAATGACACATTATATGAATGAGGTAATGGAATTATATCGCAAAATTTTTTGTACAGATAATTATTGGACCATGCTCATTAATGGTACTTCAAGAGCAGGTATTGAGGCTATATTATTATCAGCTATTTGTCCAGGAGATAAGGTACTAGTTCCTGTATTTGGAAGATTTGGATACTTATTGTGTGAAATTGCACACCGTTGTCGAGCAAAAGTAAATTTACTGGAAACTCAATGGGGCACTGTATTTACACCTGATCAAATAGAAGATGAAATAAAAAAAATAAAACCAAAATTTTTACTAATTGTACATGGTGATACTTCTACTACTATGATACAACCTTTAAAAGATATTGGAGAAATTTGTAAAAAATACCATGTAATTTTTTATACCGATGCTACAGCTTCTATAGGTGGTAACGAATTAGAAACTGATCTCTGGGGACTAGATGCAGTATCTGCTGGAATGCAAAAATGTTTAGGTGGCCCTTCGGGTACAGCGCCAATTACTATTAGTCATCAAATGAAAGAAATAATCAGACACCGTAAATGTGTAGAAAAGGGAATTCGTACGGTAGAGCATAAAGATGGTGATGGAGAAATAATTTATTCTAATTACTTTGATATTAGCATGATTATGGATTATTGGGGTCCAGAGCGCTTAAATCATCATACTGAAGCTACAACAGCTTTATTTGGGGCTCGTGAATGTGCACGTGTGATTTTAAAAGATGGTCTTAAAAAAAATATTGCACGTCATAAATTACATGGTGATGCAATGTTAAAAGGCATTCAGGGAATGGGATTAAAATTATTTGGTAATATTGAGCACAAAATGCACAATATACTTGGTGTGATAATTCCTAAGGGGGTTAATGGAGAGCAAGTACGAAAATTCATGTTAGAAGATTTTGGTATCGAAATTGGTACTTCTTTTGGACCTTTACATGGAAAAATATGGCGTATTGGTACTATGGGATATAATGCACGTAAAGATTGTGTATTACAAACTTTAGCTTGCTTAGAACAAGTACTTAATTTAGTTGGCTTCCCAATGATTCCTGGTGCTGCAGTAGAATCTGCTTTAGAGCATTATTCTTTGGAAAACATTCATGTATAAATGTTTGATGACTATTGAAGAAGCGCAAATAGCTGCATCTCGTGTCATGCAACGTTGTAATGAATTAGCAAAGATTAGTGAAATAGATAATGGTATAACACGAGTTTATTTGTCAGCAGAGCATTTACGTGCTAACACTTTAGTTGGAGAGTGGATGGTAGTAGCTGGACTGCAAATTTGGCAAGATGCAGTTGGCAATATATGTGGACGCTATGAAGGAGAGAAGGTAGCAGCATCAGCTATTTTGCTGGGTTCTCATCTTGATACAGTTCATAATGCTGGGCGGTATGATGGTATACTTGGTGTATTAAGTGCTATTGAAATAGTTTCTTGGTTAAATAAACATAAATTGCATTTACCTTTAGCAATAGAGGTTATTGGTTTTTGTGATGAAGAAGGTATAAGATTTAGTATTACTTTACTAGGCAGTCGTGCACTGACAGGAACTTGGGAGGAAAGTTGGATTACATGTAAAGATAGTTCTGGTATTACAATCGCAGAAGCCATGAAAAATGTAGGTTTAGATGCAAGTAACATTAGTGCAGCTAAACGCAATATTAAAGATATTACGGCATATTTAGAACTGCATATAGAACAAGGACCTTGTCTGTATAAAGAAAATATTGCACTTGGTGTAGTAACGGGAATAAATGGAGCTCGTCGTTTAAACTGTTCTTTTATTGGTAAATCTGGACATGCTGGAACATTACCGATGCATTATAGAAAAGATGCCTTATCGGCCGCTGCCGAATGGATTGTATTCGTGGAACATACCACTAAAAGGTATAATTCTTACTTGGTAGCTACAGTAGGAAAATTGCATTGTTCTCCTGGCTCAGTTAACGTAATACCTGGAGAAGTACATTTAACTTTAGATATACGTGGTCCCGAAGATGTATTGATAGAAAAATTGTTATCTATATTATTAGATCAAGCACATATAATATCACTAAATAGAGGATTACGTTTTTATTCAAATCAATATTATCGTATTGACTCTACAGTTTGTGATGATAACCTAAAACGGATTATTGAACATTCTGTAAAATTTGTACAAAATCGTAGTATAACTTTATCTAGTGGTGCTGGTCATGATGCTGTAGCTATAGCAGAACGCTGGCCAGTAGCTATGCTATTTGTACGTTGCGATCGTGGTATTAGTCATCACCCCAAAGAATTAGTAACAGAAAATGATGTAGCATTAGGCATACAAGCATATATGCAAGCTATTTATTGGATTGCTAAAAAAAAATAATTTGAGAAGCTTTATTAGCTAAAATGATTTTTTATCAATAAATTTTTATTTCCTCCGTACACGAACATTTTGGAAATAAAAAAATTATATTTTTTTTAAATCATGCTGGACAAATGTTACAGTAACTGCTGTACTATTCATCGACACATTTCAGTGTTTATTTTCATGTAAAAATAATAGGTAATATAGATGTCTTCTTCTAAGAAAAAAGGTAATGTTAAGTGGTTTAATGAATCTAAAGGATTCGGTTTTATTACACCTGAAGATGGTAGTAAAGATGTTTTCGTACATTTTTCTGCTATTCAAGGTCAAGGATTTAAAACTCTTGCTGAGGGTCAGTCAGTAGAGTTTGAAATTACCGAAGGTGCCAAAGGTCCTTCTGCTGCTAATGTTACCAGCCTGAATTAATAATCAGGCAGAAAAACCCGCTGAAAGCGGGTTTTTTGTTTTCTATATTCAACTTGATATTTATTACTTTACTTCTAAGCCCATAGCTTGAAGATTTGCATGGTAGGAAGAGCGAACAAGAGGACCACAAGCCACATGAGTAAATCCTAATTTTAATGCGGTTTCTTTAATAATTTGGAATTCTACTGGACTAACATAACGTTTAACTGGCAAATGATAACGACTAGGTTGTAAATATTGACCTAATGTCAACATGGTAACATTATGATCACGTAGATCTTGTATAACAGAAAAAACTTCTTGATTGTTTTCTCCTAAACCTAACATCAAACCAGATTTTGTAGGAACATTGGGATTCATTTGATTAAAATTTTTTAATAATTTAAGAGAATTTTTATAATTAGCACCAGGACGTATTGTTTTATAAAGTCGCGGAACATTTTCCAAATTATGATTAAAAATATCCGGTGTTGTCTTAGTAAAGATACTCAGTGCTTGATCCATACATCCACGAAAATCTGGTACTAAAATTTCTATTTTTATATTAATATTTTTTTCACGAATAGCCTTGATACATTGTACAAAGTGTTGTGCACCTCCATCGTGTAAATCGTCGCGGTTTACTGATGTGATCACTACATAATTTAATGCTAATTCATGAATAGTTGCCGCAAGATTAAGTGGTTCTTTTATATTAGGTCTATATGGACGACCATATGCTACATTACAAAATGGACAACGCCGTGTACAAATATCTCCTAATATCATAAAAGTAGCGGTACCATTGTTAAAACATTCTGTTAAATTCGGACAAGCTGCTTCTTCACAAACAGAGTAAAGACCATTGTTGCGAATGATATTTTTAATATTTTTCACACGACTATTATCTGCAGGTAGTTTAATCCTTACCCATGGGGGTTTACATATTGGTTTTTGATTGTCATGAAATATTTCTTTAGTAGGGATGATATTTTTAATCTTTTCATTGCCACGATATTTAGCATGGCTTATTATTTGACTAGATTTGCTCATAAAATTACATGCTCAAATAGATTTTTTTATAAGAATATGGTATATTGATATGATCAATAATAACTATTATTGATCATATCAATATACCTACGTCTATTTAATTTTAAGTTAAATAAGTAATTTTTTCATATCCTGCAAGGCGAGCAAAAACATCAGCTAATTTAAACCCTACTTCTTTCACAGTAATTTCAGGTTTAAATTCACTTAATTGTGTCATTTGCATACCTACATAACCACAAGGATTAATCGATAAAAAGGGATTTAAGTCCATTGCTACATTTACCGCCAAACCATGCAAGGAACAACCTTTTTGGATACGCAAACCAAGAGAACAAATTTTTTTTTTGTTAACATAAACTCCAGGTGCTTCAGGATAAGAGTAAGAGTTTATTCCATAATATTGTAAAGTAGTAATTACTGTTTTTTCCAGTAATAAAACTAGTTTGCTTACATTAAGCTTACGTCGTTTAATATCAATAAGTACATACATAATTTGTTGACCTGGGCCATGATATGTAGTCTGTCCACCACGATCACTATGAACAATTGGAATATTATTTAGCATAAATAAATTGTTTTTCTTACATGATTTACCTTGTGTAAAAATCGGTGGGTGCTCAACTAACCAAAGTTCATCATTGCTATATTCATTACGCTGATTTGTAAACAAATGCATGGCATCCGACGTAATTTCCCAATTAAGCAAACCAAGTTTACGTACTAAAATAATATTTGATAACAAAATCAGATCTAATTATATATAATAAGTTTGAGTTGACATATTAAAATAATATTTGCTAGTTATTAATACTACAAATATTACAATATGTTTCTTAATTAAAGAATTAATATTTTTGTATATATTATTTTGCAATATAATCCTATCATTATCATGAATGAGTATCTATAGAAATAATCATTCCAAAACCAGCCATTAGAATAACTAAAGCCGAACCACCATAACTTATTAATGGCAAAGGTATACCGACAACAGGTATAATTCCGCTTACCATACTAATATTTATAACAATATAGCAGAATAACATCATAATCAATTCGCTAGCTATAATACGCTCAAACATAGAATATGCTTTTGATGCTATTATTAAACCACGTATAATTAATAATATATAAAGTAAAAGCAACAATGATATACCTATCATTCCTAACTCTTCAGCTAATACTGAAAATATAAAATCAGTAGTAGTCTCCGGTATAAAATTTAGTTGAGATTGTGTTCCATGCAAAAAACCCTTACCCCAAATACCTCCAGACCCTATAGCAATTTTAGATTGAATAATGTTATAACCTGCATTAAGTCGATATAATTCAGGATTAAACATTGTACGAATACGCCTTCGTTGATAATCATGCATTAAACAAAACCAAAATATTGGACCCAAAACAATAATTAAAAACATTACTATACTAATTAGTATCCAACTTATACCAGATAAAAACAAGACTAATATACCAGAAAAGGCAATTAAAACAGAGGTACCAAGATCAGGTTGTATAGCAACTAAAATTGTTGGTATTATAATTATTATTAGAGCAATGCCCGTACTTTTCAAAGTAGGAGGATAGACGTCCCGATTAAGATAAGAAGCCACCATTAATGGTATCGCTATTTTTGCCATTTCAGATGGTTGAAAATGTAATAACCATAAATTCATCCAACGATGAGATCCTTTAGTGAGATGTCCAAATATATCTACAATCATTAATAATAAAATACACAATCCGTAAATATAAGGGGCTGATTTTTGATAAATATAAGGTGGATACTGAGCTATAAATAGCATTATCAACAAGCCAATTATTATCTGAAATAATCTAAGCTCCATCATATTAATATTTTGATTACTAGCACTCCACAAGATCATAAAACCATATATTAATAAACCAAAAATGATAATCACTAGATGATCAATATGAATACGCATCCAAATGGAATTTTTATTGTTCATATAAACTATTCTTGATATATACTCTCCGTACCGTAGGATCTTTTATGCAAAATAACTATGCATTATTTACCTAAAATAATATGATCTAATATATTTCGCATGATATGTCCTATTTTTTGCTTACCACAACCTCCATTTTCTAATATTAGAGTAATAGCTATGGTAGGTTTATCATAAGGTGCAAAAGCGTTCATTAATTTATGATCACGCATATTTATAGCTATAGTCTTTAAATTATACTTATCACGTTTTTTTATACTAAAAAGTTGAGCAGTACCAGATTTTGCAGCAATTTTATAAGTAGTCTTATTAAATACAGAAAATGCTGTTCCATTTTTACTATTTGCCACTCCATACATACCATCTTTAACAATCTTCCAAGTGGAAGATTTAATCTCTTTAATAACATTATCGGGAAAATTATGATAATATATCTTTTTATTATTTACACATATATAGCGTAATAAGTGAGGTATTTTTATTAAACCGTTACTAATTAATGTAATTAAAGCCTTATGTATTTGTAAGGGAGTAGTACTAAAATAACCCTGACCTATACCCAAAGGGATAGTATCCCCTGTATACCAATAATTATGTAAAGTATGTTTTTTCCATTCCCGTGTTGGCACATTTGCGGGATTTTCCTTTGGTAAATCGATACCTGTAAGTATGCCGAACCCAAATTTCTGCATCCATTCAGATATGCGATGTATTCCCAAGTTATATGCGACTTGATAAAAAAACGTGTCAGATGATTCTTCTAAAGCTTTTCTGATAGTTATATAGCTAAGTCCCTTTTTTTTCCAGTCATAGTAACGTGTCTTGGATCCTGGTAATTTCCACAACCTTGCATCTAATAGTTTAGTATTCTCATAAAGAATACCCGTGCTTAATGCGGCAATTGCCATATATGGTTTAATTGTAGAAGCCGGTGGATAAACAGCTTGGGTCCCCCGATTATATAAGGGTTTATTATTCTCTTCTGATAACTTTTCATAAGTTTTTTGTGATACCCCATTGACGAATAAATTAGGATTATAACTAGGAGTAGATACGAATGCTACAATTTCACCGGTATTTGGATCACTAACGATAACTATAGCGCGTTCACCAGCTAAAATATTATAAATGTATTGCTGAAGTTCAAGATCTATAGTTAACCATATATCTTTTCCAACTTCAGGATATTTGTAGTCTAATTGACGCACTACTCTACTAGTGTTATTCACTTGTAATTTCTTATAGCCATCTATTCCATAAAGTAATTTGTTGTAATAATTTTCAATACCTGACATACCAATTGGTTTATAAACACAAGTTTGATATTTATCATCTTTGTTAATATCTCCCTCAGGAGAAACATAACCAATTACATGTGCCAAGATTGAACCATATGGATAATATCTTTGTGAAGATGTTGTTATTTTAATATCAGGAAAAAGGTAATGACTAACTGATAATCTGACAATTTGATTATAATTGAGATTATTCTTTAATACAATGGGATTCCATTTACCATCATGCTCTTCTTTTTCTTTAAAAAGATTTATCTCCTCATCCGTAAGATCAATAATCGGTTTCAGTTGGTATAGTGTTTTTTCTATATTATTAACCTTTTCAGGTATTAATTCTAATTGATATATAATACGATCCCATGCCAATAATATTCCATTACGGTCATAAATGTTACCTCTATTAGGGTTTATAGATAAAAACTGTATATGATTCAAAGTAGCAAGAATATTATTCTCTTTAAATTGCAGGATTTGTAAATAGTAGATTTTTATTAATACAATGCACATTATAAAAATAATCAAGCAAATACATACACTTATTCTGCGAATAAATATTTCTTTTCCTAGGCAATTATTTAACTTTTCAATAGCAATTTTCCTTTGTTAGTTTAAAGCTATGTTAATTTTATTAATCAAAACAATTACTCTATACACCATAAGTATTTGTATTAGTTTTCACAGAGCTAATATATGTATTTTCCATAGATAGTAAATCAAATTGAAGTACAACTAATATGCTTATAGCAAATATCATTTAATTATTTATGATATAATTAATAAAATTATTTAACATTGCTCGAAACTATTACGAATCTCTGTTGCTGATATTTAATAAATAAGTATTATCTTTAATCCGGCAGAAACATTATATAATTTGTTAACCATTTTTTTATTTATTTTTTCTATAAATTGAAATCCTGGATATTTACCACTGAACAAATGATTAAAAATATTGCCTGCAATGCCCATGTCTTAAATTAAATAATGTCATCCATAAAACTAATTGTTTATTACAACCTAATAATATTATTAAAATTATTAAGTTATCAATTGTAACCGTCTTGGATATTATTTCACTTTGATCAATTTTAAATATTGTAATATTAATAATAGCTAATTGAATTATTCAATAAATTGGACATTCGTAATATTCACTATTATTAGAGAGATTGTTTCTAATGCTGACCAAAATGAATAATTGTAGTTTTGCTTGAAAGATAATTCCACTTTAGTCAGTAAATGTAAAATATAATTCAATCTAGATAGGTTAATTCTTTTACAAGCAGTCAAATAAATTTGACGGCGATTCTTCCAAAAGCAATATTTATTTATTAAAACATTTAAAGGTAACTTATTATTTGTCCGATGTATTTTCAATAATTGCAAGAGATCATATTGTAAAATTCTTAACAATACTAGTCTTTCTACATCTGATTTAGCTAAACTTTGCAAAATATATAAAGAACGTTCAGCCTTTCCTTCTAGCAGCGCATCTATCCAATGATAAGGACTAAAACAAGCAGAATAATTTATAATTTTATCTATACAATCGTTTGTTAATTCATTAGTAAGAGAAAGTAACCGAAGCAATTCTAGTATTTGAGTTAACGCCAATAAATTGCCTTCATAATAGTAACAAATTTTTTCAATAGCTTGATTATTAAGTGCTAGTTGAATGGATTTAGCTCGTTGCTTGACCCAATAAGGCAGCTGCCTTTGATTTGGAGTTAAGCAAACGACCATTATAATTTTTTTTGCCAAAAATTTTAACAAATATTTATTTTCATATGTTTTTGTTTTTTGTTCGTTTTTTAATATGACTAAAATATCTTTAGGTAATACATTTAACAATTTAATTAAAGCACGATAATTTAAAGCTATGAAATTTTTTTCAGACAATATTAGTGTTAATATTTTGCGTTTATTGAATAAACCACCAGACTGACATTTAGTGTATATCTCATTCCAATTGGTATGCAAATTTAACACAATACTATTGTGTTCGCTAAATCCTTGATTTAATGCAGTGCTACGAAGAATTAAATAACTTTCTTCAAGTAAGAAAGGATCGTTACCGTATAGCCAATAAGCATTATTTAATCCTTTGTTAAGATGTTCTTGTAGTTGTTCAGCATAAATTTCAATCATAGTAATATGAATTGCTCAAAAATCATTAATTATTTAATAAGCTAAATTTAGGTTTAGCATTTGCTAATTTATATATATATTGATAATATCAAAATTATTTTTATGAATTGCTTTTCACGACGATATTCAGTAATTTACCATTGACATAAATTACTTTTTGGATCTTACCATTAGTAAGATATTTTTTTATAACTGCTTGTTGCAAGGCGATTAATTCTACTTCTTCAGCATTAGTTTTCGGAGAAATAAAAATTTTTGTTCGAGTTTTACCATTAATTTGTACTATTATCATTAATAAATCATCTTTGATTGCTTTATCATCTGCAATAGGCCAAGAAGCATTGTCAATTATTGAATTACCATCTAAAGCTTGCCATAGTACATAACTTATATGAGGAGTAAAGGGATAAAGTAAACGAATTATAGCTAGCAAACATTCTTGAATTAAAGCACGATCTTGTTCAGTTTTTTTAGAGGCACGAGTAAGTTTATTGGTAAATTCCATGATAGATGCAATTGCAGTATTAAAAGTTTGACGTCTGCCGATATCATCAGATACTTTCTTTATAGTTTTGTGTAGATCTCTGCGGAGATTTTTCTGTTCATTATTTAAGCTAAGTATATTAAGCTCCTTAGTTACACCACTTTTTACATGTTCATAAACAAGTTTCCATATTTTATTTAGAAAACGATGTATACCCTCTATTCCAAATTCTTGCCATTCTAATGTTTTCTGTACAGGAGCAGCAAACATGATAAATAAACGTACAGTATCAGCTCCGTAACGTTTTACCATTACTGCTGGATCTATACCGTTGTTTTTTGATTTGGACATTTTACTAATACCTGCATAAATTAATGCCCGTCCTGTATGCTTATCTGTTGCTTTTATTATGTGTCCTTGCTTATCACGCTTTATAGTAACATCTATTGGTGAAATCCATTTGCGTTCTCCGTTAGAGTCCAGATAATAAAAAGAATCAGCTACTACCATACCCTGACAAATAAGACGTTTTGCAGGTTCATTGCATGTAATAAATCCAGCATCTCGCAAAAGTTTATGATAAAAACGAAAATACATTAAATGCATAATAGCATGTTCAATGCCACCTATATATTGATCAATTGGTAACCAATAATTTGCTGCTTTAGTATTTATCATACCTTTATCATAGTTTACACAAGTATAACGTGCATAATACCATGATGACTCCATAAAGGTATCAAACGTGTCAGTTTCACGTAAAGCTAATTGACCATTATTAAGTCTGATGTTTGCCCATTCTAAATCCGATTTAAGCGGATTACTGGTTCCATCTATTATGACATTTTCTGGTAAGATAACTGGCAACTGATCATCAGGTGTTGGTATTATAGAACCATCGGATAGTGTTAACATCGGGATAGGAGTACCCCAATAACGTTGACGGGATACTCCCCAATCACGTAGTCTATAATGGATTTTATAAATTCCCGCACCTTTACTTATTAAGGCGTCATTTATTTTTTTAGATGCAGATTTATTATCTAATCCACTGAATATACCAGAATTACATAATATTCCTTTATTAATCATAGCACCCTTAGTTAAATCTGGTATATTGCCGTTTAATTCCAGAATAACTGGTTTAATAGGTAAACCGTATTTAATTGCAAATTCCCAATCGCGTTGATCATGAGCAGGAACTCCCATTATAGCTCCAGTACCATATTCCATTAATACGAAGTTAGAAATCCATATTGGTATTTTTTCGCCACTCAAAGGATGTAAAGCTAATAAATTACTATCAATTCCTTTTTTCTCCATTGTTAATATATCTGCTTCTGCTACTTTAAGATTACGACAGGTAATTATAAAATCAGCGATCATAGAGTTTTTAGTTGCACTGTGAATAGCTAATGGATGGTTTGCGGCTATGGATAGATAAGTTATACCCATTACAGTGTCTGGTCTAGTCGTGTATACAGTAATTTTTTTATCATCATTAATAATATTAAAAAGTATTTCTATGCCTTCAGAACGACCTATCCAATTACGTTGCATGGTTTTAACTTGTTCCGGCCATCCATCTAAATTATCTAATTCATTTAACAATTCTTCTGCATAATGGGTAATTTTTATAAACCATTGTGGAATTTCTTTATATTTTACTTTTGCATCACATCTCCAACAACATCCATTGAGTACCTGTTCATTTGCCAGTACTGTGCGATCATTTGGACACCAATTGACAGCTGCTGTTTTTTTATAAACTAATCCTTTCTTATATAATTGCGTAAAAAACCATTGTTCCCACCGATAAAATTCAGGGTGACAAGTAGTTAATTCACGACTCCAATCATAAGCAAATCCCAATTGTTTAAGCTGATTTTTCATATAAATAATATTATTATATGTCCAGATAGCAGGTGCTATATTATTGTTTATAGCTGCATTTTCTGCTGGGAGACCAAAAGCATCCCAACCAATAGGTTGCATTACGTTTTTACCAAGCATACGTTGATAACGTGCAATTACATCTCCAATAGTATAATTGCGAACATGTCCCATATGTAAACGTCCCGAAGGATATGGTAACATAGAAAGGCAATAATATTTCTCTTTTTCTAGATCTTCAGTGACTTTAAATGTGTTATTTTCCTCCCAGTAACTCTGAACATAAGACTCTACTTCTTGTGGACAATATTGGTCTTGCATATAATTTATTGATCCTTAGTAATATTAGTTTTGAATAAAATTCAATAATACTTTAATTTATATATACTCTGACCACACCTGTTTGACATTTTTAATAAATATGTATACAGCAGTACATAATATTATTATAAAAATTGGCCATTGTCCTAACTAGCAATAAGGAGTTTCTCCTCGTGTAGATGTAATTTGCCCAATAATAAGTACGTTTGGTTGAAATTGTGGCAGTATGCTTTGTATTTTACCTTTTGGAGTTATGATAGCAGTTATACCATTATCAGTATCAACAATTAAAGGACGTCCTAGTTCTAATACGCATACGAGTCATTTGAAAATGTTGCCAAACCACACATCATTAGAAACAATTAATAAAAAATAGGTATTACTTTTAAAAATTTTCTTATTTAGATCATATAATAAGGACTGTTGTTTTTTTACAAAATCACCAATAGCTGATTCTGGCCAAATAATAATTGATACTTTTCCAAATAGGGGTTTGCTAGCCGTAATGTAAATATTAAGTGCTTAAATAGTGTTTTATTTTAATTCTTAAACATATTTTTATTTTTTTATTTCGTAACGTATATCCTGTAAAGACCATATTATTGATACTGACATTATAAATAGAATAGATTGGATATGAAGTTTTAGAAATACATAAATGAGAAGTCCTAGAGTATATCCAAACAACAAGGAAAACCTGTTAAGAAATTCACTACAATGCCATAAAATGGGGGAATATAAAGTTAAGCGAAAGATTGTAGGAGTTGGACAGAAATAATTCAATACGGCGGTAAATCAAGAAGCATAAATAGAAAGATATCCTGCTGCAAGTGAATAGAATAATATTATTTCAAATACAGAAAAGAGAGTAAAATGAATTAGGCAATAAGAAATCCACTGGATACTAAGAAATAGTCCGAATCGCCAGGTAAAACAAATTGCAGCTAATTGTAAGGTGGTCCGGTTGAATGTAAAGTAAATAAAGCTAATAATAAACGCATCTATTGTTTCCGATATAAATCAGATAATAACTTTAACTTATTGATTTTCTTCAAAAGAATGGATCGATGCATTGGGAGGAATTTTTACTGTACCGTATATTGTATAATACGACTATTAGCTGTTAGCTAACGAAATATTAAATATATAAACATTAATTTCAATATCTTCATATCCTAATGCATAGCAAAACTACCTTTGGTATCAAAAGCGTCATCATTACTTTTTTATAAGTTATAATATAGGTTTATAATTTGTCCTTATCTATAAAATAAGGATCTCTATAATTTAAATCAACTAGGATTTTAGTTTCTAACTCTTCCATTATTTGTGCTTCTATATTGTTTATATGATTATATCCTAATAAATGTAAAGTACCATGTATTACTATATGCGCCCAATGCTCTTCAGATTTTTTGTTCTGCTCTTTAGCTTCTTGCTCAAGAATATCTCGACATATAATTAAATCTCCTAATAATAAGGTATCTATATTAATAGGTATTTTCAATAAAAAAGATAGTATATTAGTGGCTTTATTTATACCACGATAAGTCTTATTAAGATAAAGACTTTCTTCTTTCTCCACTAATCTAATAGTAATTTCATTATGTTTATAACATGGATTGATAATATGAAAAGTGGCACTTATCCATCTATAAAATGCTGATTCCTTAGGTAAGTTAATGGTATTTTTACAAGCTATCTGTAAATTTAAAATTAATTGCCCCATTTAATCTTCCATAATTAATAAATGATCATATTTGTTATATTAGGATTTATTTACATATTTTTTTGCCCAAGCATCATATGCCTCAACTATACGAGCGACTAAAGGATGACGTACTACATCTTCACTACTAAAAAAATTTAAACTTATATTTTTCACTTTAGCCAATACTTGTATAGCATTGTATAATCCTGATCTAGCTGACTGTGGTAGATCTACTTGAGTGATATCTCCAGTAATTACTGCTTTAGAATTGAAACCTAATCGTGTTAAAAACATTTTCATTTGTTCAATAGTAGTATTTTGAGCTTCATCCAATATGATAAAAGAATCATTTAAAGTTCTACCCCTCATATAAGCTAGAGGAGCTATTTCAATAATGTTACGTTTGAGTAATTTTTCTACTTGTTCAAATCCAATCATTTCAAATAATGCATCATAAAGCGGTCGCAAGTAAGGATCAACTTTTTGAGTAAAATCTCCTGGTAAAAATCCTAGTTTTTCTCCAGCTTCTACTACCGGACGAGTTAGTAAAATATGTCTAACTTTTTTATGATTAAGTTCATTTACAGCAACTGCAACAGCTAAATAAGTTTTTCCTGTGCCAGCAGGACCAATGCCAAAGGTAATATCATGTTTTAGAATATTGATAAGATACTTTGTTTGGTTTATAGTACGAGGTCGTACTAGTCCTCGCTTAGTAGTAATATTAATAAATTTACTATATTCTAATATTTCTTTACTTATATTTTGTAACGAATTATTTTCTTTGATAGCTAAATGAATATTCTCAGGGAGAATATCAGGAATATTTCCATTTATTGGAGCAGTATCTATGTAAAGATTACGTAGAGTATTGGCAGCTAAATTTACAAATAGAGAAAAACCGGATAGCTTGAAAATATTATTATGGTAAGTTATCTTAATACCTAAACGATGTTCCAATTGTTTTATGTTATCATCACATGGACCACATAAGCTCATCAATCTGCTTTGATCAGATGGTTCTAATCTTATTTCAACATTTTCAATATTCAAACTAATCCTTTTTTAGGTGATTCAATAAACCCAGTTAATTTTAATAAAAATGTATAGTATTTTATTAAATAAAATATATTTCAATAATATAGAATATTATTGTTTATTTAAAATATTTTAGTCAAATAACAACTCATATAATCATTATTATATTTTTTCGATCATTCCTTGTAACGAATTAAAATGTGCATTTATGATTTTTATATCAATAAATTGACCTATCATATATGGAAGGCCTTCAAAATCTACTACTCTATTATTTTCAGTGCGCCCCCGCAGATTCATGATATTTTTTTTTGAAATGCCTTCTACAAGAACTTTTTGTATACTTCCTATCATACTTTTACTCCATTCCATTGACTGTTTGTTAATATGTTCTTGTACAGTGTAAAGACGTTGTTTTTTTTCTTCTTGCGAAGTATTATCATATAAATAAGCAGCAGGAGTTCCTGGTCGAGGAGAATAAATAAAACTAAAACTCATATCAAAATTAACATCAGTAATCAATTGTACTGTGAGATCAAAATCATCTTGACTTTCGCTAGGAAATCCTATGATAAAATCTGAACTTATCTGAATATCAGGACGTGCTAATTTTAGCTTGTCGACAATTTTTTTGTAATCGAGTATAGTATAAGGACGATTCATTAATTTTAAAATACGATTAGAACCACTTTGTACTGGAAGATGTAAAAAACTGACTAACTCTGGCGTATCAGTATAAACATCAATAATATCATCGGTAAATTCAATCGGATGACTTGTAGTAAATCGAATCCTATCAATTCCATCTATTGCTGCTACTAATCGTAATAGTTCAGCAAATTTACATATTTTTCCATCAAATGTTAATCCTCTATAAGCATTAACGTTTTGACCTAATAAATTTACTTCACGTACACCTTGTTCAGCAAGTTGAGCAATTTCATATAATATATCATCACATGGTCTGCTAACTTCCTCTCCTCTTGTATAGGGTACTACACAATAGGTACAGTATTTATTACATCCTTCCATGATAGATACATAAGATGTAGGACTTATGCTATGTGGTTCCGGTACAAAATCGAATTTTTCAACCTTTGGAAAACTGATATCTATCACTGAATTTTTATTTTGATATACCTGATCAATCATATGAGGTAAGCGATGGAAAGTTTGAGGCCCAAATATAATATCAACATATTTAGCTCGCTGAAGAATCTGATGACCTTCCTGAGATGCGACACAACCTCCTACCCCAATAATTAAGTCAGGGTTATTTTCTTTTAAAGTTCTCCAACGTCCTAACTGATGAAATACTTTCTCTTGAGCTTTTTCACGAATAGAACAAGTATTCAGTATTAAAACATCTGCTTTTTTCACATCGTCAGTCAGTATGTAGTTATGATTTTTTATTAGTATATCGGCTATCTTGGAGGAGTCATATTCATTCATCTGGCATCCCCAAGTTTTAATATATATTCTTTTCATATAACTCAAAAATAAGAATAAAAAAGTTTATGCAATGATTTCAAAATGCAACCGTTAGTATTTGATGGCAAATATTTGCATGAATTGTTACGCAAAATAGATTATTTTCAGGATTTATATTTAATTATGACATATAAAATATTTATCATTAATAAATGACCATATGTATATTAATTTATATTCATTCTGAATGATTTAACTGGGGTGCAGGGATTTGAACCCCGGAATGGCGGAATCAGAATCCGCTGCCTTACCTCTTGGCGACACCCCAAATTATTTAATAAAAATATATTTTTGTCTTATGTAGCATACAAGAAACTGCTGTTTCATATTATATGAACTGATTTTAAAAATTAAATTTTATAATATTAATGTCTGGGGTACCTGGATTCGAACCAGGGAATGCCGGTATCAAAAACCGGTGCCTTACCGCTTGGCTATACCCCAAATAATGCGGGAGGCGAGACTTGAACTCGCATACTTTGCAGTGCCAAACCCTAAATCTGGTGCGTCTACCAATTTCGCCACTCCCGCAGCAGCTGCTGAAAATGGTGGCTACGACAGGAATTGAACCTGTGACCCCAGCGTTATGAGTGCTGTGCTCTAACCAACTGAGCTACGTAGCCATATTTTTTTTAATATCAATAATTCTTACGAATTTAATCTTGTGGCTTGAAAATTTTTAATTATCGATTAGCTTGTTCAATATAGTGAATAGATACCAGTTTAAAATAATCTATTATATAGATAATATTTTAAATATATATCTTCATATTAGTAATACGATTTACTAATGATTAGTGTAGCAGAAAAAATACCTTTATTGGTTTGAAAAAGTTAATAATTTCAAAATTTTCTCATTCAGTAATCATTTTTGATATTATGTATTTATAACCGATACTTTTTAAAATAAAAAAGTTATTTGTACATATTAATAAAAATATTTATTGAATTTCAACCATATAAATATGCTACTTTTAAAGTGTATTGACCATATGTAGAAATATAAATGAGTAATTTGTCATTTTCAATAATTAATTTTGGTTATTTTAAAATTACTGACAATAGATATAATTAATGAGCTTCTTTTGATAAAAAGATGGTATGATAATAAATCATACTATGCCAAATATATAGACACAAAAAGTATTTATTATATAGAGTACGTATAATGATATATTAAAGTTAATTATTCTAATAAACAAATAACTTAAATATTTTACATTTATTAAAATTTGATCTCTAATTTTTAGAAAACGTAGAGATTATATTTATGGTGAATAAACGAGTAATTCTTATTAGTTCAGGATTTAATAAATGAAGCAGACGACAACGCAAAATGCTAATTTCATTCGACAGATAATTACTGCAGATTTAGTAAGTGGTAAATGTACTAAAGTGCATACGCGTTTCCCTCCCGAACCGAATGGCTATCTGCATATTGGTCATGCAAAATCCATTTGTCTAAATTTTGGTATTGCAAAAGATTATCACGGAGAATGTAATCTAAGATTTGATGATACCAATCCAGGAAATGAAAGTAAAGATTTTGTAGAAGCCATTAAATATGATATACATTGGCTAGGATTTGACTGGACCGGTGATGTGCGATATTCTTCTGATTATTTTAATAAAATGTATCAATATGCTATACAGTTAATATATCAAGGCTTAGCTTATGTAGATGAATTATCTACTGAACAGATCCGCGAGTATCGGGGTACATTGAATGTATCAGGAAAAAATAGTCCTTTCCGTAATCGTAGTGCACATGAAAATTTCTTACTTTTTGAAAAAATGCGTAATGGTGATTTCTTAGAAGGTCAAGCTTGTCTACGAGCTAAAATTGATATGTCATCTAGTTTTATTGTCATGAGAGATCCTGTACTGTACCGTATAAAATATGTTGCACATCATCAAACAGGCCATAAATGGTATATTTATCCTATGTATGATTTTGCTCATTGTATTTCTGATGCTCTGGAAGGTATTACACATTCTCTTTGTACTTTAGAATTTCAAGATAATAGACGCCTTTATGATTGGATATTAAATCATATCAATATTAAACATCACCCACATCAATATGAGTTTTCACGACTTAATTTAGAATATTCTATCACTTCAAAGCGTAAAATGACTCAACTAATAAATGAAAAAATTGTTGATGGTTGGGATGATCCTCGTCTGGTAACTATTTCTGGCTTACGACGTCGTGGTTATACTCCTAGATCAATCCGTGAATTTTGTCAGCTTATTGGGGTTACTAAGCAAGAAAATACGATTAGTATGTCATTATTAGAATCTTGTATCAGAAATGATTTAAATAATAATGCTCCTCGATTAATGGCTGTTATTAATCCATTAAAATTAATAATTGAAAATTTACCAGATAACTATGAAGAAATTATTATTGCACCTAATCATCCTAATAATCCTGATATGGGTACTAGGAATTTGTTTTTTAGTCGTGAAATTTGGATTGATCGTACTGATTTTCGGGAACAAGCAAACAAAAACTATAAACGCTTAACATTAGGACATGAGGTTCGATTACGTTATGCTTATATTGTACGTGCTAAAAGTGTTTTAAAAGATACGTCAGGAAATATTAATTGTATTTATTGTACAGCTGATCTAGATACATTAGGGAAAACTGTGAAAAACAGACCTAAAGTTAAAGGTGTTATTCATTGGGTTTCAGCTATACATGGTATTGCTGCAGAATTTAGAGAATATAATTCTTTATTTATCAATCCCAACCCAGGATGTATAGAAGATTTAACTTCTATAATTAACAAAAATTCACTAGAAATAAAACATGGGTTTATTGAGCCTCATTTAACTATTTCAGAAGTAATACAGAATTATCAGTTTGAGAGAGAAGGGTACTTTTGTACAGACTATATACATTCATCTCCATCTAGATTAGTTTTTAACAAAACCGTTGGACTCAGGAATATCAATGAAAATAAATTTCAGTAATTTAATTAATGGCTTATGGCTTCATAATGTTTTAGTTCTCTACATATTTGTTCTACCCAAGCATCGATTCTTTTATTAGTTAGCTCGGGTTGACGATCTTCATCAAGAGCTAGTCCAACAAAATGTTCATTGTCGACTAAAGCTATAGAAGATTTAAAATAATAATCTTTTGTAGGCCAGTGCCCAATAAAAATAGCACCTCTATCTTTAATGAAATTATAAAGAATACCCATAGCATCACAAAAATATTCAGCATAATCTTCTTGATCACCACAACCAAACAAGCCAACAATTTTTCCCTTAAACTCTACGTGGCTTAATTCAATAAAAAAGTCATCCCAGTCACATTGTAACTCTCCATAATACCAAGTTGGAATTCCCAATAATACAATATTAAATGGTTCGAAAGATTTGTGATCGCATTCAGTTATATTATAAAGTGCCGCTCTTTTAGTACCCAGTTTTTTTTGAATTATTTTTGCAATATTTTCTGTATTACCCGTATCACTTCCAAAAAAAATACCTATAGTTGCCATGGGATTATTCCTCCTATTAATAAATAGTTACAAAATAGTTTCACTATGTAATTGTATATTCTTGGTTTATTATAGATATTTTGTAAACTGACTGTTTGATTTGACGAAATAATAGACATATTACCACATATATATTATATATAAGTATAATAATTTTATATGATAATGTAACATTTTAGTTATAAAAATAATATCATTAGTCATCCCCGTATCAGTTAACCTGCCCAATAAAGTGATTTAATAAATATTGATAAACTTATTTGTGAACTCCATTTATGTGCAATCCTGAACACATTATAAAAATTTGGACTTCACGTTACTGTAGCAGTTTAGAAAAAAAACTATTGCTCCAAATGTAACATAGGTAAAACATACTATATATGAACTAGCTATTATCTCTATAAGTTACTGATTTGTGATCTATACAAAAAACAGATATTAAAATCGTAGTAAGTGTTCTCTCAATATCAGGTATGTATAGCATATTGAAATGTTTGGCTGTTTATGCGTTTGGATATAGATATGTATTTTACATATGGATTGCACTGATGAATATGCGATCAGTGATTTATTATCGCTTACAAGTGAGATCTAGTAAGGATCCCAATCATGACAAACACGGTCTATTTATGAATACTAATAATTAGTTTTCGGTTGCAATTTATTAATTTTTCAAAATTGTCAATTAGGGAATAAAATACTCAACAGTACTATAATGAATTAGCTTATCGATTAGCTCAATTAGTTATAATTTTATGCAAATTATTTTCATAAAAGATACTTTATAAATTTTAACAGTAAATGATTAATATTGAAGCTATAGCTTATGATCTTATCATGGCCATGGCATGCTTAAAAAATTTATTGGTAAATCAAGCAAAGCTTGTATTGGTGGTTGAAAAATAATAATAAAGAATAGATATTTTGTTCTACATCAATCGGGTACTGAATATTTCATAAAATATTTTGCAAAAGTATAATTATCGTCTGCAAATTGAACAATAAGCTAATTAGTTAATAGATTGATAGCTACTATCTTAAATATGTCACATGTAACAATTGATAGGGAATATTATCTATATAATAGGATACAATAGGTTTACATATTTATAATAGTGTTAATATGTAGATAAAAGATCTGTTGTTTAAAGTAATTGCTTTTAATTGAACTTCCTAGATTAGTTGTGTTAATAAATTACTGATTATATCCAATACAATATAAAAATGTCTTTTTATGAAAACATTTATTTTTACAGTTATTATGATTAGCAGCATATTATGAAGTGGTTGTGTCAGTCTACACCAAGGTAACATTGTGGATAAAAAAATTAATCATCAGCAAAAACAAATAAATTCACTTGTATCTCGTTTAGAAGATGAACGTACTATTACATAATAAATCGGTATTTTGTTATTTTGATGCAAATAAATATTCGCAAGGCAGTATAGTTTCGGGAACTAGATATGATGTACAAGAAGGTATGGCCCCCATCACCACTCCAACTAGCTCAAAAAGCGCTGTATAAGCGCTTTTAATCTCTTAACGTTAAATTAAATATGTTTTAATTGTATTATTTGATTCGCACTGTATAATTTGATATAAAGAAGCCATATTTGGTGTACAACATTTTTGATCTTTTATAAGATGTAGTTTTCTTTTTAAAGTTGCCAATGCATTCACTTTAGTGACAGGAACAAGCTCCTTATTAATAGTTGATGTACAATACTATCTATAGTAGCTTTGTTAGTGCTCTGGAGGATCTATTTATTGAAAAATATCGATTGTTTGTTAATCATTATTTATAGTATATATATAATTATATGAAAGTATAATTTATTGGATAAAATTTTTACTTTATAGTAGATTAAATAAAAATATGAAATTAAGTAATTTAGAATTAGAATATATTATTAATCAGAAATTAAATAGTGATAATGTGAATGATTATGTTCCCAATGGTTTGCAAGTAGAAGGACGTTCATATATTAAAAATATAATAACAGGTGTCACTGCTTGTCAAGCACTATTAAATGAAGCAGTAAAATTGAATGCTGATGCCATAATTGTCCATCATGGATATTTCTGGAAAAATGAAGCAAAAATTATTAAAGGTATGAAACGTACTCGATTGAAGACTTTACTTTTTAATAATATCAATCTTTACAGTTGGCATCTACCTTTAGACATGCATTCCGAACTAGGCAATAATGTACAATTAGCAAAATTATTAAATATTAATATAGCAGGAGAAATTATGCCTCTAGTACTTTGGGGAGAATTAGTCCAACAATTAAAAGTTAGTGATTTTTTGCATTACATTACTCAAAACACTGGTAGTATACCCATATATTGTGGAAATAATAAATCATCATTAATTAAACGGATTGCATGGTCTTGTGGTAGTGGACAAAAATTTATTGATGATGCTGTAAATTTTGGAATAGATGCATTTTGTAGTGGTGAGATTTCTGAGCAGACAGTACATAGCGCACGTGAACAAGATATACATTACTTTGCTATTGGTCACCACAACAGTGAATGTGGTGGTATTAAAGCTTTAGGAAATTGGTTAGCAGAAAAATATCAACTTAACGTTACTTTTATTAATATTCCTAATCCAGCTTAATTGTTATATAAAATATAACTACTGATGTTTTATATTTGTTTTAAAAAAACGTTTTTTATAACCTATATATAACTGTCGTGGACGAGCAATTTTCATAATTTCATTGTGCATTTCTTTCCAATGTGCAATCCAACCTACTGTTCTTGCCATAGCGAAAATTACTGTAAACATACAGGACGGTATACCCATAGCTTTTAAAATTATACCGGAATAAAAATCTACATTTGGATAAAGTTTACGCTCAATAAAATAAGCATCATTTAATGCAATATGCTCTAATTCTAATGCCACTTCTAATAAATTATCTTTCATATTTAATTTATTGAGTAGTTCATGACAAATTTCACGCATGACTGTAGCACGTGGATCATAGTTCTTATACACACGATGCCCGAATCCCATGAGACGAAAAGAATCATTC
Organism: Candidatus Ishikawaella capsulata Mpkobe; assembly: GCF_000828515.1. NCBI lineage: Bacteria > Pseudomonadati > Pseudomonadota > Gammaproteobacteria > Enterobacterales > Enterobacteriaceae > Candidatus Ishikawella > Candidatus Ishikawella capsulata. The sequence continues at coordinate 559,184 of NZ_AP010872.1, read as the reverse complement.
TTGTCTTTTGCTCGTTTTATAAATTCAGGTATATGCTTCACGCTACTAATTTCTTCTAACATTCGTAGACATGCTTCATTCGCGCCACCATGTGCAGGTCCCCATAAAGAAGCTATTCCTGCTGCAATACAAGCAAATGGATTAGCTCCTGAAGAGCCAGCAGTACGTACAGTAGATGTAGATGCATTTTGTTCATGATCGGCATGTAAAATCAAAATACAATCCATTGCACGTTCTAAAATAGGATTTATCACATATTGTTCACAAGGTGTAGAAAACATCATATATAAGAAATTACCTGCATATGATAGATTATTCCTAGGATAAACAAAAGGTTGACCTAGAGAATACTTATAGCACATCGCAGCAAGAGTGGGCATTTTAGATAATAATCTGAAAGCTGCAATTTCACGATGACGCTCAATGTTAACATCTAATGAATCATGATAAAAAGCGGCTAAAGCACCTGTTACTCCACACATTACTGCCATTGGATGTGAATCTCGTCGAAAACCATGAAAGAGACGAGTAATTTGTTCATGAATCATAGTATGTCGTGTAACCGTTACGCGGAACACATCAAATTGTTCTTGAGTAGGTGCTTCTCCGTACAATAAAATATAGCATACTTCTAAATAATTAGAATATCTAGCCAGTTGATCTATAGGAAAACCGCGATGTAGTAATATACCTTCTTCACCATTAATATATGTAATTTTAGATTGGCAAGAAGCAGTAGAGTTAAATCCAGGATCAAAAGTAAATAAACCTTGTGAACTCAATAAATGAATATCAATAACATCATTGCCTAAAGTACCTGATAATACATTTAATTTTATGGGATCCTTACCTTCTAAGTTAAGTATTGCTTTTTTATTTATCATGTATTCTCCTTATAAACTACAAATACTATCCCATATATAAATAGATATATCTTAGGAAGATTAACTATAATAACATTCAATATTACTTATAGATAACATTAGTGCAAAATAATATTATTAAATAGATACTATCATATATTTTTCAATACAATTGAAATTATATACATATATATTATATTTATATAATAATTACCATCTTATTTATAAGAACGTAATTAATAATACTAATTTTGATTATATCATTTATTTATAATGTCTGAAGAAAACTTTCATATTGCTAATGAAAGATATCATATAATAAACTATTCTCAATAGTTGAATAGATAAAATTAAAAGAGTGTTGTGGCAAAAGTGAAAAAACAAAGACCAATTAATTTAGATATTAAAACCATCCACTTTCCTATTACAGCAATATTTTCTATTCTTCATAGAATTACAGGGGTTATTAATGTTTTCACTTTCGGATTCCTAATGTTGCTGTTAGATAAATCACTTTCTTCTCCGGAAAGTTTTATAAAAATTTCAGTTTTTATGAGTAATTTTTTTGTTAAAGGTGTTTTATGGAGTTTGCTGACGGCACTAATATATCATGCTATAGGTGGGATTCGTCATATGTTAATGGACTTTGGCTATTTAGAAGAAACATTACTAATGGGTAAAATTTCTGCAAACATCGTTTTTATTGTTACTTTTATATTTTCCATTATTGTGGGAATAATCATATGGTAAACAGTGTTACTGATTTAGGACGCAATGGTATTCAAGATTGGTTGATACTGCGTATTACTGCTATTTTAATTATGCTGTACATATTTTATATATTAGGTTTTATATTAATTTCAGGTAAGTTAACTTATGATACTTGGCATAATTTTTTCTCTTTGACTTTTACAAAAGTTTTTACTTTATTGACTTTATTTGCTGTTCTATTACATGGATGGATTGGTATATGGCAAGTACTCACTGATTATATCAAATATATAGCGCTACGTTTAATTGGACAAGTAGTTATTGTAATTTTTTTGTTAGCATGTGCTACATATGGAACTCTTATAGTATGGAGTGTATAACCTAATGAAATTACCAGTTAGAGAATTTGATGTGATAGTAATAGGTGCAGGTGGCGCCGGTATGCGAACAGCTATCGAACTTTCTAAGTCAGGACATACTTGTGCTTTAATTTCAAAAGTATTTCCAACTCGTTCACATACGGTTTCTGCACAAGGGGGAATTACTGTTGCTCTTGGTAATGCACATATAGATAACTGGGAATGGCATATGTATGATACTGTTAAAGGTTCTGATTACTTAGGTGATCAAGATGCTATTGAATATATGTGTAAAAATGGAGTAAATGCAATATTAGAAGTAGAACATATGGGATTACCCTTCTCTCGTTTTGACAATGGTTTAATTTATCAACGCCCGTTCGGAGGACAATCAAAAAATTTTGGTAATGAACAAGCCACACGTACAGCCGCAGCAGCTGACCGTACTGGTCATGCACTATTACATACTTTATATCAGCAAAATTTAAAGAATAATACTACGATTTTTTCTGAATGGTATGCTATAGATTTAGTAAAAAATCAAGATGACGCTATTGTGGGATGTACCACTATTTGTATTGAGACCGGTGAGATAGTATATTTTAAAGCAAAGGTGACCGTGCTAGCTACTGGTGGTGCCGGACGTATTTATCAATCTACAACCAATGCGCATATTAATACTGGTGATGGTATAGGAATGGTTTTACGGGCGGGATTAGCAGTGCAAGATATGGAAATGTGGCAGTTTCATCCTACTGGAATTGCTGGAAGTGGTATTTTGATTACTGAAGGATGTAGAGGAGAAGGGGGATATTTACTTAATAAACATAACGAACGTTTTATGGAGAGATATGCTCCAAAAGCTAAAGATTTAGCCAGTAGAGATGTAGTATCAAGAGCTATGATGATAGAAATTCTTGAAGGAAGAGGGTGTGAAGGACCATGGGGTCCTCATATTAATTTAAAGCTATCTCATTTAGGAAAAGAAGTATTAGAATCTAGATTACCAGGCATTTTAGAACTTTCTCGCACTTTTGCACATGTTGATCCAGTTAAACAAAATATTCCCGTTATTCCGACGTGTCATTATATGATGGGTGGTATTCCTACTAAAATTACTGGTCAAGTAATACGTATTAATCCAAATGGAACAGAAGAAATAATTCTTGGATTATTTGCTGTAGGAGAAGTAGCATGTGTATCTGTGCATGGAGCTAATCGTTTAGGAGGTAATTCTTTACTTGATCTAATTGTTTTCGGACGAGCAACTGGTTTATATCTGCGCGAACATATCACACATCAAGATGAACTAAAAGAGGCTAACAATGATGAAATTGAAATGGCTATGATGCGTTTTAATCGTTGGCAAAATAACAGAAAAGGTGAAGATCCTGTAAAAATTCGTAAAGCATTGCAGCAATGCATGCAAAATCACTTTTCTGTATTTCGGGAAGGTAATAAGATGCAAAAAGGATTGCAGGAATTAAAAGCAATTCGTGAATCCTTAAAAAAGGCTAGATTAGATGATCATTCACTTATTTTTAATACCCAACTCATTGAATGTTTAGAATTAGATAATCTCATGGAAACAGCTTATGCGACTGCTATATCAGCTAAATTTCGTACTGAAAGCCGGGGAGCACATAGTCGTTCGGATTATCCAATTCGAGATGATAAAAACTGGTTATGTCATAGCATTTACCTGCCTCAAATAGAAGGTATGCTGTGTCGTGAAGTTAATATGCAAACAATATCACGGCCACCGTTTTTACCTCAAGTACGGACTTATTAAAGTTCAGGGATGTGAGAAAATGATTATTGAATTTTCTATATATCGTTATAATCCAGATATTCATAATATGCCATATATGCAGGATTTCATTTTAGAATTAAAAGGAAATCATGATCTAATGTTATTAGATGCACTAATACTACTTAAACAACAAGATCCTAGTTTAGCCTTTCGCAAATCATGTCGCGAGGGTGTATGTGGTTCTGATGGGCTTAATATTAACGGTCAAAACGGACTAGCATGTATTACACCTATATCTCGTTTACAAAAAAGCAGAAAAAAAATTATAATTCGTCCATTGCCAGGCTTACCTATTATTAGAGATCTAATAGTAGATATGGGACAATTTTACGCACAATATGAAAAAATTAAACCTTACTTATTAAATAATAACAAATATCTCCCTGTTCGTGAATATCTACAAACACCAAAGGAACGTGCTCTTCTTGATGGAGTATACGAATGTGTTCTTTGTGCTTGTTGTTCAACAAACTGTCCTTCATTTTGGTGGAATCCAGATAAATTCATTGGTCCAGCTGGATTGTTAACAGCTTATCGTTTTTTAATAGATACCAGAGATACAGAAACTGAATCACGTCTCGATGCCCTGAGTGATCCTTATAGCGTATTTCGCTGTCACAGTATTATGAATTGTGTGAACGTATGTCCAAAAGGACTAAATCCCACACGTGCCATTAGTCATATAAAATCTATGCTATTAAAAAAAGAGACATAAATGTTTATAACAAACTGCCGAATGTAAATATTCTATTAGTATTAATAAGAGGAATAATTCATGATTTGTGGCAATTTTGGCAAAATAATTAAAATAACTTCAGTTAAGGGATTGCTATGCAAAATAGTGCTATTGATTATTGGTTGAACTCATCTTGGCTAGTAGGAGAAAACTATTCCTACCTAGAACAATTATATGATAAGTTCATAACTGATCCACATTCAGTAGATACTGGATGGTGTTCTACATTTGAAAAGTTTGTAACTGATAATTCGATAAATGCATCAGATTCTATAACTACTCAAAGTTCAATACCATATACAAACGTTAAAATTTATCAATTGATTAATGCTTTTCGCTGTTGGGGACATCGTTATGCTAATTTAGATCCACTCGGGATGTCTAAAAAAATAAATATTACTGAATTAGATCCCGCTTACTACAACTTAAATAAAAATTCTTGGCAAGAAGAAATATCTGTTAGTTTATCTCCATCGGATAAAAAGATCCTTAAGTTTAACGAATTTTATAAAATACTCAATCAAATTTATTGTGGAACTATTGGTATAGAGTATATGCACATTACTAATCTTGAAGAAAGAGATTGGATTCAGCAACGGATTGAATATCCTGAAAAATACAATCAATTTAGTAATGAAGAAAAAAAAATTTTTTTAAAGGAACTAACTGCAGCTGAAGGTATAGAAAAATATTTAGGCGTAAAATTTCCGGGTGCAAAACGATTCTCTTTAGAAGGTGGAGATGTGTTAATACCCATGTTAAGAGAAATTATTCGGAATGCTAACAAAAATGGTACTAAAGAATTAGTTATAGGCATGGCACATCGTGGGCGTCTCAACGTACTGATCAATATATGTGGTAAGAATCCTCAAGATTTGTTTGATGAATTCACTGGAAAATATAAAAATCATTTAGGTACTGGAGATGTTAAATATCATATGGGATTTTCCTCTAATATTGAAATTGAAGGAAGTTTAATGCATTTAGCATTAGCTTTTAATCCATCTCATTTAGAAATTGTTGTTCCAGTAATTATGGGATCAGTACGAGCACTGATTGATCATTCTTCAGAATCAACTAATAGTATATTGCCTATTACTATTCATGGAGATGCAGCTATTACTGGACAAGGGGTCATTCAAGAAACTCTTAATATGTCTCAAACTAGAGGATATCAAGTCGGCGGTACTATTAGAATTATCATTAATAATCAAATTGGCTTCACTACATCAAATTTACAGGATGCACGATCAACGGTATATTGTACAGATATAGCCAAAATGATACAATCCCCTATATTTCATGTAAATGCAGATGATACAGAAGCTGCTATTTTTGTAGTTAAATTAGCGTTAGATTATAGAAATACTTTTAAGCGTGATGTATTTATTGATTTAGTTTGTTATAGACGTCATGGACATAATGAAGCAGATGAACCACGCGTTACTCAACCTCTAATGTATAAAAAAATTCAGCAACATCCTACCGTACGCGAAATTTACTCTGCTTATTTAGAAAATAAAAAAATTATTACACATGATGAATCCATGGCAATGATTAGTAATTATCGGAATTCGTTAGATAAAGGTAAATGTATACTACCAGAAGTGCATTCAACTAATTTAATTTCTAGAAATTGGTTACCTTATTTAAAAAATAATTGGTGTGAAGAGTATCCCCAAAAGATAGACATAGATCACTTAAAGTATTTATCTCGTTCTATTTGTCAAGTTCCTAAACACATAAAATTACAGGAACGAGTTGATAAAATTTATCAAAATCGCCAAGATATGGCAGAAGGAATTCAACCGTTTGATTGGGGGGCTGCTGAGAATTTAGCTTATGCAACTTTGATAGATGCAGGAATATCAATACGTTTCTCTGGAGAAGATTCAGGAAGAGGTACATTTTTTCATCGTCATGCAGTACTTCATAATCAAAATGATGGATCTACTTATATACCATTAAACCATATTGACGGTAAAAAAGGTTATTTTAATATTTGGGATTCTGTACTATCTGAAGAATCAGTATTAGCATTTGAATATGGCTATTCTACTACAGAACCACAAAAATTAGTGATTTGGGAAGCACAATTTGGTGATTTTTCCAATGGTGCTCAAGTCGTAATTGATCAGTTTATTAGTTCTGGTGAACAAAAATGGGGTCAATTATCTGGGTTAGTAATGTTATTACCACATGGCTATGAAGGTCAAGGACCAGAACATTCATCCGCACGTCTAGAGCGTTATTTACAGTTATGTGCGGAACAAAATATGCAAATATGTGTTCCATCTACACCGGCACAAATTTATCATCTGTTGCGTCGTCAAGTACTTCGTAACATGCGCTATCCTTTAATTGTGATGTCACCAAAATCATTATTGCGTCATCCTTTAGCAACTTCTACAATATACGAATTAGCCAATGGAAATTTTTCTCTAATAATTGATGAAATTGATAATTTTAATATAGAAAATGTAAAGAGAGTAATTTTTTGTTCAGGAAAAGTATACTACGATTTATTAGAAGAAAGACGTAAAAATAAAAAAAATAATATAGCTATTTTGCGTATCGAACAACTTTATCCATTTCCCTATACACTAGCAGAGCAAATACTTAAAAAATATTCTGGTGTGAAAGATTTTATTTGGTGTCAGGAAGAGCCATTAAATCAAGGAGCATGGAATTATAGTCGCCAGTATTTTCAAAAAATGATTCCATCAAATACTTCTTTACGTTACATTTGTCGACCAGAATCAGCTGCCCCAGCTGTGGGATATATCTCTTTACATTTAAAACAACAGAAAAATTTGATTAGTGAGGCACTGAATATTGATTAACATAAAGGAAAGATAATGAGATGAGTAGTTTTGATATTATTGCACCTGATTTGCCTGAATCAGTTAATGATGCTACTGTGGCAATTTGGCATAAAAAAGTAGGTAATCGTGTAAATCGTGATGAGGTACTAGTAGAAATTGAAACCGATAAAGTCATGTTGGAAGTATCCGCAGCAATTAGTGGTATATTAGATGTTATATTTAAAAATGTAGGTGCTACTATTACTTCTGGTGAAGTTTTAGGTCGTTTAAAACCTACTAGGGAGGAATTTTTGGCGGAGAGAGAGCCAGAGCCGCTCCCAACTCATAAAAAAATCAATAACATAGTTTATAGTCCATCAATGCGTCGTCGTATGATCAAGGAAAGTATTGATGAAAATACTATTCAAGTAGATAATTTTAATGAAGCGATTATGAAGAATACGGCACCAAAAGATTTATCAAATCAATTAGGAAGAGTAGATTTGCCTAAAAATCTTTGTGCAGAAGAGAAATATTCTACTCCGGTAAAAAGAGTACCTATGACAAGACTGCGCAAACGTATCTCAGATAGACTCTTAGAGGTTACTCGCAACACTGCAATGTTAACAACATTTAACGAAGTTAATATGCAACCTATAATAAATATTCGTAAAAAATATGGAGAATATTTTGAAAAACGTCATGGGATACGTTTAGGGTTTATGTCTTTTTATGTGAAATCAGTAGTAGAAGCATTAAAACGTTTTCCAGAAATTAATGCCTCTATTGATGGAGAAGATATTATTTATCATAATCATTTTGATATAAGTATTGCAGTTGCCACTCCCCGTGGTTTAATTACACCAGTATTAAGACATGCCGATTCATTAAGTATGGCAAGTATTGAAAATAACATAAAAGATTTAGCGGAAAAAGCTCGCAATAATAAATTAAGCTTAGAGGAACTTACGGGAGGCACATTTACTATTACTAATGGAGGTGTATTTGGATCTTTAATATCTACACCTATTATTAATCCCCCTCAAAGTGCTATTTTAGGCATACATGCTATTAAAGATCGTCCTGTTGCTGTAAAAGGAAATGTTGTAATATTACCTATGACATACTTAGCTCTTTCTTATGATCATCGTTTGATTGATGGACGTGAAGCAATCAGCTGCTTAGTAAAAATAAAGGAAATATTAGAAGATATGACAATAATTATATTAGATATTTAATTTAAACATATAAAATATTTTATTAATGTTAAAGAGTTACTTGGATAAAAATCATGAACTTACATGAATACCAAACAAAAAACTTATTTTTCAAATATGGTTTACCTATACCACTAGGTTATGTGTGTACTAAAAATATAAATATAGAAAAAGCCATTTTAAAAAGTGGTGAAGGTCCTTGGGTAGTTAAATGTCAGATTCATGCTGGAGGTCGTGGTAAAGCTGGAGGCGTAAAACTGATCAATAGTAAATATGAGGTTCATGAATTTATTAAAAATTGGCTCGGTAAATATTTAGTAACTAATCAAACAGATAATAAAGGCAAACCAGTAAATCATATTTTAGTTGAAGAAGCTATTAATATTGATAAAGAGCTTTATTTAGCAGCTGTCATTGATCGTAATAATCATCGTGTAGTTATTTTAGCTTCTATGGAAGGTGGCGTAGAAATTGAAAAAAATACTCAAAAAATACACAAAATATCATTAGATCTTCTTACGGGGCCACTACCTTATCAAGCTCGAGAATTAGCGTTTAAATTGGAATTAAAGGATCAACAAATAAATCAATTTACTAAAATATTTATTAGTATATCTAATATGCTTCTCAAATATGATTTAGAAATTATAGAAATTAATCCTTTAGTGGTTAATAACCATGGATATCTAGTTTGTCTAGATGGTAAAATAAACATAGATAATAATGCTTTATATCGTCAACCTGAAATTTATAAAATGTGCGATTTAAATCAAGAAGATATCCTTGAAGTACGTGCAAAAAATAGGAAACTTAATTATGTTGCACTAGAAGGAAATATTGGTTGTATAGTTAATGGAGCTGGCTTAGCAATGGCTACTATGGATATGTTAAAACATTATGGAGGACAACCGGCTAATTTTCTTGATATTGGCGGTGATACAACGCATGATAGAGTCGTTGAAGCTTTTAAAATCATTCTCTCAGAAAAAAATATAAAAGTAATTTTTATTAATATCTTTGGAGGTATTGTTCGTTGTGATTTAATTGCTAAGGGAATCATCAGTGCTGTGAAAGAAATAGAAGTTTCTGTGCCTATTATAGTACGTTTAGAAGGCAATAATGCTTCAATAGGAATACAAAATATAATTAATAGTCATTTAGATATTATTGCTGTAAATAGTCTAATTGATGCAATAAAATTAGTTATTCTTACGGCAGAGGGAAAACATGTCGATCTTAATTGATAAAAATACTAAAGTTATTTGTCAAGGTTTTACCGGAAAACAAGGAACATTTCACTCAGCACAAGCATTAGCTTATGGGACAAAATTAGTTGCTGGAGTAACTCCTAATAAAGGAAGTAATATACATCTGGGATTACCTGTATTTAATACAGTTCGTGAAGCAGTGACTAATACTGGAGCAACCACTTCTGTGATATATGTTCCAGCCCCTTATTGTAAGGATAGTATTTTAGAAGCAATAGACGCTGGTATCAAATTAATTATTACTATTACAGAAGGCATTCCTGTATTAGATATGCTATTAATTAAAATAAAATTAACGGAATTTAAAGTGCGTATGATTGGTCCTAACTGTCCAGGAGTAATTACTCCAGGCCAATGTAAAATCGGCATAATGCCTAGTAATATACATCAACCAGGTTGCATAGGTATTGTATCTCGTTCTGGTACATTAACGTATGAAGCAGTAAAACAAACCACCGATGGTGGTTTCGGACAATCTACATGCCTTGGTATTGGTGGTGATGCAATATTAGGATCCAATTTTGTTGATATTTTAGAAATGTTCCAAAATGATCCACAAACGGAAGCGATTATTATGATAGGTGAAATCGGAGGCAATTATGAAGAAGAAGCTGCTTTATTTATAAAAAAGAATATCACGAAACCAATGATAGCATATATTGCAGGTGTAACTGCTCCTCAAGGTAAACGTATGGGTCATGCAGGTGCTATTATTACTGGTGGAGGTAAGGGAAGTGCTGAAGAAAAAATTGCCGCTTTAGAATCAGCAGGTGTGATAATGTTACGGAGTATCAATAAAGTTAATGAGGTGTTAAAATCAATTATTTAATTTTGTAAATAATACTTAATATTTATAGTTACTCTGTTATAGATAACAGACCTCCACACACAGTTAAATAGTGAATTTTTAATTACAAATATATCCAGTCTATGTTGATTGTGTAATGACGTATTTACTAGATATTTAGATATTCAATAATTTTTATCTTCTTATATAAGAAATATTTATTTTATTAATTACTAAAATATACAAATTAATTCTAGCAATTACAGTTAGTAACTATAATACATAGCATATCAATTCAATCTAAAAAGCTGATTAGACACTTTCACTCTTTACTACTTATGTAGTTATAGTTACTTAGTCATACACTACTTATATTTTTCTATCATTATACGACTCACGACTCATTTCGATAATAATACCAGCCAGGTACTGACTGACCTGGGTTCGTTCTATGGTTTATAATCTTAATGAAGCTTCGTGCAAATGATGAAGTATCTTGGAAGGAGTATATCCTCAAGTATATCCTCAACAAATATATATTGTTTCTTATGGTAAAATCATATTAATAGTATAATTTTTTATTTAGAGAACTTGCTATACTATATTATTTAAATAATAGTGTCTAACAGGTTTAACAACTTCATTAAACTCGTATATTAATGGCATTCCTGTAGGTATATTAAGTTCCAATATTTCTTCATTGTTTAAGCCATCTAAATATTTCATCAAAGCCCGTATAGAATTACCATGAGCTACAATTAGAATGGTTTTTTTGTTTTTTATTTTTGGTAAAATAATATTATTCCAAAAAGGGATTACTCTATTTATCGTCAAAGCTAAACTTTCACTCTTAGGAAATTGTTCTAATGTAAATTTAGTGTATCTTATATCATATCCTGAAAATTGTTGATTTATACCATGTAATGGTGGAGGCATACTATCAAAACTTCTTCGCCATTCTTTAACTTGTTGATCCCCATACTTTTTGGCAACTTCAGTTTTATTTAAGCCTTGTAAAGCACCATAATGTCTTTCATTGAGATGCCAGGTTTTTTCTACAGGCAGCCAAGCTTGATCTATTTTATCTAAAACATACCACAATGTATGGATAGCACGTTTTAGTAACGAAGTATAGGCATAATCAAAAATAAAACCTTGCTTTTGTATTAACATTCCCGCTTGTTTAGCTTCCTCGCATCCTTTTTTCGATAGATCTACATCACACCAACCAGTAAAACGATTTTCATAATTCCATTTACTCTGACCGTGACGTAAGAATACTACTCTAGTTACACTAGACAAAATTATCTCCCATAATAGGTAAATCTTTTATTGCGTAATAAAATTTTTACAAAAAGTACACTATTTATTATAAATATATTTATATAAAATACTATTTTTTAATGACATATTGTATTAAATGGATTTATTTATTAGTTTCATTAAAACCGTGTTTTACGGTATTTGAACAACTTAAGGAAAGTATATGCAACAAATAGTTTATATTTCCAGTCCAGAAAGTCAGCAAATATATGCTTGGATTATGAACGATAAAGGAATGCTAACTTTATTGCAAAAAGTAAATATTTCTGGGCAAGTACAACCAATGGTAGTGAATTTTAAGCAAAAAATTTTATATGTAGGTGTGCGCCCAAATTTTGGTGTTATTTCTTTTAAAATAGAAGCTGATGGAACTTTAATTAAAGCTGGAGAAGTATCTTTACCTGCTTCTCCCAGTCATCTTTCAATTGATCATTTAGGGAAATATCTTTTTTGTAGCTCTTACAATTATGGTTGTATCAGTGTTAGTCCTATTTATCTAGACGGGTTACCTAAATTACCATCTCAAATTATTAATGGATTAAATGGCTGTCATTTTGCAAATATTGATAATTATAATCATATTTTATATGTTACTGCTTTAAAGCAGAATCGTATATACTTATTTCAATTAGATGCTGATGGTTACTTAAAAGAACATCCCCAGAAATATGTTACTACTGTTTATGGTTCAGGTCCTAGACATATGTCATTTCACCCTCTTGGGGAATATGCTTATTCTATTAATGAATTAAATAGTACAGTTGATGTATGGCAGTTAAAAGATACATCTAATAAGATTAAATGTTTGCAAAATATAGAGATGATGTCAACTAGATTAGATAAAAATTTTTGGGCAGCGGATATTCATATATTACCTAATGGCAATTTTCTGTATACGTGTGATCGTAGTAATAGTACTATTACTATATTTAAAGTCCACAATAATGGTAAATTATTGACTATTCAAGGTCATCAAAAGATGGACAAAGCTCTACAACCACGTGGTTTCTGTATCGATACCACGGGAAATTTTCTAGTAGTTGCAGGACAAAAATCTAATTTTATTTCCGTCTATAAAATATCTCAAAATTGTGGATATTTAACCCTAATTGGACATTATATAGTGGGTCATGGACCTATATGTGTCGTTGTATATAATATACAATCTCAGTCTTAATAGACGCAAATATATTAATAGTAAAAAAAATCCGAATGATCTAGAGCTTCACTAATTGCGTTAATAAGTTTATCGAGCTGTTTATAAGTAATGATATAAGGGGGTATTAAATAAATTACTTTATTAAAAGGTCGAATCCAAACATCTTGTTTAACAAAAAATTCTTGTATAGCAGCAATATTAATATATTGGTGAGTTTCAATAACTCCGATAGCACCTAGTACTCGAACATCTGCTACCCTGGAATGGTTATTTAAAGATACATACATTTTTTTTAGATGTTTTTCAATATTTGCTACTTGATTAAACCATTTGCCTTCTATTATAAGAGATAAGCTTTCACAAGCAACCGCACAAGCGAGTGGATTACCCATAAAAGTAGGACCATGCATTAAACAATTTGTAGCACTACTTATAGTATGTGCTATATCATTGGTAGTTAAAGTAGCAGCTAAGGTCATAGTACCACCTGTAAGTGCCTTACCTAAACACATGATATCAGGCACAATATCTGCATGTTCACAAGCAAATAATTTACCCGTACGTCCAAACCCCGTAGCAATTTCATCTGCTATTAATAGTAAACCATAGTGACTACACACTTCTCTAACTCTTTGCAAATAACAGGGATGGTAAAAACGCATACCACCCACTCCTTGTACTATTGGTTCTAAAATAATTGCTGCTAAATTATTATGATGTTGTTCTACTTTTTTATAAAAATCATCTAGTTCACTTTCATTCCAAGAACTATAAAAACTACAGTTGGGTGCAACAGTAAAATAATTTTTTGGCACAAATCCTCGCCATAAACTATGTATAGAATTATCTGGATCGCACACTGACATTGCAGATAATGTATCTCCATGGTATCCACCCTTTATTGTTAAAAATTTTGGACGTTTTTCTCCACGACCTAACCAATATTGCATAGCCATTTTCATTGATACTTCGACAGCAACTGATCCTGAATCCGATAGGAAAACGCATTGTAATTCTTTTGGTGTGATTCCTACTAATTTCCGACAAAGAGATACAGCGGCAGGATGTGTAATTCCTCCAAACATTACGTGTGACATGTAATCTATTTGCTTTTTTAAAGCATGATTTAAACGTTGATGATTATAACCATGTATAGCTGACCACCACGATGACATACCATCGACTAATTTACGTCCATCAGCCAATTCTAAACAGCAACCCTTTGCAGCTACTACAGCATAACATGGTAAGGGATTACGCATAGAAGTATATGGGTGCCAAATATGTTGGCGATCAAAAGTAAAATCGTCAAAATTGAACATCTCTCTTGTAAATCATAATCAAAACATTTAGTTTACATACATAATTATTTAAAATACTACTTTTAGGAGTAAATAATGCTAAATAATCATCAATGGAAATTAAAAGATGCTCAAAGATGCTTTGAGAAGCCTTTTCTAGAATTGATGTTTGAAGCTCAGCAAATACACCGAAAACACTTTGATCCTTCTCAGATTCAGATTAGCACTTTGTTATCACTGAAAACTGGAGCTTGTCCTGAAGATTGTAAATATTGTCCACAAAGTTCTCATTATAAAACTAATTTAAAATCCGAACCACTTATGAAAATACAATCAGTTATAGAAAAAGCTCGTCAAGCAAAACAATCTGGGTCAAGTCGTTTTTGTATGGGAGCTGCCTGGAAAAATCCTCAAGAACGAGATATGCCTTATTTGGAACAAATAATAAGAGAAATAAAATGCCTAGGATTAGAAACTTGTATGACACTTGGAACTCTTAATGCTAGTCAGGCATCTCGTTTAGCTGCAGCTGGTCTTGATTTTTATAATCATAATCTAGATACTTCATCTAGATTTTATAATAGTATTATTACTACTCGTAAATATCAAGAACGTCTTGATACTTTAAATAAAGTTCGTGAAGCCGGAATTAAAATTTGTTCTGGTGGAATTATTGGTTTGGGTGAAACGGTGAATGATCGTGCAGAATTGTTACTGGAGTTAGCTAATCTTCCCATACCTCCTGAAAGCATACCTATCAATATGTTAGTAAAAGTAGAAGGAACTCCGTTATCAAATAACAAAGATGTTGATGCATTTGATTTTATTCGTACTATTGCTGTTGCCAGAATCATGATGCCAACTTCGCGTATACGTCTTTCTGCCGGTCGTGAAAAAATGAACGATCAAACACAAGCTATGTGTTTTATGGCAGGTGCAAATTCTATATTCTATGGTTGCAAATTACTGACTACACCTAATCCCAAAGAAAATGAGGATTTAATGTTATTTCGTAAATTAGGATTACGGGCTGAACCAATAAATATCGATAGAGATTATGATGAGTATAAAAATGAACTTAATAATCAAATAACCGACAAAAAAAATAAACAATTCTATAATGCTGCGGCTACTTGATGAGTTGGTCTGAGCGAATAAACAAGGAATTATCCATTAGATTGAGTATGGATGCTTTACGTCAACGCCCTATCATTGAATATAATACTACTCGTTGGCTAATTAGTAAAGGTCGTAAATATCTAAATTTTTCTTCTAATGATTATCTGGGATTAAGTCAAAATCCAATGATTATTGAACACTGGCAGCAAGGTGCTGAATTAGGAGCAGGCACAGGTGCTTCAGTCCAAGTAATTGGATATCGTCTACAACAATTTCAATTAGAACAGGATTTAGCTAAATGGTTAGATTATCCTTGTGCGTTACTTTTTAATTCAGGATTTATTGCTAATCAAGCGTGTATTTATTTATTAGCTAGAAAACGGGATCGCATTATAGCAGATAAATTATGTCATGCCTCATTAATAGAAGCTGCCAGTTATAGTCCAGCAAAACTATATCGATTTAATCATAATAGATTAGATAGCTTAGTTAGTCATCTTAATAAGCCCTGTCTAGGTAATACCTTGGTTGCTACTGAAGGTATATTTAGTATGGATGGAGATCAATCACCTTTAATAGATATTGCTTATCAAACACATTGTCAAAATAGCTGGCTTTTAGTAGATGATGCACACGGTATTGGAGTAATAGGTGAAGGAGGAAAAGGTAGTTGTTGGCAACATAAAGTGAAACCAAATATATTAATAGTAACTTTCGGGAAGGCATTTGGAGTCTCTGGAGCTGCTGTATTATGTAATGAAGCAACTGCTGAATATTTTAATCAATTTTCTCGCCATTTAATATATAGTACAGCTATGCCACCAGCTCAAGTTGCAGCTTTACAAGCCGCTTTACGAAAAATTCAAGAAGGTGACGGATTAAGAAAAAAATTAAAACAACATATCGCCCATTTTCGCGCAGGTGCAAAAAGTTTACCTTGGTTATTAAAACAGTCTACAAGTGCCATTCAACCGTTAGTAGTCGGCAAAAATTCATTGGCGTTATATTTAGCCTATCGTTTACGTCTGGCTGGATTTTGGATAACGGCAATACGTCCTCCTACAGTTCCTGTTGGTACATCACGACTACGTATAACTTTAACAGCAGCACATGAATTAGAAGATATTGATAGATTATTGGAGGCACTACATGAAGTTGCCAGTAAATAAGCTTGAGATCGCACATGCTTTCGGTCGTGCTGCGGTTCATTACAATAAATTTTCCGAATTACAGAGATTGATTGGTGACAAAATGGTAAGTTTACTACCATTTAACTTTACTGGAGATCTTCTTGATGCAGGATGTGGCCCGGGATGGTATAGTACATTTTGGCGAAAACGTGGATATAGAGTTACTGCTATAGATATATCGGAAAAGATGTTAATACAAGCACGTAACAACACATCAGCTGATAGATATCTTATTGGTGATATTGATTCCTTACCTTTATTAAAGGAGAGCATGGATATAGTATGGAGTAATTTAGTAGTCCAATGGAGTACTGATCTACGTAGAGCACTATGTCATTTTGTTCGAGTGACAAAAATCGGAGGATTTATAGTCTTTTCTACTTTAATAGCAGGTTCTTTGCAAGAGATACATGATGCTTGGCGTCATATTGATGATTATTCACATGCTAATCATTTTTTAAGTAAAGATGACATCTATTATGCTTGTAAAGGTTTTACAGTGAATCTTAAACATCAAATAATTACATTATATTTCCCAACTGCAATTAGTGCCATGCGTTCTTTAAAAGGCATAGGAGCTACTTATTTACATCAAGGACGTAATAACAATATATTGTTAACACGCGACCGTTTAGCTAAATTAGAAACTTTCTGGCCACATGATGCTAGAGGCTATCCTTTAACCTATCAATTAATATATGGGATAATTAATAAATGAAGTCTTTATTTATTACTGGAATTGGCACTAATGTTGGTAAAACAGTAGTTAGTAGAGCATTATTAGAAATTGCTGGAAAAGGAGGATTGAGTACAGCAGGGTATAAACCAGTAGCATGTGGTGGGAAAAAAATCGGAAATAATATTTGTAATGAAGATGCTTTGATACTTAAAAAGTATAGCAATGTGCAACTTGCTTATAATGAAGTTAATCCTTTTAGTTTTACAGAACCTACTTCTCCTCATATAAATAGTTTACATGAGGGTAAACCAATTATACTAAATATTATTTCTCAAGGGTTGAGAAGACTCGAGTCAAAAGCAGATTTAATCATAATAGAAGGAGTAGGTGGATGGTATACACCTATTTCTATGGAATCTACGATGGCAGATTGGGTAATAAGAGAACACCTACCGGTAATTTTAGTAATTAATCTTAAATTAGGTTGTATTAATTATGCGTTATTAACGGCTAAGGCAATAATTGCTAGTGGTATACAATTGATGGGGTGGATTACTAATGCAACTGAATTATCAGATAAATGGCAAGAGGATTATATAAAGATTTTCAGAAATATTTTACGCGCTCCTTGCTTAGGTAATATTCCTTGGCTTAATAATGATCTTGTATTTACTAATTGGAATAATTATCTCAATTTAGATTTTTTAAAAATCATACCTTAACCTATTATTGTAAGGACTAATATTAGTAACTAATTTAATTATTGAAATACTAAATTTTAGTAAGCATTTGTTATAATTACATTATATATTATGACATTGCCTGAATAATATTTCTTTCAATAAATCATTAAAATTTCATGGTGAAAATATCCATTTAAAATTTAATCAAGTGAGATATATTTATATAGTATTTATGACCATAAAATAGTCCTGTATGAGAAATAATTATGATAAAAATTATGTTTTTTGCTCAAATAAGAGAATTAGTAGGTATTAGTCAGCTATTTGTAGAAAATAAGTATACAGATGTAGAATCATTGCGTAGATCATTAATTAATCGTGGTAGTCAATGGGCAATAGCGTTGGACACAAATACTTTACTATCATCTGTAAATCACACATTAGTACCTATGAATTACCATTTGACTGATGGTGATGAAGTAGCTTTTTTTCCACCGGTGACAGGAGGCTGAGATGGAAATAAAGATATGTGTAGGAAATAGTCCTTTTAATATTTGCCAGGAATATCAATGGCTAAATGCATGTGATCGAGATGGAGCAGTTGTTACTTTTACTGGTAAAGTACGTAGTCATAATGATGATAAAAGGGTTTTGCGATTAACTTTAGAGCATTATCCAGAAATGACAGAAAAAATTTTAAAAAAAATCATTATTGATGCAAGTTATAGGTGGATATTACATCGTATTATAGTAATACATCGTATAGGCGAGCTTTCTTCTGGAGACAATATAGTTCTAGTAGGAGTTAGTTGCTTAGATCGCAGTAGTGCTTTTTCAGCAGCAGAGTTTATCATGGACCATATAAAAACACATGCTCCTTTTTGGAAAAAAGAAGCTACTATTCAAGGTAATGAATGGATAAGTATGAGAATAAAAGATATTAAATTGGTTAATAGATGGAATAATCTATCCAGATAATTTTAAAATATTTGCCAGATAAATATATTTTGTATATAGTATATATACGAAATATTTAAAACTATCTATTATATCAAAAAGATAAATGTAATAATTAAATAAATATTTATAGCATTGATCAATATCTATAGGAAGAATATAGATAACTTATAAAATAAGTTGTCTGTAGCTTAATAATTAATATTTTTTAATTATTGAAAAGTTGTACAACAAAATATCTTATTGGATTGGAGAGGTTTATCTAATATGCATAGATATGCACATACTAATAGTTCTATGATAAGACAGAACCCTCTTTTACAAGATTATCTTTATCAAGTATATGGTTGGATGACTTGTGGTTTGTTATTAACAGCTTTTGTCTCTTGGTTTGCAATTCATACACCTAGTGTTGCAGGAGTGTTATCAAGTAAAAAACTAGTTTTGACTGTAATGCTATTACAATTTTTTGTAGTCTCTACAATTTCTGGTGTATTAGAGCAACTAAATAGTCGTGTGGCTACGATGTTGTTTATGTTTTACTCATCTCTTGTTGGCTTAACAATATCAAGTATAGTGGTTTTTTATACAGCGGCTTCTGTGAGCAGTGATGTTGTTATCACAGCTGGTATATTTGTTACCATAAGTTTATATGGGTACTTAACTAAACAGGATTTAAGTGTTTTTCATAATTTATGTGAGATTGGTGTAATTGGAGTTATGTCAGCTTATTTGGTAAATATTAAGTTGAATTCGCTAAACTCATTCATTACATACATTAGCGTAATACTGTTTGTGTTTTTAACAGCATATGAGACTCAAAAACTAAAAACAATTTATAAAAATGTGAATTTAAATAATCAAGATCAAATGCGCCGTTATTCCATAATAGGTGCTATGGGTATTTATTTAGATTTTATCAATTTTTTTATGATATCTTTACTTATACTATAAAACAGAAATGAGTATTTTTAAATTTGCTTGCTGTCCTGGTACTATGGTGTAGATTAAATCTCATAAAAAATTATTAATATAAATTAGGAAATTTTTTTTTAGTATAATGGATGCAGGAGAAGAATATTAATGCGGCTGTGTGATAGGGATATAAAAAATTGGTTAGATAACCATAAATTAAATATTACCCCAAAACCACCTATTCAACGTATTAATGGAGCTACCGTAGATATATGTTTAGGTAATCAATTTAGGGTTTTTAATGGATATAATGCACCATTTATTGACTTAAGTGGATCTCAAAGTAAAACAAATACTATATTAAATCAAGTTGTCAGCAATGAAATAGTGCTTTCAGATGGACAGGTTTTTTTCTTGCATCCAGGAGAGTTAGTACTTGCAGTTACTTTGGAATCAGTAAGTTTGCCGAATAATCTAGTTGGATGGTTAGATGGACGATCTTCATTAGCACGTCTTGGTTTAATGGTACATGCTACAGCTCATCGTATTGATCCTGGTTGGCAAGGGAGTATTGTTTTAGAGTTTTTTAATGTAGGAAAATTGCCTTTGGCATTAAAGCCTGGAATGCTTATTGGTGCATTAAGTTTTGAATTACTAACTGGTCCAGCAGAAAGACCTTATAATTCTCGTAAAGATGCTAAATATCTTAATCAACAAGGAGCTACTAGTAGTCGTATCGCTTCAGATCCCTCGTAATTATTTAAGAATTTTTCTAATGAATTTATAAAAGTAGAGTAATTAATATTTTTTAGGTTATCAATCTATCTAATAATTATTAAGATATTAAAAATATATTTTCCATAATTGTAATATTAGTGCTTTGCGTTGGTTGCGGGTTTACAATATGTGCTGTAATGTTTTATTATATAATATTTATCGAAACATTACCTTATTAAAACAGATATTTGATGTATGAATATTTCATTTTGTGTTTAACTCATTTGCTACAGTTTATAGAGTCATGCATACCTTATTCCGAATTTAGTTATCTAGGAGGTGGCACTGCTGCATACTGCATATACACGTTTTAAACTCATTAGTGCTTGATGCAATATTGGAGTAAAAAACGTGGATACACATTCTTCTGCTATAATAGAATAGTTCATGAATCAGATCAAATTAGTGAATATATAAGAGGAAGACCTAATAATTTATCACATTGAATTTTTCAAGTAGCAATTAGTACATAAAAAAAATATTCCGACTATTGTCATAAAATATCAAAGCAGTGATACTGTATAACATTATCTCTCAGTATAATAATGAATTTAATTATCGCAGCTTGATAAATATAATCATTATATATTGTAATTTAATTTAATACCTTGGTTAATTCAACTGATTCATATATAGTATCGTCGTATACTACTTTATTTAAAAATCGAGCATATAATGTCTAAACAACAAATAGGTGTAATAGGTATGGCAGTTATGGGACGTAACTTAGCCATGAATCTAGAAAGTCGTGGTTATACGGTATCCATATTTAATCGTTCATGCGAAAAAACAAATGAAATAATAGCACAACATCCTTTTAAACATCTTGTACCTTTTTTTTCTTTAAAAGATTTTGTAAAATCTCTGGAAAAACCTAGATGTATTTTTCTCATGGTACAAGCAGGAAAATCAACAGATGATATTATAAATTCTTTAATGTATGACTTAGAGAAAGGTGATATTTTAATTGATGGTGGCAATGCATTTTATAAAGATACTATTAGACGTTGCGAATATCTTACTAAACATGGAATTCAATTTATTGGTGCAGGTATATCGGGAGGGGAAGAGGGAGCATTAAAAGGTCCGGCAATTATGCCTAGTGGACATAAAGAAGCTTATCTAATAGTTGCTCCAATTCTAAAAAAGATAGCTGCTTACTTTAAAGATGAACCATGTGTTAATTATATAGGTCCTAATGGATCAGGTCACTATGTTAAAATGGTACATAATGGTATTGAATATGGTGATATGCAATTAATTTCGGAAGCATATTTTTTATTAAATAAACTTTTAAAATTGAATAATGAAGAAATAGCAAATGTTTTTAAGCAATGGAATAAAGGTGAATTAAATAGCTATCTTATTGAGATTACTCAAAATATTTTTCATAAAATCGATGATAAAGGCAATTACTTAATTGATTTCATTTTAGATGAAGCATCAAATAAGGGAACTGGTCAATGGACTAGTCAAAGTGCTTTAGAATTAGGTGAACCATTATCAATTATTACATCATCTGTATTTGCTCGATATTTATCTGTATTAAAATCTCAACGTTTGAAGGCTTCAAACGTATTATCTGGTCCCTTAGTAAAGGTGTTCAATAAAAATACAAATCTATTTATAGATAAAATTGGTCAGGCTCTTTATTTAAGTAAAATTATTTGTTATACACAAGGTTTTTCTCAACTAAAGAAAGCTTCTGATAAAAATCATTGGAATATAAACTACAGTAGTATTGCAAAAATATTTAGAGCTGGTTGTATTATTCGAGCTAAACTATTGCAGAAAATATCACATGCTTATGAACAAAATCCAAAACTAGTTAACTTATTGCTAGATAAATCTTTTCAAAATATTGCTAATGATTATCAACAAGAATTGCGAGATGTTGTAACTTATGCTATTCAAAATGGATTAGCAATACCAGCTTTTTCAGCTGCTATTGCCTACTATGATAGTTATCGTTCACCAACACTACCAGCAAATTTAATTCAAGCTCAGCGAGATTATTTTGGTGCTCACTGCTATAAACGTATAGATACGCCTGGGATGTTTCATACGGAGTGGAATGACTAATAATTATTAGTTATTTTAAATCAATAATAGAACATTGTTACTAATTTTTCTGTGAATGTTATATTATCATAATAGTTTATCGTTGATAATGACGCATTTTTAAATTATTAATAATGGCATTTAAATCTAAATCGTGAATTTGGAGAAGAACTAACAAGTGATAAATTAAATCTGATACTTCATTGATTAACTCGTTGCGATTATTAGTAACAGCTGCTAAAGCTGTTTCCAATCCCTCTTCTCCTACTTTTTGAGCAATGCGTTTGATTCCTTGAGTGTATAGTTTAGCAGTATATGAATTATCACAAGAAGAACTATTTTTACGAGATGCTATTAATTTCTCTAAAAACCATAGAAAAGCCCAACTAGACTGATAATTATCTAAAAAACAACTGTCATTCCCTAAATGACATGTAGGACTTATAGGATCTACTAATATTAATAAAGCATCATTATCACAATCGGGAATAATACTCTTTGTTTTTAAATAGCAACCAGAGCTTTCACCTTTTGTCCACAAACGATTCTTAGTCCGAGAAAAAAAAGTAACTTTATGATCAGCTAAAGTTTTTTGTAAGGCATCTTGATCCATATAACCATGCATTAAAACTTGACCAGAGCTATTATGCTGTATAATGACAGGTATTCTTCCATGTGTTTTCACCCAATTCAATTTAGATAATATTTTTTCACTCAACACTGACGGATCTCCACTCCATGTTTAATTAAGAATTTTTTTAATAACCCTATATTAATAATCTGCTTATGAAAAACTGATGCAGCAAGTGTGCCATCTACTTTAGCTTCATTAAACGCTTGTAAAAAATGATCCATAGATCCTGCTCCTCCAGAAGCAATTAAAGGAACTTTACATAAGTGTCTTGCTTTTTTTAACTGAACTATATCATAACCTTCACATTCCCCATCTTGATTCATCATATTTAGCACTATTTCTCCGGCTCCTAATTTTTGTACTTCTTGTATCCATTCAAGCATATCCCAAGAAGTGACACGAGTACATAGTTCATCACCAGTATATTGATTAACATGATATCTACCATTAATTTTATCGAACCATGTATCTATACCAATGACAACACATTGCACACCAAATCGATGAGCAAGCTTAGTGATTAATGCAGGATTAGCTAATGCTGGTGAATTAATAGATATTTTATCTGCACCATAAGAAAGAACACGAGATGCATCTTCTTCGCTTTTAATGCCACCAGCTACACAGAAAGGAATATTAATGACTTTTGCCACACGATAAATCCAACTTTTATCTACTACTCTACCATCACTAGATGCAGTAATATCATAAAATACTAATTCATCTGCTCCTTCTTGTACATAACGTTGGGTTAACTCAAGTATATCACCTACTATAGTATGATTACGGAATTTTTTTCCCTTGACTACTTTACCATTAAGTACATCTAAACAAGGTATTATACGTTTTGCCAGCATTTTATTGCCTCTGCCAAAGTAAATTTGTTTTCTAATAAAGCTCGCCCAATTATTACTTCTTGTACACCACTGCAGCGGAGTTCTTGAATATCTTGGAGAGAACTTATACCTCCAGAAGCTTGAAAAATAATAGAAGAGTATCTCTTTACAATTTCTTTATAAAGATCTATATTAGGTCCACTTAACATCCCATCACGAGAAATATCAGTACAAAGAACATATTTTAACCCAAAATCAAGAAATTCTTGAATTATTTGTTCTAAGGTAAAATAAGTTATTTCTTGCCATCCGTTAATTGCTACTATTTTTTCATTATTACCGCTAATACGTATATCTATAGCTAATACAATAGTATCTGGATGAAACATTTTCAACCATTCTTTAACTAATCTGCTATTTTTTATGGCCATAGAACCTATAACTACTCTTTTTACACCAGTATCCAGTATCGTTATAATATCATTATAATTACGAATACCTCCTCCTATCTGGATAGGTATATTGGTACTATTTACTAAATATTTAATTAATTTTGTTTGTCTTTTATCAGGTTCTTTTGCTGCATCTAAATCTACTAAATGGAGCATTTTTGCCCCTTGTTTTTCATAGGTTTGTAAATGTGCTAATATATTATCACCATATTCATATGACGATCTATAATCTCCTTGTTGCAATCTGATGATTTTACCATCAATTAAATCTAAGGCAGGTATTATCATTATGTCTCCAAAAAATTTTTGAGTAATTGGATACCTAATTTACCAGAACGTTCTGGATGAAATTGCACACCATAAAAGTTATTTTTCTGTAATGCAGCCGTAAATTTTTGACCATAAGAACAATATGCAGTTGTGGTGGTATTTAATGGCATAGCATAGCTATGAGCAAAATAGAAATAAGAATTGTCTGGAATATTATAAAATAGAGGAGTATTAGCGGACTTAATAATTTTATTCCATCCCATATGGGGTAATGATAAACCATGAGCATTCATAAAAAAAACAGGTTCATTTATAATACCTAAAGTTAATATTCCTTGATTTTCTGCACTATTCATACCTAATAATTGCATACCTAAACAAATACCTAGTATAGGTTTAGTAAATTCTTTTATTAATTTAATTAAATTATTTTGATTTAAATGTTGCATAGCTACTTGAGCAGTGCCTACACCGGGAATAATCAATTTGTCAGCTTGTATTAATATATTAGAATCACAGCTAATTTTAGCTTCATAGCCTAAGTGCTTAATTGACCACTTAACTGAAGCTAAATTAGCACATCCAGTGTCTATAATAACTACATTCATCAGAGTATTCCTTTAGAACTTGGCACCGTACTGCTATTTTCTATATGAATTGCTTGTCGTAATGTTCTACCAAATACTTTAAATAAACTTTCTACTCGATGATGGTCGTTTTTACCTTTAGTTTTTAGATGAAGTGTACTTAGCATATTACAAGATAGTGAGCGAAAGAAATGTTCTACCATTTCAGTACTTAGATCACCAATTTTCTGATATTTAAAATCTGATTTAAAATGAAAAAATGGACGCCCACAAATATCTAGTGAACAAAATGCTAAACATTCATCCATAGGTAGTACAAATCCAAAACGCTTTATTCCTCTTTTATTTCCTAGTGCTTCTATTAATGCACTTCCTAAAGCTAATCCAGTATCTTCTACGGTATGATGATCATCTATATATAGATCACCTATCGCTTTAATGTTCATTCTAAAACCACCATGAACAGCTATTTGATTTAGCATATGATCAAAAAATCCAATACCTGTATTAAAATTACTGTTGCCTTCTCTATCTAACCATACCTCTACTTGAATGTTTGTTTCTTTCGTAGTACGATTGATAATAGAATAACGATCAATCTTTGTTAATGTCTTTTTAATACTCTCCCAATTTTCTCCGTTATTACCATATTTAATACTCTTAATTCCCATATTTTTCGCTAATTCAATATCTGAAATTCTATCTCCAATCACATAACTATGATCTAAATCAATTAGACCTTTTTGTAACCACGGCTCAAGCATCTTGGTTTTTGGTTTACGGCACTCACAGTTGTTATCTGAAGTATGTGGGCAAATTAGGACATCATCAAAATATATACCTTGCGAATTTAAAATTTTCATAATAAAATTATGTGGCTTATAAAAATTATCATTTGGGAATTTACTGGTACCTAATCCATCTTGATTAGTTACCATTACTAAGCGATAACCTACATTTTGTAAAGCCAGTAAAGCGGGAATTACCTTAGGTTCAAAATTAATTTTATCGACATGATCTATTTGAAAATTTTGTTGGGGTTCAGTGACAATAGTACCATCTCGATCTACGAACAGAGTTTTTTGATTCATGTTTTTATCCCATTGGTAAAATGTGTAAAGCATCAATTAGTTTTTTACATTCATCAATAGTACCAATAGAAATACGCGCACATCCTTTTAAACCGTAATTATTATTTTGATCTCTAAGAATAATACCCTTATTCCAAAGATATTTAAATACTTCGTGATAATTATAAAAACATACTAATATGTAATTAGCTTCACTTGGAAAAATTTTTTCTACATATGGACACTCAGTAAGTTTTTTATACAACCAAGAACGATTATTTGTTATTTCATTTACACGTTGACGCATCATTTCAATGCCTTTAGTATTTAATACTTGGCTGGCAATATCTGCTACTAAAGTAGAAAGGGGATAAGGAGCAATTACTTTGAGTAATAAATTAATAACTAATGGATTAGCTAAGGTAAATCCACAGCGTAAACCAGCCAATGCAAAAGCTTTAGATAAAGTTCGTAACACGACTAAATTTGGATGATCTTTTATCCATTCCACAATGGTAGCTTCAGGGCAAAATTCCACATACGCTTCATCTATGACTAATATTATTTGGGAATCTATTATTTTTAATAATGACTTAAGATCCCTAGGATTTAGAATATTTCCCGTAGGATTATTTGGATTACAGAGAAATATGATTTTAATATCATCTAGTTGATCGCTGATAGCTGATAAGTTAAGCTGCCAATTAAATACAGTGTTGATAGCTTTACATTTTACTCCCAGAGTCATCGCACTAAATTTATACATACCATATGTTGGCGGACATATCAATATAGCATCTTGGTTAGGTTCACAAAAAGTACGTATTAATAATTCAATAGCTTCATCTGCCCCTCTGCTAACCAAAATTTGATCTGGACTTAAATTAGCGTAATTAGCATACCTAGTTATCACTTTATTTGGTTGACATTCAGGATAACGATTCAGTAAGGGTGCTGATAATGAATATGATATAGGTAAAGGATATTCATTAGCGTTTAACCAAATATCACCTACTCCTCCTATACGACGTGCTGATTGATAAGGAATTAATGTCTGGATATTTTTACGTGCTAGTGCCTTAATATTAAAATTCATTCATGTCCCTTATATTGCAGCTATACGTAGAGCAACAGCTTTTTTATGGGCTTCCATTTGTTCATATTCTGCTAATATTTGAATTGTTTCTGATAAATTTACTAATCCTAATTGTGTTAGTTCTTGTACTACCATACGTTTTTGAAAATCAATTACACCTAAGCTAGAATAAGTATTTGTATAACCATACGTTGGTAGTACATGATTAGTACCAGAAGCATAATCTCCAGCTGATCCTGGTGACCATTTACCTAAAAATACCGAACCAGCATTGGTAATTTTTTCTAATAAATCCCGCGGATTTTCTGTTTGAATAATTAAATGTTCCGGTCCATATTGATTAGCAATCTGTAGACATTGATCTAAATCTCTAGCTATAATCAACGAGCTATTATCAAAAGATTTTTCTATGATCAATTTACGCTTGAGATGATTAATCTGTTGTTGTATCTCTTCTATGACATTACTAATAATTGTCTTTTCAGGAGTTAAGAGAATCACTTGTGAATCAGCTCCATGTTCTGCTTGTGAAAGCAAATCGGCGGCCACAAATGCAGGATTAGCACTGTTATCCGCAATGATCATAATTTCTGAGGGACCTGCAGGCATATCTATGGCTGCTCCATCAAAATATTGACTAACCTGTCTTTTAGTTTCAGTAACATATATATTACCTGGTCCAAATATTTTATCTACTTTAGGAATAGATTCAGTTCCAAATGCAAGAGCAGCAATTGCTTGTGCTCCACCTATTTGAAATATTTCTGTGATGCCACATAAATATGCAGAATATAATATCTCATTAGTAATTGGTGGAGGTGAACATACTACTATGCGGTTACAACCGGCTATTTTTGCTGGTATAGCTAACATTAATAAGGTAGAAAATAGTGTTACTGAACCTCCAGGAATATATAATCCTACACAATTTATTGGCCGTGTAACCTGTTGGCAACGTACTCCTGGTTGTGTTTCAATATCTATTGTTTTTAATGTTTGTGCCTTATGAAAAGTTTTAATATTTATAAAAGCTTTGTTTATTGCATGTTTAAGATTTTTATCTATAGCTGCATCAGCTTGAGCAATATGATGGCTATCGATTTGAAATTTATTTATTTTGATTTTATCAAAACGTAGACTAAAACTACGTAAAGCTTTATCTCTATCGCTTCTTACTCGTTCTATTATGTCCTGCACTGTTTGAGTAACTTTATTAGAAGTTATAATTAGGGGTCTTGCTAGCAAGGATTGTTGTTCCTTAACATTACATTTTTCCCATTGCACTGGTACATAAAATTTTTTCATCATTTTACTCCATCATTTTTTCAATCGGCAAAACAAGAATAGAACTAGATCCTAAAGACTTAAGTTTTTCCATAGTTTCCCAAAAGAGATTTTCACTACTCACCATATGCATAGCCACTCTATTTGTTTCGCCTGCTAGTGGAACTACAGTTGGATATTCTGCTCCTGGCAGTAAATTCATAATTTCTTGTATACGTTCCCGTGGAGCATGTAGCATAATATATTTTGATTCTTGTGCTTTAATAACCCCTTGAATTCGTGTAAGTAATTTACTGATTAATTCTTGTTTACTAGATGATATACTACCTGGTCTCTGTATAAGTACTGCTGTTGATTTATATACAATTTCTACTTCGCGTAAACCATTAGCCTCTAAGGTAGCACCAGTAGAAACTAAATCACAAATAGCATCAGCTAAACCAGCACGGGGAGCAACTTCTACGGAACCATTTAATAAGCAGGATTTAAAAAAAATTTCATATTTATCAAAATATTTTTTTAATAAATGTGGATAAGAAGTAGCAATGCGAAGATTATTTAAACATTTTATTGTATTATATTTTTTTGTTAACGGTATTGCTAATGATAAACGACAATTCCCAAAATCTAGTTTACGC
Source organism: Candidatus Ishikawaella capsulata Mpkobe (assembly GCF_000828515.1). Classification (NCBI taxonomy): domain Bacteria; kingdom Pseudomonadati; phylum Pseudomonadota; class Gammaproteobacteria; order Enterobacterales; family Enterobacteriaceae; genus Candidatus Ishikawella; species Candidatus Ishikawella capsulata. The sequence goes on along the minus strand of NZ_AP010872.1, from coordinate 529,595 downwards.
AAAGTAAAAAATTTTGGATTTTCTCCTTGTGCACGACGTGTTAAGAATTCTTCTTCTAATACATTTTGACCTATAATGCCGAGATCTACTACATCATCCATTATTAAACCTGGAATATCATCATCACGTACACGCATAACATCAATTGGCATATTTTCTGCAAAAGCTATTAGACGTTGATGTTGTAAATTAATCTTAATACCACAACGTGCTAGTAATTTACGAGAATCTTCACTTAGTCGCCCAGATTTTTGTATAGCTATGCGTAAGCGATTTTTATCTAACATAATGCATTTTCTCTTTTTAGTTTTTGAAGTATTATATTAGTTATAAGATAACCCTGAATGAATTTTCATAGGAGTATTTTTTTATTTACATGGATAGAAGATTATATCTTTTAATTTTTCTTAAAAAGATTAATTAGATTAACAAAGATGAGGATTATTCAACTCAACACGAAAGTAAATTCATAATTCTGAATAATATTCGCTATCAAATTAGCTGAGATATGAGTACTAGACCACATATTTTGACATGTAATTATATTTAATAAAACATTAATAAATATATTATTAATAGATTAAATCGGACATAAAAATTATTTTTATGCAGTCATTAGTTATGTGATATATAGGTACCTATTAATTGGTAAATATTATTACAATAATATATATGAGTGTAATTTTAAATACCTATTTTTTTCTCCAATAGTTTAACATTATTTTTCCACCTAACCAATTAATCAACTATTAACTTCTAATAGTTATTAAACAAACCATAAATTTTTATATGAAACTGCCATCCTATTCATTATTGTCATAGTTTGAATCATCCTGATCATATAATAAAGAATCATTATTATCATCCTGGTTATAATCTATATCTGAATCCTGGTTATAATCTATATCTGAAAGCGACATTTCTTCCTGTAGTATTGAACTTGAACTTATGTCGTCATCAGTATTGTCATGGTGAGTAGGAGAAATATGATTAATTAGTATTGTGTTGTCATCTGATGTATGGTGATGGTGAGTAGGAATATTAATTCCCTCTTGTGATAGAGAAGGATGAACAAATGATTTTAGCACATCTCCAATCATTACTCCTCCTGCCACTCCTAGCGCTGTTCTTAGTGCGCTATTAAGAAAACTTATATTTTGTGAAGAAGATATTGGTGTTGATGATGGAATACTAGTATTTTTCTGTATCTTTCCATAAGAACCAACAGGTATTTGCTGGCTATTGCTAGATGATCTTTGTCTATCAAAAACTTCATTAATACCAAATAGTTTCGATAAAAAACCTTTACCTTTATCTTTATCTTTTGATGCAGCAGCGTCTTTTTCTAGATTACTAATCTGTTCATTTAGTTTTTTGATAGCTTCTTCCTGGATAAGAATGACTTGAACCATATAATATACGGCTTCAGGGTGTTTTTCAATATGTTCTTTAATTAACTTTTCAGCCATTTCATCACGCGGAGCAGTCTTGTTATCTGCATTTTTTAAACGATCGAATAAACCATTAATCATTTCCTGTTCAGTGTTATTCATAGTTTAACCTCATTGCATATGAAATATTTATAATAAGAATTAAATATCAGTAAAAATCAGATATAGTTAATTCATTATCATATTATGTATTTGTAAGTATATTAATTGTTATAGATATATCAATATTATCAACTAAATTGTACCACGCTGAATAGTAGCGATCAGTGGCATAATGTTTGTAAAATGTAATAATTTTAATATATACTTTTATTGCCTAATTACCTCCATCTCTTTTATATAAGAATTAATAACTTATTATCTCGCTAATTACAAGTGTAATTTGTATTGTTAGCGCTGTTATCTTCAGTAATACGTCAAGGCTATGAATTAATGTTTAATTTTTAGAGATATACTGATTCTTGATTCTTAGCTGTATGATTTTTGCGCTCTTTTTTGTGAAAAACATCCTTCAACCATGTCTCATACAAGATGGACTGATTGGTTTATAAGTGCAGTATCACTTTGTAATTACTATTATGGCATGAGCTCGAGTAGAGTGAAGTATTAAATAACTTAGTAAGATCAAAATAGGATGGCTAATATTAACCACTATCAGTTATATTATTGTGAATTAAGTTGGTAAGTATTATAAGTAATACAGAGGCAACTATATTTTATTAAATTTATGATTATTGGATCACCTGATAATGTTTCATAAAATTATACATTTTCAGATTATATAAAATTCCTATATATTCCCATTGTTTAAACAATAAATGTTTCAGGACTTAAATTAAAGAAGAATAATTAATCATCAATATATACCTTTTTGAAAATAATTTTAAAGATACTGTGACTATCAAAATCATCTATTATGCAATATCTTACTTTATAAGTCAGAAAAGTCATTTTCCACTATAATATATGGAGCTGGCGGGAGTTGAACCCGCGTCCAAAATTTCTATATCCTCGGTAACTACATGCTTAGTTCAATCTTTGAATTCACTTGTTAGTTTAGAGTGAACACATTACTAACAAATTAGCTTTACTGTTAATTTTAACGTTTTACTCTAAGCAAAGTATCCACGCGATCTCTATTGGTATTTTGACCTCTCTTTATCCTAATCTTAAGAGAATCGATTATAAGGAGAGAGGGCTTTAATCAGTTATTAAGCTGCTAAAGCGTAGTTTTCGTCATTTGCGAATATTTGTTGCGGTTTATTAACGAGGCCTACCGCACCTCGGCATGCACCTAGGGTTTCGATAATTCTGTCAAATCCAAAATCAGCCCCAACGGTTAAATTATAGGAGAATATATCTTACAATGCAATATTAATTTAATATTTTTGTTTTTTTAAGAGACGTTTTTTATATACTTCCCATTCTCTTTTTTTTATAGTGGAACGTTTATCATGATATTTTTTTCCTCGAGCAATACCTATTGTAATTTTACACCATGCATTTTTCCAGTAAAGTGAAAGTGGGATAGAGGTATAACCATCTCGATTAATGTAATTGTATATTAGCTTTATTTCTTGTCGATTAAGTAATAATTTACGAGGACGTACTGCTTCACAGATGATATGTGATGATGCCATAGCTAAAGGTTGAAATGTAGCTCCAAAGAGATAAGCCTCACCTTTTTGAAGTGAAATATAACTATCTGTAATATTTATTTTTCCTGCACGAATGGCTTTCACTTCCCATCCTTCTAAAACAATTCCAGCTATTAACTCCTTCTCAATATTATATTTATAATATGCACCTTTATTTTTAGTAATAATACTGGAAGGTATGTTATCTTTTCTTTTATTTATCATATTACTATTAATTTTTATTAAAAAACTGCATTTTATAACACTATAGTTTATAGTGAACTATTATTCTTAAATATTAAAAATAAATTCTTATGTGTGATATTTTAGTAGAAGTAGTTTATGCATTATCTGAAAAACAATATATAAGTAAAGTTAAATTAACAAAAGGAAGCATTGTAAAAGATGCAATTCAGGCATCTGGCATATTAAATGTACATCCTGAAATAAATTTTTATACTAATAAATTTGGGATTTATGGCAAGTTAGTAGAATTAAATAAAATTTTATCAGATAAAGATCGCGTAGAAATTTATCGCCCAATAATCTCTCATCCCAGAGAATTACGTTATCGGAATTATAAATAATGTAAACAAATATTTTTCCTTTTCAGTTAAGGTGTATTTTGTGTTCAAAATCGTCATATGATGCCTTATTTACATGTCGTTCTTGAATTGAATGCAAATAAAAGTATCTATGATTTACCATAGGACTATTTTGGAAAATAGATCTCTCTATTACAGGATTTTAACATAATATCTAATATTAATACAGTTTGAACTCTATATGTAGTAGAGTAGAAGACAGATATGGAGGTATGTTATTGATTTTTATACTTATATGGTATATTTTTAGCCCATCCTAATTTAGAGCTTAAAGTATGAAAATAATCATAATTTTTAGGATGTATTAAGTTTAAAAAATGCTCACTCTGGTGAATTAATACTTCTTCATCTTTATCAATCGGTATCGTAATTTGACTATCACAGCTAATTTTTAGATTACTACATAATGAAGAAAAACGTAAGCGAATCCTACTCTGACTACCTATCACTAATACTCTCGATGATAAAGTATGTGGGAACATAGGAACTAAAGAAATCGCATTTAATGAAGGAGTTAAAATTGGACCTCCAGCAGAGAATGAATAAGCAGTTGATCCAGTAGGTGTAGAAATAATTAAACCATCAGAACGTTGTGAAAAAGCAAAAATATCATCTATATACACTTCAAATTCTATCATATGAGCTATTTTACCTGAATGTATTATTACTTCATTAACAGCTCTACCAAGATCCTTTAGATCTTCACTTTTATATAATTGCACTTCTAATAAAAAGCGCCTTTCTAGATAAAAATGTCCGTTTAAAACATCATTTAGCTGTTGTTTCATATTATTCGGATTAATATCCGTTAAAAAACCAAGGTTTCCTCGATTAACTCCTATGACTTTAATATCATGATATGCTAATACACGTGCGGCTCCCAACATATTGCCATCACCACCTACTACTATAGCCAAATCAGCATATTTTCCAATATCCTCTAATGTATGATGTTTTGTATTTTTTAATGATAAGAGATCAGCTATTTTTTTTTCTACAATCACTTCATATCTACTAGCTTTAAGCCAATTATACAGCATTGCATGTGTCTCTAATATATGAGGATGATTAGTATTACCAACTATACCAATACAGTGAAAATATCTCTGCATATCAAGTATATCTCCTTGACTTTAATAAAGTAAAATTATTATAGTAAATAATATGATATATTACCTTGAATAACGTACAAAATATCCCCATAGTGATCTGTTACTGATACTAATTGCATTCAATGTGGAGCACATTCATGAGTAACAAAGAACCATATGTAAAGAGCAAACAAACGTCTGGAGACTATATACAACAAGATCTGCAAGATGCCAATGAAAAATCGTCATCTAATCCAAAAGAAAAAATTAAATGTCATGATGAAAAACCAATATTTCATTGTAGTGATACTATTGATAGTAAATTAGACGAAATATATGATACACGTATAGCTGCTTTAGAAAAACAATTAACTCAACTACAAAATGATTTACGTGATACAAGATTGAGAGCACAAGCAGAAATAGAAAATATTCGTCGTCGTACTTCAATAGATATTGAAAAAGCACATAAATTTGCATTAGAAGATTTTACGAATGAATTACTTCCAGTAATAGATAGTTTAGAATCAGCCTTAGAAGCAGCTAATAAAGAAAATACTGCGTTGTCCAATATGATTACAGGCATTGATTTAACATTAAAATCCTTACTGAAGGTTATCAGTAAATTTGGAGTTAAAATTATTAATGATATAAATATCCCTTTTAATCCAGATGTACATCAAGCAATGTCCGTTATTGAATCTAATGAAGATAATGTAGCAAACAATTATATAGTACAAGTTATGCAACGCGGTTATATACTTAATGGACGCTTATTACGTCCAGCTATGGTAATAGTTGCAAAAAAAAAGATTAACTCCTAAAGATAAAGATCTGTTTGATTAAATTAATAAACAGCTATTTCATGCTAAAATGGCTGTTTATGGTATTTTTCGTAATTTTGGTATCCAGTTTATGGGTTGCTTACCTATTTGTTTCAAAATATTATTTGCTTGAGAAAAATGATGACATCCTAAGAACCCGCGATGTGCAGATAAAGGAGAAGGATGCGGTGCTTTCAGTAAGTAATGAATGCTATCATCAATTAAGTAACTTTTTTTTTGTGCATGAGAACCCCACAACATAAAAATTACCTTTTTACAATTATTGTTAATAACAGAAATAACCTTATCAGTAAAAAATTCCCAACCCAAATTCTTATGAGAAAATGCTTTTTTTGCTTCGACGGTTAATACACTATTAAGCAACATAACTCCTTGTTGAGACCAGCTCTCTAAAAAACCATGATTCGGCACTTGAAATCCTAAAATGTCGTTTTCTAATTCTTTATATATATTTCCTAACGATGGTGGTATAGCTATTCCAGGTTGCACTGAAAAAGCTAAACCATGCGCTTGATTCTGTCCATGATAAGGATCTTGTCCTAATATAACTATTTTTACTTCATGAAGTTTGGTTAAAGTAAAAACTTTAAATATATTTTTATAGGCAGGATAAATAGTTACTCCTGCTGCACGTTGTTTAGCAAGATATTCCATTATATTAATGAAATACTTTTTTTTTCTTTCGGGATTTAATGTGTTATACCATGTTATTTCATGATTCATTTTATATAGCAATACTATCAATGTTATTAATTAACTAATTTTTAATCTAAATTAAGTTAATTATTCATTCCATAATTGAATTATTATAGATATGTATATATATTATAAATTTAATAAATTAAATAAACATATTCATATTCAATGAATAAAATAAGAAATTTTTCTATTATTGCTCATATTGATCATGGTAAATCAACTCTTTCTGATCAATTTATTAAGATATGTGGTGGCTTAAGTCATCGAGAAATGGCTTCACAAGTACTGGATTCTATGGATTTGGAGAGAGAACGCGGAATTACTATCAAAGCACACAGTGTAACACTAAATTATAAAGCAAAAAATAATGAAGTGTATCAATTAAATTTTATTGATACTCCAGGCCACGTGGATTTTTCGTATGAAGTTTCTCGTTCTTTAGCTGCCTGTGAAGGAGCATTATTATTAGTTGATGTTACTCAAGGGGTAGAAGCGCAAACCTTATCAAATTGCTATGCAGCTATGGATATAAATCTTGAAATACTAATTGTCCTAAATAAAATAGATTTATCTTCTGGGGATCCCCAACGCATCTCTCAAGAAATAGAAGATATTATCGGGATTAGTGCAAGTGATGCTATTCAGTGTTCTGCAAAAACTGGTATTGGTGTAATTGAATTGTTAGAAAGAATAGTCAGGGATATTCCTCCTCCTCAAGGAAATCCTAACGCTCCATTACAAGCGTTAATTATCGACTCTTGGTTTGATAATTATCTAGGAGTAATATGTCTAATACGTATTAAAAATGGCACTATAAAAAAAGGTGAAAAAATAAAAGTTATGAGTACAGGATGTATTTATAATGTTGAGCGTATAGGAATTTTTTCACCAAAACAAATAGATAAAAAAGAATTAATATGTGGTGAAGTAGGTTGGTTAGTTTGTACTATTAAAGATGTTTTTGGTGCTCCTGTAGGGGATACTTTAACAGGAGCATATCATAGCGCAGACAAAGCATTACCAGGATTTAAAAAAATTAAACCACAGGTATATGCTGGAATTTTTCCTATGTATTCTGAACAATATCAATCTTTCCGCGATGCTTTAAACAAACTCAGTTTAAATGATGCTTCTTTTTTTTATGAATCAGAAAGTTCTATGGCGCTTGGATTGGGATTCCGCTGCGGCTTTCTGGGTTTATTACATATGGATATTATCCGAGAACGTTTAGAGAGAGAGTATAACTTAAATTTAATTACTACAGCTCCGACAGTAATTTATGAAATACAAACAAATAATAATGATATATTTTATGTAGATAATCCTGCTAAATTACCTCCATTAAACAATATAAAAGAACTACGTGAACCAGTCGCTGAATGTAATATTTTACTTCCTAAAAAATATATAGGTAATGCAATTACTCTTTGCACGGAAAAGCGGGGTGTTCAAAGAGATATAATCTATCATGGAAATCATGTATCTATAATATATGATATTCCTCTAGCTGAGTTAGTAGTCAATTTTTTTGACACACTTAAATCCACTTCTAAAGGGTATGCTTCTTTACAATATAACTTTAAGTATTTCCAATGTTCTGATATGGTACGTGTAGATATTCTCATTAATGCAGAACCGGTAGATGCCTTAGCATCTATTATACATCGCAAAAGTGCACAAAACTATGGTCGTGAAATAGTCAATAAAATGAAAGAACTAATTCCGCGTCATCAATTTGATATTGTAATTCAAGCTGCCATTGGGCATCACATTATAGCACGTTCAACTATAAAACAACTTCGTAAAAATGTCCTTGCCAAATGTTATGGCGGTGATGTAAGCCGCAAAAAAAAATTATTAAAAAAGCAAAAAGAGGGTAAGAAAAGGATAAAACAAATAGGTAATGTTAAATTGCCTCAAGAAGCATTTATGGCAATTTTACAAATTGATAAAGATAGAAAATAAGGTAATATTATGGGTGAGAAGTATAATTTAATTTTAATTATAGCAATAATAGTCAGCGTAATTATGTGTCTTATAAATATTTTATCAATTAATAATGATTATTACCTAGAATATGCTAATAATATATGTAAAAAAGAACATCTCTTAAACTATTGTAAAACTATAGGATCTGCATTTCCTATGTTAACTATAGTTTTTTTGTTACGTTCTTTTGTGTGTGAACCATTTCGGATTCCGTCTGCTTCTATGATGCCTACATTGCTAATAGGTGATTTCATTTTTGTGAAAAAATTTTCTTATAATATTCAAATACCATTTTTAAAAAAATTAATCCATATTAAACCGCCAAAGCGGGGCGATATTGTAGTATTTAGATATCCTCCAAACCCTAAATTATATTATATTAAACGCATCATTGGCTTACCAGGAGATAAAATTACTTATGATGTTAATAAAAAAGTCCTAATAATAACTCCAAATTATCTTCAGAATATTATTAGCAAAAAAGAATTACCTATAAATTATTCTAATATTCAATCCAGTAACTTCATTCAAGTATTCAATAATGCTAATTATAACATAATTGCTGATAGATTTTATAAAGTTCCACAAAATAAAAAAATATTTGGAGGGTATCGTTTACTGATGCGCACGGAAACATTAGATAATGTTAGTCATGATATCTTATTTATTGATAAGTTACCTAATCAATTAAACATGTATTATCACCAACCTGGTCAAAAAGAAGGCTCTTGGTTAGTACCTAAAGACCAATATTTTATGATGGGGGATAATCGAGATAATAGTGCTGACAGCCGTTATTGGGGTTTTGTTCCTGAAGGTAATTTAATTGGTAAAGCTGTTATAATTTGGTTAAGTTTTGAAAAACAAGAAGGAAAATGGCCGACCGGTATTAGATTGAGTCACATCGGTTATATTAATTAACCAAATTTAACTACATACTTGTGATGTATGTGCTATTAGATATGTCGTTATTTAATAAATAATTTTCTTAAATCATATTTTTCAAAAGAAAAACTGGAATTACATGAAATCTATACAGATTGCTAAACTTCATGATAAGTTAGGCTATACTTTTTCTAATTTGGAATTATTACAGCAGGCACTTACACACCGAAGCGCTAATATTCATCATAATGAGCGTCTTGAATTTCTAGGTGATTCTATTCTTAATTATGTTATAGCAAATGCTCTGTACCATCGTTTTCCCTGCGTCAATGAAGGTGATATGAGTAGAATGCGAGCAACTTTGGTACGTGGTCATACATTAGCTAAAATAGCAAAAGAATTTGATTTAGGAGAATATCTATATCTTGGACCTGGTGAATTAAAAAGCGGTGGATGTAGTCGTGAATCGATTTTAGCCGATACTATTGAAGCACTAATAGGTGGGATATTTCTTGATAGTAGTATACAAATAGTCGAGAATTTGATTCTAAAATGGTATCAAAAGCGTTTAGAACAAATCAGTCCTGGTGAAAAACAAAAAGATCCAAAGACACGTTTGCAAGAATATTTACAATCATGTCATTTACCATTGCCCTATTATTTTGTCAATCAAGTAGAAGGTGAAGCTCATGATCAAGAGTTTACTATTATATGTAATGTCAGTGGATTAGATAAACCACTAGTAGGAGTGGGTCCAAGTCGCCGTCAAGCAGAGCAACATGCTGCTGAGCAAGCATTAAATAAATTAGGAATTCAATGAAAACAGAAAAAACTACTTATTGTGGTTGTGTAGCAATTATTGGACCACCAAATGTTGGTAAATCTACACTATTAAATCAGTTACTTGATAAGCAAATTTCTATTACTTCTAATAAACCACAAACTACACGTCACTGTATTATGGGCATTCATACTGAGGATGTCTACCAAATAATTTATTTAGATACTCCTGGTTTTCAGGTAAATAGCAAATATGTAATTAATAGTCTTATGAATAGGATAGCTAGTAGATCTATAAAAGAAGCAGATTTAATTATCTTTGTGGTAAATGGAACAGTATGGACAAAAGATAATGATATCGCACTTGATAATCTAAGGAAAAATAAAATTCCTATAATACTAGCTATTAATAAAATAGATCAAATTAAAAAAAAAAATATTTTACTTCCATATATTAAATATATTAGTCAAAAAATTAATTTTATCGATATAGTTCCAATCTCTGCAATAACAAAAAAAAATATTCATGTAATATCTAATATTGTAAAACAGTATCTTCCTCATTCAAAACATCATTTTCCTTCAAATCAGGTTAGTAATCGTTCAGAATGTTTTATTGCTTCAGAAATTATCCGTGAAAAGTTAATACATTCTCTTAATGCTGAATTACCTTATTCTTTAACGGTAAATATCGAAAAATTTATAAAAAATGATTATGGTATATATAATATCAAAAGTATAATTTTTGTAGAAAAAATAGGGCAAAAAAAAATAATTATTGGTAGTAAAGGTAATAAAATTAGGAAAGTGAGGATTGAAGCTGAATATAGCTTACAGAGAATATTTCTCTCAAAAATAGATCTTGAATTATGGGTAAAAATTAAGGAAGGGTGGAGAAATAATAAATATTTATTACGTAATTTAGGCTACATAGAAGATATCTAGATTATAAAGAATATTTACCAATTATTTAATATAAATTACATTATTTCCTACTTATTAAATATTGATATCATCAATAACGACAATAGCGATCTTTTGCTTTAGAGTGATAAAAATGACTAAAGAGTATAAAATGACAAATATTTTATTAGGCGTTAATATTGATCATATTGCTACTATACGTAACACACGTGGCCAAAATTATCCTGATCCTGTACACGCTGCTTTTATCGCTGAACAATCAGGAGCAAATAGTATAACATTGCATTTACGTGAAGATCGTCGTCATATTAAAGACAGAGATGTATATATTTTACGGGATACTATACAGACAAAAATGAACCTTGAAATGGCGATTACTGATGAAATGATTAAAATAGCTTGTGATATTAAACCTGATGTATGTTGCTTAGTGCCAGAAAATAGGCAGGAATTAACTACTGAAGGTGGATTAAATATATTATTGAATAAAAAGAAAGTTAATAATGCCGTAAAAAAACTACAAGAGGAAGGAATTTTAGTTTCTTTGTTTATTGATGCTGACTATAATCAGATAGACGCTTCTATTGCTAGTGGAGCAACTTGTGTAGAAATTCATACCGGTAAATATGCCGAAGCAAAAGATGACATAGTTCAAGATAATGAATTTTTACGTATACGTCAAGCTGTTAATTATGCAGCTAAATTGGGTTTGAAAGTTAATGCTGGTCATGGACTTAATTACCATAATGTAACACAAATTGCATCCGTGAAACAAATAAATGAACTCAATATTGGTCATTCTATTATAAGCTGCGCTACAATAGAAGGATTATCTGAGGCGGTCAAAAAAATGAAATATCTTTTAAAAAGAGCACGTGATTAATGGCTATTATTGGATTAGGAATGGACATTATTGAAATTGCACGTATTTCTAATATTATTAAGCATTCAGGAAATCGTTTAGCACGTCGAATACTTACTCAAAGAGAATGGTTACAATACAATAAGCATCATCCTAACCAAGTACGATTTTTAGCAAAACGTTTTACAGTCAAAGAGGCTGCATTAAAAGCATTTGGTACGGGGATAAGTAATGGAATTACTTTCAATCAGTGTGAAGTATACAATAATAAATTAGGCAAGCCGGGTTTACATTTTTTTTCAAATGCTGCAGATATTGCAAAGGAATTAGGGGTTAAAACTATTCATGTTACATTAGCAGATGAACGTTATTATGCTTGTGCAACAGTTATTTTGGAAAGTTAGAAATGAAAAAATATGTTACTCTATATTAGTAATATATTGATAATGATATTATATATCATAAAAATATTGCCAACAACGTAGAAAAATAGCAGCGATTAATGTACCGATAATAATCCCATATACACTAACTCCCCAGTAGCAATAAGTACCAGATAGGTATTTTAATATCTTTTCCTACTAGACGGGGAATCATAATATTCTCCACTATGGATTGTAGGATAAAATAGGCATACATAAGCCACCAATAGCCCACAAGTAAATAGCTGCGGGAATCAATATTCCAGGAGTTTCTATTGCTGGTATTAGCGAGATCATCATGAGAAATTTCCCTAAAACATTAGCTTCAATAGCACCCAACCCATAAGGTAGAAAGCCAATCCTCCTAATATCCCTCTTACCAAAGTTCCTTTAGTAGCTATTGAAACATCCGCAAAAACCATGAATGAGCTGTTTTTTACATGTATACTTCTAAGAATTACTTTTAATAAGTATTCTCTATCTTTTAGGAAAAAGAATAAAATACAAAGCATAATACAAACATTTATAGCAAAGCTAAAAGTATTTTTGCTGATAATAAAGCCACGACTCGCTAAGTATTGACTAAGGTGAAATAGAATTTGCTAAATTTTGACCTGAATATCAAATGCATTAGATAATTTATATCCCTTTAATAAACAGACTATTATTTTATTTGGGGGAAATATTGAATATAATATGCCAAAAATTGACTAATTGACATAGCCACCTTTTAGTTTTATAAAAATTATCGCTAAAATAGCTGCCGAAAGAATAGAAGAAGTATAAGGTCGTAATATGTTAAAAAAAATGATGTAACAAAGGTGAATATTAAAACAAAAATATTTTATTAAATTATCTATAATTCATATTAATTACTGAACATATTTCTTATACTTATCAATTAATCATTTGATATGAATATATGTTTGTGATTACAATATAAAATAATTATAAATATATTTTAGATAGTATAAATGAGCTAATAGACTATACTATGGTCAATAACAGCAACAATTTTTGAAAAATTTTTATTTTATTGCTTAAAAATGTATTTTATAATATTTATTGTAAATATACATATTATTTATTATATAAAATATAACCTCATTTTTAAGAAGAGATGTCATAATGTGGAAAGGATTAACTATGACTCCAAATGCTGTGAAAAAAATGGAAAATCTTATACAAAGAGATTCTGAAGCTAAAGGAATACGTCTGAATATTAAAAAATCTGGATGTGCAGGATTTGAGTATGTTATGGATTTAGTCAAAAAAAAAATCAAAGATGATCTGACCTTTACCACAGCGGGTGTTACCTTATTCGTATCTCCTGAGGTTATGCCATTAATTGATGGAACAGAAATTGATTATCAATTTGAAGGACTAAATGAATGTTTTAAATTTAACAACCCCCAAGCACAAAATTTGTGTGGATGTGGGGAAAGTTTCAGTGTTGAGTAAATAAACATGTCTGAAGAATATAAAAACACCAAAAATATAAACCACTTGAACCCTGATATTTCTTATAAACAAGGTTTTTTTACACATCTAAAAACGGATGAACTAGAACGAGGTATTAATGAAAATGTAGTGCGTGCAATTTCCGCAAAGCGTAATGAACCCATATGGATGTTACAGCGACGTCTTGAAGCCTTTAAAGCTTGGATAAAAATGGAAGAACCGCATTGGTTAAAAGCACATTATGATAAGTTAGACTATCAAAGTTATAGCTATTATTCAGCACCTATCTGTGATCATTATGAGGAGAGTGATAAGTCCCATTTACCAGCAGATCAAAACAATCAAAGAGATAGATATTTAACCAAAGAAGTTGAATCTGCCTTCGAGCAGTTAGGCATACCAGTAAAAGAAAATAGTGAATTAGCCGTAGACGCAATATTTGATTCTGTGTCTGTAGCTACAACATGTCGTAATAAATTAGCAAAAGAAGGTATAATTTTTTGTTCATTCAGTAAAGCAGTAATTGAATATCCTGAATTAGTAATGAAATACTTAGGTACAGTAGTGCCATATAATGACAATTTTTTTGCCGCCCTAAATTTTGCAGTAGCCTCTGATGGTACTTTTATATATATTCCTAAAGGAGTTTATTGTCCTATAGAATTATCTACTTACTTTCGTATTAATGCAGAAAAAACCGGACAATTTGAACGCACTCTCTTAATAGCTGATGAAGATAGCTATGTAAGTTATATTGAAGGTTGTTCTGCTCCCGTACGTAATAATTATCAACTTCATGCAGCAGTGGTAGAAGTGATAGTCCATAAAAATGCTGAAGTAAAATATTCGACTGTACAAAATTGGTTTCGTGGAAATCAAGAAGGTAAAGGAGGTATTTTAAATTTCGTTACAAAACGAGCGATATGTGAAGGTTATAATAGTAAAATGTCTTGGACTCAGTCGGAGACAGGTTCAGCTATTACCTGGAAATATCCCAGCTGTATTTTGCAGGGTGATAATTCTATCGGAGAATTTTATTCTGTAGCTTTGACAAGTCATTATCAGCAAGCTGATACTGGTACGAAAATGATACATATAGGCAAAAATACTAAGTCTACTATTATATCTAAAGGTATTGCTTTGGGAAAAAGTCAAAATACTTATCGTGGCTTGGTAAAAATAATGCCTACTGCTTATAATGCTCGTAATTTTACTAGATGTGATTCAATGTTAATTGGTAGCGATTGTAGTGCACATACCTTTCCATATATTGAAACTATTAATAATAGTGCAACATTAGAACATGAAGCAACTACATCACGAATAGGAGAAGATCAAATTTTTTATTGTATGCAACGTGGAATTAATGAAGAAAATGCAATTTCAATGATTGTTAATGGTTTTTGTAAAGATGTTTTGTCAGAATTACCACTTGAATTTGCTGCAGAAGCACAAAAATTATTATCCATTAACCTTGAACATAGTGTTGGATAAACAGAAATAGTTTATTTCTAGTATTTCCAGAGGAAAAATATGTTAAGCATTAACAATTTACATGTTAGTA
The DNA here is from genome assembly GCF_000828515.1 of Candidatus Ishikawaella capsulata Mpkobe. NCBI lineage: Bacteria > Pseudomonadati > Pseudomonadota > Gammaproteobacteria > Enterobacterales > Enterobacteriaceae > Candidatus Ishikawella > Candidatus Ishikawella capsulata. The sequence continues at coordinate 514,380 of NZ_AP010872.1, read as the reverse complement.
TCAAAGATAAAATAATTTTGTGTGGATTAAATCTTGAAGTAAAACCAGGTGAAGTACATGCTATTATGGGACCAAATGGATCCGGCAAAAGTACTCTTTCTGCAGTGTTAGCAGGAAGAGAAGATTATAAAATAATTAATGGAAGTATTAGATTTAAAGATAAAGATTTACTAAATTTCTCTCCTGAGGAAAGAGCAGGTGAAGGTATTTTTGTAGCATTTCAATATCCTACAGAGATTCCTGGTGTAAGTAATCAATTTTTTTTATATAATGCTCTAAATGCGGTGAGAAAATATAGAAAACAATCTGAAGTCGATCAATTTGATTTTCAAAATATTATTCAAAAGAAAATCAAATTATTAAAAATGCCAAAAGATTTATTAAGTCGCTATGTAAATGTAGGTTTTTCAGGTGGAGAAAAAAAAAGAAATGATATTTTACAAATGAGTATCTTACAACCAGAATTATGCATTCTTGACGAAACTGATTCTGGTCTAGATATTGATGCTTTGAAAATAGTAGCTAATGGTATAAATAGCTTGCACAATGGACAACGTTCTTTCATTATAGTTACTCATTATCAACGAATTCTTAATTATATTAAACCAGATTTAATTCATGTGCTTTATAATGGTAAGATAATAAAATCTGGAGATTTTGCTCTGGTAAAACAGCTAGAGGAGCAAGGATATGGCTGGCTCGCCAATCAAAAATAATAAAGCTCTGCAGCACTGGAGTTATATTTTTGAATCAAGAAAAAACAATCACTCAACTAATGCTAAATATCATTGGGAAAAATTTAGGCAACTTGGTTTGCCAAATAATAAAGATGAGAATTGGAAATATACACCATTAAATAAATTATATGCACAGAATTTTTCTATAGCACCTTCATATAATTTAAGTTCTGACCAAATAAAAAAATTTGCATTACCTCTAGATGCAGTACGTTTAGTATACTTTAATGGATATTTGCAATATAAAATTAGTGATATAGATAATGACACCTTCCAAATTCATAATATACCTGCCCATGAAGATTATTCTATCCCACGAGCAATTTGTTCAGAAGTATTTCTTCATTTGACAGAAAGTTTATTAGAAGAAATTACTATAATTAACTTATTAAGTGATCGACCTAATGATGTTAGTTCACTTTATCTTCTACATATTACTAGTGGAGAAGATAACTCTCTTAATACAGTAAATTATCGACATCATTTACATTTAACAGGAAATACACATATACAAGTTATAGAACATTATGTAAGTTTAAATACAATTGGTCATTTTACTGGCACACGTTTCACTATATCATTAGGGAATAACACGAGACTAACACATATTAAATTAGTGTGTGAAAACAGTGAAAGCTATCATTTTGCTCATAATGATATTATATTAGCACACAAATCCCAAGCTAGTACCATTAGTTTCTTTATAGGAGCAAAATTATTACGTCATAATACTAGTGCACAATTAAATGATAAAAGTGCAGAATTAATTATAAATACATTGTCATTACCAATTAATAAGGAAATACATGATAGCCGGAGCTATGTGGAGCACAATAAAGGTTATTGTAGTAGCTATCAATTACATAAAACCATTACATGTAATCAAGCTCGTTCAATCTTTAATGGTATAATTAAGGTATCAAAACATGCACTAAAAACTGATAGTAAAATGTTAAATAATAATTTATTAATAGGAACATTGGCGGCAGTATATACAAAACCCCAATTAGAGATTTATGCGGATGATATAAAATGTAGTCATGGTGCCACTGTTGGTCATATTGAATATGAGCAAATTTTTTATTTACGTGCTCGCGGTATCAGTGAAAGTTTTGCCAAAAATATAATTATTTATGGTTTTATAGAAGATTTAACTGGAATGCTTAAAAACAATATAATACGTAAACTAGTATTAGAGCGTATAGCATGCCGTGTTCCAGGAGATAAATATGAATTTTGATATTGAGGAAGTTAGAGCAGGTTTTCCTATATTAAAAAAAAAAATAAATGGTTATCCATTAGCCTATTTCGATAGTGCAGCGAGTGCTCAACGTCCATTAAATGTAATAAAGGCAGAAAATTCTTTTTACCAAAACAGATATGCAGCTGTGCACCGCGGGATTCATTCGTTGAGTACTCAAGCAACATCCGCTATGGAAAAGGTACGATATCAAATAAAATCTTATTTAAATGCCAATTTTTCAGAAGAAATTATATTTGTAAAAGGTACTACTGAAGCTATTAATTTAATTGCTAATAGTTGGGGGGGAAGTCAATTAAAAAGAGGTGATAATATTATCATCACTGTAATGGAACATCATTCTAATATTGTTCCTTGGCAGATAATTGCTGAACGAACAGGTGCATATGTGAATGTATTATCGGTAATGCAGAATGGTGAATTAGACTTAGATAAATTAGAAAAAATTATTAATGATCGTACAAGATTATTAGCAGTGACACATGTTTCTAATGTATTAGGAACTATTAATCCCATTAAAGATATTGTTAATGAAGCCAAAAAAGCTGGGATAGTTACTGTTATTGATGGTGCACAGGCAATAATGCATCAAATAGTTGATGTTCAGGATATTGGCTGTGATTTTTATGTATTTTCTGGTCATAAAATGTATGGACCTAATGGTATTGGTGTACTATATGGACGAAAAGAATTATTAGAAATCATGCCCCCGTGGGAGGGTGGCGGATCTATGATAAATAAAGTAGTCTTACCTACTGGAACAACTTTTAATCAAATACCATGGCGTTTTGAAGCGGGAACGCCTAATACTGGAGGAATTATTGGATTAGGAGCTGCTATTTCTTATATAAAATCACTGGGTTTACATAACATTCATGAATATGAAAATATGTTAATAAATTATGCTTTAACTGAACTTAACTCAATACCAAATATTATCATATATGGACCTAAAGTTCGCACTGGAGTAATTGCTTTTAATTTAGGAAAATATCATGCATATGATGTTGGGTGTTTTTTAGATAAATATGGCATTGCTATTCGTACTGGTCATCATTGTGCAATGCCATTGATGCAACATTATGAGGTACCAGCTATGTGTCGAGCCTCGTTTGCATTTTATAATACTATTGAAGAAATTAATAGATTAGTTACAGCATTAAAACGTATTAATTATCTATTAGACAGTATAGATAAATAGGAAAAATTAACAAATGGTGTTACCAGATAAATACAAAATATTACGCAATTTTAATTCTTATTCAAACTGGGAAGATAAATATCTTTACATAATTTCATTAGGTAGTAACTTATCATCAAGTTTATCAGATATTTTGCATAAACCTGAGTATATTATTTCCGGTTGTCAGAGTCAGGTTTGGATTCGTATGGAATTACAATCTGATGGTACTATTTTTTTTCAAGGAGATAGTGATGCATCTATTGTTAAAGGTTTAATAGCTATAGTTTTTAGTTTATACCAAGGAATGAATGCTAAGGAAATTTTAGAATTTGATGTATTTCATTGGTTGAAAAAATTTAATTTAACAAATTATCTCACGCCTTCAAGAAGACAAGGAATAGAATCTATCATTAAGAATATTCGTTTAAATGCTGAATCCTTAGCTTACAATAGAGTAAAAACATTATAGTATATGAACTGAAGTAGTATTAGTAGTACCGCTAGACACTAGAGCACCAGAGACCATAATAGCCATATCACCTTTTTTAGCATATCCACATTGTAGCGCAATTTCTTTACTCACACGATAAAAATCGTCTGTTGAAGATATTTTAGGCACTAAATGAGTTTCAATTCCTCTAGTGAGGATTAACTGATTTGCTGTTATTCGATTAGTAGTAAGAGCAAGAATCATCGCATTTGGAAAATATTTACGAATTGACTTAGCGGAATTACCACTTTCTGTAGCTACGATAATAAGAGGAGAATCTAATTTTTCAGCTGTTTCAACAGCACAACGACATACGGCTTCAGTGAGAGATAATTTATTAGCATAATAATTATAAAGTCGGGGTTTAATAATATCGTCTGTTCTTGTACAAATTTTAGCCATTATGCTAACAGATTCTACTGGATAGCTGCCCTTTGCGCTTTCTCCAGATAACATAACTGCATCGGTACCGTCTATAATGGCATTTGCCACATCTCCTGCTTCTGCTCTAGTAGGTCTGGGATGTTTTATCATTGAATCCAGCATGTGTGTAGCAGTAATTACGATTTTACCAACTTTATTACATTTATTTATCATCATTTTCTGGGCAAAAATAACTTCTTCTACAGGTATTTCAACACCTAAATCACCACGTGCTACCATAATACCATCTGAAACATCTAAAATTTCTTCAAAATTATTTAATCCTTCTTGATTTTCAATTTTAGAAATTATCTGAATATTCTGCCCACCGTGATTTTTTAAATATTTACGGATCTCCAGAACATCTGAACGTTTTCGAATAAACGAAGCGGCTATAAAATCTACTTTTTGCTCACAACCAAAAATTAAATCACACTTATCTTTTTCTGCTAATGCTGGTAACCTAACAGATACTCCTGGCAAATTAATTCCTTTATTTTCGGATAATTCTCCATCATTTAAGACCTTACATATCACGCTATCATCCGTTATTTTAATTACTTTCATAGCAATAAGGCCATCATCAATAAGTATGATATTACCGATATTTACATCTTTTGCTAAACCACTATAAGTTACAGCAACACATTCTTTGTTGCCAATTATAGATTGATCTGTAGAAAAAGTAAAAAATTGCCCTGCTGTTAATGATACATCATTACTATTTTTTAATTTCATGGTTCTAATTTCAGGACCTTTAGTATCTAGTAAAATAGCCACTTTGTAGCCTGTGTTTTTTATAACATTTCGCATATTATTTATACGTTTACTATGTTCTGCATAGTCACCATGAGAAAAATTTAGACGCATGACATTCATACCACATTTTAATAATTTAGTTAACATCTCTTCAGATTCAGACTTTGGTCCTATAGTACAAACTATTTTAGTTTTTTTCATAAAAGTATATTATCTACAATTTACGTATAATTTTTTACTATATATCTTTAAAAGATAAATTCGTAAAAACAATACAGGGGAATACAGATATTAAAGTATTGTTAATAAAAAAAATTACACTAGCCAATTTATAATGCGTTCTAATGGAATTGAACCATTGACCTTCACCACGTCAAGGTGATGCTCTACCATCTGAGCTAAGAACGCCTGTATCTATTCATATTCGATAGGAATAATTATATCGCGTACGTTTTTATTAAAATAGCATTTTATAAAAATAAAATTAATATTTCTTATATTATTGTAACATAACACAATTATTAAGTTAAAACTTTTTATAAAATTTTACTATTTTTATATTCTTAAATTTAATAGGGAATCCTCATGTTTTCAGGTATAGTTCAAGCAACAGCTAGAATTGTGGATATAAAGGAAAAAAAATATTGTGTAACACACGTATTGCAGTTACCTCAAGAATTATTAACAGACCTAAGTTTAGGAGCATCAATAGCAAGTAATGGTTGCTGTCTTACTGTAACAGAAATAAATAGTAATTTAGTAAGTTTAGATTTAATAAAAGAAACTTTGAAAATTACTAATCTCAGTAATATCTCTATAGGAGATATCGTAAATATTGAGCGTGCAATAAAATTTAATAATGAAATTGGTGGACATCTCATGTCAGGTCATATCATAACAACTGCGGAAATAACTGAGATAATTAATTTAGAAGATAATTATAAAATTTGTATGAAATTACATGATAACAATTATATGAAGTATATAATGCATAAAGGGTTCATTGGAATCGAGGGTGTTAGTTTAACAGTAGACAAAGTTAGGGAAAATGATTTCTCTGTTCACCTTATTCCAGAAACTTTGAAGAATACTAATTTGGGAATAAAAAAATTAAATGATACACTAAATATAGAAATTGATTCCTATACCCAAATAATTGTTAATACTGTAGAAAATATACTACTTAAAAAATGATAAATACACATTCAGAATTATCTGTGCTATTATCTTCAAAAATATATTTTTTAGATAAATTATATCAAATTTTGATGCAGAATAAATTGCACATATTAAATTTTGACATTCAAATACACATCAGATGCTATTAAATATTCAGGCAATAAATACTTTATTGAAATTAATTATACGAAAAGTTATTTTTTTGCAAAATTATTTTATATAATATAATAAATATATGTAAATTTAATATTAGGAAAATGATTATGGATATTACAGAAAAAATAAAAAATCAGATAGCAAAAAATCCTATTTTAATATATATGAAAGGTTCGCCAAATTTACCTAGTTGTGGTTTTTCGGCTCAAGCAATAAAAGCACTTTCCGCGTGTGGTGAACGTTTTGCTTATATAGATATTCTTCAAAATAACGATATACGTATGGAGTTACCTAAATATGCAAATTGGCCAACTTTTCCACAGTTATGGATTGATGGCAAATTAATAGGAGGATGCGATATCATCATGGAAATGTACCGTAATGGAGAATTACAAAAACTAATAAAAGTTACTGCTGAAAAATATAAAAATAGAGAATAAATATAAGCCGATGTTAATTCGGCTTATATTTAAATTATTTGGATACTTTTAGTGTGATATTGTTTTCAAAAAAACAAATAGGCCAACCACCTAATCTTTTCCATCTATTCACAATTTCACAAAAAAGTATAGCTGTTTGTTCTGTATCATAAAGAGCTGAATGTGCCATTGTATCATCGAAGTTTACACCAGCAGCTTTACAGGCTTTTGCGAGCACAGTTTGTCCCAATACTAACCCACTTAACGAAGCAGTATCAAATGTAGCAAAAGTATGGAAAGGGTTTTGTTTGAGTCCAGTGCGTTCTACAGCTGCCATAATAAAATTATGATCAAAATTTGCATTATGAGCTACCAAAATGGCTTTATTACAATAGTTATCTTGAATACCTTTATATACCATACCAAAGATGGCATGCAAAGCATCATGTTCACTAACTGCACCACGTAAAGGATTATTTGGATCTATTCCATTAAATGCTAGTGCTTTAGGATTCAAAATAGCTCCTTGAAAAGGTTGAATATGAAAATGCATGATATTATCATGTAATAACCAACCATCTTCATCCATTTTAAAAGTTGCTGCTGCAATTTCTAATAATGCATCAGTTTGAGCATTAAAACCAGCTGTTTCAACATCTATGACTACAGGATAGAAACCACGAAAGCGTTGATTTAACGCATTGAATTTATTTGATTTAGGTTCAGACATTATTATCTCAAAAGTGATGTAAAGCCTATGTACTATTTAAAATAATTAGGTAAATTATCAGGAAAGAAATGTAATTCAATATATCCTTATTCATAATTATTTATTAGATAATTTGATAAATCTTGTTATATAATTATTATTTTTGTAAAAATACAACACATATAGTATTTAAAATATATATCAGCAATAATATACTAATTTCACTTTTATAATCCAATAGTTGTTAAAAACTAGTTAATTTTTATAAATATAATATATAAATAATTATTTTGATTTCATCAACGCAAAAAAAATTTTTTATTAGATTATATAATCTGATCAATTTATCATTGATTTAATAAATAATAATTGCTAACTAATTCTTAATTTAAATTAATAAATATGCATATAACCTATTTACTAGTTTTGTACACATAATACTTTTGACTGAAATATCACAAAATGAGTTCTGCTATATAATAGCAATATTTTAAAAAATTTAGTTAGATAATGATCTTTAATATAAAATAAGATAAACTAAATTAAGATTTATACTCATCAGAAATTTACTCATATTAGACGTGAATACAACTTCGGCACATTACGTCGCAAGGATTTACCTAAACACCTTATAAAGTTGTTTGACAAGTGGTTTTTCAATTATCAGGCATAAATATACCTGATCCTACAGCAATGATAGTTGCTACAGTAGATGAACATGGACAACCGTACCAACGTACGGTATTGTAGAGGCATAAAATTTTTTACTAACTTAAACAGCAGAAAAGCAAAACACTTTTTATTATTTAATTCAAAAATTTCCGCACATTTATACTGGCCACATGTAGAACGTCAAGTTATGATTTGAGGGAAAGAAATATTTTCAGCATCGTCCTAGAGAGAGTCAAATCGGAGCATGGGTATCAAAACAATCTAAATGCATCAGATCGAGAAGTATTTTTGAAAATTTTTTTAGCAATGAAAAAACGATTTACGCATAATAAAATTTATTGCCATTAAAAACTACTATACAATGTAGAAAATAAATTAATTTGGAGTTATTAATGAGCCGGACTACCTTAATACAGACATTACATGAAAGAGGATTGATAGCTCAAGTAACAAATGAAAAAATGTTATCTAAAATATTACAAGAAAAATCAATAACTGTTTATTGTGGATTTGATCCTACCGCTAGCAGCTTGCATTTAGGACATTTAATTCCCTTAATAATTCTTAAATATTTTCAAAATGCAGGACATAAACCTATTATATTAATAGGCGGTGCTACCGGATTAATTGGTGATCCAAGCTTTAAAGCAATGGAGCGCAAGCTTAATAATAAAGAAAATATTAATAAATGGCTAGAAAAAATTAAGATACAAGTTAAAAATTTTTTAAATTTTGATAGTAGTGAAAACAGTGCTATTACACTTAATAACTATGATTGGTTTAGTAAAATGAATGTTTTAAGTTTCTTGCGTGATATTGGTAAGCACTTTTCAGTCAATCAAATGATTAATAAAGAAGCAGTAAAGCAACGTTTAAACCGTGATGAACAAGGTATATCATTTACCGAATTTGCTTATAATATTTTGCAAAGTTATGATTTTGCTTATTTAAATCAATCATATGGTGTAAAATTGCAGATTGGAGGATCTGATCAATGGGGTAATATTATTACCGGTATTATGTTAACTAAACGTCTATATAAAAATGAAGTTTTTGGTTTAACAGTACCCTTGTTAACAAAACATGATGGAACTAAATTTGGCAAAACTGAAAATGAATCAATATGGTTAGATGCAAAAAAAACTAGTCCATATAAATTTTATCAATTTTGGATCAATATTTCGGATAAGGATGTTTATCGGTTTCTTAAGCTATTTACTTTTCTCAGTGTACAAGAAATTAATTCTTTAAAAATAAAAAATGCACAATACGTATTAGCTGAATATGTTACCCGTCTAGTACATGGGAACGAGGGATTAATAACTGCGCAACGTATCACCATAGGTCTTTTTTGTGGTGATTTAAAAAAATTAACTAAATTAGATTTAGAACAGTTAGCTCAAGATGGAATATCAAATATCACTCTTCAACAAAATGCAGATTTACCACAAGTATTAGTTGATGCTCATTTAGCTCCTTCCAGAAGTCAAGCTCATAATATGATTAATTCTGGAGCAATATTAGTAAATGGTCAAAAACAACATAATGTTAAATATACATTTTGTAATAAAGATAAGCTTTTTGGTAAGTTTACTTTAATATGTAGAGGGAAAAAACACCATTGTTTAGTAATTTGGAAATAAATATATTTTTTTCATGAATGTCAGAACTGTTAAGAAAAGATTTTATCTATATGAAATATTTTAGGAGTATTATATAAATAAAAATCTTTTCTCGCATTTAATAATTTTTACAATGAAATGCTCTTTTTATTGTAAAATATTTTATATCACATATTCGTAGATTGATTGCCTATCAAACGATTAATTAAAGGTGCGGATATCAGCATAAATGCACCAATTATTGCGGTGATAACTCCTATTTTTAGAAAAACATGGCTATAATTAGCCAGTAATAATATAGGATCATTATTAGACGGTGCTGCCATAAGAGTTGCTATCTTACCTGCAATTACTGAAGCCCCTGCGTTATTCAGAAACCAAGCCCCCATGATAAAACCCATCAGATTTCGTGGTACTAATCTTGCAATCATAGCTAATCCTAAACCAGCAATCATCAATTCACCAATACTTTGCAAAGCATAACTAGAAATTAACCAATAAACAGAAACTATACCTTTACTATTAGCAAAGATAGCTCCTAAAGGAAGGACTAAAAAAGATAAGGAGCAAAACATCATACCAATAGCAAATTTATGTGGCATAGGTAATTTATCACCTAATTTATTATAAATCACAGCTAATATAGGACTAAATACTATAATCCAGAAAGGATTTAAGGCTTGATATTGAGTTGGTTCAAATTTTAGACTAAAAATACTGTGTTCAACATTATGTATAGCAAAGAAATTTAATGATGTTGGCATCTGCATATAAAGTACGAAAAACACAATTGCTTCTAACATCAATAAAAAAGCAGCTATCATTTCACTACGTGCATTGTTTTTTAATAAAAAAACTTGTTTTATAAAGATTATTATGATAATAGAGCTAATTACGCATATGGTTATATTAGTTACTATTTGATGATGTAATAACCAAGTTGCTAAAACAATAATACTGATAATACCAGTTATAGTGACAAATAGTTTATTGAAATTTAATGGTAAAAAATCCGGTGTAGAACCATAATCTTTTACCACATGTTGAAAGAAAAGAAAATTTATTAATGTTATTAATAAGCCAATAACTGAAAGTGAAAATGCTACATTCCAATTATACTTGGCCGCTAACCATGGTGTTAATATCATGGCAAACAGAGAGCCAATATTAATAGACATATAAAACATAGTAAAAGCACTATTAATACGTGGATCTTCTTTTTCATAGCATCGAGATAGTAAAGAAGAGGGATTAGCTTTAAACAAGCCACTTCCTACTGCGATGGTAGCCATACCTAAGTAAACCATATTTAAGTTATTATTACATAAAGCTATAAATACATATCCTAATGATAATACTAATAAACCTAGTATAATTACGCGTTTTGTACCAAGTACGTTATCACCTAACCATCCTCCAACTGCTACCAGCCCATACACTAGAGCATTAAAAGAAGCAAACAAATTAATAGAATTAGATTCAGACATTCCTAATTGTTTCACTAGGTATACAGCGATAATTGCTTGTAAGCCGTAGTAACCAAAACGCTCCCAAATCTCAATAGAAAAAATTAAATAAAATGCTTTTGGCTGCTTAAATGCATTTTTTGTAATAGTATTATCTAGTTTATTTACACTTGACACATATACCTCAGTCAGTTTATAGTTGTTGAAAGTTTCCGGTATAAGAGATATATATCTTATACTAAAGTTTAGAGTTCAAAGTATTATATGTTTTGGTCATTTATAAAATATTCATTAAGTAAGTGTTATTTAAATTTATTATTATATTCACATAAATCTTCAATTAAACATGAAGAACATTTTGGTTTTCTTGCAATACATATATAACGACCATGTAACATTAACCAATTATGACAATTTATTTTAAATTTTTCTGGAGTGACTTTTAATAACTTTTTCTCTGTTTGCTCAATAGTATTGCTCTCTACAAAACCAGTACGATTACATACCCGAAAAACATGAGTGTCCACAGCAATAGTGGTTTGACCGAAAGCAATATTTAACACTACATTAGCTGTTTTCTGTCCTACTCCTGGAAGGGATTTCAGGGCTGTCAAAGATGCCGGTACTTTTCCTCTATATTTTTGAAGGAGAATCTGAGATGTTTGAACTATATTTTTGGCTTTATTATTAAATAAGCCAAGAGGTTGGATATAATCTGTGATCCCTTGAATACCAAGATTAATCAAGCTCTCTGGAGTGTTTGCAATAGAATACAGTTTGGTAGTTACTTGGCCTTTTTATCAGTAGATTTTGCAGACAACATTACTGCTATTAATAACTCGAAATTAGAAGTGAAATTAAGTTCACTTATAGGATAAGGATTATTATTGTGTAATCTATATAAAATATGTACACGTTTTTCTTTATTCATGTACTTTTAATATCCTTTTGTTAATCATAAACTCTGATATATTTTTTATATATTGATAGGCAATATTCTTTAAGGCTATTAATAATCCTAAAATCATCAAACCACCGGCCGGCAATTTTGCTATTATAATAGGAGAATTTAGATGCATCACTTGAATGCGTAAATAAGTAGCCCAAGAGCCAAACTGCTGAGAAGCATTATCAAATATTATTCCATTAGCTATAATCTCACGTACTAATGCTAATACAAACATTTCACTTATAATATTTATGCTATTTTTTATTCCATTTAATCCTGCCGGAATAATTTCATTAGTATAAGCTATTGTTTCTGCTTCGCGGATAATATTACAATTAGCAATAATTAAAGGTAAAAAAAAATATATATTTTTATAGATACTATATACATAAGCATGTATTAACATCTGCAAGCAAGTTATAATTCCAGAGATGATTATCATATATATAGGGAAACGTATATCTGTTGGTATACAACGCCTTAATGCAGAAATAATCATATTATTAATAGTTGTAATTAGCATTATAATCACACCAAATACTAAAGCATTACTTACAGTAGAAGTAACTGCTATTATAGGACATAGATTGAATAAATTACTTTTTTTACAACTACTATTACATTGATTTTTCATCATAATCATGTTCATTAGTGAGTAAATGGCTTATATATGACTAATATCTAATATATTTTTCGTAATATTTGCTGTACTAGTCATTTTATGAGATAAGATAATAGGTTCAGTAATATTATTTACAATGGCTATTATACTTATAACAATAACAGTGTATAACCATAAGGTAATACTGTTTTTATAAATGTTATTTAACATCAATTAATCCTTATTAGCATCATAAAAATAGAGTTCAGTATAATAATCTATTAAAGGTACACATGTATTAGCTAATAAAATTGAAAAAGCTAGACCATCATAATAATTACTAAAACTCCGAATAATCCATATTAATAAACCAATAATACATCCATAAATAAGACAACCTATATTACTAGTTGGTGATGTTACCGGATCTGTTGCTATGAAGAAACATCCTAACATAGTAGTACTAAAAAATAAATGAATTAATGGGGTTGAATACATATAAGGATTAAAAAGATAATTGATTATAGAAAAGAATGAAAGAGAAATTAATATGCTAAATGGTATATGCCAGCGAATTACACCTCTAGTAATCATAAATAAACCACCAATCATATAATTAATATTAATCCATTCCCATTTTTTAGTCATAAGTAATTGACTGTATATTATTTTTTTTAATAAAATATGATTTATCATCACATCGGCATAAAAGTTATTTTTCAAAAAAAATAATAAATTTTTTTGTATGGTATTATCAGTTACCATTTGCAATGGATATTTATTAAAAATAATCTTTATAGCTTCTAAAAACGACAGTCGATTTATTTGAAATTCATATAATAGTAATCCATGGGTTATTTGTGTAGGAAAACACACTAATATTAATATATAACCTACAATAGCTGGGTTAAAAATATTATTACCTAATCCACCATAAGAATGTTTAGCCAAGGAAATTGCAAAAAAACTTCCTAGCATAATCAACCACCATGGAGTTGTTGGCGGAACTAAGTTACCAAGTAATACAGCTGTTATCAAAGCTGAATTATCTGCAAGATTTATAAAAACAGGTTTTTTTCTTAGGATAAGAATTATAGCTTCAGTAAACCAAGCCGTAATTATAGCTATGGTAACTTGAAGGAATATACCATCACCAAAACACCAATATTGAACACTCATACTAGGAACAGCTGCTATTAAAACTAATAGCATCATATACCTAGTATTGTTATATTTAACTTTCTTCATATAAGAAGATATTGCTTTGCTATTCCATAAGACATTTATTTTTTTGTAATATAGCTAATTTTTTTTCTTTTGCTCTACTAATAGCTTCTGCTACAGCAATTTTATATTTATTTTTAGCGATCTTATCATTTTCAAGATGATTTTGTATTTTTTTTACATTATTCTCTGTTTTTAGAGTACCAGTTCTTGGTATTATGGTTTTTATTTGACAATTAGACGTTATAGATAGTTCATCTATTAAACGTTTTTGGCGTTCATGAAATCGTTTTTTTGAACAAGCTATAATTTGTTCTCTACATTTTATTTCCTGAAGCTTAGCTTTTTCTTGGCGAAAATAATTTACTAGAGAAATATTACTTGGACATACATTACTGCAGATATCACATTCTATGCATTTATTTATATGATATGCAAGTGTCTTATTATGATCACCAGCCATACTATACCAATACAGTTGTTGTGGAAGTAACCCTATAGGACAAACTTCAGCACAAATTCCACAGCGAATACATGAAGTTTCCGGAAATTTATTCGGGTGGATGTTAATTTTAGAGAAAAAAAATATAAAATTTGTCGATTTTACTACAGGTGCATTTAAAAATGTTACGCTAGTGACATTTAGAGATCTAGCTAAAATAATTAGTTGATTATTACGTTTAGATACAAGTTTATTATTATACAATATGTGGTATATTGGGGTACCAATGCGAGCCCATACATTACATGAAGAGGAAAGAGCATCTCCAGTTAATGTTGTTACTCCCTCCGTAACTGGTTCACCGTTAATAATAGCACGTTTTACTTCTCTAGCTGTGCTGGCGTTATGTATAATAATTCCAAGATCTGAAAAATTTCTTTCATGAGATAATGAAAAACCAGTTATTATTTTTATTAATTGTTTATCATTGCTATATTTATGGGGAATAAGATGTAAATATATATCTTTTTTATCACCTAGTGCTTTACTAAGTGCTGTAATGACTTGTATTTTGTTTTTTTCAATACATATTATCAACTTGTTGACTTTGAAAATCCATCCTAAAATACGACAACCTTCTAATACTTCTGCTGCATGTTCTTTTGTTAAGCTTTCTTCTGAAGTTATATATGTTTCGGAGTCTATAGCTTTAATAATAAGAGTATTGGCCTGATATGGGTTATTATTCAAGCTATTTGCTCGAGCCAAGTATATTTGTTTGATTTGCAATATTCCGGCATCATGTATTATCTGCAATAATTCATTTCTATTTTTATTTTGATACTTTGATAATTTTTGACATTTAATCCAACAATCCTCTCCATCAGGTATGATAACAATGCATATATCGGAAAATGCAGAATTATGTCCTATAGACTCTATAAATCCCGATGTTGGCGCATGAATGGGTGAAATTTTATTTGTCCCTTTTATTAATAGTTGACCACGTAACACTTTTTCACCAGGACATACACAAATTTCATTTTTTAATCCACTATGTTGTTTCAGAGGAATAATAAACTTATCTGGCAAAGTTAAATGTTTGATATCATTAAGAACACAATTATTTCTTTGTGAAATAAAAAAACTACTCTTATGTTTCAAGTGTTGATAGAATAAATAAAAAAGATTTAACATATCTTATTGAGCAAAAAAAATTTTTAATTAGCTACTATTATGATTAGTTGCAATAATGTTCACAGATTTCATCTGTATACAATTAGTAGGACATGAATGAATACATAACTCACAACCAGTACAAAATTTACCCATAACAGTATGAAGAGTTCTTTTACTGCCAATAATGGCATCTACTGGACATATCTGAACACATTTAGTACAACCTATACATGCCACTTCATTAATCCAAGCCACTTGATTCCATGCAGAATGTGCTTCATTACCATCAACTAATGATACATCCTCAATATCGAGGTTAAGTAAATAAGCAATTTTTCTAATTGTATCGTTTCCTCCTGGAATACACTTGTTGATTTGTTCATTTTTGCTAGAAATAGCATTGGCATAACTAAAACAATCGGCATACCCACATTTTCTACATTGTTTTTGTGGCAATATATCGTCGATGCACTTACTGAGATTATCACTTGGTAATAATAAAAAGTAATGGGATACATATCCCAATATGGCTCCTAATAATAAGCTTAAAATACTTATTTCGATGATACTAATACATATATTCATTTAAAAATTAATCATACCTTGAAATCCCATAAAGGCTAAAGAAATTAATCCAAGAGTAATTAACCTAATAGAAATTCCTTGAAAGGGAACAGGAATATTAGCTAATGTTAGACGTTCTTGTATACTGGAAAAAAGTATAATCACTAGCGAAAAACCTAAAGAAGTACCCAAGACATAAAATATTGTTTCTAAAAAATTACATTTTAAATCTATACTTAATAATAGGGTATTTAATATCATGCAATTGGTAGTAATGAGAGGGAAAAATATACCTAGTGATTGATAAATTAATGGATTTACCTTTTTCATAATAATTTCTACTAATTGTACCATTGTGGCTATTATTAAAACACAGATTGTATAGCGAAGATAAATCATTTGAAGAGGAACTAAAATAATTTTAGTGAATATCCAAATCCAGATTGAAGAAATAACTATCACACAAGTTGTTATACCACTAAAAATTTGAGCTATTTCAATATTTTTACCAGCTCTCATCAAAGGACACAGCCCGCAAAAATGTAATAAAACTAAATTGTTTATTAATGACGAACTAACAAATATTAAAAAAACATTTTTCATCATAATCTTTATATCAAAAAATTCAGTGATATTTTTTAATATTATAATATATTAAAGGTATTATTAATACTTTAACTAAAATATATAAATTTAATTTTTGCTTAAAAATATTAATGTGAAGGAAATAGAAATGTTGATGAATAACCGTATTGAAAGAGATTCAATGGGGGAGATATCTGTTCCCAATGATAAATTATGGGGTGCGCAAACTCAGCGTGCGCTAGAGCATTTTAGAATTTCCCATGAAAAAATGCCTAATATTTTAATATATGCTCTAGCGTTAACTAAACGTGCAGCTGCTATGGTTAACTATGATCTTGGTTTATTATCTTATGAAAAATCATCTGCTATTATTAAAGCAATCGATGAAATACTGGATAATGAAGACTTCAGTAATTTTCCATTAGTCATTTGGCAAACAGGTTCTGGTACTCAAACTAATATGAATATGAATGAGGTTATTGCCAATCGTGCTAGTGAAATACTAGGCGGTCAACGCGGTATGTTACGTTTAGTACATCCAAATGATGATGTTAATAGGGGTCAAAGTTCAAACGATGTTTTTCCTACGGCTATGCATATTGCTAGTGTCATGTCATTGCATAAAGAACTTATTCCTCAAATTAATCTTTTGATTAGTACGTTCCATAAAAAAGCACAAAACTTTAAAAATATTGTGAAAGTAGGCCGCACACATTTACAAGATGCTATACCATTAACGTTAGGACAGGAAATATCCGGTTGGGTATCTATGCTGAATCATAATTTACAATATATAAAAACCAGCCTACCATATATTTATGAATTGGCATTAGGAGGTACTGCAGTAGGAACGGGTTTAAATACACATCCAGAATATTCTGAGAGAACAGTAAAGGTTTTAAGAGATCTTACAGGAGAAAAATTCGTTCCTGCCAAAAATAAATTTGCCGCTTTAGCTACATGTGATGCCTTAGTATATACTCACGGTTCATTGAAAACTTTAGCCGCTTCTTTGATGAAAATTGCTAATGATATACGTTGGCTTGCTTCTGGACCACGTTGTGGTATTGGAGAAATTTTAATACCAGAAAATGAACCAGGTAGTTCAATTATGCCAGGAAAGATAAATCCTACTCAATGTGAAGCAATGACAATGATTTGTTGTCAAGTTATGGGCAATGATGTTTCTATTAACATAGGAGGAGCTTCTGGAAATTTTGAACTAAATGTATTTAGACCGATGATTATTTATAATTTCTTACAATCAGTTAGATTATTAGCTGATGGTATTAAGAGCTTTAATGGCTACTGTGCTATTGGTATTAAACCCAATATAAATAATATTAATTATTTACTTAATAGATCACTGATGCTAGTTACTGCTTTAACACCTTATATTGGATATGATAAAGCAGCAGAAATAGCTAAAAAAGCTCATAAAGAGAACTTAAGTTTAAAAACTTCCGCTGTAAAATTAGGTTATCTCACGGAACAGCAATTTGACGAGTGGGTTTCTGTAGACAAGATGGTGGGGGAGAAAGATATTAATTAAAAAATTTTTATAGTTTATTATGCTTATATATTTATTAGATATGCACTTATAATTAATATATTGCTATAATGGAAGTTGTATAATTTTTCTGATAATAGTTAAACAAATATTATTACTATAATTAGCGATATAAAATAAACATATATATATTGTATTACTAGCTCTGAACAAGGCAAAAAAATGAATAACAACCCATATCTTCAGTTAAAAGATAGAGATCGTCGTTGGATCTTAATTGCATGTCTGCTCACAGTATTTATGTCTTCTGTTGAAGTAACTGTTGTGTCTACAGCATTGCCCACGATTATAACTAAGATGGGTGCTTTTGTTAATTTTGGATGGATTGTTTGCGTTTATCTTCTAACACAAGCGGTAAGTATACCTCTTTATGGTCGATTAGCAGATATGTTAGGACGTAAAATAATCTTTATAATAGGTATTTCTATTTTTCTTACAGGATCTGTATCATGTAGTTTATGCAATACAATTGTCGGCTTAATATGTTGTCGAGCATTTCAGGGATTAGGAGCTGGAGCTATAATGCCCTTAAGTGTTACTATTATTGCCGATCTTTATCGTGTCACACAAAGAGCTCGTCTACAAGGTATGACGTCTACAGTTTGGGGAATATCAGCTATAATAGGTCCCTTAATAAGTGCTTGGTTATTACACAATTTCAAGTGGTCGATTGTGTTTTTAATTAATGTTCCTATTGGTTTGGTTGCTATATTAATATTAATATATTGGTTACCGGATTATAAAGTTACTAAAATAGATCATTTAAATTTATCCGGATGTTTGTTGTTAGTAGTATGTATTAGTTCCTTGTTAATTGCGGTGTTACAAAATAACCAATTAGGATATTGGATGTTATTATTGTTGATAATATCACTAGTTGCAGGTTTAATGTTTAAACATAATGAACAAACTGCTAAGGTACCTGTATTTCCATATATTATATGGCAAAATAGTGCTATTTACTTGTGTAATATTGGCAACGTAATTATTGGTGTAGTCATGATGGGAGTTACTTCTTTTCTCCCCACTTGGATTCAAGGAATTGCAAATGGTACATTAGTAAACGTAGGATTAATACTTGCAATGATGTCTATAGGATGGTCATTAGCTAGTAACTTAAGTGGTCCTTTAATGCACAATACCTCATATCGTTTTAGTGCTCAGATAGGTTCTGTATTACTCATTACTGGTAGTATTCTACTAGTATTAATAAATACAAAAACTTCATTAATACAATTGGGATTAAAGACATTTATTGTTGGAATGGGTATGGGAACTATTAGTACGACTTTTGTCGTATCAGTGCAAAATCATACCCATCAGAATGTGCGTGGTATTTGTACTGCTTCTATAATGTTTAGTCGTATTTTTGGTTCGGCACTAGGAACAGCATTAATGGGAGCAGTACTTCATTACAATCTCGTACGGCTTTTGCCTGAAATACACGATCCTATAAAGCAGATTATATCAGTAGATTATCGACATTTATTATCTATAAATGATCTAGAAAAAGTGGTCAGTCAAGTAGCGTTATCTCTTCATAGAGTATTTATAGTAGGTTTGTTAACCTCTCTTATAACATTATGGATTGCTTGTAAGTTACCCAATTCTAAACCGGAATAACAGACAGTAAATATATCACTAATCTAGCATTCATAAAAATCATATTTAATAACATCTATTACTAAGTATGCGTCTTTAAGAA
Source organism: Candidatus Ishikawaella capsulata Mpkobe (assembly GCF_000828515.1). Lineage (NCBI taxonomy): Bacteria > Pseudomonadati > Pseudomonadota > Gammaproteobacteria > Enterobacterales > Enterobacteriaceae > Candidatus Ishikawella > Candidatus Ishikawella capsulata. The sequence continues at coordinate 494,485 of NZ_AP010872.1, read as the reverse complement.
GATTATTTGAATTCATTAGTGCTTGGACTATTTATTATATGATAATAGAGGAATTTATGGAAATATGGGATTTTTTACAACAAACTTTATCAGGAAAAGTTCCTATAATAAAATGTAACGAAAATACTTTCTTAAAGTGGAAATGGTGGGATGAAGGTGTTTTAGAATTAATACCGCATAATAATATAACACAACAAACAATGGTAATATCTTGTGGGCTTCATGGAAATGAAACAGCACCAGTAGAAATGTTAAATAAAGTATTGAATACTTTAATACATGGTAAACAACCTTTATATTTTCACCTTTTAGTTATTTTAGGTAATCCTGCCGCCTTAAGAATAGGAAAACGTTTTGTTGATTATGATATAAATCGTCTATTTGGAATAAACTGCTATAAAATGGATAAACACCAAGAAAATAGACGTGCTAAGCAATTAGAAGAAGTTATTAAAGAATTTTGGAAAAATAGTGCTAAGAAGATACGTTGGCATATTGATCTACATACCGCTCTGCGGAGATCATATCATACTAATTTTGGAATTTTACCTCTCAAAAAAGATATGTATTCCAAAAATTTTTTAGATTGGTTAACAGCAGCTGGCTTAGAAGCATTAGTATTTCAATCTATGTCTAGCAATACTTTTACTAATTTTAGTTGTGAAATTTTTAATTCAAATAGCTGTACATTAGAATTAGGAACAGCAAAACCTTTTGGTAAAAATAATCTAGCCCAAATTAATATAACATATATTGCATTAAGTCGATTGCTTTCTTATGGCACTATATTAAAACAATTCAATATAATTCCTCAACATTATAGAGTTACCCAGCAACTAATTAAACTTAGTAAAAAGTTTGTACTACATATGTCAAATAATACTCTTAATTTTACTTCATTTAGGCAAAATACTTTACTCGCAGAAGATGGTTTAACTCGTTATTTTGTACAGCAAGATCATGAATATATTATTTTCCCAAATCCAAATGTATCTATTGGTCAACGAGCTGGTTTAATGTTAAAAATAGAAGAATAAGCTGTTCAAAATAGTATATTCAATTAATAAATTAAATATTACTGTTCGATATATAACTAAGTTAAAATAAATTACATAAAAAATTAAAAAATTCCATTCCCACCATCAGAACCCCATATTTGTCCAGAAGTATAACTAGCTTCTTTAGAAGCCAAAGTAACATAAATAGTTGCAATTTCTGCTGGCTGACCAGGGCGACCATAAGGAGTTTGCTGACCAAAAATTATTAGTTTTTCTAGTGGCTGCCCACCGCTTGATTGTAATGGTGTCCAGTAAGGTCCTGGAGCGACTGCATTAACCCGTATATTTTGTTCTGCCAGTTGTTTAGCTAATCCTTTAGTAAAAGCTATAATAGCTGCTTTTGTTTGAGCATAATCCAGTAAAATAGCGCTGGGTTTATTTGCTTGAACTGAAGAAGTATTAATGATACATGATCCTGCTTTTAAGTATTCTAAAGCTGTTTTTGTTATCCAAAACATGGCATAGACATTAGTTTTGAAAGTTCGATCGAAAGATTCTGTAGTTAGTTCAGCTAGTGACCTAGAATACTGTTGGTGTGCGGCATTATTAACTAAGATGTCTAATCCACACATTTGCTTAGCAGCATTATGAACTAAATTTTGGCAAAATGCTTCACTAGTTATATCTCCAGGAATAGTTATAGCTTGACCTCCTTCAGCTAAAATTAGCTCTTTTACTTCTTGAGCATCCGATTCTTCTTCTGGTAAATAATTAATAGCGACGTCTGCTCCTTCACGTGCATAGGCAATGGCAACCGCTCGTCCTATACCAGAATCACCACCAGTAATTAGAGCTTTTTTACCTAATAAACGATTACTACCTTTGTAGCTTTGTTCACCATGATCTGGACGGGGAATCATTTTACTTACCAGACCTGGAGCATCTTGTTGTTGAGATATGAATGGTGGTGCAGGATAAGTGTTGTGTATTGGGTTATTTACTATTGACACTGTTTGATTTTTCAGATTTTTTTTTAATTTTTCTGTATTTTTATTCATAATTTTATCTCTAATCTGATTAAAGAATCAACATAATGATGTTATGTATGTTACCAACATTGACATAGAAATATTTATTTAATACTTACGTCCTAAAGTAACCCGATTATATCCTGAATAATCTTCATATGTATTAATATCAAAATACTTCTGTTCACGAAATAGGTTATATACTTGCTTACCCTGTTGCCAACCATGTTCTAATAACAGCCAACCACCAGATTTAAGCCAATTAGAAGATTGATTAATTATATAACGCAAGTGCATTAAACCCATTTCCGGAGCAACTAAAGCACTGGGTGGTTCAAACCTAACATCGCCTTTTTTCAAGTAAGGATCATTAATATCAATATAAGGAGGATTACTAACAATCACGTCAAATTGTCCTGGGGGTAATTTTGAAAACCAATTACTTTGTAAAAAATAAGCATTTAAATTTAATCGTATAGCATTATATTGTGCTAATGATATCGCGGCTTTAATTATATCAATTCCTATAATTATACAGTCAGGACGTTCGCTTTTTATTGCTAAAGCAATAGCACCTGTACCAGTACCAAGATCAAGTAATCTGGCGGGAAATGAAGGCATATGTAATAGAGATAGTTCTACTAATATTTCTGTATCTGGACGAGGTATCATTGTAGAATTATTAACATGAAAAGACAAAGACCAAAACTCACGTTGACCCAACAAATAAGCGATAGGTTCTCCTTTTGCTCTTCTAAAAAGTATGGAATCAAGAGCTATTAATTGATCAAAAGTTAACAAGTGATCATTAAAAGCCATTAACCAAGTGCGTGATTTACCTAAGATATGACTTAGTAAAATTTCTGCATCACGATATGAAGATTCACTCATTAATATTGTTTTGGCATAGTTAAGCCAAGATTTAATATTCATTGTTCATATTCAAATAATTGATCTGCTTTATGCTCTTGTAATATAGGTTTGATGATATTATCAAGCCGACCATTCATTATTTCATCTAATTGATAAATAGTAAGATTAATACGATGATCCGTGACTCGACTTTGAGGAAAATTATAAGTTCTAATTCTATCAGATCTATCTCCACTACCTAATAAATTACGACGTTGAGAAGCTTTTTGAGCTTGACGCTTTGCTTTTTCAATAGCATAAATACGATTACTTAGGACTTTTATGGCTTTAGCTTTATTTTTATGTTGAGAACGTTCATCTTGACATTCTACTACAATACCTGTGGGTATATGAGTTACACGAATAGCTGAATCCGTCGTATTTACATGTTGCCCACCAGCACCTGAAGATCGAAAAGTATCAATTTTTAAATCACTCATATTAATTTCAGGTAAATCTGCTTCTGGCAATTCAGGAATAACTGCTACTGTACATGCTGAAGTATGGATACGACCTTGGGATTCAGTTTCTGGCACTCTCTGAACCCTATGACCTCCTGATTCAAATTTGAGACGACCATAAGCACCATTACCATTTATTTTAGCAATTATTTCTTTATAACCACCTTGTTCTCCTTCACTAACGTTTAGAATATCTACATTCCAAGAACGTTCTTCAGCATACCGACTATACATGCGAAAAAGATCACCTACGAATATCGCAGCTTCATTTCCTCCTGTCCCGGCACGTATTTCAATAAAACAAGGGTATTCATCTTCAGAATCTTTTGGTAATAAAAGCAGTTGTATTTGATGTTCTATGCTCTCATTTTTTTTTAATAGATCTTTTAGTTCTTCATCAGCAATTTCACTTACCTCAGGATCTGCTATTAATAACTTTACAGTGGCTATATTTTTTTGTAATTCTTGCCACGCACTAAAATGAGTTATAATATCATTCAATTGAACATATTCACGCGAAAGTATCTTAAAGTATTTTTGATTAGCAATCACATTAGCATCACTCAACAACAATTCTATTTCTTTATAGCGTTCCTGAAGTGCTTCTAGCTTAGAAAGAATAGATACTTTCATAATGTTATTATTTTCCTTATAGCTCAAAATTATCCTAATATTATATATAAATATATGGATGAAAAATACATTGTTTTAATAAAATTTTATTTATTAAATATGCTTAACACATATAACATTAAAAGATAATATTAACTTAATTTTTATTATAAAATGATAATATATTGGTTATACCTTAATGGTAGTCCACAAGATGATGGCTATCATCTACAAACTATCTTTCAGTTTCTTAATTATGGTGATATTATTACATATAATGCCTACTAATAGTAATTGTTATCTTAAAATAATTACTATAAATGGCATAAAAACTCAAGAGAATATCATTATTAATGCTGCAGAGCTATTAATAAAAACTGCTAAACATTTATAATGTTTGCCAAATACAAGATACTTACCAAGAGGAGGTGGACTTTGAGGATGGTCTTCTAATGCTGCCACTGTGTTACTAAATAAACTATGGTATACTAATCCATTGCAGAAACTAGCAAATATAATTACTTTTTTTATAACAGGTACTGCGGATTTTGCATAAGGTATTGGATAAAAGCTACAAACGGTAACATTAGTGGAAAATTGGTCTTCAATAACAAATCTAAATATTAATATATATAAGCAAAATATTTTTAATTATCCTAACTTAATTAGGTATTCTCCTATTTGCTCATTAGAGAAATGATTACAAATTTTTAGTAATGATATGTAAATATGTGCTAATAAAACGTTTTCATCTCATTTATAAACAATTTGAGTGCATATCTCATAGAGACGAGACTAACAGGGACCCTGTTATTGAATTTTTATCAGTTTGCTAATAAAACTTCTGTTATTAATGTTATCAACAGAGTGCCTAAATGGATAAAGGTATTTGTGGCGTACAGTTATAGATTACCAAATATTTTTGCATAGAATATTACTAAATGCTTACTAACTATAATACAATAAAACAAATTTATACATGCTCTTTAACTTTATTTAGGATTCTTACCTTACCCTAGAAGCGTATTTATTTTTTTAATTAAGGTTATTATAATGCCTGATATGAAGATATTTGCAGGAAACGCCACGCCAAAACTAGCAAATCTCATTGCTAAGCGATTATATACTCAATTAGGTGAAGCTACTGTTAGTCGTTTCAGTGATGGAGAAATTAGTGTGCAAATAAATGAAAATGTAAGAGGAGATGACATATTTATAATCCAGTCCACTTGTGCTCCAACAAATGATAATTTAATAGAATTAGTTGTAATGATAGATGCATTACGTCGTGCATCGGCTGGTAGAATAACAGCAGTGATCCCTTATTTTGGTTATGCGCGTCAAGATCGACGAGTGCGTTCGGCTCGAGTACCAATAACTGCAAAAATAGTAGCAGATTTTCTTTCTAGTGTGGGTGTAGATAGAGTATTAACTGTTGATTTACACTCAGAACAAATTCAAGGTTTTTTTGATATTCCTGTAGATAATGTTTTTGGAAGCCCCATTCTTTTAGAAGATATGTTTGAACTTAATCTAGAAAACCCTATCGTTGTATCTCCAGATATTGGTGGAGTGATAAGAGCTAGAGCTATTGCCAAATTACTTAATGATGCTGATATGGCGATCATAGATAAAAGACGTCCACGTGCCAATATATCTCAAGTAATGCATGTTATTGGTGATGTACTAGGAAGAGAATGTGTTTTAGTTGATGATATCATTGATACGGGGAGTACACTTTGCAAAGCTGCAGAAGCTTTAAAAGAGCATGGAGCTAAACGTGTCTTTGCTTATGCCACTCATCCGGTTTTTTCTGGAAATGCTATGGATAATTTACGTAAATCTATGATCGATGAAGTTGTAGCCTGTGATACCATTCCACTATCTAAAGAAATAAAATCATTATCAAATGTTCGAACTTTAACTCTATCAGGTATGTTAGCTGAAGCTATTCGTCGTATTAGTAACGAAGAATCTATTTCCGCTATGTTTGAACATTAGCTTTTCTAAGAAAATAAAAATATATACTTATAATTACTAAATGTGTAGTTAATACAGTATATATTAAAAATTGACTAGGAAATATTAAATAAAATGAAATTAATTATAGGACTTGCTAATCCTGGTAAAAAATATATTTTTACTCGTCACAATGTTGGAGCATGGTATCTAAAGCTATTAAGTCTGGTATATAAGGCATCTTTAAAAAGCAAAAAGTATTTTTTTGGAGATATAGCATGTTTAAATATATATGGAGAAAGTGTATTACTGCTAATTCCTAATACATTTATGAATTGCAGTGGTAAATCAGTAGCTGCTGTAGTCAATTTTTACCAAATTGAATATAATAAAATTTTAATTGCTCATGATGAACTATATCTTCCACCAGGTACGGCAAAATTTAAACATGGTGGAGGACATGGTGGTCATAATGGTTTAAGAGATATCATTAGCAATCTAAATAATCATAATGATTTCCATAGATTACGTATTGGTATTGGTCATCCTGGAAAAAATCAAGATATTGCTAATTTTGTATTAGGAAATCCATCTCTTAACGAAAAGAAACAAATAGATGAGGCTATTCATGTAGCTATATCTTCGACAGAATTATGGTTAAGAGAGGAGCATATAAAAGCTATGAATCATCTAAATTCTTTTAAGTCATTATTATAAAAATACTTTTGTACTCATTACGTAACGTAATAAACGTGTTCTTTTATATAAAATTAATTATTTAGGTAATTTATCATGGGATTTAAATGCAGTATTATAGGATTGCCTAATGTCGGTAAATCCACTATATTTAATGCTTTAACTCACGCCAATATCAAAACCGATAATTTTCCTTTTTGTACTATTGAACCTAATGTGGGTGTAGTATCAGTACCAGATTATCGTCTTGATCAAATCGCCACAATTGTCCAACCACAAAAAATAGTTCCTACTTTTATGAAATTTATGGATATTGCTGGACTTGTTAAGGGTGCATATAAAGGAGAAGGTTTAGGTAATCAATTTTTAAATAATATTCGTGATACTGAAGCTATTGGCCATGTAGTACGCTGTTTTGAAGATGAAAAAATCATTCATATTTCTGGAGCGGTAAATCCGATAGCAGATATTAAGGTAGTTAATAATGAATTAATTTTATCTGATATAGAAATATGTGAACGATCAATACATCGTCTACAGCAAAACAAAAGAAAGGTTAAGGAAAATATAACAGAGGAAATTAACGTATTAGAAAAATGCTTATGGCATTTAGAAAAGTCAAATATGCTTCGTTCTTTAGAGTTAAGTTATACAGAAAAAAAAATTATTGCTCCGTTAAAACTTCTTACTTTGAAACCCATAATGTATATTGCAAATATTAATGAAGATGGTTTTCAGGATAATCCATATTTAGATCAACTATATATTATTGCTCAAAAAGAACATGCTGTTGTAGTTCCAATCTGTGCAAAGATTGAATCTGATATTGTCAAATTAACGAAAACAGAACGACATCAATTTATGTTAGCAATGGGTTTAAAAGAACCTTGTATAAATTGTCTGATACGCCATGGATATAAGTTACTAGGATTGCAAGTTTACTTTACTGTTGGTAAAAAAGAATTGCGCGCTTGGACTGTTCCCTTAGGTGCTACAGCTCTTTATGCTGCTGGAAAAATTCATGAAGATTTTAAAAAAGGATTCATAAGGGCTAGGATCATCTCATTCAAAGATTTTATTGATTATAAAGGTGAAAAAGGTGCCAAAGAAGCTGGTAAAATGAGATATGAAGGGAGAGAATATATTGTACAAGATGGAGATATCATCAATTTTTTATTTAATGTATAAAACATTAATACTACATTGATTTTAATAAAAATATTATTCATATGAATTAAAATAACTTACTTATAAGTTTTTCTGACTAAGCACGTTCTGCTTGTAGTATTTATTTGATTTGATTCTTTGTTAAAGCTTTTTCAATACGTACTTTTAGTTTATGTCCGGGACGAAAAGTAACTACCCGACGTGCAGTTATTGGTATATCTAGTCCGGTTTTAGGATTTCTGCCTGGTCTTTTATTTTTATTACGTAAATCAAAATTGCCAAATCCAGATAATTTAACGGTCTCACCTTTCTCTAAAGTACATCTCACTTCTTCAAAAAAAAGATTCACTAATAATCTTGCTTCTCGTTTACTTAGCCCAACTTTGTTAAATAAATATTCTGACATTTCAGCTTTTGTAAGTGCCATAAAATTCAATACCTCACCTCAAGATTGCCTGAAATTTTTTCTCTAAAGCTGCTACACAACGAGATACAGTTGCCATAATCTCTTTTTCCTCAAGAGTGCCATTCGAATCTTGTATAATTAAGCTAATAGCAAGGCTTTTATAACCTTTATTGATATTATTACCATGATATACATCAAATATTTTTACATCAATTATTTGATCTATATTAACTTTTTTACAAACTTTAATTATATCTCCCGCTGGGACTGTTTCAGGAACTATAACACATATATCTCTATGATTTGCGGGAAAACGAGAAATATCACGGGCCTTAGGAGATATGCGATCTATAATCCTATCCCATATTAGTTCAAAAATAAAAGTACTATTATTAATATTCAATTGATGAGCTAATATTGGTGATATTTCTCCAATTAAGCCAATTTGGTGTTCCCTTAAATAAATTCCCGCACTTTTACCAGGATGTAGAGCTGGATTTTTACTGGGACGAAATTCGATGTCATTCAATTTATTAGATAATTCTAATACTGATTCTAAATCTCCTTTTAAATCGTAAAAATCAAAAAAATGATTATTATGATCCCAGTTTTCTTTATAGTAACTACCTGTCAATATCCCTCCTATCATGAATTCTTGACGTATACCTAAGTTGTTATTCTTATCTGGAATAAAACATAAGCCAGTCTCAAATAAACGTATATAGCTTTGCTGACGATTCTGATTATATAATACAGCACTTACTAACCCAGTCCATAAGGAAAGACGCATAACAGACATTTCTTTAGAAATAGGTTTAGGTATAATAATTGCTTCTTCATTAGGATGTAAAAGTGTTTGTATTTTAGGGTTAACAAAACTATAAGTAATTGCTTCTTGATATCCTTTATCTACCAACAGTTCTTTGACCCTTCTTAAAGATATTTTAGATCCATTATGTTTCCCCATCACTAAATTAATTTTTATCGGCCTATTAGGTATATTATTATAACCGTATAATCGAGCCACTTCTTCGATAAGATCTTCTTCTATAGTAAGATCCGAACGCCAGCTAGGTACAACAGTTGTCCATTGATCCCCATATTGAGTGACTTCACAGCCTATGCTCTGCAAAATACTTATAACTAATTGATTTTCTATAGAATAACCAATTACATTATCTAATTTTGAACGACGTAAATTAATAGTGATCCTAAGTGGTAATAGATCCTGATGAGTTTTATCAATAATTGGTCCTGCTTTACCTCCACAAATATCCAGTATTAATTGGGTAGCTCTTTCAATGGCCTTATATTGTAGTTCGGGATCAACACCACGTTCATATCTATGTGAGGCATTGGTATTTAATCCATAACGACGTGCACGACCTATAATTGCCAGTGGGTTAAAGTAAGCACATTCCAATATGATATTTTTAGTATATTTATTAATACTAGCTTGCTGTCCACCTGAAATACCTGCCAAAGCTAATATTTTTTTTATATCAGATACTACCAAAGTATCGCTATGCAATTTTATTATATTGCCATTTAATAAAACAAAACCTTCTCCCTCTTGTGCCATACGAATGAAAATATTTTCATTAATTTGGTCTAGATCAAACGCATGCATAGGTTGCCCTAATTCTAATAATACATAATTCGTTATATCCACTACAGGATCTATAGCATAAATTCCAGAACGACGTAATTTTTCCTTTATGCTTAACGGAGTATGTGCATTAATATTAATGCCTTGGATTACTCTACTTAAATAACGTGGACACGACGCCGGAAATGTTACATAAATGGGAAAAATTTCCTTAGTAGTGGCTTTTACCGGTGAAATATTTGGTTCTATTATCGATGTTTTATTTAATATTGCGATTTCACGAGCAATTCCTAAAATACTTAAGCAATCCGCGCGATTTGGTGTAATCTTAATATCGATTATATTATCATCTAATTTTAGATATTCTCTAATATTAGTACTTATAGGAGCATTTTCTGGAAGTTCGATAATAAGTGGTGTGCAAGGGTTGATGATTCCTAATTCCGAAAAAGAACATAACATTCCTTCTGAAATTTCATCTCTTATATATCTTTTTTTTATTTTTAAATTACCTGGCAATAAAGCACCTACTGTAGCTACCGCTACTTTTATACCTAGACGACAATTTGCAGCACCACATACTATATTTAAAGGGTTATTTTTTCCTATATCTACAGTAGTTAATTTTAAATAATCTGCTTTAGGATGAGGTTTACAATGAACAATTTTTCCAATTACTACTCCATTAAAATCATCAGTAAATTTATTGACTGTTTCTACTTCAATTCCTGCCATTGTCATTTGTTCTACTAATATTGAGCTATTGCAACTAATATTAACCCATTCCCGTAGCCAAATTTCACTGAATCTCATTCTATATCCATACTATTTAAATTGCTCAAGGAAACGTATATCATTTTCAAAAAAAGCACGTAGATCTTTTATTCCATATCGTAACATTGTTAAACGTTCTATTCCAATACCAAATGCAAATCCTGAATAAATTTCAGAATTGATGTTTACATTGCGCAAAACATTAGGATGTATTATACCACATCCAATAACTTCTAACCATTTTCCATTTTGATCTTTTATATCAATTTCAGCAGATGGTTCTGTAAATGGGAAATAGGATGGACGAAACCTAATTTTCAGCTTTTCTTCAAAAAAGTTATCTAAGAAATCATGTAAAATTCCTTTTATGTTGCTCAAACTAACATTACTATCAACTAGTAAGCCTTCTATTTGATGAAACATAGGAGTATGAGTTTGATCGTAATCATTACGATAAACACGCCCGGGAGAGATTATCCTAATCGGAGGTTGTTGATGTGCCATAACTCTGATTTGAACATTTGAAGTTTGAGTACGTAACAATTTTTTAGAATCTAACCAAAATGTATCATATTCACTTCGTGCAGGATGATAACTAGGTATATTCAGTGCATCAAAATTGTAATAAGTATCTTCAATTTCAGGTCCGAATGAAACTAAGAAACCCAATTCCATGAAAAAAGTTTCTATGCGATTAATTGTTTGTGTAACTGGATGTAAATTACCATTTTTGATACGCCGTCCCGGTAAAGAAATATCTATTTTTTCTGATATTATACGCGATTTTATTTCGTTTAGCTGTAGTAATTTTTTACGGGCATTAATAAGATCTAATAGTTGTTTTTTTGCCGCATTAATAGCTGCTCCTACTACAGGCAGTTGATCTATTGGTAATTCACGTAATTTTTTCATCTGTATAGTTAAGTGTCCCTTTTTACCTAAATAATTAGTACGTACAGTCTCAAGACTATAAATATCATTCGCTGTATTAATATCAGCGATAGCTTGAAATACCAATTTTTCCAGTGGAGACATAAATTACTCTTTTTTATAGATGATTTTTGGTTGATATTAACATACTCTATTTTTTAGAAATATTTATGACCAAGATGCGGTTATTTATAATAAAAAATTAATAGTATGAATATTAAGTAGTGCATGCTAAAACATTTTTTATTATTAATCTTATTATAAAGAACTTTTTCCATCAAATTGATTTATGCAGCTATGGCTAATTGTACTTTTTTGATTAGAGCTGTAAAAGCAATTTTGTCGAAAATAGCTAGGTCAGATATCATTTTACGATCAATATTAATAGATGTTTTTTTCAAACCATATACAAATTGGTTATAAGAGATACCATGTTGACGAACAGCCGCATTTATACGAGTGATCCATAGTTTACGAAATTGACGTTTGCGCTGACGACGATCACGGTACGCATATTGCCCAGCTTTGATAACAGCTTGAAAGGCTACACGGTACACGCGTGAACGTGCTCCATAATAACCTTTAGCTTGTTTTAAAATTTTTTTATGACGTGATCTGGCTATTACTCCACGTTTTACACGAACCATAGATGCTCTCCTGTGTTATATAATATATTTAGCTTCTTTTCCTACTTAACAACACTACATATACGGTAAGCATTTAATAACTAAAGATAAATCACCTTTATAAATTAATTCTTTGGCACGTAGATGACGTTTGCGTTTTGTAGATTTTTTAGTCAGAATATGACGTAAATTTGCATGTTTATATTTTAAGCTACCGGAAGCCGTTTTTTTAAAACGCTTTTTTACACTGCGAACAGTTTTAATCTTGGGCATATTGCAAGCATCCATATTACAATAATATTAAATATGTTAACAAAAACCGCGCGACATAAATAACATTCATAGTATGAATAAAAACGCACGGTTTTTTATAAAAATTCTAAATTTTCTTAGGTGATAGTAACATTATCATTTGGCGCCCCTCTATTTTGGAAGGAAAATATTCAACTATAGATAATTCGTTAAGATCATTTTTTAGACGATGTAAAACTTTCATTCCTATTTGTTGATGAACAACTTCACGACCGCGAAAGCGGAGAGTAATCTTCACCTTATCACCATTTTCTAGAAATTTGATTAAATTTCGTAATTTAACCTGATAATCACTTTCATTAGTATTTGGTCTGAATTTAATTTCTTTAATATTGATTACTTTTTGCTTTTTTTTCTGTTCTTTAGAAGATTTATTTTTTTCGTAAATAAATTTTCCATAATCCATAACACGACATACTGGAGGGGTTGCATTAGGACTAATTTCTACTAAATCTACTCCAGCTGCTTCAGCTTGTTCTAAAGCTTCATGTATATTAAAAATACCAATATACTCGCCATCAACATCTGTTAAACGAACTTCTGTAGCTCTTATTTCTCTATTGATGCGATTAGGACGTATTGATTGTACTCTTTTTACACCTTTAATACTTTATTCCTCCAATTCATCAAGATATCTATTTTTAATTTCTTTTTGTACTTTTTCCAGGAATACATCTATATTCATTGAACCTAAATTTTTACCATGACGCGTACGCACAGCAACTGTACCTGATTCTATTTCTTTATTTCCACAGATTAGCATATAAGGTACACGAGATAATGTATAATGACGAATTTTAAAACTTATTTTTTCATTTCTTAAGTCTGATTGAGCGCGAATACCTCTTTCTTGTAAAATTTTTGTTATGTTTTTGACATAAATCTTTTGATTATCGGCTATATTCATAACTACCACTTGTATAGGAGCGAGCCAACAAGGGAAAATACCCCTAAATTCTTCTGTTAAAATACCAATAAACCGTTCTAATGAACCTAGTATAGCGCGATGTATGATTACACATATTTTACTCTGGTTATTTTTATCAATATAACTAGCATTTAAACGCTGAGGTAAGAAAAAATCTAACTGAATTGTCCCGCATTGCCAAGGACGGTCTATACAATCATACAATATAAACTCTATTTTAGGACCATAAAAAGCCCCTTCTCCCAATTGAACAGTAAAAGAAATATCTTGTGTTTTTAATGCCGTTACTAAACTGTTTTCCGCTAAATTCCATAGTTCATCTGTACCAATGCGTTTTTCTGGACGAGTAGATAATTTAACAAAAATTTTTTTAAACCCAAAAGTGCGATATGTATTGTATATCATTACAATGCAATTATTAACTTCATCATGTATTTGTTCATTAGTACAAAATATATGTGCATCATCTTGAGTAAACTCCCTTATACGCATTAGCCCATGCAATGCTCCAGAATATTCATTGCGGTGACAACTGCCAAATTCTGCAATACGTACAGGTAGATCACGATAAGATTTTATTCCCTGTTTAAATATTTGTACATGAGCTGGGCAATTCATAGGTTTTATACAATACTCGCGATTTTCTGAAGAAGTCGTAAATATGGCTTCTTTGTAATTTTCCCAATGACCTGTTTTTTGCCACATTACTTTATCCATCATCATCGGGGTTCTTACTTCTTGATAATGATATTCTTTTAACTTATTTCGAATAAAATCTTCTAGTTCTTTTAAGATTATCCATCCACAATGATGCCAAAAGACCATACCTGGAGAATCTTGCTGCATATGATATAATTTAAGTTCTTTACCAATTTTACGATGATCACGTTTTGTGATTTCTTCTAAACGTTGTAAATGGTTAGTTAGTTGTTCTTTATTTGCCCAAGCGGTACCATATATACGTTGTAACATCTTATGATTTTTGTTTTTACGCCAATAGACGCCGGAAATATTTTGTAATTTAAAATAACTACAAAAACTTATACTTGGAACATGAGGACCACGAGACATATCAACATATTCTTCATGAAAATACATATTTACAACATCTGTCTGTTTAACCTTTTCATTAAGAAGCGTAATTTTGTATATTTCCCCAGTATTTTTAAATATATTAATCGCCTCTTTGCAAGAATATTGCTTTTTAATAATACTATAATTACTTTTTACTAGTTGATGCATTATTTTTTCTACAAGATTAAGATCTTTAGTAGTTAGTGTAAAGTTTAAATCAATATCATAATAAAAACCATTTTCTATAGTTTTTCCCATTGCCATTCTCGCATCTGGCCATAACTTTTTAATGGCACGTGCCAGTAAATGTGAGCAAGTGCGACGAATGATTTCTAAACTATCTTCATCTGTAGAAGTAACGATTGATAATATTGAATTTTCATGAATAACATCTACCGCATCAACTAATTTGCCATTAACTCGTCCAGCAACACATATTTCCGATAACTCAGAACTAATATCTCTGGCGATATCTAGAATACTTATTTTATCTTGATAAAAGCGATTACTTCCATCAGGAAAAGTGATAATAGGCATTTAATATCCTTATATTGCAGTAAATATAAAAATCTACATGCAATACTGACTAAGAAAACATATTCACAAATATTCTATTAATGCACAGGACTAACGCTTAGTCTTATTCAGCAGGCATTATTAATAAATGTTTTAATTTCATGACATTTGAATATGATTTTTATGTTATAAACAATTGTTTAAAATTGTGAAAAACATAAGTAATTTATAAAACACTATTTATATATAGCAATACTAATTATTTCTACTAAATTAAAATTAAGTACTTATTTTATATATTTTACTATTAAATTAATTAGTATTATAATGCATAATATGCTACTATTCAATAGTATTGACGATACTAGTTAATAATTTATAAAATTACAAGCCCCATATGGGGTATATGGCATCTTTGTATTAAATAAGGGTGAATTTATGTCTATTTTTAGAACACAAGATGGCGTTAATCTATATTATAAAGATTGGGGTCAAGGGCAACCTATACTATTTAGCCATGGCTGGCCCTTAAATGCAGATATGTGGGATGTGCAAATGAACTTTTTTGCTGAACGCAATTATCGAACTATAGCATTTGATCGTAGAGGTTTTGGTAGATCTGATCAGCCATGGCAGGGATATGATTATAATACATTCACAAGTGACCTTCATGCACTCATTGAATATTTACAATTATCTGATATTATTTTAATTGGTTTTTCTATGGGTGGTGGAGAAGTATCCAGATATATTAGTACTTACGGGTCTAAAAGAATAAAAGCATTAATTCTACTTGGTTCAATAACTCCTATTTTAAGAAAAACTAATAGATATACCTATGGAGTTGAACCTTCTGTTTTTGATAACATTAAAAAGCACTTATTTAAGGATCGTGCTCAATTTATTAAAGATTTTGCTGATTTATTTTATGGTAATAGTAATAATACTGGGCATAAAATATCTCAAGGCATATTGACCCACATGCTAAATATGGCATTATTAGCTTCTTTAAAAGCTACAGTTGATTGTGTAACAGCATTTTCTGAAACAAATTTTAGTGCTGATTTAGAAAAAATTGATGTACCTACCTTAATAATTCATGGATCTGGTGATCAAATAGTACCTTATAAAAGCACCAGTAAAATGGCACATAAACAAATTAAGAGTTCTATGCTTAAAATTTATGAAGGTGCTCCTCATGGATTTACTGTAACTCATCAGGATTCTCTTAATAAAGATTTATTAGAATTTTTAGCAAAAATAAAATGAAATTTTATTAACATGTACTTCTTATAGAAAAATAAAGTTCTCCTTTTCATAACGAGAAATTGATTCTTCATGTTCAAGGGTTATACTAATACGATCAAATCCATTAGCTATACAATAGCGATAAAAACTGTTTATCTTAAAAAGATAAACTTTTTCTTTGGTTATAATTTCTTGTTTTTCTAGATCTACAGTAAAACTAATACCTGGATTATCTAAAACTATTTTAAACATTTCTTCTATTATTGTATGATTCATTTTAACTAATAACAGCTGGTTATTGTAACTGTTATTATAAAATATGTCTGCAAAACTTGGAGCAATAATCACACGAAACCCGAAATCAGTTAATGCCCAATGAGCATGTTCACGTGATGAACCACACCCAAAATTTTCTCTTGTTAATAAAATAGTGGCATTTTGGTATTTACCTTGATTTAATAGAAAATCTTCATTTAATACATTCCCTAAATCATCTTTAAATCTCCAATCATGAAAAAGATGCTTGCCAAATCCAAATCTAGTAACTTTTTGTAAAAATTGTTTTGGGATAATAATATCAGTGTCAATATTGGCTATATTTAATGGAGCCACTATTCCAGTGTGTCTTTTAAAAACGTTCATAATTAAATCTCTATCGTAAAATATCTCTAATGTCTGAAAAATGACCATTTATCGCAGCAGCAGCTGCCATAGCAGGACTGACTAAATGAGTGCGTCCACCACGCCCTTGCCTTCCTTCAAAATTACGGTTGCTAGTTGAAGCACAGCGTTCTCCTGGCGAGAGTTTGTCGTCATTCATTGCTAAGCACATAGAGCAACCTGGCAAACGCCATTCAAATCCAGCTTGAATAAATATTTCATCTAAACCTTCTGATTCTGCTTGATTTTTTACTAGACTAGAACCAGGAACAACTAATGCAGTAACTCCTGATGCCACTTTGTTTCCTTTAGCTATTGCTGCAGCAGATCTTAAATCTTCAATACGCGAGTTAGTACAAGAACCGATAAAAACTTTATCAATCTTTATAGATGTTAGTTTAATTCCTGGTTTAAGAGCCATGTAAGCAAGGGCATTTTTTGCTGATATACGTTCAATTGGATTAGAAAAAATATTTGGATGTGGAATAACTTCATCTATAGCAATAACCTGTCCGGGATTAGTGCCCCATGTAATTTGCGGTGCAATTTTATTTGCTTGCAATTTTACTACACAATCAAATTTAGCATCCGTATCCGATTTTAAAGTATACCAGTATTCTAGAGCTGCTTCTAATTGTTTACCTGTAGGAGAAAAATTACGGTTTTTTAAATAATCAAAAGTGGTTTGATCGGGTGCCACTAAACCGGATTTTGCTCCCATTTCAATAGCCATGTTACACAATGTCATTCGACCTTCCATAGTCATTTGTGATATTGCTTTTCCACAAAATTCTATTACATACCCTGTTCCTCCGGAATGACTAATTTTGCCTATAATTGCAAGAGCAATATCTTTTGCTGTAATACCTAAACAGGTATCACCCAATAGCTCTATTTTCATAGATTTAGCACGTTGCTGTTGCAAAGTTTGAGTAGCTAAAACATGTTCGACTTCGGATGTACCAATACCGAAGGCTAATGCCCCGAATGCTCCATGAGTTGCAGTATGAGAATCTCCACATACGATAGTCATTCCAGGAAGAGTTATACCTTGCTCTGGGCCAATAACATGAACGATACCTTGATAAGGATGATGTAAATCATATAGTTGTATACCAAACTCCTCACAATTTTTAATTAATTGCTGCATTTGAATCCGAGCCATTTCACCACATGCATAAATGTTTTTTTTTTGCGTAGACACATTGTGATCCATAGTTGCAAAGGTTTTCAATGGTTGACGAACCGTACGTCCTTTAGCTCTTAAGTTATCAAAAGCCTGTGGAGAGGTTACTTCATGAATGAAATGTCGATCTATATAGATTATTGGCATGTTATTAACATCTTCATGAACAATATGAGCATTAAATAATTTCTGATATAAAGTCTGTCCCATTTTATTTGTCCTCAGTAATAAATTGAGCAATTAAACTACCCATTTCATCTGTATTAACAGTAGGACCATTATCGGATAAATCACGTGTTCGATATCCCCTTTTCAATACCTTAATGACCGCATTTTCGATGCTATTAGCAGCCTCATTAGCTTGTAAGCTGTAACGTAACAGTAAAGATAAGGATAAAATTTGAGCTATCGGGTTAGCAATATTGCAACCAGCTATATCAGTAGCAGATCCTCCTGCAGGTTCATATAAACCAAAACCTGTATCATTAATACTTGCAGAGGGAATCATACCTATTGAACCAGTTAGTGCAGCACATTCATCAGAAATGATATCACCAAATAAATTAGAACAAAGCAATACATCGAATTGTGATGGTGCTTTAATAAGCTGCATTGTGGCATTGTCAATAAACATATGATTCAGTGTAACATCAGGATAATCTTGTGCAATTTCATTAACAATTTCCCGCCACATGATAGAAGTTTGTAGTACATTAGCTTTATCTACAGAAGTAACTTGAGATCTTCTCTGACGTGCAAGATCGAATGCAATCCGGGTAATGCGCTCTATTTCAAGACGTCTATACATTTCAGTATCAAATGCATATTCATTTATACCTGTTCCTTGACGTCCTTTTGGATTACCAAAATAAATGCCACCGGTTAATTCACGTACACAAAGGATATCAAAGCCTTTATATGCAATGTCTGTTCTTAAAGGAGATAATTTTTCTAACCCTTTATAAAGTACTACAGGTCTCAGATTACTAAAAAGTTTAAAGTATTTACGTATTGGTAACAATGCACCTCTTTCAGGTTGTTTCATTATAGGTAAATTATCCCATTTTGGACCTCCTACTGAACCAAAAAGAACAGCATCCGCTTTCTTACATCCTTGTAATGTTGCCGGAGGAAGTGCTTGACCTGTGTTATCTATAGCAATACCTCCCACATCATATTTATGTGTTGTGATATGCATATTAAATTTTTGACAAATCGCATCTAATACTTTCATAGCTTGAAGCATAACTTCTGGGCCAATACCATCACCAGCTAATACTGCTATCTCAAAGTTTTTACACATAAATGTATCATTTCCTTATATCAGTGTGAAATTTACGTTGTAATTCTTTTTCAACTTGTTTCGCTTTCCAAATATTATTAAGAGCATTAACCATAGCTTCTGCAGAAGACTCTACAATATCTGTTGCTAAACCTACACCATGAAATTTACGCTCATTGTAACTAATAACAATATCAACTTGCCCTAATGCATCTTCTCCGTGTCCTTTAGAAGTTAATTTATAATTTACTAATTTAACATTAAATTGTGTGATACGATGAATTGCTTGATATATTGCATCAACAGGTCCATTGCCAGTTGCAGCTTCAGCTTTTGATATTTCTCCACATACTAATTTAACTAAAGCAGTAGCAGTAATTGTTGATCCTGATTGAACATTGAATTCTTTTAGCTGAAAATGCTCTGTTTCTTCATTTTGTTGATTAATAAAAGCTAATGCTTCTAAATCATAATCAAATACTTGACCTTTTTTATCGGCTAATTTAAGAAATGCTTCATAGAGTGTATCTAAATTATAATCACTTTCTTTATATCCCATCTCTTTCATACGATGTTTTACTGCCGCACGACCCGAACGGGATGTTAAATTTAATTGAATTTTAGGTAACCCAATTATTTCAGGCTTTAAAATTTCGTAATTTTCTCTATTTTTAAGAACTCCATCCTGATGAATCCCAGAAGAATGTGAAAACGCATTAGAGCCAACTATAGATTTATTGGCCGGGATGGGCATATTACAAATTTGACTAATAGTTTGACTAGTCCTCCAAATTTCATTATGATTAATGTTAGTATGTACATTAAAAATTTTTTGCCGAGTTTTGAACGCCATAATCACTTCTTCTAACGCACAATTTCCAGCTCTTTCACCTAAACCATTTATGGTTCCCTCTATTTGACGAGCTCCTGCATATATAGCAGAAATCGCATTACCAGTTGCCATACCAAGATCATCATGAGTATGGACTGACAAAATTGATTTAGTAATATTAGGCACCCGATGAATTAATTGACTAATAATATTTGCATACTCATTAGGTAATGTATATCCCACGGTATCAGGTATATTAATAGTTTTAGCTCCTGCATTAATAGCAGCTTCTACTATACGACATAAATCATCAATAGGAGTACGTCCACCATCTTCACATGAAAATTCTACATCATCCGTATATTTACGAGCATACTTAATCATTTTTACAGCTAGATCAATTACCTCAGGTAACGTACTACGCAATTTAGTTACAATATGCATAGGTGAGGTTGCAATAAAAATATGAATACGAAAATATTTAGCAATTTTTAGTGCTTCATAAGCAGCATTAATATCTTTTTCAACACAACGTGCTAATCCACAAACTAGACTATTCTTTATCTTTCTAGCAATAGTTTTTACAGCTTCAAAATCGCCTGGTGAAGAAACTGGAAATCCTACTTCTATTACATCAACACCCATGCGCTCTAGAGCTAAAGCTATTTGCATTTTTTCTTTTACACTCAAGCTAGCTTGTAATGCCTGTTCTCCGTCTCGCAGAGTAGTATCAAAAATAACAATTCTATGACTCATCATAGTTATCCTTTTTAGGTTATTGGACTCCGCTTGAGTAATTGGGATAAAACGAGCAAGTAGGAAAAATTAAGAAGATTAATAGATCTGAATGTATTCATGGTAAATATATGATACCTAATACTGAAGTAAAATTCATTTAAGATGAAACATGGATGGTTAGATTAAATCTTATTTTATATATTGGTACTGTAATTAATGTTCTATGTCAACTACAACACATTTGAAGTGAATGTATCATACCATTGAGTATTAATATATATTAAACAATAATATAAAAATATTTTATTATAAATATATAATAAAAAAACATTTTAATATATAAAACATATAAAGCATATAATATTGTATATTATATCATTAATGGATATATTTACTTATTAAAATAATATTTAATCGGAATTATAAATATGTATTAATAAATAATTATGGGTTAATTTTTGTTAGTAGCTTATGCTTCTTAAATCTGGAGGAAAACATGGAGATGTTATCAGGAGCCGAAATGGTTATTCGTTCCCTGATTGATCAAGGCGTAAAACAAATATTCGGATATCCAGGCGGAGCAGTACTTGATATTTATGATGCTCTGGAAACAGTTGGTGGAATTAACCATATTTTAGTTCGTCATGAACAAAGTGCAGTGCATATGGCAGATGGATATGCACGTGCTACGGGAAAAGTAGGAGTAGTTCTTGTAACTTCTGGACCTGGTGCAACCAATGCAATTACTGGAATTGCTACCGCTTATATGGATTCTACTCCTATAGTAGTCATATCCGGACAAGTTTCATCTTCATTAATTGGTTATGATGCTTTTCAAGAATGTGATATGGTTGGTATTTCTCGACCAGTTGTTAAACATAGTTTTTTGATAAAAAATACAGAAAACATTCCTATAATAATCAAAAAAGCATTTTGGCTAGCTTCTACGGGACGTCCAGGTCCAATTGTGATTGATTTACCTAAAGATATTCTTAAGCCTTCAAATAAATTGCCTTATATTTGGCCCAGCAGTATTAGTATGAGATCTTATAATCCTACAATTCAAGGACATAAAAGACAAATAAAAAGAGCCTTGCAAACATTATTGTCATCACAAAAACCAGTCATATATTTAGGGGGAGGAGCTATTAATTCTGCTTGTGGAGCTGAATTAATTCAATTAGTAAAAATACTCAACATTCCGGTAACAACTTCTCTAATGGGATTAGGCGCTTTTCCAGGAACTAATAAAAAATGCCTTGGAATGCTTGGCATGCATGGTACTTATGAAGCCAATATGGCAATGCATAATGCTGATTTAATTTTTGGTATTGGTGTACGTTTTGATGATAGGACTACTAATAATTTAATGAAGTATTGCCCATCTGCTATTATCATGCATATTGATATTGATCCTACATCTATCTCGAAAACTGTCAAGGCCGATATACCGATAGTCGGTGATGCAAAACAAGTATTAAAACAATTTATTGAATTACTTCAACAAAAAAATATTAATTATAAAAATAATAGGTTGACTGAATGGTGGCATTCTATTGATGTATGGCGCCGGCGTAAATGTTTAGAATTTGATCGTAAAAGCAACTATATTAAACCGCAATTAGTGATTAAAACTATATGGAATTTAACTCAAGGACAAGCATATATTACCTCTGATGTAGGACAACATCAAATGTTTACTGCCTTATATTACCCTTTTGATAAACCGCGTAGATGGATTAATTCTGGTGGTCTTGGAACTATGGGCTTTGGTTTACCAGCAGCTTTAGGAGTAAAAATAGCTTTACCTAAGGAAACAGTTATTTGCATAACTGGAGATGGCAGTATCCAAATGAATATTCAAGAGTTATCTACAGCATTACAATATAAATTGCCTGTTTTAGTACTCAATTTAAATAACAGTTTTTTGGGTATGGTAAAACAATGGCAAGATATGATTTATTCAGGTAGACATTCGCAATCTTATATGGAATCATTACCAGATTTTATAAGATTAGCCGAAGCTTACGGCCATATCGGTATATCTATAAAACATCCAACAGAATTAGAAAACAAATTAAAGCTTGCTTTAGAAGAAGTAATGAAAAATAGATTGGTATTTGTCGATATTATGGTAGATTGTAATGAACACGTTTATCCTATGCAAATTCGAGGTGGTGGCATGAATGAAATGTGGTTAAGTAAAACAGAGAGGACATGATTATGCGTCGTATTCTTTCAGTTTTATTAGAAAATGAATCCGGTGCATTATCTCGGGTGGTCGGATTATTTTCTCAACGAGGATATAATATAGAAAGTTTAACAGTAGCTCCTACTGAGGATCCTACTTTATCATGTATGACTATCCAAACTATGGGAGATGATAAGGTATTAGAGCAAATTGAGAAGCAACTTCATAAATTAGTAGATGTTTTACGGGTCATACAACTAAAAGACGGATTTTATGTTGAACGTGAAATTATGTTAATAAAACTGCAAGCTCCTCAAAATATACGTGAAGAAATTAAAAGTAATGTAGAAATATTTAGAGGAAATATTGTCGATGTTACTCCTTTAATTTATACAGTACAACTTGTTGGAACTAGTACTAAATTAGATGTTTTTTTAAATATTGTTCGTGATATTACTGAAATAATTGAGATTGTTCGTTCCGGTGTATTGGGTATTTCTCGTAATAATCGTTTTCCACGTTAATTAAAAATTTTATGTAGTATTGCATTTATATTATGTATTAAATAGTAAACTTAAATTAACCATGCAAAAACATGAACATATACCAGTATTTTTACATGAGGCGATAAACGGCCTTAATATTGTTAGCGATGGTATTTATATAGACGCTACATTTGGACGAGGTGGTCACTCTTGCCTAATTCTTTCTAAGTTAAATAAAAAAGGAAAACTCATTTCCATAGATAGGGATCCAGAAGCAGTTGCTACGGCTTCTAGAATAGAAGACTCGAGATTTTCCATCATATATGGACTGTTTTCTAATTTAGAGAAATATGTTATTGAACACAAATTAATGGGAAAAATAGATGGTATTTTATTAGATTTAGGGGTATCTTCACCTCAATTAGATATTGCAGAAAGAGGTTTCTCTTTTATGAAAGATGGACCACTTGATATGCGAATGGATCCGCTACATGGCTATTCAGCTGCGGAATGGTTAAAGGATGCAAAAGAAACTGATATTGCATATGTTCTTAAAATATATGGAGAAGAAAGATTCGCTAAACGTATTGCACATGGTATAGTAGAATATAAAAAAAGACAACCCATTACCAGTACTAAAGTACTGGCTGACATTATAAGAAAAGCGATACCTTTTAGAAAACAATTTAAACATTCTGTAACTCGGAGTTTTCAAGCTATAAGAATTTTCATTAATAATGAATTAGGAGAAATTGAAAAGGTGCTTCACGGTTCACTAAAAGTACTTAAGCCAAAGGGACGACTAGTAGTAATTAGTTTTCATTCTTTAGAAGATCGTATTATTAAATATTTTATTAAAAACTATAGTAATGATAGAATATTCCCGCCTAAATTACCAATAACAGAAGACAAAATAAAAGAAATAAATCAAAAAAAATTTAAAATTATAGTGAAAATGGTCGCTAACAAAATGGAGATAAATAAAAATTATCGAGCACGTAGCGCCATAATGAGAATTGCTGAAAGGACTGTCCAGTAAGTGAAACCACATAATTTACCCGCTATCATCATAGATGATTTAGTTAACTTTAGTAAAGTCTCATTGTTATTACTTGCTTTAGTTTTATTATCTGCTTTTATGGTACTTGAAACAACATATCAAACACATGTTCTTAAATTAAAGGAAAAAACACTTTATTTAGAAAATAATCGGCTCGATATGACTTGGAGAAATTTAATTTTAGAATCAACTTTTCTCAGTGAGAGTTCTAACATAGAAAGCAAAGCAATAAAAGAGTTGCATATGCAATATATCGATCCTATGACAGAACGAATCGTCTTAGAAGAACAAGGAAAACTTAAGTTAAATGAACCACAGAAACATAGCTAGAAAACAGTTCATTAAACGTTTTCATGTAGTGTGTGGAGGTATAGTTGCAACAGTATTTAGCTTAGTATTGCGTGTTACTTGCTTACAAATAATTGGATTTATAAAAACATCAGACACAATCCAATATATATCTCCAAGATCTAATAATACCCGTGGCATGATTTTTGACAGATTCAATAATCCTATTTCAGTAAGCATACCAGTACAGGATATTGGATTAGATTTAAGAAAACTATCCTATCCTGGAGAGATAAAAAATAATAAACGTTGGCAAGCATTAGCAGAGGTACTTGAAATTCCTCTGGATAAATTGTGTGCACTTATATCTACACATATCAGTAATCATCCTCAAATACATTTTATGTATATTGCGAGACAAATTAGGAATCCTATTGCAGATTACATTAAAAAGCTAAAATTACCTGGTATTTGTTTCAACAACGGAACCCGTCGTTACTATCCAATTGGAGCAGACACTGCTAATTTAATTGGATTAACAGATATTGATGGTAAAGGGATCTCTGGTATTGAACAAAGCTTTAATAGTTTACTTTCGGGTAATTTATGTAATCGAATCTCTCAAAAAAATAAAATGATAAAATCTTGTGGGACAACACGGCCGCAAAATATAACTCTTAGTATTGATAACCGTTTACAAAAAATAGCATATCGTGCATTAGATGATATTGTACATCTTAATAAAGCTGATTCAGGATGTGTTGTAATTATAGATGTTAATACAGGAGAGATATTATCCATGGCAAATAGTCCATCCTATAACCCTAATAACGTGACACACACACCACAAATGCTAATGCGTAATTATGCTATTACGGATATTTTTGAGCCAGGATCAACCATAAAACCACTAGTTTTGATGTTGGCCTTACAGCTTAAATTAGTGGAAGAAAACAGTGTAATAAATACCTTGCCATACTTTATAGGTAAATATTTAATTCGAGATGTTGGATATTATAAACAATTGAACTTAACAGGTATATTGCAAAAATCAAGCAATGTTGGAGTTTCACGTTTAGCCTTAGCTATGTCTATAGCTAGTTTATCAGATACGTATTATAAATTTGGATTATTCCAAAATACTCATACAGGATTAATTGGAGAAAAAACTGGTTCCATGAGCAAAAAACACTGGTCTGACATAGAAAGAGCAACATTTTCTTTTGGTTATGGATTCACAGTAACACCATTACAATTAGCTCAAATCTATGCGATTATAGCAACTCATGGATTAGCTAGACCATTATCAATTATTAAAGTTAATAGACCTGTGCCTGGAAAACAAATTTTTCCTGCCAATATAGTTAAAAATGTTTTGCATATGATGGAAAGTGTAGCTTTACCAGGAGGTGTCGGAATAAAAGCAGCTGTTAAAGGATACCGAGTTGCTGTTAAAACTGGTACAGTAAAAAAGGTAGGACCAAATAAGCATTACATAAATCAATATGTTGCATACACAGTAGGTATTGCTCCAGTTTCTAATCCTCGTTTTGCATTAATGGTCTTAATCAATAATCCTAAAGTGGGAGAATATTATGGAGGTAAGGTTGCTGCACCAGTATTTAGCTACATTATGACTAATGTTTTACGTGTGATGAACGTTAAACCAGATGCTTTAGTGTAAGAGTAAAATTAATAACGCAGATGCATAATTTAAAATATTTATTAGCTCCATGGGTAGTAGTATTATTGGAAAAAAAGGTACTTGGTATAAAAGAAGATAGTCGTCAGATAAAACCTGGAGATTTATTTGTCGCTATACCAGGATACCACACGGATGGTCGCTTTTTTATTGATAAGGCCATTGCGAAAGGAGCTTCAGCTGTTCTGGCGGAAACAGAAAAAAAAAATTTAGATGGATCTATTTATTATAGAGATAATGTTCCGGTCATTTATTTACAAAAATTATCACACATAATATGTGAAATAGCTAGTCGATTTTATGATTATCCTGCTAAAAAATTAGAATTAGTTGGTATTACTGGAACTAATGGAAAAACAACCATTAGTCATTTAATAGCCCAATTGGTTAATTTATTAGGAGGAAGAGGAGCAGTTATGGGTACACTAGGTAATGGTTTATATAATGAATTATTACCAACTAAAAATACTACTTCTTCTGCTATTGAAATACAAAATATTTTTAATTTTTTATTAAAAAAAGGTGCTAACGTAGTTGCAATGGAAGTATCTTCACATGGTATATTGGAGCACCGTGTATCAGGTATGTCCTTTACGGCAGCTGTATTTACAAATCTTAGTAGAGATCATTTGGATTATCATGGTAATATTAAACAATACGAATTGGCAAAGTGGCAACTTTTTGCTAAAAATAACATAAATCAAGTGATATTTAATATAGATGATAAAGTTGGTCTTAAATGGTCACAATATATACCAGATGCAATCACAGTATCTATAGAAAATAATATAAAACATGAACATATGAATCGTTGGCTAACTGCTACAAAAATATCTCATCATGATCTTGGATCTTATATTAAATTCAATTCTAGCTGGGGTTCTGGTGAATTTAGTATTAAATTAATAGGATTATTTAATGTTATTAATGTACTTTTAGCATTCACCACTCTGTTATCACTAAATTATCCTATAAAACAATTAATAAATTGTGTATCATATTTAAAATCAATTCCTGGAAGGATGGAAGTATTTAAAGCTGTAAATAAACCTACTGTTATTGTCGATTATGCTCATACACCTGACGCTTTATCAAAAGCTTTAACAGCAGTACGCTTACATTATTGTAAAGGTAATATTTGGTGTTTATTTGGGTGTGGAGGTGATAGAGATAAAGGTAAAAGACCATTGATGGGTAGAATTGCTGAAAAATTATCTGATAGAGTAGTGATTAGTGATGATAATCCCCGTACTGAATTATCTCAAAATATTATTGATGATATTTTAACAGGGTTAGTTCTTCCTCACAAAGCACTCATTATACCTAATCGTTTTCAAGCGATTAAGCATATGATAAGAAATGCAAAAAATGAAGATATTTTATTAATTGCTGGAAAAGGCCATGAAAATTATCAAATCTTTGGTAAGCATCGGATTACATATTCTGATCGTCTTACCGTAGCCCATTTATTAGAAATACCAATATGATTCCAATTTCTTTAAAAGAGATAGCAGAAATAACTAATGGTTTACTAATTGGTAAAGATTTATTATTAAAATATCTTGCAACAGATACTAGAAAATTAGAAAAGAATAGCTTATTTATTGCTTTTACAGGTAATAAATTTAATGCACATCATTTTATTAATGATGCAATCAATAAAGGTGCACAAGCATTTTTATTAAATACATATTTTCCAATTGTACAACCACAAATAATAGTAAATGATACTCAAATAGCATTTGGTAAAATTGCTGCATGGATTCGTCAGAAAGTTAAAGCTCGTATAATAGCATTAACAGGCTCTGTAGGAAAAACTTCAGTAAAAGAAATGACAGCAAGTATTATGCGTGAGTGTGGTAAAACACTTTATACTAAAGATAACTTTAATAATACTATTGGGGTTCCCATGACCCTTATAGGTTTAACCTTGGAACACGAATATGCTGTTATTGAAATAGGAGCAAATCAGATAGGTGAAATTGATTACTCTAGTCAATTAGTTAATCCAGAAAGTGTACTTATTAATAATTTAGCAGCAGCTCATTTGGAAGGATTTGGTTCTCTTACAGGTATTGCAAGAGCTAAAGCAGAAATTTTTAACCATTTACGCTCAAATGGGACGATTGTTATCAATCGTAATTGTCAATATTGTTTACAATGGCAAAAACAACTGTATATAAAAAATATTTGGAATTTCTCTTTACAAAAAGAACATAATGTAGATTTTTTTGCTAGCAATATACGGTATCAAAAATTTGGAACTCAATTTATAATGCATACCCCTAATGGTGATATTGATATCACTTTACCTCTTTTCGGTAATCACAATGTAGAAAATGCATTAGCTGCTGCTGCATTAGCTCTTTCTGTTGATATACCATTAGATAAAATACAAAATGGTTTAAAACAAACAAATTGTATAATGGGTAGATTATTCCCCATCCATCTTTCTAAAGGTAAACTATTGCTTGATGATACCTATAATGCTAATGTAGGTTCTATGACAGCTGCTATAGATGTATTAGCTCAAATGCCCGGTTATAAAATTATGGTTGTCGGTGATATGTTAGAATTAGGTCATGAAACAGATAAATATCATCGAGAAATAGGTTTAATCGCCAAGCGATCAGGAATTGATAAAATATTTAGTATTGGTTCACTGAGTAAACTCATCAGTGAAGTTAGTGGAATAGGTGAACATTTTAATCATCAAAAGTCTTTAATTGAACAATTGCTCATTTTGCTTTCTGAATATCCTACAATAACTATTTTAATAAAAAGTTCCCATAATTTTAATATGAAACCAATCATCCAAAGTTTAAAGGAAAAAAAGTATGTTAGTCTTTATGACTAATAGTTTAACTCCCTTTTATTCCTGGTTAAATAATTTTTCTAATCTTACTTTGCGTGGTGTTTTTAGTTTGTTAACATCTTTTTTTATTTCTCTATGGATAGGACCCTATTTTATTAAATATCTGAAGGATTTACAAATAAACCAAGTAATACGTGTAGATGGACCAAAATCCCATTTTAATAAATCTGAAACTCCCACAATGGGAGGTCTAATGATATTATTTTCTATTATTATTTCAGTATTAATATGGGGTTATTTAAATAATCCATACATATGGTGTGTAATACTAGTATTGCTAAGTTTTGGAATAATTGGTTTTATTGATGATTATAGCAAAGTAATTTCTAATGATCCTAGAGGACTATTCGCCTGTTGGAAGTATCTTTGGATGTCGTTAATTTCGTTAACGGTAGTTATTTTTGTGTTCAGGCTGAATAAAAATACATCCTTAATCATGCCATGTATAAAACATACTCTCCATCTACCTGGATTAGTGTATATATTGTTAAATTATTTCGTAATAGTGGGTACAGGAAATGCGGTAAATTTAACCGATGGATTAGATGGTTTAGTTATTATGCCTACAATATTCATTGCAGGAGCTTTTTCTTTAATTGCATTAATCAGTAGTAATATAAATTTTGCTAAGTATTTTCATCTACTGTATTTGCATAATTCCAGTGAATTAGTCATTTGTTGTACTGCTATTATGGGTTCAGGATTAGGTTTTTTATGGTTTAATGCTTATCCAGCAAAAATTTTTATGGGTGATATAGGTTCTTTATCTATCGGTGGAGCACTAGGTACTATTGCTGTTTTATTAAGGCAAGAATTATTGTTGATGATTATGGGAGGTATTTTTGTTATAGAAACTGTTTCTGTAATATTACAAGTAGCATGTTTTAAAATATACGGTAAGCGTATTTTTTATATGGCACCTCTTCATCACCATTATGAATTAAAAGGTTTTAGTGAGCCATGTATCATTGTGCGTTTCTGGATTATTTCTTTAATATTAGTCTTAATAGGTTTAGTTAGCTTAAAGATACGTTAAATATGACTAATTATATAAATAAAAAAATTGTTATTATAGGACTTGGTCAAACAGGTATTTCTTGTATTAACTTTTTTCTAGAACGGGACATCATTCCCCGAATTATAGATACTCGTATATCTCCACCTAATTTAGATAAATTACCCAAAAACTTAGATTACCATTTAGGAAGTATTAATAGCTCTTGGGTATTATCTGCTGATCTAATAGTTGTAAGCCCAGGAATATCTATTAGACATCCCGTTATTAAGCAAGCTATATTAGCAGGTATTGAAGTGGTAGGAGATATAGAAATTTTTTGTCGTGAAGCCAAAGCACCTATAATAGCCATTACTGGTTCTAATGGTAAAAGCACGGTTAGCACTTTAGTGTCGGAGATGGCTCAAACTGCTGGATTGGTTGTGGGATTGGGAGGAAATATCAATTTATCTGCTCTAGAGTTACTGAAAAATCCTGCTCAATTTTATATATTAGAACTTTCTAGTTTTCAACTAGAGACCACGAATAGTTTAAAAGCTGCTGTAGCAACTATACTGAATGTTACCGAAGATCATATGGATCGTTATCCGTTAGGAATTCAGGAATATCAAAATGCTAAATTAAAAATTTATAAAGATGCTCACACATGTATTATAAATGCGAATGATAATATGACAAAACCTCCAGATGCATCTAGTAAATTTTGTATTTCCTTTGGTATAAATAAAGGAGATTATGCTCTTCAGCAAAATAATCATATTAGTTGGTTACAAGTAAGAGGCAAAAAAATACTTAATACAAATGCAATAAAATTAATTGGCAAACATAATTACTCGAATGCTTTAGTTGCTTTGGCGATAGCAGATATAATTGGCATACCTCGTGCTGATAGTTTAAGGATAATAACTACTTTTAGGGGTTTACCTCATCGCTTTCAATTAATACATGAAAAAAATGGAGTAGGTTGGATTAATGATTCTAAATCAACGAATGTTGATAGTACTAGAGCCGCCCTAAATAGTTTACAGGTAAAAAATAATTTATGGTTACTTTTAGGAGGAGACAGTAAGTCAGCAAACTTTTCTTCATTAATGCCTTATTTATACAAAAAAAACATAAATATTTACTGTTTTGGACAAGATAGGGCTCGTATAGCTTCTATAAGACCTGAGATAACGACGTGTACCAATACTATGCAAGAAGCAATTTATCAAATAATCTCTAAAGTCAAACCCGGAGATATGGTGCTTTTATCTCCAGCTTGTTCTAGTCTCGATCAATTCTCAAATTTTCAACATCGTGGGGATTGTTTTACACAGTTAGTCAAGGAGTTAGCTTGATAATGTTCACAAGAAGTATTAATGCTTTTAGCTATTTGGTCAAATCCTACAAAAATACCTTAATATCTTCATGGAAAAGTGATAATAGAACCGTATTACTTTATGACCGTACATTATTATGTAGAATATGTTTTTTATTAATTTTAGGATTTATTATGATGACTTCAGCTTCTATGCCTCTAGGGTCTAGATTATTAAGAGATCCTTTTTTTTTTGCTAAAAGACAGATTTGTTATTTATTTTTAGCGGTAATAGTTGCATCATTCATATTACATATTCCAATAAAATTTTGGCAAAAATATAGCATTATCATGCTATTTATTTCTTTTATAATGTTAATTACTGTATTATTTGGTCATATAATAAACGGAGCTACACGTTGGATTGGACTAGGACCTATTCATATTCAACCGGCAGAAGTAATAAAAATTATTTTTTGTTGTTATCTTTCTGATTATTTATCGCGTAAATTCACAAAAATAAATAACAATATCTGGGAAGCTTATAAACCACTTGCTGTTCTTGGTTTGTTATTAATTTTATTGTTAGAACAACCAGATTTTGGTACTGCAATACTATTATTTATCACTACATTAGTGATGCTATTTTTATCTGGTGTGAAATTTAAGCAAGTTTTAAAAATTATTATCTTAAGTACAACTATTATATCTGTGTTAATTCTCAATAATCCTTATAGAATACATCGCATTACTTCCTTTTTACATCCTTGGAAAGATCCGTATAATATTGGTTACCAATTAACCCAATCACTAATAGCATTTGGGCGGGGAAATATTTTGTTGGGACGAGGATTAGGAAATTCTAGACAAAAATTCTCTTATTTACCTGAAGCACATACTGATTTTATTTTTTCAGTACTTGGTGAAGAATTAGGTTATATAGGGGCGATGATAGTAATATATAATATATTTTTTATTGCTTTCCGAGCAATGTCAATCGGACATCGTGCTATAAAAATAGGGAAATATTTTTCTGGTTTTTTTTCTTGTTCCATTGGTATTTGGTTTAGTTTACAAATAATAATAAACATTGGTGCTTCTACAGGTATATTACCTACTAAAGGACTAACATTACCATTAATTAGTTATGGTGGTTCGAGTTTAATAGTTGTATTAACTGCTTTAATGGTTATATTACGTGTAGATTATGAAACGCGTTTCGCCAATATACAAGCTTTTCACCGGAGGAATTAGTGAATAAAAAAATTATTATTGTAGCAGGGGGTACCGGTGGACATATATTTCCTGGATTAGCTGTTGCTTATTATCTTAGGACACAAGGTTGGCAAATTCGTTGGTTAGGTACATCAGTCAGAATGGAAGCTGACTTGTTGCCGAAGTACGGTATTGAAATTGATTTTATTAGCATAGATAATATACGGGGTACAGGATTAAAAAATTTATTAAAAACACCTTTTAAAATTTTTCATGCTTGGCAACAAGCATGTGCAATAATGCAGAAATATAAGCCTGATATTGTACTTACAATGGGTGGGTATATTTCAGGTCCATGTGGATTAGCAGCTTTTACTTGTAATATTCCACTAATTTTACATGAGCAAAATAGCATTGCTGGAATTACTAATAAATTGCTAGCTAAATTTGCTAATAAAGTTACACAAGGGTTTCCAAGTGCTTTCCCTGATGCAAAAGTAGTAGGTAATCCTATTCGTAGTAGCATTTTAAAAATACCCTTACCTTTTTTACAAAGGTTAAAATATCGTACTGGTCCTATCCGTATATTAATTATGGGTGGTAGCCAAGGGGCGCATATTTTAAATCAGACTATACCCAAGGTTTGCGCTCAATTAGGTAATAATATTATGATATGGCATCAAGTAGGAAAGGGTAATTTAAAAAATACACTTAATCTATACAAAAAACTAAAAATAAAGATATCTTATAGGATATGTGAATTTATTGATGATATAGCTGAAGCTTACGAGTGGGCTGACGTAGTTATCTGTCGTTCTGGTGCTTTGACTGTTACTGAATTAACTACCGTAGGATTACCTGCTATTTTGGTTCCTTTTCCACATAATGATAAACAACAATACTTGAATGCTATACCCTTAGAAAAATCTGGAATAGCTAAAATTATTGAACAATCAAAATTTAATGTAGAGTCAGTTGTGCATATACTTAGTAAGTGTAATAGAAATAGATTATTAGAGATAGCAAAAAAACACCGGATTCCAACGGTGCTAAATTCTACTCAACAATTAGCCGAGGAAATAATAAAAACCGTAAATCAATATTAAATCCCAATTCCTTATCTGGTTCTTTTATAAGATAGGATAATAGGTAATTATGAACATATCACAATTATCAAGAGAACACTTTTTATCTCCAATGCACCGTTATATTAAACATATTCATTTTGTAGGTATTGGCGGTATTGGTATGTCAGGTCTTGCTATAGTATTGGCAAATGAAGGCTATCGTATTAGTGGTTCCGATTTAGTATCTAATAAGATTATAGATCATTTGATTACATTAGGAGCAAAAATTTATTTTAATCATCATGCAGAAAATATAAATAATGCAAATCTAATAGTAGTTTCTAGTGCAGTACCAAAAAATAATCCAGAATTAATAGCCGCTCAAAAATACTATATCCCAATTATTAGTAGAGCTGAAATGTTAGCAGAAATTATGAGATTTCGATATGGAATTGCTATTTCTGGAACTCATGGAAAAACTACCACTACATCTATGATTGTAAGTATTTATGAAGATGCAGGATTGAATCCGACTTTTATAAGTGGAGGTTTCATTAAAAGATTAGGTAATGCTAATTTAGGTAACAGTGCTTATTTTATTACAGAAGCTGATGAAAGCGATGCTTCTTTTTTATATTTGCAACCTATAGTATCTATAGTAACTAATATAGAAGCTGATCATATGGATACTTATAAAGGAAATTTTGAAGAATTAAAAAATTCTTTTATTAAATTTATACATAATTTACCATTATATGGTAGAGTAATTATGTGTTTAGATGATAGAGTAATCCGGGATTTAATATCCTCTATAAAAAGAAAAGTCATTACTTATGGATTTACTAATGATGCTGATATATACATTACAGAATATAAACAAGAAGGTCGAAAAGTAAATTTCTGTCTAATAGTAAAAGATCAAGATATAATGCATGTTACACTTAACCAGCCTGGTTATCATAATGCTCTAAATGCTACGGCTGCTATTGCTACAGCTCTAGAAGAAGGTATAGATAATAAAATAATATTAAGATCTCTGGAAAACTTTCAAGGAATAGCGCGACGTTTTGATATATTAGGTGAATTCAAAACTAATTCAATTAATGGTATTGATGGTAGTGTGATATTAATTGAGGATTATGGGCATCACCCAACTGAAATTGAGGCCACTATAAAAGCTGTGCGTGAAGGATGGCCTGAAAAAAAACTAATAATGATTTTTCAACCGCATCGTTATACTAGAACTAGAGATCTGTTTTCGGAATTTGTTAATGTTCTAGAAAAAGTAAATATATTATTAATATTAGAAGTTTATTCAGCAGGAGAAAATTATATACCAGGAGCGGATAGTTTATCATTATGTCAGAAAATATCGAACAATGGTAAAATAACTCCTATTTTTCTTTCTGATCAAAATTTAATAACTACAATATTAGCAGAGATACTATCTGGTAACGATATTATTTTAGTTCAAGGAGCGGGTAATATTGATAAAATTGCGCATAGATTAGCGAATGTGATATTAAGTCCAATAAATTCACCGGAATAAATTATGGCCGAAAAGATTGCAGTATTGATGGGAGGTACTTCTAATGAGAGAAATATTTCCTTGATGTCAGGTAAAACTGTATTACAAAGTATGCGTGAAATAGGTATTAACGCATACCCCATAGATACTAAAAATTATCCTGTAATAGATCTAAAAAAAGATGGTTTTGATAAAGCTTTTATCGCACTACACGGAGGTAAGGGTGAAGATGGTCATTTACAGGCTATTTTAGATTTTATTAATATCAAGCATACTGGTAACAGTGTAATTACTTCGGCAATTACTATGGATAAAATAAGAACTAAGCTATTGTGGCAAGGCAGCAAATTACCAACTAGTAATTTTATTAAGATTAATCGAGAAAATATTAAAAAATGTTTAGACCCTGACATACAGGAAGCAATTACTGCGTTAAATCTACCATTATTCGTTAAACCTAATTGTTCAGGTTCTAGTATAGGAATTAGTAAAATAAATAACTTAAAAAAGTTATATTCAGCTGTAAAAAAAGCATCTTATCATGATGAAGAGGTTTTAATTGAAACTTTTCTTAGTGGTCCAGAATACACCGTAGGTATTATTGGAGAAAAAATATTGCCATCAGTACGTATTCAAGCAAATAAAGAATTCTATAATTATGAAGCTAAATATATTACTAATGATACTCAGTATTTTTGTCCTAGTGGTTTGACTAATAATAGGGAACAAGAATTACAATCATTAGCATATTCTGCCTGGAAAATATTAGGTGGTAACAAATGGGGACGAGTGGATGTTATGATGGATGAAGAAGATAAATTTCACCTACTAGAAGTTAATACATCTCCGGGGATGACTTATCAAAGTTTAATACCTAGAGCAGCGAAACAACTCGGTTGGAGTTTTTCAGACCTCATAATGTATATTTTACAACTTGCTGATAATATTGTATAAATATTTTTAGATGTGTCTAATAATAAAATAAATAAATGCATAGATACATTTCTCAAATTTTTCTTATTTTAGTTCTAATGGGAATAATATTTAGTGGGATAAGTGTGCTAAAGTGTATAGAGTATAAACCATCCTTTCTGTTACACAAAGGTGTTGTCATTTGTAAGATGCAATATGTTACAGCAAAAGATTTATACCAAACAATTTTACAATCATTTATAAATAATTTTATAAAACAGCCATTTCACTATTTGCCATCTATAAAAAATATTATTCATAAACAATGGCCAGATGATTTAAAAAGTATTGGTACAAAATCTGTTCCAGTAGCTTGCTGGAACAATTCATCTATGTTAGATAAAAATGGTATCACTTTTTATATAAATTCAAAAAATATTATCAATAAAGAATCCTTGCCAATGTTGTACGGACCGCAAAATAATGAGAAAGAAGTATTAATAAATTATAATCATATGAAAGAACTCCTTAAAATATGCAATATTTTTCCTAAAATCATTTCAATGAGCGAGTGGCATTCTTGGTATTTTATTACTAATAATGAAATAAAGGTTATTCTAGGACGTAATAATATTGATAACAAACTACAAATATTTATTAAACTTTATCCCACGCTAATGAAAGAGGCTAATATGGAAAACAAGTACATAGAGTATATTGACTTACGTTATAATTCGGGAGCAGCTGTTCATTGGTTATCAAGACATAATAAA
The DNA here is from genome assembly GCF_000828515.1 of Candidatus Ishikawaella capsulata Mpkobe. Lineage (NCBI taxonomy): Bacteria > Pseudomonadati > Pseudomonadota > Gammaproteobacteria > Enterobacterales > Enterobacteriaceae > Candidatus Ishikawella > Candidatus Ishikawella capsulata. The sequence goes on along the minus strand of NZ_AP010872.1, from coordinate 457,120 downwards.
TCCGTAAATTAATCATGGCCAATAAATTTAATCACAGGTTGATATCATGATCAAGGCAATGGACAGAAAACTAGTAGTGGGTCTAGAAATAGGTACCGCCAAAGTCACAGTCTTGGTTGGGCAAATTTTACCTGATAATATGATAAATATTATCGGAGTAGGGAGTTGCCTTTCTCGTGGTATGGATAAAGGGAATGTTAATAATCTTGATGAATTAGTAAAATGTGTGCAATGTGCAGTTAAACAAGCTGAATTAATGGCAAATTGTCAAATTTCTTCTGTGTATCTCGCCATATCTAGCAAATATATCAATTGCCAAAATGAAATTGGTATGATTCCCATTGCTGAAGAGGAGGTTACTCAATATGATGTTGAAAATGTAGTACATAACGCACAATCTGTACGTATACTCGATGAACACCGTATTTTACATGTAATTCCTCAAGATTATTTAATTGATTATCAGGAAGGTATTAAAAATCCAATCGGACTATCTGGTGTACGCATGCAAGCTAAAGTACATTTGATTACTTGTCATAATATGATTACAAAAAACATTATTAAAGTGGTAGAAAGTTGTCAATTAAAAGTAGATCAATTAATTTTTTCAGGATTAGCTTCTAGTATGGCAGTATTAAACCAAGATGAACGTGAATTAGGTGTATGTGTTATTGATATTGGCTGTGGTACTATGGATATAGCACTTTACACAGATGGTGCATTACGACATACAAAAGTTATCCCTTATGCAGCTAATTTGGTAACAAGAGATATTGCTTATGCTTTTAGCATACCACCATCGGATGCAGAAACTATTAAAATTAGTTATGGTTGTTTTTTAGAATCTATAGCTGATAATGAAACTATTGAAATCCCCAGTATAGGAGGACGTCCCTCACGTATATTGGAACGCAAAACTCTGGCTTCAGTAATTGAACCGCGTTATAATGAACTGCTTAATTTAGTTAATGATGAAATTTTAAAGATTCAAGAAAAGTTACGTCAGCAGGGAATTAAGTATCAGCTAATTGCAGGGATTGTGCTAACAGGTGGTGGCGCACAAATAAAGGGAATTACGAGTTGCGCTAAAGATATTTTTCATACTCAAGTACGCATAGGTCAACCATTAAATATTACTGGAGTAGAAATTTCTGTTGGAGAACCATATTATTCAACTGTAGTTGGTTTATTACACTATGGAAAAGAACTTTACTTGTCTAGTGAATCAGAAATACAAAAAGAAGCTTCAATTGTTAATTGGTTTAGAAAATTTAAGAGTTGGCTAAAAAAAGAATTTTAATATTTAAATAAGGTAGATATATCTTATTTAATAAGTCAAATGGAGAATAATTATGTTTGAACCAATAGAATTGACTAATGAAGCTGTGATTAAAGTTATTGGAATTGGTGGAGGTGGGAGCAATGCTGTAGAACATATGATACGTGAGCAAATAGAAGGTGTTGAGTTTTTTGCAGTAAATACTGATGCACAGGCTCTACGCAAAACTACAGTTAATCAAACTATACAAATTGGTAGCAAGATCACTAAAGGTTTAGGTGCTGGAGCAAATCCAGAAGTAGGACGTATTTCAGCAGAAGAGGATCGAGAATTATTACGCTCGGCATTAGATGGAGCTGATATGGTATTTATTGCAGCAGGCATGGGAGGTGGTACCGGAACAGGAGCAGCACCTGTAGTTGCCGAGGTAGCTAAAAATTTGGGTATATTAACGGTTGCAGTAGTAACCAAACCCTTTAATTTTGAGGGAAAAAAACGTATGAGTTTTGCGGAACAAGGAATAACGGAGTTATCTAAACACGTTGATTCATTGATTACTATTCCTAATGATAAGTTACTAAAAGTATTAGGCAGGGGTATTTCTTTATTGGATGCCTTTGGAGCAGCTAACGATGTACTGAAAGGAGCTGTTCAAGGTATTGCGGACTTAATAACATGTCCTGGTCTTATGAATGTTGATTTTGCCGATGTACGCACCGTGATGTCAGAAATGGGTTATGCTATGATGGGTTCTGGAATTGCTTGTAGTGAAGATCGTGCTGAAGAAGCAGCAGAAATGGCTATATCCAGTCCTTTATTAGAAGATATTGATCTGTCTGGAGCTCGTGGTGTATTGGTAAATATTACAGCTGGTTTTGATCTACGCTTAGATGAATTTGAAACTGTTGGTAATGCTATACGTGCTTTTGCTTCCGATAATGCAACAGTTGTTATAGGAACATCATTAGCTGCAGAAATGAATAATGAGTTACGTGTAACTGTAGTAGCTACAGGTATTAATATGGGTCAACCTCCAGCAGTTAACATAATTACAAATAATAAACCCATGATTGAAAAGAGTGGTCAACCAGATAAAAAATTATTTCAATTGCAAGATTCAGTAGATTCTATAAAAAACACATCTGATGATCCTTTGAGTAAAAGTCAGGATTATTTGGATATTCCAGCTTTCTTACGTAAAAAAGCTGATTGAATCATCAGAATATTTGTCTGTAAAATTATGCACTGTTTATAATTTTTTATTAAATTATTCTTTAGAGATTAATTTAATAGATTTAGTATAATATGTTATTAGGAATAAGTTCTAGTTTTTTTTGAAAAATAATATATCGATAAGCAGTATTTCTAATATTTAGCTATTAAATGAAATTCTATGAGTGAATATATGATTATTGATTATGCATATGTATAATAAATGATTATTAGGTGATGTAATTTTAATAATATTTAAAACGTATATTAAATATATGTTACTAATCATATTCATTTAATTTTCTTTTGAAAACTTCATAGGTTATGTTACCACGGCTAAATTGAGAATACATTTGTCATGTTTATTAAATTATTAACTAAAATGTTTTCTATAAGAAAATGCACCTTACCATATATTTCTAAAGTAGTAGAAATTATCAATGCAATGGAAAAAAAATTCATCAATCTTTCAGATGAGGAATTAAACAAACAAACACAGTTTTTTCGTTTGCGTATACAAAAAGGTGAGCAATTAGAAAATATTTTGCCAGAAGCTTTTGCTACTGTAAGGGAAGCTAGTAAACGTGTATTTAATATGCGTCATTTTGATGTACAACTAATGGGTGGTATTGTTTTAAATAATAATTGTATTGCAGAAATGCGTACTGGTGAAGGTAAAACTTTAACCGCCACTTTACCAGCTTATTTAAATGCATTAACTGGAAAAGGTGTACATATAGTTACAGTGAACGACTATCTGGCACAACGTGATGCAGAAAATAATCGACCATTATTAAAATTTCTTGGTTTAACAGTTGGCGTTAATCTACCTAATTTATCAATAAAAAATAAACAGGCTGCTTATGCTGCTGATATTACTTATGGGACTAATAATGAATATGGTTTCGATTACTTACGTGATAATATGGCATTTCATACCGAAGAACGGGTTCAACGTGGTTTACACTATGCGTTATTAGATGAAGTAGACTCTATTTTAATTGACGAAGCTCGTACTCCATTAATTATTTCTGGAGCTGCAGAAAATACTTCTGATCTATATTTAAAAATAGATAAAATTATACCTCATCTAATTAGTCAAGACAAAGAAGATTCAGATACTTTTCAAGGGGATGGTCATTATGTCGTTGATGAAAAAGTACGTCAAATATATCTTACTGAACGAGGTTTAATTCTGATTGAAAAACTTTTAGTAGAACAAGGTATATTAGAAGATAGTAAATCTTTATATACGTCAAAAAATATTACGTTAATGCATCATGTTACTGCAGCATTGCGCGCACATGTTCTTTTTAACTGTAATGTTGACTATATAAAAAAAGATGGAACAATACTTATTGTTGATGAGCATACTGGCCGTATAATGCCAGGTAGAAGATGGTCTGATGGATTACATCAAGCAATTGAAGCTAAAGAAGGTGTTAAAATTCAAAATGAAAATCAAACATTAGCCTCTATTACTTTTCAAAACTATTTTCGTCTATATGAAAAATTATCAGGAATGACTGGCACGGCAGAGACAGAAGCATTTGAATTTAAATCTCTTTATAATTTAGATACTATAGTAGTACCTACTAATCGTTTAATGATACGTCAAGATCTATCTGATCTAGTATATATGTCTGAAAAAGAAAAAATTGATGCTATAATTAATGATATTCGTAAAAGATCATCAAAAGGACAACCAATACTTGTAGGTACTATTTCAATTGAAAAATCAGAGATTATTTCACAAAAATTGAAATCAGTAGGAATTAAACATAACGTGTTGAATGCTAAATTTCATGCACAAGAGGCCGAAATAATAGCTCAGGCAGGTAAACCAAGTGCAGTAACTATTGCTACTAATATGGCAGGACGCGGTACGGATATAGTATTGGGTGGTAGCTGGCGTACAGAAATGGCTAAAGTACCATCAGAAAATATTAAAAAAATTTCTGAAATTAAAACCAACTGGAAAAAACGGCATAATGCAGTAATATTAGCTGGTGGATTGCACATTATTGGAACCGAACGTCATGAATCTCGTCGGATTGATAACCAATTACGTGGTCGAGCAGGTCGACAAGGAGATATTGGTTCATCTCAGTTTTATCTTTCAATGGAAGATACTTTAATGCGCATTTTCGCATCAGACCGTGTTACTAATATAATGCGTAAATTAGGTATGAATATGGGTGAAGCCATAGAGCATCCATGGGTTACTAAAGCTATTGCTCATGCTCAATGTAAAGTAGAGAGTCATAATTTTAATATTCGTAAACAATTATTAGAGTACGATGACATAGTAAATGAGCAACGTCAAGCAATCTATAACCAACGTAATGAATTACTACGCTTTAATGATATCAGTAAGACTATTCAAGATATTCGTGAAGATGTTATAAAAAATATCATCGATCATTATTTTTATTTACAGTTATCAGAAGATTTTTGGGACGTATACCAATTAGAAAAATGTTTAAGTAAAGATTTTGATCTTACATTACCAATATCCGAGTGGTTAGATAAAGACCCTGATTTTTCTAAAGAAAATATTTTAAATATTGCTCTAAATAAATTGTTGGAAGATTATAAGTTAAAAGAAGATATCGTGGGCTTTCAAGTAATGCGTGATTTGGAAAAAAATACCATGTTACATGTACTTGATGCACTTTGGAAAGAACATCTATCTGCAATGGATGATTTGCGTCAAGGGATTCATTTGCGTGGATATGCTCAAAAAGATCCCAAACAAGAATATCAGCTAGAATCATTTAAAATGTTTTCTGCCATGCTTGAAGCATTGAAGTATGAAGTTGTGAGTATCTTAAGTAAAACTAAAATTAATAACAAAAAATCTTTCAGAGCCAAATTACGGAAGTAAATATTTATTCATGCCTAAAGATACCGAACTGATAACGATATAATGTTTCAATAATGACCCAAACTCTCAATAAATAGTAGAAGAGTGCACCGTAAATGAGTGTATTGTTTATAAGGGATATAATGAAAAAGCAAATAATCAATGTATTTTGTCCATATTGTAGAAAATTGACTCAGTGGAATCTTAATAAGTGGAGGCCTTTCTGTAGCCAACGTTGCCAGCTAATTGATTTAGCAAAATGGACCGCAAATGATAGAGATATGAAGAAATAAAAAATTAAAGCTTACAAGTAATAATAAATGTTATTTCTTTATATTAGCTAATGATAAATATTTTTCATTAAGTTTAGTTATAATAGGAAGCAAATCCTTTTTTGTATTATCGTTACAGATAATATCATCAGCAATTTTTAATCTTTGTTGACGAGAAGCTTGTTGAGCAATTATATTTGTGGCTTGTTTTTTAGTCATACCATCACGTTTTAAGAGGCGATTCAACTGTATTTGTTTACTAACATCTACTAATAAAATACGATCTGCTTGATTTTGTAAGTTATTTTCTACTAAAAGTGGCACGACCCATAAAACCCATGGTGAAGTAGTCTGTTGTTTTAAAAATTCTACACGTTTCTGAATAAGAGGATGCATTAGTTGATTTAACCATTTTTTTTCGTTAGCGTTATTAAAAATAATTTTTTTCAAATGAGATCTACGAAGTAATCCATTATTATTTAAAATTTTATTTCCATATCGTCTAATTATCCTACTCAAGGCTAGTGTTCCTGGTTCTACTAATTCTCTAGCTATAATATCTGTATCAATAATATTAACACCAAAATTACAAAAAATTTTGGAAATAGTGGTTTTACCACTAGCAATTCCTCCAGTCAAAGCAACTATATAAGACATATAATCTTTTAACAAGATAAAAAATCTCTTGTCTCTCCTCCTCCTCAATCAAATCAATATTTACTTTATTATAAAATATTATTAAAAAGATTACACGGTAAAAATATTTTTATTGATTTTCATTGTAACATTATCTATAAACCTTTAGTAAGGTAGATATACATCACATAATGAATTGCTCTATAAATAAATTAGAGTATAATAAATATCTTATACTCCAAAAATTTTTGGATATTAATTAACATGTTAAATTATAATGTTATTACCATAATCTATTAATATTTAAGTATTTTATATAAAATAAGGAATGCGCCCATGTCAGAAAATTTATATCATGACGTGGATCAGATCGAAACTCGTGACTGGATACAGGCTATCGAATCGGTTATCCGTGAAGAAGGTATTGATAGAGCACATTATCTTATCAATCAGGTGATTCATGTTGCTCAAAAAAGAGGTGTTCAGATATCTCTTGAAAATCCCCTAATTAGCAATTATATGAACTCTATTCCTTTTGAACAAGAGCCTGATTATCCAGGTAATATCATTTTAGAACGCAACATTCGCTCTGCTATCCGTTGGAATGCTATTATGATTGTTTTAAAAGCATCAAAGAAAGATTTAGAATTAGGTGGTCACATATCTTCTTTTCAATCTTCAGCAACACTTTATGAAGTATGTTTTAATCATTTTTTTAGGGCAAGTAATGAAAAAAATGGAGGTGATCTGGTATATTTTCAAGGACATATCTCACCAGGTATTTATGCTCGTGCTTTTCTAGAAGGGCGTATAACAGAAGAGCAAATGAATAATTTTCGTCAAGAAATACATGGTAAAGGTTTATCCTCATATCCTCATCCCAAATTAATGCCTAATTTTTGGCAATTTCCTACTGTTTCCATGGGGCTTGGTCCCATATCTGCTATATATCAAGCTAAATTTTTGAAGTATTTACAACACCGTAATTTAAAAAATACTGCTCATCAAAAAGTTTATTCTTTTCTTGGTGATGGTGAGATGGATGAACCAGAATCTAAAGGTGCAATTACCATTGCTACTCGTGAAAAGTTGGATAACTTAGTCTTTATTATAAATTGTAATTTACAACGTCTTGACGGGCCTGTTACTGGTAATGGTAAAATAATTAATGAGTTAGAAGGAATATTTAAAGGTGCAGGTTGGGAAGTAATTAAATTAATTTGGGGCAGTAGCTGGGATAAACTACTAGATAGAGATAAAAGTGGTCAGCTTATTAAATTGATGAATGAAACAGTCGATGGTGACTATCAAAATTTTAAATCTAGAGATGGTGCTTATATACGTAAGTATTTTTTCGGTAAGTACCCTGAAACAGCCAACTTAGTAAAAGATATGTCTGATGAAGAAATTTTCTCTTTAAACCTAGGAGGGCACGATTCAAAAAAAATTTATGCGGCTATCAGAAAAGCTCATCAAATTAAAGGTAAACCAACAGTGATATTAGCACATACTATTAAAGGATATGGTATGGGTAAAATTGCAGAATGTAAAAATATTTCTCATCAAATAAAAAAAATTAATATAGAAGATATTCGTTATATTAGAGATCGTTTTAATATTCCAATAAAAGATGAAGACTTAGATAAGCTACCGTATGTAACATTTAAACAAGATTCTCCTGAAAATAAGTATTTACATAATAGACGGACGATATTAGGGGGATACTTGCCAAAACGTGCAAAAATTTTTACCGATGAGCTTAAAATACCAAGTTTACAAATATTTATGTCTTTGCTAAATAAACAAAATAAAAAAATTTCCACTACAATAACTTTTGTGAGAATTTTAAATTTATTATTGAAAAATAACGATATCAAAGATCGAATAGTGCCTATTTTAGCAGATGAAGCTAGAACTTTTGGAATGGAAGGATTATTTCGTCAGATAGGTATTTATAATCCTAATGGTCAAAAATATACTCCACAGGATCGAGAACAAATAGCATATTATAGAGAAGATAAGAAAGGTCAAATATTACAAGAGGGGATTAGCGAATTAGGTGCTGGCGCTTCTTGGTTAGCGGCTGCAACTTCTTATAGCACTAATAATTTACCCATGATTCCTTTCTATATATATTATTCTATTTTTGGATTTCAACGTATAGGTGATCTTCTTTGGGCTGCTGGAGATCAGCAGGCACGGGGTTTTCTCATAGGAGGGACTTCTGGTCGTACTACCTTAAATGGTGAAGGATTGCAACATGAAGATGGTCATAGTCATATTCAAGCATTAACTGTTCCTAACTGTATCTCTTATGATCCTACTTATACTTATGAATTAGCAATAATCATACATCATGGTTTATTACGCATGTATGGAGAAGCACAGGAAAATATTTATTATTATATAACTACATTAAATGAAAACTATGATATGCCTGCTATGCCCCAAGGAGTTGAAAAAGGGATTTGTAAAGGTATTTATAAACTTGAAACTTTAGTAGGTCATAATGGTAAAGTTCAGCTTTTAGGTTCAGGAGCCATATTGCGCGAGGTAAGAAAAGCGGCACTCATTCTTCAAGATGAGTATTCTATTAGTTCAGATGTTTTTAGTGTAACTTCTTTTACAGAACTTGCACGTGAAGGACAAGATTGTCAACGTTGGAATTTACTCCATCCTAATGAAACTCCTCGTATACCTTATATTACGCAAGTAGTAAATGGTAATGTGCCAGTTATCGCCTCAACTGATTACATGAGACTTTTTGCTGATCAGGTAAGGAAATTTATAATAGCTGATTATTACGTATTGGGCACTGATGGTTATGGTCTTTCTGATAGTAGAAAAAACTTACGTCATTATTTTGAAATAGATGCTCCTTATATAGTTATAACTTCCTTGAATGCATTGGCTAAAAGCCATATAATTGATAAAAATATTTTATCAGAAGCAATACTAAGATTTAATATGAATACAGATAAAGCCAACCCACGTCTGGTATGAGAGGTAACGTATTAATGAGTATAGAAATTAAATTACCAGATATAGGTTCAGATACAGTTGAAGTTACAGATATTTTAGTTAATGTTGGAGAGTTCGTTGAAACGGATCATCCATTAATTACAGTAGAAGGGGACAAAGCTTCGATGGAAATACCGGCTCCTTTTGCTGGAATTATAAAAGAAATTAATGTTTCTATTGGTGATAAACTTAATACTGGTTCAAATATCATGATTTTTGACAAGCCAGATAAATCAGAATATCTGATAAAAGATCATATTAAGGATATTAAAGAAAAAAATACTGCTGTCCATCATAAAGATATTGTATTACCGGATATCGGCAATAATGAAATGGAAATAACCGAAATTAAAGTTAAAATAGGTGATAATGTATCTGTTGAACAAACTTTAATTATTATTGAAGGAGATAAAGCCTCTATAGAAATTCCAGCTCCTTTTTCTGGAAAGGTAATAATGATTAATGTTGCGGTAGGAGATAAAGTTAAAACCGGATTAATAATTATGGTTTTTGAAGTTGTAGAAACCGAAAATAATAAGATATCGAAACCATTGGAAAAAACTTTGGATTCTAATTCTGATTTACCGATTAAAAACAATAATTGTTATTTTCCAGAGTATTCTTACGTACACGCAACTCCAGTAATACGTCGGTTAGCACGAGAGTTTGGTATAGATTTATCAAACATTATAGGAACTGGACGTAAGGGTCGCATTTTAAAGGAAGATCTAAAATCTTATATAAATAAACTTTCGCTTATTGATACAAATTCAGTAAAAACAGCATCCAGCAGTTCCTTACCTTCAGTGACTCAGTTGAATATAGATTTCAGTAAATTTGGTGAAGTAGAAGAAATAGAATTAAGTAGAATAAAGAAAATTTCAGGTGCTAATTTAAGTAAAAGTTGGTCTACTATCCCCCATGTCACTCACTTTGATAAATATGATATTACTGATCTCGAAGGTTTTCGCCAAAAACTAATTCTAGAATTAAAGAATAATGTAGATATAAAAATTACCCCACTAGTTTTTATTATGAAAGCTGTAGCATATGCTTTAAAAAGAATTCCACATTTCAACAGCTCTCTTTCTTATGATTGTCAAAAGTTAATTTTAAAAAAATACATTAATATTGGTGTAGCAGTAGATACTACAAAAGGTTTAGTAGTGCCAGTATTTAAGAACGTTTATGAGAAAGGAATTATAAAATTATCAGAAGAACTAATCGAGATGTCTAAAAAAGCTAGATCCGGTAAATTAATGATTAATGATATGCAAGGTGGGTGTTTCACTATCTCTAGTTTAGGTAAATTAGGAACTACTGCTTTTACTCCCATAATCAATACTCCTGAAGTAGCAATTTTAGGAATTTCTAAATCGCATGTGGAACCTGTTTGGAATGGTAAAAAATTTATTCCACGATTAATGTTACCTATTTCTCTTTCTTTTGATCATCGTGTAATTGAAGGAGCTGATGCTGCACGCTTTATTGCTATGGTAGGGAATATTTTAACAGATATTCGTCGTTTGATAATGTGATTATAATACTTATTAGATCATATTACATACAAATTTATGAATTTTTCACTAATGATATAGTATATATTACATTAGTTTGTGTTAGATAATTAAGAGGTCATAATGAAAAAGGAAATTAATACTCAGGTGTTAGTATTAGGAGCTGGGCCTGCTGGATACTCGGCAGCTTTTCGTTGTGCTGACTTAAATTTACATACGGTTATTGTAGATCGTTATAATAAAATGGGTGGTGTTTGTTTAAATGTAGGATGTATACCTTCTAAAGTACTATTGCATATAGCAGATGGAATACATCAAGTAAAAACCTTAGAAAGCCATGGAGTGATATTTGGCAAACCATCAATTGATATTAATAAAATTCGCTTATGGAAAGACAGTGTAATTAATAGACTTACTGTTGGTTTAGAGAGTATGGCTAAACAACGCAATGTAGAATTTATTAATGGTTTTGGTAAATTCAAAAACTCTAATAGTTTATTAGTGCATGATGGTAATAATGAAAATATTGTTCATTTTGAAAATGCTATTATCGCTACGGGTTCACATTCATCTCCACTATCATTTATTCCATATGGACACCCATCTATATGGAATTCCACAGATGCTCTAGATTTAAAAAATATACCAAAACGTATGTTAGTAATCGGAGGAGGAATTATTGGTTTGGAGATAGCTACTATATATCAATCTTTAGGTTCACAGATTGATATAGTTGAAATTTTTGATCAGATTATTCCAGTTGCAGATAAAGATATAATAAAGGTATTTCACAAAAGCGTCAGTAAAAAATTCAATATTAGGCTAGAGACAAAAATAGATGAGATTAAACCTATAAGTAATGGTATTTCAGTTGTATTAAAAAATAAAAATAATGCTAGAGAAGTACAACTTTATGATGTAGTACTAGTTTGTGTTGGGCGTTCACCAAATACCATGAATTTGGATATTGAGAAAATAGGAGTCAAAGTAAACAATTCCGGTTTTATAAATGTTGATAAAAAAATGCGTACTAATATTTATAATATTTTTGCTATTGGTGATGTTGTAGGACAACCAATGTTAGCACATAAAGGTATTCATGAGGGACATATTGCGGCAGAAGTCATTGCTGGTAAAAAACATATTTTTGATCCCATAGTAATTCCTTCTATTGCTTATACTAATCCAGAAGTTGCCTGGGTTGGATTAACAGAAAAAGAAGCCATAAGTAAGGGTATAAATTTCAAAAAAGCTATTTTTCCTTGGTCAGCTTCTGGACGAGCTATTGCATCTGATTGTGCAGATGGTATAACTAAATTAATTTTTGATACAGACAGCCATCGTATAATTGGTGGAGCAGTTGTAGGTACTCATGGCGGTGAACTTTTAGGAGAAATTGCTCTTGCCATTGAAATGGGTTGTGATGCAGAAGATATTGCACTGACTATTCACGCACATCCCACACTTCATGAATCTATTGGTTTAGCTGCTGAAATATTTGAAGGTACTATTACTGATTTACTTAATTTAAAATAGTGTAAATCATTAACCCATAAATACATTATTTAATTAAAGTATCTTAATATGGATTATTAATAGGATAAGAAGTGTTCTTGGTTATATTTTAAGTCTTTTATACTTTTAAAATAAATCTATTTATATAGATTCATTTACTTATGAAATAATAAATATTATATTTATTAAGTAGAGTAAAGTATTAATTATCTATTTGGCTATTGGAGCTATTCTAAGATGACCTATCTTTATGATGAAGACTTTATGCAATATGCAATTAGGTTAGCCAGAATAGCTGGTAAAAAAGGTGAAATACCTGTAGGTGCCGTTTTAGTACAAAATAAAAATCAATGTATAATAGGTAAAGGTTGGAATCAATCCATTACACTGCGAGATCCTACTGCACATGCAGAAATAGTAGCTATTAGACAAGGAGGAAAAATAATTCAAAATTATCGTTTGCTTGATACTACTCTATATGTTACCTTGGAGCCTTGTATGATGTGTACTGGAGCTATAATTCACAGTCGTATCCAACGTTTAGTATATGGTGCATCTGATACAAAAAGTGTAAATACAAAAACTGTACTAGATATAATGAAACAACATAAAATAAATCCTCGTATAGAAATAAAAAAAAATATTTTAGCTCCAGAATGTGCTTCTATCTTGAGAAGTTTTTTTTTTCCCGTCGAAAACAACAAAAAGATTCCATATAATTTACTAAATGTCATAAATATTATTCATAAATCCAATTTTAATATTGGTTATATTTAAGGTTAATTATAACCAATAAATAATCTTATGTATGTAATCATTCCGCATTCTCTGTATTATAAATTATTTTCTATTAACAAATATTACAAATGAATATCGTTAGCTAATTTTGATCAGTAATGATCATAGTAATTAATAAATCCTTTGCCTGAGGATGATATATCATATATTTCATTATTTATCAAAATTTGATATTTTCCAATATAAAATTAATATAAGGAGATATATGTGCTGAAATCCCCAATGAATATTGCTGATTATGACGTAGAATTATGGAAACATATGCAACAGGAAAATACACGTCAAGAAGAACATATTGAACTCATTGCATCAGAAAATTATACAAGTAAGCGTGTTATGGAAGCACAGGGTTCACAACTTACTAATAAATATGCTGAAGGTTATCCTGGAAAACGTTACTATGGAGGCTGTGAACATGTAGATGCTATTGAAAAATTGGCAATTGAACGTGCAAAAAAAATATTTGGAGCTGATTATGCTAATGTACAACCACATTCAGGTTCCCAGGCAAATTATGCGGTTTATAGTAGTTTATTAAAACCAGGGAATACTATTATGGGTATGGATTTAGCGCATGGCGGACATTTGACTCATGGATCATCAGTGAATTTTTCTGGTAAATTATATAAGGTTGTATCTTATGGAGTAGATGATAGCGGAGAAATAGATTATTATAATATAGAAAAATTAGCAAAAAAATATAAACCTAAAATTATTGTTGGGGGGTTTTCTGCTTATTCTGGAATTTGTGACTGGGCTAAAATGCGTTATATCGCAGATAGCATAAATTCTTATTTATTTGTTGATATGGCTCATGTAGCTGGATTAGTTGCAGCAGGTATTTACCCCAATCCTGTACCTTATGCACATGTAGTTTCTTCTACTACTCATAAAACACTTGCTGGTCCACGTGGCGGATTAATATTAGCTAAAGGTGGTGATATTTCATTTTATGAAAAATTAAATTCTGCTGTGTTTCCAGGCAATCAAGGCGGGCCACTTATGCACATAATTGCTGGCAAAGCAGTGGCATTTAAAGAGGCAATGGAACCAACATTCAAAATATATCAGGAACAAGTAGTTAAAAATGCTCAAGTTATGGTTAGTTACTTAATGGAGCGTGGATATCAGATAATATCGGGAAAAACTGCTAATCATCTTTTTTTAGTAAATTTACAAAACAAGAAATTAACCGGTAAATTAGCTAGTTATCGCTTAGGACGTGCTAATATAACTGTTAACAAAAATAGTGTACCCAATGATAACAAAGGTCCTTTTATTACTTCAGGCATTAGAATAGGAACAGCAGCTATTACACGTCGAGGTTTAAAGGAAAAAGAGTCCATTAATATAGCGGAATGGATAGCTGATATCTTAGATGATATTGAGAATAATAATACTATTGAAATTATTAAGAAAAAAGTTATAAAGATGTGTATGCAGTTCCCAGTTTATCTTTAATATCATAACAACATCTAGCATATATATTTTTCAATAAACCCTAATATTAGTAGTATAAGTAATAAACGTATTTATTAAATAACTTAAGTGCTAGAATTTTATTCTAGCAAAATAACTTTGTAGATGTTGATGATATATACTGATTTAGCTAGGCTAGTATTATGATGCAGTTAAAGTATAAATGTAAATTATTTCGTTTATTCTATATTAGAAATAGTCTATTAACTTTGATCATTAATGCTTAGTTAAACATTAAATAACAACTTAGATAAAAATGTGATGAAAAATGAAGCAAACTTATAATTTTAGCTCTGGTCCTGCAATGTTACCAATGGAGGTAATGTCTCAAGCACAAAAAGAACTAATAAATTGGGGTGGATTAGGTACTTCTGTCATGGAAATTAGTCATCGTAGTAAAGAGTTTATTGAACTAGCAGAAGAAGCTGAACAAAATCTTCGTAATTTATTAAATATTCCGTCTAATTATAAAATATTATTTTGTCAAGGTGGAGCACGAGCACAATTTGCTGCAGTACCGGGTAATTTATTAAGTAAAAAAATACATGCCGATTATATAGTAAGTGGTTATTGGTCATATAATGCAATTCAAGAAGCTAAAAAGTATTGTTATCCCAACCTAATAAATGTAAAAACAAAAAATAATAATAAGCATTACATATTACCATCATCTCAATGGAAATTGAGTAAGAATGCTGCGTATATACATTTATGTCCCAATGAAACTATTGATGGCATTGCTATTAATGAAGAGTTAAATGTACAAAACAACATATTAATTGCAGATTGTTCATCTTCTATTCTTTCACAACCTCTAGATATAGGCCAATATGGAATTATTTATGCTGGTGCTCAAAAAAATATAGGACCGGCCGGTTTAACAGTAGTTATTGTACGAGATGATTTACTAGGTAGAGCGCACTTAAGTTTACCATCAATATTGAATTATAAAGTACTAGCTGATCATAGTAGTATGTTTAATACCCCTCCTACTTATGCGTGGTATCTTGCTGGTTTAGTATTTAAATGGTTAATCAAAAAAGGAGGTTTACATACCATTAATAAGCTTAATCAAACTAAAGCTAATTTACTTTATAACACTATTGATAATAGTAAAATTTATAGCAATAATATAGCATTAAAAAATCGTTCGCTAATGAATATTACTTTTCAGTTAAATAATACAAAACTTACTGATCTATTCTTGCAAAAATCTATAAATGAAGGCCTATATGCCCTAAAAGGACATCGTGCCATAGGAGGCATACGGGCATCTATTTACAATGCAATGCCAATAGAAGGAGTTCAAGCTCTTACAGATTTTATGATGTATTTTGAACGTAATTATAGTTGAAACTCTAACTATGTTATAGTCAAAACAAATATTTGTTTATGCCTTGTGTTTATTATCATCAAAAAATTATCTCTATGTGGAGAAAATATTTTCATGCAAAATTACTTGACAGTAAACCCAATTTCTTTTGTTGATGGTAACGTAAATTTACCAGGATCTAAGAGTATTTCCAACCGGGCACTTTTATTAGCAGCATTAGCTACAGGAAAAACTAGAGTAATAAATTTGCTTGATAGCGATGATGTTAATCACATGTTAAATGCTTTAAAAAAATTAGGCGTTTCTTGCACACTTTCATCTAACCGTACTACATGTGAAATAATTGGTAATAAAGGAATATTGCACAATCATACAATAAAAGAAATTTTTTTAGGAAATGCAGGAACCGCCATACGGCCTTTAACTGCTGCTCTATCTCTTGGCCATCAAGATGTAGTTTTAACGGGTGATGCACGTATGAAAGAACGGCCTATAGGTCATTTAATAGAAGCTTTACGTCAAGGAGGAGCAAAGATTAGCTATATCAATAAAAAAAATTATCCTCCAGTGAAACTATCTGGCGGTTTTGCAGGTGGTATTATTAGCATAGATGCTAGTATTTCTAGTCAATTTCTGACTGCTTTATTGATTATTGCTCCTCTAGCAAAACAAGATACACATATTAAAATTGAAGGTAATTTAGTTTCTAAACCTTATATTGATATTACTTTACACTTGATGCGTTGCTTCGGTATTGAAGTTGTTCATCAAGCTAATTATAAATATTTTTATATTAAGGGACAACAAAAATATTTATCTCCCGGTGATTATTTAGTAGAAGGAGATGCTTCCTCAGCATCTTATTTTCTCGCAGCTGCCGCTATTAAAGGTGGAACTGTACGTGTTAGTGGAATTGGAAAAAATAGCATTCAAGGAGATATTGGTTTTGCAGCTGTATTGGAAAAAATGGGTGCTATCATTAGATGGGAGAAAAATCATCTTTCTTGTACCCACGGGGTACTAAGTGCAATTGACATGGACCTAAATCATATTCCTGATGCTGCAATGACCGTTGCTATTTTAGCATTGTTTGCAAAAGGGATTACAACTATACGTAACATATACAATTGGCGCGTAAAAGAAACAGATCGTTTAACTGCCATGGCAACTGAATTACGTAAAGTAGGAGCTCAAGTCGAAGAAGGACATGATTATATCGGTATTAATCCACCCAATAAATTTAAACATGCTCATATAAAAACCTATAATGATCATCGTATGGCGATGTGTTTTTCTTTAATAGCTCTTTCCAATGTACCAGTAACCATTATGCAACCTAATTGTGTAACAAAAACTTTTCCTAATTATTTTAAACAATTAGAAAAGATTAGTCATAATGTCTAAATAAGTAGATTACCTAAAAAATATTGAGTGATGATATTATATCATATATTTTATTTAGGTAATTATATTAATGGTAACTATATAATGACATTAAGAATTCCAATGATAGCTATTGATGGTCCCAGCGCTTCAGGAAAAGGTACTGTTTGCAGAGAATTATCTAAGATTTTGAACTGGAACATATTAGATTCAGGAGCTATTTATCGCATTTTAACATTGCTAGCAGTACAAAATAATTTAACAATAGAATCGGAAGAATTATCAGTTAAATCTGAAAGATTATTACTTCAAATAGCTAATACTATTAAAGTATCTTTTATATATAAACATAATGGAATCAATATTCTCCTTGACGGAAAAGATATTACCAAGAAAATTTATTCACCAGATATTAGCAATAAAACATCTCGCTTATCATCATTGCCTAGCATACGCAATGCTTTATTACAGAAACAACGTAGTTTTCTTCATTTTCCAGGCCTTGTGGCGGATGGACGTGATATGGGCACTATAGTATTTCCGGATGCTCCAGTAAAAATATTTTTATATGCTAATATTGAAGAACGTACTTACAGACGTATGCTACAGTTGCATAATAATGGATTTAATGTTAATTTTAGTAGTCTTTTAGAGGAACTCAAAGAGCGTGATAATCGTGATCGTAATCGTAGTATTTCACCATTATTACCCGCAAAGGATGCTTTATTAATAGATTCTACTAACATATCCATTAATCAAGTGATCTATAAAGTATTAAAATATACTCGTCAAAAGCTAGGTGATCAAATTAAATAAGTAGGTAGTATTAGTAGGGCTTTGTGCTAAGGATAAGTGCAGAGTATTTAAAACAAACCCATTTAACATGATGTTAAGTGGAGAACAATGAAAATTATTAATTATGACTGAATCTTTTACTCAACTTTTTAAAGAGTTTTCACAAGAAATTCAAACTATTCCAGGTTCTATTATTCGTGGTGTCATTGTTGCTATTGATAAAGATTTTGTAGTAGTTGATACTGGATTAAAATCTGAATCATCTATTCCAATTGAGCAATTTAAAAATGCACAACAAGAACTTGATATAAACGTAGGCGATGAAATTGATGTTGTCTTAGATGCAGTAGAGGATGGTTTTGGAGAAACATTACTATCGCGCGAAAAAGCAAAACGTCACGCATCCTGGCTGATATTAGAAAAATCTCATGAAAATGCGGCAACTGTTATGGGTATCATTAATGGAAAGGTTAAAGGAGGATTCACCGTTGAACTCGATGGCATTAGAGCATTTTTACCTGGATCTTTAGTAGATGTACGTCCAATACGTGATACTGTACATCTAGAAGGTAAAGAATTAGAATTTAAAGTAATTAAATTAGATCAAAAGCGCAATAATGTGGTTGTATCTAGAAAAGCAGTGATTGAATCTGAAAATAGTGTAGAAAGAAGTCAACTATTAGAAACAATACAGGAAGGCATGGAAGTTAAGGGAGTAGTTAAGAATTTAACTGATTATGGTGCTTTTATTGATTTAGGTGGGATTGACGGATTACTACATATTACTGATATGGCATGGAAACGTGTTAAACATCCAAGTGAAATTGTTAGTGTAGGTAATGAAATTAAAGTTAAAATTTTAAAATTTGATCGTGAGCGCATTCGTGTTTCTTTAGGTTTAAAACAAATGGGTGAAGATCCTTGGGTCGCTCTTGCTAAAAGATATCCTGAAAAAACTAAATTAATAGGACGCGTTACTAATATTACTGATTATGGATGTTTTGTGGAAATTGAAGAAGGAGTTGAAGGATTAGTGCATATTTCTGAAATGGATTGGACTAATAAAAATATACATCCTTCTAAAGTAGTTAATATAGGAGATAAAGTTGAAATTATCGTTCTAGATATTGACGAAGATCGCCGTAGGATCTCATTAGGTCTTAAGCAATGCAAAGCTAATCCATGGCAGTCTTTTGCTAAAAAATATCATAAAGGTGATAAAGTAAAAGGAAAAATTAAGTCTATTACTGATTTTGGTATTTTTCTTGGATTAGAAGGAGGCATTGATGGTTTAGTTCATTTATCTGATATTTCTTGGGCTATATCTGGAGATGAAGCTGTTCGTAAATATAAAAAAGGTGATGAAGTTGATGTTATCATACTGCAAGTAGATTCAGAGCGCGAACGTATTTCTTTGGGAATAAAACAATTAAGTGAAGATCCTTTCAATAATTATATTTCTCTTAATAAAGGTAGCCTTGTTACTGGTGTGATTACGGCCATTGAAGCTAGAGTTGCTACAGTTAAATTAGATGATAATATTGAAGGTCATTTACGTATATCAGAATTTTCTAAAGAAAATATTGAAGATACAAATTTAGCTGTTAGTGTGGGTGATATGATTAAGGCGAAGTGTATCGGTTATGATCGCAAAAGTCGTAGAATAAATTTATCTCTTCAGGCAAAAAATGAAGGTGATGAAAAGAATTTTTCAAATGTCATGGCAGAGGCTTTTAAAGCAGCTAAAAGTGAATAAAAATATTTTTTATAAATCTAATTTCTCTACATATTACTGTATTGATAGGAGCATGAATGACTAAATCTAGACTAATTGAAATAATTGCAAAAAGACAAGATAATATTCCAGCAAAAATAATTGAATATGCAGTAAAACAGATACTTGAACATATGGCAATTACCTTATCTCAAGGACAACGTATTGAAATTAGAGGGTTTGGAAGTTTTTCACTACATTATCGTGGCGCACGTATTGGGCGTAATCCCAAAACAGGAAATATAGTACAATTAAAAGGCAAATACGTTCCTCACTTCAAACCAGGCAAAGAATTACGAAATCGAGCCAATACTTATAATTAAATAATATAATTTTTGTTTTATGAGGAATTTATATTTATGATACTATAAATAGTAATATTTAGAATGTTAAAAATAATACATGTCTAGTTTATATGGAGTTTAATATTAGATTATTCATTAAGTATAGTAAAAATATTACTTATATATAACTTATAAACCCTATATTTATGGAGGGCACTAATTGTTATATTAATAATATTTATCTTTTTGCTGAATATAGATAAAGGAGAATTTGTTTAAAAACAGTCCATTTTGCTCTATATATAATGGACTATAGTAGGACTAATGAATAATATGTCAATATTACATAATCGAATTTCTAATAAAGAACTTAAAGAACGCATGATACGCGATAATGGATCGCGTATCACTTTATCCTTTTACAAATATTTTAATATTGAGGATACAAAAGCATTTCGAGATTTACTATGGACTGGATTAACTAATCTTAAAGTTTTTGGTCGTATTTATATTGCTAATGAAGGAATAAATGCACAGATTAGCGTACCTACACCTCTTTATGAAAGCATGAGAAACTATATTTATTCTCTGGACAAATGTTTATACAAAGTGCATATGAATTGCTCTTTAGAAGAAAATACTAAAGCTTTTTGGGTATTACGTGTAAAAATAAGAGCTAATATAGTAGCCGATGGTATTAGCGACAAAAATTTTAACTTTGATTATAATCATGTAGGAACTTATATCAAAGCACATACAGTAAATGCGATGTTTAAAGATCCCAATGTATTATTTGTTGATATGCGTAATAGTTATGAATATGAAATAGGTCACTTCACAAATGCTTTGAAAATATCTGCAAATACATTTCGAGATCAATTGGCAGTATTAATAAATAAATTAAAAGAATACAAAAATAAAAAAATTGTCTTATATTGTACAGGAGGTATTCGTTGTGAAAAGGCAACGGCTTGGATGATTTATAATGGCTTTAAAAAAGTATATCATATTGAAGGAGGTATTATTGAATATGTACGTTGTGCTAGAGAGCACAAATTACCAGTATATTTTCACGGTAAAATGTTTGTCTTTGACGAACGTATGAGTGAGCGCATCTCTGATGAGATAATATCCAATTGTTATCAATGCTATTGTATTTGTGACAGACAAGTTAATTGCATAAACAATAAGTGTCATGTATTGTTTATACAATGTAATAAATGTGCGGAAACATATAACAATTGCTGTAGTAAATTATGTAAAGAAAATTTATACAAATATAAATTTGTATGATTGGTATTTGGAAAATAAAAATTTAACATATTTAAAATCCGTACATCTTTTTTTTGTTAAATTATGGAACTCCAGGCAAATATCCCTTAATGAGGTATTTAGTGATAACAGTCCTTGCGTTTACTAATTAATTCTTTATTACCGAAATAATATATTGAAATTTGTTATAAAATATATAGTCTATTATAAAACACGCCAATTTAATTTTTGATCAGATAGAAAAGGTATAATACCGTTAATAATTACCTTATTGAGCCAGGGTTGACGTACTAATCTTATAGTAGTTTGATTAATTGGCAAACCATAGAAATTAGGGCCATTTTCTGAACAAAATTTTTCTAAATGTTGTAAGGCGTTCATTTCTTCAAAAACTTCTGCATAAGCAGATAGAGAAACAGGAGCACTGAAAACACCAGCACAAATATATTGTGTTTCTTTATGGCAACGTAGATGAGGTGCTGTATCCGTACCTAGAAAAAATCTAGGGTGACCACTAGCAATAATTTTTCTTAGAGCTTGTTGATGACATTTGTGTTTAAGGATAGGGATACAATACATATGTGGTTTTAAAGGATTTGATAATAAATCATTACGATTAAACATAAGATGTTGTGGAGTAATAGTAGCTGCTAAGTATTTGTTGCTTTCTTTAACGTACTCTGTTGCCTCTTTAGTGCTGATATGTTCAAAAACAATTCTTAATTCTGGAAATGTTTTCCGTAAAGGTTCCATTATAGAGTCTATGAAACATGCTTCACGATCGAAAATATCAGCAGAGCTGATTTCTCCATGAACCAATAAAGGCATATCAATTTTTTGCATTCTTTCTAATAGTTTACTAATGCGATTAATATTGCTAACACCATAACTAGAATTAGTAGTAGTATTAACTAAATAAAGCTTACAAGCAGTAAAGGTACCATCAAAAAAACCACATTCTATTTCATCTGGTTCAGTAAAATCAGTTAGATAACAAGTCATTAAGGGCGTAAAATGATGATTAGGTGGTAAACAAGATAAAATACGGTTGCGATATAATTTTGCAGCTTTTATAGTAGTTATTGGAGGTGTTAAATTAGGCATAACAATTGCTCTAGCATTAATTGCACTAGTATAAGGCAAGACAGTTTTCAATATACTATGGTCACGGAGATGCACATGCCAGTCATCTGGTTGACGTATAGTTATTTGTGTTATATTTTTTTTCATTTACAGTTGCCTTTTATATAAAAAATTATGTTGATAAATAATATTTTGATATTAACCAAATAAGTATTAGACTGCTAATCCTAGATGCTAGCGTAATAAAAATTATATCATTGCTCATGATAACAAAAATATTAAATATATTTAATTTATTGAAATCAATAGCAACTGTTATTTATATGACATTTTTTGTCGTATATTAGGTTTTATTCGTGACATAATCGTAACTAGAATTTTTTGAATCGCTATAGTTACCGATGCGTTTTTTTTTGCCTTCAAACTGCCTAATCTCTTACTAAATAAGGTGCTTGTTATCAAGCTTTCATCCCTATTTTAATCGAATATAAAAATAACCTAGAAGCAAAGATAGATTTTATTTCTTGTGTTTGTAGTATTAACTTTAGTTCTTTGTATAGTAACAATCATAGGCATGCTAGCACGATGGATAATTCCAGGATTTGTTAATAATCATTACACATTTGTTTTAACTTCATCAATGTTATAACATTTCCTTATATATTGCTTATCTCACTTGCTTCACTGACTGGAACAATTCTTAATACGTGGAACTATTTTTCATTTTATTCATATTTTCATCCTATGATATTAGCACTAGCTTGGTCAACTATCTTAGGTGGTGTCTGTCCTTCAACTAGGTTATCAATTGTTTTATATAAAAAATAGGCCTATTTAAATTACCAAAAATAAAATTTCACAAAGATGTTTTGTGTCTTATTTGTAGTTAGTCAAATTTATCTAGTTATTAATATTATACTGGCGTATTTTTTTAATTCCGTATATCGTATTATGCAGATCTTTTAATGGAATTTCTTTCTGCTATTTTTAGTATTAGTATCCTATTATTGTCTAAAATAATTATTAATTATAACCAAAAAGAGTACTAAAATATTATAGATTGGAGTTTAAGAGTATGTTGTATTTAAGTAATACCTAGTATTAGGCATTCTATCTGGTCCAATAATTGCACTTTTCCAGTATTGTAAGTTTACGTCTTTTGATGTTACTGTGATGCAACATTCATTAATTGCATATTCATTAGGGTTGATAGAGATCATCATGGTGGTACTTATAGCGGCATTCACCCCTGTACAGCAAACTTTAGTTATAACACAACAATATAGGTCCTTTTAAGGATGCGGGTTTATCTGGCATATTTTCATGCTGCTATGCTTTATTCTCAGTTACATAAGAGAAAAAATTTATACTCACTCAACTACTACACTTAGCTAGCCATTGTTCCAATGGCTAGCGTTTTATGTAAATGATGACTCAGTGGCAAAAAGTAGGTATATCATTAATGATAATATGTAGTAGTAGTATGATAACATACTTTACTATATTAGTACTATTAGGGTTTCGCTTATCGAATTTTATTAAAAATATAAATCATTTTAATATTATCTTCTAATAAATATCTATCAACATATATCATGTTATGATATGGTGTTCTTTCTGTAATTGTGTGCAAGTGTCTATTTTTTAAATTATTACGCAGAATTTTTTATAAGTGAATTTATCATAGGTTTGACATGTGCCATTCTTCTGATATATGTACTAATTCCATCGATATGACAATGATATTTAATTTATGATATATTTTTATTTTTAATCTCTCTAAATCAATAGAAGGTTTTTAAGGTGCTCTCAGGTTAAAAACTTTACTAATAAATTTGTTATTACAATGAAGATAATATTATATTGTCTAACTATTGGAGTGATACTACTTATTACATTTGTATTCTTTATTAGTAAAAATTTTAATATAGATATTGTTTTCGAAATTAAATGATGTTTAAATGAATTCAAGTGAAGATCAGATCTATCTGATTTACTTATGTAATACAGAATATATTTTCCTTTGATGATTAGCAATCATCATAATCTAACAGATTCCATATTGAAGTTTAAAATTATTAAAGTAGTGATTTGTTTCTCTTAGAAAATAAGATACAATATTTATTGGAATAGCATATATTTCTTCTTCTTCTTCGTTAGTCCTTTTCAAGGCTTGTTCAATGCACGGTAAAATACTCTGATAGTATAATTTATTTTTTATAATACCTGTACCATGGCAACAGGAACAGATATTATTATCATGATTGTTTGATTCGCGTAATGAAGGATTAAGTCTTTGGCGGGACATTTGTAATAAACCAAAACTAGAAATATTACTAATCTGAATACGAGCCCGATCTTTACTTGTTTCTTCTCGCAATTTATTTACTACTCTACGTTGATGACTTAGAGATATCATATCTATAAAATCTATAACAATTAAACCTGATAAATCCCGTAAACGAAGTTGACGAGATATTTCTTCGACTGCCTCTATATTAGTATTAAAGGCAGTCTCTGCTATATCATTACCACTAGTAGAACGAGCTGAATTAATATCAATAGCAATTAAAGCTTCTGTAGTATCAATCACAATACATCCTCCAGAAGGTAATATTATTTTTCTTTTAAATAATGAATCAATTTGTGTATCTATCTGATACTGACTGAAAATAGGTATACTATCAGTATAAAGTTGAATGTTCCTAACAAAATAAGATTGTCCTATGTCAGTCATGTAATTGCAGGCTAATTTATGTATTTCGGGATCATCAATTACAATTTCATCTATGTCTGGACCTAAATGCTCCTGAAAAAATCGCTTAAAAATATTACTTTCTTGATGAATCAAGAAAGGAGCCGATCGGCTTTTAGCTGCTATGTTTATGGCATCCCAGTGTTTTAAAAGAGAATCCAGATCTCCTTTAAGAGCATCAATCGATTGACCTGCTCCTGCAGTACGTATAATCAATCCCATATTTCTTGGTAATTTTAAGAAAGATATTTTTTTTGTCAGTGCATTACGAGAATTACGTTCTATAGAACGGGAAATAGCACCTATATTAGGATTATTAGGCATTAAAACTAAATAACTACCAGCTAAGCTAATAAAAGTAGTTAGAGCAGCACCCTTATTACCGCGTTGCTCTTTATCAATTTGTACTATGATTTCTTGTCCTTCTTGCAAGATATCTTTAATATGTAATCTACTGTTTTTTAGGTTATTTCCCTGAAAATATTCCTCTGCAATCTCTTTTAAAGGTAAAAAACCTTGTTTATCCGAGCCATATTCAATAAATGCAGCTTCTAAACTAGGTTCAATTCTTGTAATTTTACCCTTATATATATTAGCTGTTTTTGTTTCTGATTTAAGATCTTCAATATCTAGATCAGATAATTTCTGATTATCAATTAGCGCAATGATTACTTTCCCTTGCGGAGTAAAATTAATTAACATTCTTTTCATTTTTATCGGTTCTTTATTCTTATGAGAAATCCTAAATTTGCTAAATATCTAAAAATTAAATAAAGAAAATTAAGGTAGCTACCGAATGTTATTGTAAGTTATTACGATTGTTCATATTTGTACCAGTAGCGCATTATTATTTCACTTAAAATTAATATTTATGCTATACTGGTATTGGGTGAGGGTATATTGAATTATAAAAATTACAAATCACTAACATTATGTGACTACTATTATTTATATAGTAATAAAATTTTGAGTGTTTTACCAACGGCATTATTTGAATAATATTTATTAAATAAACGCTATGAAGGCAAAGATATTAAAAGTACAGCATTTAGTAATCTCAGAACATTATATTGGACAACGTCTGGATAATTTCTTATTCTCCTACTTAAAAGGGGTTCCTAAAAGCAAGATATATCGCATATTACGTACCGGACAGATAAGAGTAAATAAAAAAAGAACTAAATACAAATATAAACTTATTGAAGGTGATACATTGCGTATTCCACCTCTGCACATATTAGAAACTAAAAAAATATTTCTATCTCCTAATAGAAAGGAAATTTCTATTCTCGAAAAAGCTATCTTATTTGAAGATAATCATATTTTAATTTTGAATAAACCTTCCGGTATAGCTGTTCATGGGGGTAGTGGTTTAAGTTTTGGAGTGATTGAAGGGCTGCGTTTATTGAGACCAAATTCTCATTTAGAATTAGTACATCGCCTCGATCGTGACACTTCAGGTCTATTATTACTAGCTCAGAAAAGATCTGCTCTTCGTTCTCTTCACGAACAACTTAGAACAAAAGAGGTTAGGAAAGAATATTTAGCGTTAGTACAGGGTAAGTGGCCACCTAATTGTAAAATAGCAACATTGCCTATATTGAAGAAATATTCTAATAATCAGGATAATATTGTATGTATTGATATTCATGGCAAAGCTTCAGAAACACATTTCAGTGTAGAGGAATATTTCAATGATGCTACTTTATTAAAAGTACGCCCAATTACGGGCAGAACTCATCAGATACGTATTCATACTTCTTATCTCGGACATCCAATTGCTTTTGATAATAGGTATGGTTTGTCAAATTTTGATAAAAAAATTATAAAAACTGGTCTAAATCGTATGTTTTTACATGCTCATTTTATGAAATTTAAACATCCACATAGTGGACAATTATTGAAATTTCATGCTCCACTAGATAAAAATTTGCAAAATTGTCTCATTAATTTACGTAATCAAAATTCATAAAATTATGAGATAAATTAAAATATTAAACCTAATTTACATACGTATGTATTTAAACAAAATTACTTATATGCTACAATTGAGTGCTACTATTCACTCTAGTGAATACAGAAAGAATGTTATAAATATTTCATAGGAGAATAGGTACATGGCTGTTCAAAAAAATAAAACTACTCGTTCCAAGCGAGGAATGCGTCGTTCACATGATGCACTAACTATTTCAAAAATATCGGTAGATAAGGTTTCAGGGGAAATACATATACGTCATCATCTTACTAAAAAAGGATATTATCGTGGACAGAAAATACTTTCAAAATAATTATATTGTATTAATATAACGATTTCATATTTTTATAGACATATTCAATATGTTATTGATTTTTAAAAAATTTGTTCGATGCATTGAATACTTTTATCATGCATGTAATTACTTTATGTGTTCATGCATGCAGTGTGATAAATGAATATCTTCAAATACTAAATTTGATGAAATTGTTACTTCACTTAGTTTCCAGCTAGGGACTTTTGAAACATTACTGATATATATTTTATGATAATTTGAGATAATACCCATATAAGCTTAGTGGCTACATAACGTAAATATATAACTTACTGTTATATTCTATAATAGTAAAATATTACAGGTTTGATAAAATATATAGTATTTTCCAAAAATGCTAATGATGTTTTCAGGATTGTATTTGTATAAGTTCCTGAATGATAAGGATATACCCTCTCGTCGCATTAAACTGCAATAAGTATCAATTCGATATTTTTAAAACAGCTACTATATATTGCTATATGTTTGTCATGCTATTAGCATAATTATGGTTAAAATTTGCTTTAGTTATATATTGTTAATCCATTTTAATCGTTTATGATATAAATTTGTTTATTTTTCTAGACTAGATAAGTAATATTACCTTTAAAATCCACCGCATATATTTCATCCATTTGCATATTAATAGCCAATAAAACATTTTATTTATAGTAAAAGCAAATTCATAAATATAAATCATCTGATAGCCAGATCTTTAAAAGATCTGGCTTATATTATGTAAGAAATTTTAATAAAAAAATAATTCTGCTATCATAGTAATTAGCTAATTTCAGGTATTAACTATTGCTAAAATAATACGTTATATTATCAGGACCATATTGATTCTAGTACTTTTCAATGTTTTTATATAGATATAACATTATTTATCTTTGATTACTAGGAATTTAAATATGGTTAATTTTGCTTTTGTTTTTCCCGGACAAGGATCCCAATCATTAGGTATGTTAGCAGAATTAGCTAGGATTTTTTCTATAGTGAAGACAACTTTTGGAGAAGCTTCTAAAGTAATAGGATATGATTTATGGCATCTAGTACAGAATGGTCCGTTAGAAGAATTAAATAAAACATATAAAACTCAACCAGCATTGCTTACCTCATCTATAGCTATTTATCGTGTTTGGAAACAACAATGTTATCGCGAACCATCTATATTAGCGGGTCATAGTTTAGGAGAATACTCAGCACTAGTATGCGCAAATGTAATAAATTTCTCTGATGCTCTTAAATTAGTAGCCTTACGTGGTTATTTAATGCAACAGGAGGTGCCGGAAGGAATCGGTAAAATGCAGGTCATCATTGGCTTAGATAAAGAATCTGTTTCTCGTATATGTAGAGAAAACTCCAAAGAAAAAGTAGTATCTCCTGTCAGTTTTAATTCTTCAAAGCAAATTGTAATAGGAGGTCATCGTGAAGAAGTTGAACGTGTTAGTATGGCGTGTCTCAAGGCCGGTGCTAAAAGGATTTTAACTTTACCCATTAGTGTTCCTTCACACTGTATATTAATGAAACCAATAGCTAATAAATTAGCTAAAATCCTGGAACAAGTTCATTTTAAATTACCTACGATACCAGTAGTCAATAATGTGGATGCTATTGTTGAAACTTCAGGACATGCTATTCGTAGCGCTCTTATCCGTCAATTATATAACCCTATCCGGTGGGTAGAAACTATAGAATTTATAACTTCTCAAGGGATTTATACATTATTTGAAATTGGCCCAGGAAAAGTTCTGACTAACCTAAATAAATCTTTAACAAATAAAGTTACAGCAATTTCAGTAAATGATTTACTTTCTCTAGAAACAGCTGTAAATAAAATATAGGAGATACAAGTTGAGTTTAATGGGAAAGATAGCTTTAGTTACTGGAGCAAGTCGCGGCATTGGGAAAGCTATCGTTAATACTCTTGCTGCGCGTAGGGCGAAAGTGATTGGAACTGCAACTACTGAAATTAGAGCGAAAGCAATTAATAATTTGTATGACAATGTTCAAGGAGTAGTTTTGAATATGAATGATCCAAATTCTATCATAAGGACGATTAATAACATTCGTAATAGATTTGGAGAGATAGATATATTGGTTAATAATGCTGGTATTATTCGAGATAACTTATTAATACACATGAAAGAAGATGATTGGCAGGATGTTCTAGAAATTAATCTATCATCGGTTTTTCGAATTTCTAAAGCTGTAGTACGTTCTATGATAAAAAAACGAAATGGGCGAATTATTAATATTAGTTCAGTTATTGGAATAATAGGTAATACAGGTCAAACAAATTATACGGCATCGAAAGCTGGTGTCATTGGATTTAGCAAAGCCTTAGCACATGAAATAGCTTCTTGTGGTATTACCGTAAATGTGGTCGCTCCAGGTTTTATTAAAACCGATATGACAAAAAGCTTACGCAAAACTCAACAAGATAATATTTTAGCACGCATTCCAATAGGTAGATTTGGTAATACACAAGAAGTTGCCAATGCAGTAGCATTTTTAGCTTCTGATGAAGCCGCATACATTACTGGTGAAACATTACATGTTAATGGTGGTATGTGTATGGTATAAAAGGATTTTTAATTAAAAATGTCAAATTTAACAGAAATATAGTTTCAATATTTTACAATTCTGTTACAATTTTTTATATTTTACGAAAAAAAATTGCACCAGAGAATTTTTATAGGAAAATAAATAGTATGAGCGATATCGAAAAACTAGTCAAGAAAATTATTGCTGAACAATTAGGACTAAAAGAAGACGAAGTAACTACATCTGCGTCTTTAGTTGAAGATTTAGGCGCTGATTCTCTCGATACCGTGGAACTTGTAATGGCTCTGGAAGAAGAATTTGATACTGAAATTCCAGATGAAGAAGCTGAGAAAATAACTACTGTTCAGGCAGCTATTGATTATATTGAGAGTCATAATAAATCTGAGTAAATATCATTCAGGCGGTTTTTATCCGCCTGATCTTTCTAAAAAATTCTTTAATTAATTGTAAAAGACCTTCTCAACACATTATTTTTAAATTTATATCATACAAATATTATATCGATATATTGAATATTTACCTTAGCTATATTTAAGATATTTTATATAAATAAAGGTTATTAAAAATAATATAAGGCAAAAAATAAATTATGTGGATTGAGAATAAAAAAATACAGTGGATAAATATTCGTGATCGAGCTGTTCAATTTGGAGATGGCTGCTTTACTACAGCGGCGGTAATTAATGGTAATGTACGACAAATCACGGCTCATTTAACAAGATTAAAGCAAGCGTGTAATCGTTTAATCATTAAATTCTCAGATTGGCAAAAATTAGAAACTGAAATGAAATTAACCGCTGCATATCATAATAAAGCGGTTCTTAAAGTAATTATTAGTCGTGGTATTGGAGCATATGGTTATAGTCCTAGTAAATGTAATGAAACCACATGCATACTTTCATTATTACCTTTTCCTTCGTATACTAATTTACGAGATCAAGGAGTAAAACTTGTATTAAGTCCTGTAAAATTAGCACGTAATCCTCTTTTAGCTGGCATTAAGCATCTTAATCGTTTAGAACAAGTTATGATTAGTTCATATATTGATCTGCATGATGATGCAGATGAAGCTTTAGTACTGGATACTCAAGGTAAAGTAATAGAATGTTGCACAGCTAATATATTTTGGAGAACAGGGAACGATATTTTTACTACATGTTTAGCAAATGCTGGAGTAGATGGTACAATGCGTCGTTTTTTACTTAATGAGATGGAGCATCTAGGT
This sequence comes from Candidatus Ishikawaella capsulata Mpkobe, assembly GCF_000828515.1. Taxonomy (NCBI): domain Bacteria; kingdom Pseudomonadati; phylum Pseudomonadota; class Gammaproteobacteria; order Enterobacterales; family Enterobacteriaceae; genus Candidatus Ishikawella; species Candidatus Ishikawella capsulata. Next base: position 425,765 of record NZ_AP010872.1, on the reverse strand, counting down.
AAGATTTGTAAAATAGTTAGCGTGGAAATAGAGTCTCTTATATCAGCAGATGAGATAATTATATGTAATGCACTTATGCCAATATTGCCAGTAATAAAATTAGAAGATAGAATATATGATTCTAGAGAATTATTTAATTTATTAGTAGATATATGCAAAAAAGCATAATTTTTATAGTTTATGAACAAATAATTAAGTAATTTATTAATATAAAATAAATACACATAATATACTTTATATACAAATATATTTATAGAGAACTATCTGTTAACAAAAAACCAAATGTATTACAATATATTCTTTTATAAAAGAAGAGTATATCCTTTATCAGGAAGTAATAATAATGAATAAGGGTAAGTTTATTGTTGTTGAAGGCATAGAAGGAGCCGGAAAGAGTACTATATGTAATGTAATTGTAGATATACTATCTGAAAAAAAAATAAAATCTATTATAACCCGTGAACCTGGAGGAACGCCATTAGCAGAACAGCTCAGAAAATTAATAAAACAAGGAGTTGAAGGCGATAAATTAATACCTAAAGCAGAATTGCTGATGATTTATGCGGCTAGGATTCAGCTATTGGATACAGTAATACAACCAACCTTAGCAAAAGGTATATGGGTAGTCGGGGACAGACATAATCTTTCATCATATGTTTATCAAGGAGCAGGTCGTCAGATTGAACTAAATCTGATAAAAACTCTGAGTCATCAAATAATAGGTGATTTTAAACCTGATTTAACTATTTATCTTGACGTAACACCAGAGATAGGCATAACTAGAGTATGCAAAAGAGGTAGTTTAGATTTAATTGAACAAGAATCTCTATGTTTTTTTAAACGTGTACGTGAACTATATTTACATATAGTAGCAAATGATAATTCAATGCGTCTAATAGATGCTACACAACCTTTACAGCAGGTAATTACATTATTAAGAATAACATTAATTAATTGGTTAAGCGGACAAATAATATGAATGTCTGTTATCCCTGGTTAAAGTCTGTATATTACCAAATTATTAAACAATATCAGTACGGTTATAATCATAATGCCCTATTGATTAAAGTTATGCCAGGAATTGGAGAAAATGTGCTAATTTGGAATATTAGTTGTTGGTTAATGTGTCAAAAACCAAAATATTTTGAAAATTGTGGAAATTGTTACAGTTGTCAATTAATGTGTGCTAATACACATCCTGATTGGCATTCTTTGAAAATAGAAAAATCTAAACCATTAGATATAGAAAAAGTAAGAAATCTTATTGAAAAAATTAATACCTATCCTATCCAACTAGGAATTAAAATAGTTTATTTGCCAAATATTGGATATTGGAGTGAAGCGGCAGTTTGCACATTACTAAAAACAATCGAAGATTCTCCAACCAACACGTATTTTTTCTTAACTCACACTGAACAACGATTCTCCTCTCTGATACTCCAGAGTCGTTGTATAAAGATATATATTCCTCCTCCAAATGAGAAAGAGAGTCATGATTGGTTAACTACTAGAATTCCCCAAAAAAATCAGGAGTTAATTATAATAGCTTTACGCCTAACAGGTGGTTCTCCTCTTTTAGCTCTATCATTATTAAATGATAAAAAATATTGGCAGACAAGAAAAATTCTGTTTGATACAATGTATAATGCATTACAAAAAGATATTTTATTATTATTACCAATATTAAATAATGAACAAATACTTCAGCGTATTAATGTAATAATATCTTTATTATTAGATGCAATAAAATACCATTATAAAGCAACTAAAAATTTTGTGAATAGTGATCAAATAAATATTATCAATTTAATCACAAAACATTTTTCTGCTAATTGTTTACTAGAAAGCGCGTCTCTATGGATGAAAACCTATCATAGGTTAATTCAAGTACCTACAGTAAATCGTGAATTATTGATTGTTGATCAATTATTAACTTGGGAAAGAATTTTACATAATAACCTTATAGAATAAATAATTAAAGAGGCAATTATGTTTATAGTAGATTCTCATTGTCACCTTGATATTCTAGATTATAAAAAAATACATAATAATTTAGATAATGTAATAAATAAAGCAGCTGCTAATAATGTTAAGTTTCTACTCGCAATTTCTACTAATGCAGATAGTTTTTCTAAACTTAAAAAGTTAATAGGTAGTCATCCGAATATTGCACTTTCATATGGTGTGCATCCATTAAGTAAAGAACTTACTTATAGTATAGAAGAATTAAGTAAATTAGCCTCTGAAGATTGCGTAATCGCTATTGGTGAAACCGGATTAGATTATTATTATCCACCACAAACAATGAAAATACAACAACAAGTTTCATTCCTTAAGCATATACGTGTCGGTCGTCAATTAAACAAACCAATCATTATACATGCTCGTAATTCACACAATGACGTATTAAATATACTCAAAGAAGAAAAAATAGAAGAGTGTGGTGGTGTTATTCATTGCTTTACAGAAGATTGCAATATGGCTACTAAATTTTTGGATATGGGTTTGTATATTTCTTTCTCTGGCATTGTAACATTTAGTACTGCATATAAATTAAAGGATGCAGTACGTTATGTGCCTATAGATCGTATGCTAATTGAAACTGATTCTCCCTATTTAGCGCCAGTACCATATCGGGGGAAGGAAAATCAACCTGCTTATGCTCGTAATATTCTTGAATACATAGCAAAACTGAAAGATATTGATGTAGAAACATTAGCAGAATATACCACAAGTAATTTTTCTCAGCTTTTTAATGTATCAGTTATCTAAATATAGGGTAGACATTTAATGTATTGTTTATGTATAATTAATCTTATTTAAAAGTAATATTTTTGATGAAAACAAAAAATATTTTTAATGATATTATTTCTGGTAAAATACCAGCTGACATTGTTTATCAAGATGATTTACTAACGGCTTTTAGGGATATAAAACCTAAGGCCCCTATTCATATACTTATTGTACCTAATGAATTAATACCTACTTGTAATGAAGTCACTGAAAATAATGAAAAACTATTAGGTCACATATTTACTGTAGCAGCTAAAATAGCACGGCAGGAAGGTATTGATAAAAAAGGCTATAGACTAATTATGAATTGCAATGATCATGCGGGACAAGAAATTTATCATATTCATATGCATTTACTAGGCGGTTGTCCGCTTGGACCAATGCTTGATTTAACGAATAAAAAAGCCTAAAATGCTCTTTGCATTTTATTATTGTAATATGTTTAGGAATGTTTTTATCCATTTAATCAGCAAAGTTGGATCAATAAAGTTTTTCATAAAATTAAGTTTTGTTGAACTTTCCCATTTCCACTTATGTGGCTCTTTACTCATAAAATTAATTAAGCTATCTAAATTAATTTTATTATTTGGAAAAAATTCAAAGTAAATACCATGTTTACTAGCTTTTATTCGTTTCACACCTATTGATAATGCTTGTATTTGTATAGCAGAAACTGCTAAAAAATTAGAAGTTTCTATTGGTAATTCTCCAAATCTTTCAATAATTTCATTTGTAATGATATGCAGATCTGCTATATTATTTATAAGGTTTATGCGTCTATACATGAGTAAACGATTATTAACATCAGCAATAAATTTATCGGGGATAAAAGCAGGTATACATAGTTCTATTTCAGGTTTCTTACTCTTTAGATATTCTAATGAAGGTTGATAACCTGCTTTTATAGCTTTAACAGCATTTTCTAATAATTCAAGATATAGAGAAAACCCTATATTTTTTATTTGTCCACTCTGATTTTTACCTAAAATATCACCAGCTCCACGGATTTCTAAATCGTGAGATGCTACAGCAAAACCGCATCCTAATGTTTCTAAAGATGAAATAGCATCAAGACGTTTTTGTGCATCTCCGTTCATCATTTTGGGATTTGGAGTTAATAACCAAGCATATGCTTGGTGAGATGATCGACCTACTCGACCACGTAGTTGATATAATTGTGATAACCCAAAGTTATCCGCGCGTTCAATAATAATAGTATTTACATTAGGAATATCTATTCCTGTTTCAATAATACTAGTACATAACAATAAATTAAAACGTTGATGATGAAAATCATGCATTACTCTTTCAAGATCACGCTCAGGCATCTGTCCATGACTAATTGCTATACGCACTTCTGGGACTAATTTTGTTAAAGTTTGAAATACTTTTGTTATATTTTTTACATTGTTATAAACATAATAAATCTGTCCACCCCGCATAATTTCTCGTAAAATAGCTTCTCTAATTAATATACTATTATACTCACGTACAAAGGTTTTTACTGATAAGCGATTATCTGGAGGAGTAGCTATAATTGAAATATCTCGAATACCATTTATTGCCATATTTAAAGTACGCGGAATAGGTGTAGCAGTCAATGTTAGTATATCTACATTTGAGTACATAGTTTTAATGTATTCTTTATGATGTACACCAAAACGTTGTTCTTCATCTATAATTAATAAGCCTAAATTATGCCATTTAATATTTCTCATTAATAATTTATGTGTACCTATAATAATATCAATTTTTCCTTCATTTAATTGTTTAACTAATTCATTTTGCTCTGTACTCATAATAAAACGGGATAACATTTCAATACGAATAGGCCAGTTAAAAAAACGATTACGGAAAGTTTCAAAATGTTGTTGAGCTAACAGAGTAGTTGGAACTAAAACTGCTACCTGTTTCTTATTGATACAAGCCAGGAAAGCCGCACGCATTGCTACTTCAGTTTTTCCAAAACCTACATCTCCACATAATACCCTATCCATTGATCTTGCTTTACACATATCATTTATTATTTCATTTGAAGCTTTCGCTTGATCAGGTGTATCCTCAAATAAAAAATCTTCACAAAATTTTTCATATTTTTTATGGTTGTATGTAAAAGCAAATCCTTTTTTCGCTAAACGTTGCGAGTAAATATCTAGTAGTTCTACCGCAAAATCTTGCACTTTTTCTATAGCTTTTTCACGTGTTTTTATCCACACATCACTTCCTAAGTTATGTAAAGGAAAATTTTGATGGTTTTTCCCCCTATAAGAAGTAATTAAGTGCAAGGAAGAAATGGGTACATATAATTTGTCATTATTAGCATATGTAACTATTAAATATTCTGATGTAATACCTCCTACTTCTAAGGTTATCAAACCCATATATCTACCGATACCATGTTCTAAGTGAACAATTAGTTGTCCAGGAGAAAGTTCTGATAAATTATCAATTAGTGTTGTAGTATTAATACTATTGTACTTAATAACTCTATTACCAAATAAATCATTCTCACAAATAAGAGCAAATTGTCTTTTTTGATTTATGCAACCATATTCATTAGCAGTAATAATCAAGTATTTACCAGATACTTTAGCTTCTTTTAGATTATGTAAAATTTTTGGAAATAAATTAATTTTTGCTAAAGTTTTCTGAATTTTTTTTATTCTTGTGACACTGGAAATTGAAAAAAATACCATTCCGGGAAAATTTTTTATAAATTTCTCTAATATAGATAGTGAACTTTCTTCTTGAATTTTAATATTTATATTCGGTAACGATACATAACTCAAATTTGTAGTTTTGGGTTTATTATAAAGTTGCTTTTCATTCAGGAAAATGCATGGAAATTTTTTTATTTCCTTAAAAATATCATTAGGATGTAACCATAGTTTTATAGGCTCAACAACTGGTTTAGTTATATCAACAATGCTATTTTCATAACGTTCTTTAATATTGTGCCAAAAATTAAAAGCTGGTTTTTGTATATTTTCGCACATAATAACTAGTGTATTGCGGGGTAGATAGCTAAAAATACTAGATAATGGCTTATCGAAAAATAGTGGTTGTAAGTATTCAATTCCATCTGGTAATATACCTTTACTCAGCATATCATGTATTTCTGGGTATTTTTTAGTGTTATTAAATAGTATTTTATATTGCTTCCTAAATATTTCAATAGCTACCTTATCTAAGGGAAATTCATGTGTTGGTAGTATATAAATGGTATTTATTGCTTTTTGTATACGTTGACTGTTAATATCAAATGTATTTATATATTGGCATATGCTATGAGAGAAATTAATTCGATAAGGATCATAACTTCCCATAGGAAAAATATCAATTATACTATTTTTTACTGTATATTCTCCTGGAGATGCAACTTGATCAACATGATTATACCCTAATGTATTTAATCTCTGATACAAATCAGAAAAGCTTAAAATTTGCCCAATTTTTATTATTAATGTAGAAGTATGTAAAAAATAATCCGGACAAACACGTTGCATTAAAGTACTAATGGGTAATATTATCATTCCCTGATTCATTTTAGGTAAATTAAAAAGCATACCTAAGCGACGAGATACAATATGCCTATTTGGAGAAAAAATATCATAAGGGAGAGTTTCCCAATCCAAAAAATTGAAAACTGGATATTTTGTTAAATAGGATATTTCATGCTCTAAGCGTAAAGCCATTTGCCTGTCAGGTGTAATCATCAAAATCGTGCTTAGATGATGTTCAATAATATTTGTACATTCTATTGAAATTGCTTGATTAAGCATTTGTCCTAGATAACAACAATCGCCAGCCGAACTTGGAAGCACATAGTCTATCTGTTTAATCATAAAATTTAAATATTACCTCCATAAACAGTTATTAGATATTATTACTAATAGTAAAACCAAAATATTACTATCATGCTACAAGCATGATAGTAATTGATTGTAAAGTTAAATCTGTCTCTGCTATGCAGCAGAATTATTTATATGCCATCATTTATTGAATTACAGTATTAATAATACTTGTAAAATAGGAGATTACTCTCCTATTAGGGCATATTATTAAATAAGATTTATTTTTGTAGTAATATATCCTGCGTCAATTTTGAATTGATTTATCACATTTCTGTTTTGAGTTTTTGGAACAATGTTTCATATTGTACACTTGCATCTCCTACATCATCTTGCCATTCTGCTTTTTTTATTACTTCTTCCGATGGGTAAAGATATGGATTTGATGAGATATTTTTAGGTAATAATTTTTTAGCTTCTAAGTTAGGAGAGGTATAACCTGTACTTTGTGCTACTTGAGCAGCTATATCAGGACGTAGTAAAAAATTAATTAACTTTAAACTACCAGAAATGTTTTTTGCATTATTAGGAATAGCTAAATTATCCATCCATAATATTGCACCTTCTTTAGGCCATATTAGTTGTAAAGGTAATCCTGATTGCTGTGCTACATAAGCTGAACCGTTCCATATCATACCTACATTAACTTCACGTTCTATATAAGGATTACCTGGATTATCAGCATTAAATGCTAATACATTAGGAATAAGTTTTTTTAGTTCATTATAAGCTGCTTTAATTTGCTCTGAATCACGAGTATTACCCGAAAATCCTAGTTTTTTTAAAGCTATTTGGAATACTTCACGTGCATCATCTATTAACAATAAGCTTTTCTTATATTTAGCGCTCCATAAATCTGCCCAACTCGATATATCACTCGCATTCATAGCCTTATTATTAATAGCAATGGTAGTAACACCCCATATATAAGGTATAGAATAGAGATTATTAGGATCAAAAGACTTATTTAAGAGCCGATTATCTAGATATTTAAAATTACTCAATTGAGATTTATCAATTTTTATTAACATTCCTTCTTTTCGCATTTTACTTATAAAATAAGTTGAAGGTACAATTAAATCATATGAATTATTTTTCAAAGTTTTTAGTTTAGCATACATACTTTCATTAGATTCATAAGTAGAATATATTACTTTAATGCCAGTCTCTTTGGTAAATTGTTCAAGCAATCCTGGAGGAACATATTCTGTCCAATTATAAAAATAGATAACTTTCTCATTATTTGCGCTAGTGGATTGAATGCTGATGATAAATATCATCGAAAATAAAAAATAAAACCACTTTTTCATCTTGTTACCTTAATTTTCCAACTGATTCATGTTCAATAACAATTGACTAATAACTACTAGTAATAATGAAATTATCATAAAAATAGCAGCTATTGCATTAATTTCTGGTGAAAGACCTATCTTTATCATTGAATAAATTTTCAATGGTAAAATTTCAAATGTGGGGCTAGTTACAAAAGAGGATATTACAACATCATCCAAAGATAATGTAAAACTCATCAGATATCCTGCTAATATAGCTGGCATAGCTAATGGCAAAATAATTTTAGACAAAATCGTCGTTTCTTTAGCACCTAGATCTTTCGCTGCTTCTAATATGAAATTATCAAATCCTGCTAAACGAGAATAAACCGTAATAACTACAAAAGGAAGACAAAATGTAATATGAGACAATAGTAAAGAACAAAAACCAAAAGGTATTTTTAACAATATAAAAAGTACGAGTAACGAAATTGCCATCAATATATCTGGTGACATCATTATGACAAATAACATACCACGTATAAATGATTTACCTTTAAAATGATAACGATAAAGAGCAACAGCAGTTAATGATCCTATAATTGTAGCAAAGGTCGAAGAAATCATTCCCATAAGTAGAGAATGTTCAGCTGCTTGGATTAAACTATTATTATGCATTAATAATGTATACCAATACAGGCTGAATCCTTTCCACATTATACCGAAACGAGAAGTGTTAAAAGAATTAGCTATTAAGATAACAAGAGGAACATACAAGCAAAAATACACTATTGCCATAAATATGTGACGTAACCACTTTACGATCATTTATCTATTTTACCTTGTTTGAGTAGATATGAATACGGGATATAGTATACCAATAACATAGTAACATGAAACCCATCAGCAAAGTTATTATAATACTAGTTGCTGATCCCAATGGCCAATCACGTATATTTAAAAATTGGTTTTTAATCACATTACCAATTAACAAATTTTTTGCACCTCCCATCAAGTCCGATACAAAAAACATTCCCATTGCCGGTACAAATACTAGCAAACAACCAGCAACTATGCCAGGCATAGTCAAGGGAATAATAATATGTAAAAATCTCTGTATTTTACTAGCTCCAAGATCTCGAGAGGCTTCTAAATAAATTTTATTTAACTTTTCTAAACTAGAGTAAATTGGTAGTACCATGAAAGGAAATAGAATATAAATTAGTCCAATTATTACTGCTTGTTGTGTATATATAATATGTAACGGGTTAGTAATTACACCTAGCCAAACTAAAAATCTATTTAACAATCCACCAGCACTAAGCAAATTTTTTAAGCTATATATACGAATTAGAGAACTTGTCCAAAAAGGCAATATTAATAATATTAGCATCATTGAGCGAAGCTGCTGCTTGGAGATTCCTGTTATACTCCAAGCAAATGGATACCCTATTATTAGACAAAATATAGTAGCATTAAATGCCATATATAATGAGTGCATTATTACCTTAGCATATAGTGGATTTAATAATTGTGAATAATTATTAAAAGTAAAAACTGGACTAATTAGATGATCATTACTTCTGGTAAGAAAACTAGTAATAAAAACCATTAAGTTAGGCAATAAAACAAATATAGTCATCCAACTAACAATTAATGCTATTACAATTTTTTGAAATAAATTATGCATTAACCTCATAAGGTAATATTACCTCCCAGCTTTCTATCCATTTTACTATTACTTTCTGATTTAAAGAATAATCAAAATCAGGATCATCCTCATTAAAAAATTCACTTACTTTAACTATTTTACCATTCTCTAGCTCAATTGTTGATTCTAACATCATACCCTTATAATTACGTTCACGTATAAAACCAACTAATTCATTAACATAATTTAAATTGTCAAGTTCTTCAATATATAAATCTTCCGGGCGTAATAAAATATGAATTTTTTCTCCCAGATTAACAGGAAATGGACAAAAAACATCATAATTGCGTCCTTCGAGACATACATGAACCTGATTAGTATTTTTCTTTTCTAATACTATAGCATCAAAAATATTTATTTCCCCAATAAAACTGGCGACAAATACATTAATAGGTTCTTCATAAATTTCTCGTGGTGTTCCATCTTGCTCAATTTGACCCTCTCGTAAAACTACTATACGATCTGACATCGCAAGAGCTTCTTCTTGATCATGGGTAACAAATACAAAAGTAATTCCTAATTTTCGTTGTAATTCTTTGAGTTCATTTTGCATTTGTTTCCGAAGTTTATAATCAAGAGCGGAAAGTGGTTCATCTAACAATAATACTTTAGGTTTATTAATAACTGCTCTAGCTATAGCTACACGCTGTTGTTGACCTCCAGATAATTGATGCGGTTTACGATCGACATAACTCTCCAGTTGAACCATAGCTAATATTTCTTTAACACGTTGTATAATTTCTAATTTAGGAACTTTTTGCATGCGCAAACCAAACGCAACATTATTAAAAACAGACATATGTGGAAAAAGTGCATAACTCTGGAAAACCGTATTAACATGGCGATATTCCGCTGGAGTCTCAGTAATATCATTACCATCTAATGTAATTTGTCCAGTGTCTGCTTTTTCTAGACCTGCAATTAAACGCAATATAGTGGTTTTACCGCATCCGGATGGACCTAATAATGTAATAAATTCTCCATTATTGATAGTTAAATCAAAATTTTTAATAATATATTTATCATCAAAAATTTTACACACATTAGATAGTGTAACTAGAGAATTTGATTGAAATACTTGCTTCATTTTCTTTACTCAACGTCATTTTTATGATTATTTATAGCTGAAAATTTCATTATTAGTTATTTTTAACGAGATTAGGTAGTCTTTTATACTTCTCGCTCTTTTATAAAAGATAAATATTTTTCTTAAATTATAAAAAATCTTTAGGACTATTTTGTAAATCATCTACCATTTGAATAGCAGCACCTATATAGTTATCCGGAGTCATTTTATTTAGACGTACTTTTTCTTCTTCTGGCAATTCTAAATTATCTATAAAATCTCGAATAATATTAGCATCTACATGTTTACCACGAGTGAGCTGTTTTAATTTTTCATAAGATTTAGGGATTCCGTATCGCCGCATTACAGTTTGTATAGGTTCTGCCAATACTTCCCAATTATCATCTAGTTCTTTTAGTAAATGTTTTTGATTGACCTCTAACTTAGAAATACCTTTTATAACACTTTGATAAGCTATAACTGAATAAGCAATACTTACACCTAAATTACGAAGAACAGTAGAGTCGGTTAAATCTCTCTGCCACCTAGAAACAGGTAGTTTATTACAAAAATGCTGGTTAATAGCATTTGCTAAACCTAAGTTACCCTCAGAATTCTCAAAGTCAATCGGATTAACTTTGTGTGGCATAATAGAAGAACCCACTTCATATCTATTTATTTTTTGTGTAAAATGATTAAGGGCTATATGTCCCCAAATATTACGATTAAAATCTATTAGTATAGTATTAAAAAGTGATATGCAATTAAATAACTCAGCTATATAATCATGAGGTTCTATTTGAGTAGTATAAGGATTCCAATGTATTCCTAATGATGTAACAAAAGATTCACTTAAACTGTGCCAATTGATATTAGGATAAGCGGATAAATGAGCATTATAATTTCCTACAGTTCCATTAAATTTTCCTAGTATTTTAATATCTTGTAATATTTGGATTTGTCTGTTCAGACGATATGCTACATTAGCCATTTCTTTACCTATAGTAGAAGGGGTAGCCGGCTGACCATGAGTTCTGGAAAGTAATGGAATACTACGATTTGTTATAGCAATATTTTTTATAGCATTTATTATCTCTTTCCAGTATGGCAATATTACTGTATTACGTGCAATTTTTAACATTAAACCATATGCAAGATTATTAATATCTTCCGAAGTACAAGCGAAATGAATAAATTCTGAAATAGTATTTAGTTTAGGTATATCTGCAAATTTAGCTTTTAAAAAATACTCTATAGCCTTAACATCGTGATTAGTAGTAAGCTCAATATTTTTAATATATTCTGCATCTGCTTCATTAAAATTCAATAAAATATTTTCCAGAATGGTATTCTGCTGAGTATCAAATTTTGATAATTCATTAATATCAGATGTATCAGAAAGTTTTTGTAACCATCTAATTTCCACTTCTACTCGAAATTTTATTAAACCAAATTCACTAAAAATTTCACGCAATGAATCAACTTTTTTACTGTACCTACCATCAATAGGAGATATAGCCTTTAAGGAAGATAACTTCATTATTTGACCTCTGAAAAGCAAAGATTTAATTTGATATAAATATATCGCTGTTATATATCCTTATATAAAAATACTCATATCATTTTATGGAATGCGATTTTTAATTATACCACCACCTATACATATTTCACCAACATAAAATACTGCTGATTGTCCAGGAGTTACAGCCCTTATAGGTTCATTAAAATATACTGCTATAGTATCTTCATTTATAGGACTAATCTTACATAAAGTATCTGTTTCCTGATATCTAGTTTTTAAGGAACAGTAAATATCTTTTGTAAGACGTCTACCATCTATCCAATGAATCTTATGGGCAATCACCCCATTTGACATTAAATGCGAATCATTAGAATCTTGTGTCACAATTAAACGATTATAGATTACATCTTTATCTACTACATACCATGGATTACTGTTGGGATTATTTTTTATTCCTCCGATACATAATCCTCTTCTTTGTCCTATAGTATAATACATAATTCCTTCATGTTGGCCAATTATTTTACCATCAATAGTTTCAATGACGCCGGGATTTATAGGGATATATCTTTTTAAAAATTCTCGAAATTTTCTTTTACCTATAAAACACATACCTACAGAATCCTTTTTATTTGCTATAGGTAGATCTAATGCTACTGCTATATTTCTTACTTCTGATTTTTTTTTATCACCAAGAGGAAACAGAATTTTTTCTAACTGTTTATGAGTTAGAGTATATAAAAAATAGCTCTGATCTTTTTTATTATCTATGCCTCTTAAAAGATATTTTTTACCTTGTTTTGTTTGAATACGTACATAATGACCAGTAGCAATATAATCAGCTTTTAAAATACATTGTGAAAAATTTAAGAAGACTTTAAATTTAATTTCTTTATTACATAGAATATCTGGATTAGGAGTCTGACCATTTTTATATTCATCAAGAAATATCTTAAAAACATATTCCCAATATTCTGCTGAAAAGTTTACTGTTTTTAAATTTATACCTATTTTATCACAAACTAACTGAGCATCGACTAAATCTTTGGCTGAATTACAAAAATCTTTAGTATCATCCTCTTCCCAGTTTTTCATAAATACACCTTCTACTTGATAGCCTTGCTGCTTTAATAACCAAGCAGATACAGAAGAATCTACACCTCCTGACATACCTACAATGACTTTTTTCATCGAAATTATATCTCTATAAATAATAAAACTGTATGTATAATATACATTGTATATATTTTTATGTATATAATATTAACATATATTATAATACTTAATATAGAATTTATATTTTTAACTAAATAATCATATATGTCAGAGAAAAATCAATGGAAAATAATACAATTATTCCTTATATAGAAGGAGATGGTATAGGTAGTGATATATCTCCGGTAATGATAAAAGTAGTAAATGCAGCGGTAAGAAAAGCCTATAATGATCGCAAAAAGATTTGCTGGATAGAAGTGTATGCTGGAGCAAAATCAATTAGCATTTACGGACATAATATATGGCTTCCTCAACAAACTATAGAATTGATAAAAAAATATAAAATAGCTATTAAAGGTCCTTTAACAACTCCAGTAGGAAAAGGAATTCGTTCATTAAATGTAGCCTTACGTCAAAAACTAGACTTATATATTTGTCAGCGTCCTATAAGTTATTATAAAGGTGCACCTAGTCCTATGAAATATCCAGAAAAGGTAAATATGGTAATTTTTCGGGAAAATTCAGAAGACATTTACACAGGAATTGAATGGGCCGCAGGTACACTAGAAGCAAACAAGGTAATTCAATTTTTAATTGAAGATATGCATGTAAAAAAAATTAAATTTACTGAAAAATGTGCTATAGGAATAAAAACTTGTTCAGAATATGCTAGTAAACGTTTGATACGTGCTGCTATTAAATATGCAATTACAAATAAACGTAAGTCTATAACTTTAGTTCATAAAGGTAACATCATGAAATTTACTGAAGGAGGATTCAAAGAATGGGGTTATGAATTAGTAAAAGAAGAGTTTAATGGCAAATTATTAGATCAAGGTCCTTGGATGACAATTAAAACTGCTAATAATGAATATATTATAATTAAAGATATAATAGCAGATGCTTTTTTACAGCAAATTTTATTAAATCCTTCGGACTATGATGTTATTGCTTGTATGAATTTAAATGGGGATTATATATCAGATGCTTTGGCGGCTCAAGTTGGAGGTATTGGCATAGCACCGGGAGCTAATATTGGAAATGAATGTGCGATATTTGAACCTACTCATGGAACTGCACCAAAATATGCTAATCAAGATAAAGTTAATCCCAGTGCCATTATTCTTTCGGCTGAAATGATGTTACGCTATATGGGATGGTATGAAGCTGCAAATTTAATTAAAAAAGGTATAGAATCTGCTATTTTGCATAAAAATGTTACTTATGATTTTGCTCGATTGATGGTAGGTGCTAACTTATTAACATGTTCAGAATTTGGTAATAAAGTTATAAGCTATATGTAATATATAGTTATTTATCTGGATGTAATTTACATAAATAAGCGTAAAGTTCTTTTAAGAGAAAAATTTTGTTTATGTTGTTTTTATTTTTTACAGTTAATTTTCGCAATTCACATAAGAAATCATGTATATATTTAGGGTGAAATATCTTTTTTTTATGTTGAAACCAAAGTTTTTTTTCTTTATTGCTGAGGGTTTTAGGAAAATTGCGTGCTCGATAGCGAAATAGTAATTTGTCCAGGCGCTTATCATTAAACTGTATATTAAGCAATCGTAAATTAATAGGTTCCGTTTTATGAATAATTTTCATATTGACTTGATCAAAATTATTAAAAAATCCTTTGTACAGTTGGGTATCAACATTATTAGATAATATTTTTGGTTTAAATTGCGAATGTATTTCTAGAATTTTGTTTCTTATATTAGGTGATTTACGTAATAGTAAAAGATTATCAATGCATTGTTGACGATCAATATTTAGTCTTATAGTATCTTCTATACGTAAAGTATTAGCCGGAGCTAATATCGGGCATTTATTTAAGTTAATTACTTGAGTAGGTATTATTTCATTAAATAATGATGATTTATATATGTTTTTACGCAAGGTTTTAATATCAATATCAAGTAGTACAGATACATCTTTAGTAAGATCAATGATTATTAGATAGTTAAAATTATGTGGATGCCAACATATAGGTGCCACCAAACTGGTATTCCTTTGTAGGGTACTAATAGTATTAGAAACATAAACTAAAGGCTGCATATGTGGAAGATCAATAAGCATCCGTAACTGTTGTTTTTGACGATGATTAAAGAGAAAATCAAATAAATTAGGCTGCTTTTTTTTCACTAGTTTAGCTAACTCTACAGTAGCATGGACATCTGATATAGCATCATGTGCTTTGTTGTGAGTAATACCATTAGCTTTTGTTAGGTGTTCTAACCTAAAGCTAGGTAATCCATTCTCTCTTTTAGGCCAAATAATACCATTAGGCCGTAAAGCATAGCAAGTACGCATTACATTTAATAAATCCCAACGAGAATTATTGTTTTTCCAAGTCCAGGCATAAGGATCATAAAAATTACGATAAAAAATATTACGAGTCATTTCATCATCAAAATGTATATTATTATAACCAATAATACAGGTATTAGATTTAGTTAGAATACTATGTATGCGTTTAGCAAATTCTACTTCTGGTACACCCTGATTTTGTACTATTTGAGGAGTTATCCCCGTTACCATTACCGCTTCTGGTTGTGGCAGGTAGTCATCAGCTAATTTACAAAAAAACTTTTGTGGTTTTTCTATTATATTAAAATTTATGTCAGTTCGTAAACTAGCAAATTGTGCCGGTCTATCTAGAGAAGTATTTTTACCAAAAGTTTCATAATCATAAAATAGAAAATTTGTTTGTGTTATTTTTTGCAAAAAATTTATAGTTCTCACATCTTCAATGTGTATAATTTTTATTAAAGACTATCCATATTTTCTGGATAGTTGTTTAACATAAAACTTGTTTAGTTAAAATTAATAATTCCTTTTTAAAGGATTTACTTATTGGATAATAATATTTTTAGGTAATTTAAAAAATATAAATTATACTTGAAAAAGTATTTAAAGACCTTATATTGATAACCTGATCAGGTATTTTTAAACTAAAAATTAGTTCAGGAGGTTATTATGGCATTCAGATCATTATCACTTTATCCTGTGTTTAATAATGATGCACTGTTTTCTGATCGTTTTAATAGAATAGATCGTTTATTTAGTCAACTGACTGGTGATCAACCAGTTACTGGAACTCCAGAGTATGATATCCGTCGTATTGATGAACAAAATTATACTTTAACGATTAGTGTTCCAGGTTGGAAAGAAAAGGAATTAGGCATTGAAACTGTAGGGGGTCAACTTAATATTAATGGTAAAAAAGAACATCAAAATCAGAGCAAGGAAGATGGATGGTTATATCGTGGTATTAATCGGGGCGATTTTGATTTAAAATTTTCTCTTCCCGAAAATATGAAGGTAACAGGAGCAAAATTAGAGGAAGGTTTATTGCATGTCTTACTTTGTCAGGAGATTCCTGAACATGCAAAACCCAAAAGAATTAATATTGGTGATGGTAAAAATTCATCAGTTATTGAGCATCGTAAATAAATTGATAATTAAAATTATCACCATCATGTAGTCTTCTACTTTTATTTTGATAAGGTTACTAATATTTTAGCATGCATAAAATGTTTTTTAGCAGTTAATAAACATTATATTATTCATCCATTTCATATGGTAATTTATAAAAAGAATACCTGTGGCATTTAGTTGATATTATATACGGACCTCTCGTTGGTTACCATGAGGAATGAATTGATCTGGTAATCCTAAATTGAGAAGTGGTACTATAACTCATTAACACTACTTCCTGTTGCTCCAGAAACGTCTCTTTCTTCGATGGTAACTAACTTATAGTAGGAACTCCAGAGTATGATATCCGTCGTATTGATGAACAAAATTATACTTTAACAATTAGTGTTCCAAATTGGAAAGAAAAGGAATTAGGCATTGAAACTGTATGGGGTCAACTTAATATTAATGGTAAAAAAGAACATCAAAATCAGAGCAATGAAGATGGATGGTTATATCGTGGTATTAATCGGGGCGATTTTGATTTAATATTTTCTCTTCCCGGTAACAGGAGTAAAATTAGAAGAAGGTTTATTGCATGTCTTACTTTGTAAGGATATTCTTAAACATGCAAAACCCAAATGAATTAATATTGGTGATGGTAAAATTCATCAATTAAGCATCATAAATAGATTACTATTTCTTCTAGCCCTGTCCCTATGATATGATCAGGCTCCTGGGATTTTATTAATGATAAAAACCTTTTTATTCATCCACTTCATAATTTGTTGATGAATACCTGTGGCATCTAGTTGATATTCTATATGGATCTCTCGTTGGTTACCATGAGGAATGAATTGATCTGGTAATCCTAAATTGAGAACTGGTACTATCTTCTTAGATTTAGCTAATAACTCATTAACACTACTTCCTGCTCCTCCAGAAACAGATCCTTCTTCTATGGTAACTAATACATTTTTATTGGTAACTAACGAAATTATTAGTGATTCATCTAGTGGTTTTACAAAACGCATATCAATTAAAGTAGCATTTAGTATTTCCGCAACAGTCATGGCTTCGTAAAGTAATGTTCCAAAGTTAAGGATTGCTATTTTTTTTCCATTGCGCTTTATTATTCCTTTGCCAATAGGTAGTTTCTTTAATGGTTCTAATCTTGTTCCCGTAATATTTCCCCTAGGATAACGTACAGCACTAGGACCGTTATGATAATTATAACCTGTGAAAAGCATATGACGACACTCGTTTTCATCACTAGGAGTCATAATCATCATTCCAGGTATGCAACGTAAGAATGCAATATCAAAGGCTCCCTGATGTGTGGCACCATCCTCTCCTACAATACCTCCTCGATCAATAGCAAATAATACTGGCAATTTTTGTAGTGCTACATCATGAATAAGTTGATCATAAGCACGTTGCAAAAAAGTAGAATAAATTGCTACTATTGGTTTATAACCACCAATTGCTATACCCGCAGCAAAAGTAACAGCATGTTGTTCAGCAATTGCTACATCAAAATATTGTTTAGGATAATTTTTTGAAAAATTGTGCATTCCAGAACCTTCTCGCATAGCTGGTGTAATAGCAATTAGTTTTGGATCATTTTTAGCCATTTCACAAAGCCAATTGCCAAAAATAATAGAATAGCTGGTAATTTTACTATTATCGTTAGGTAAAGTACCTGTATGTAAGTTAAAAGCAGGTACGGCATGCCATTTGATTGGATCTTTTTCTGCTGGAGTATAACCTTTACCTTTCTTGGTAATTATATGTAGTAATTGAGGACCTTTTAGATTACGTATATTTTTTAAAACCTTAATTAATACCATAACATTATGACCATCTATAGGTCCAATATAATTAAACCCTAATTCTTTAAAGAAGATACCGTTAAAATCTATTTCTGTTTCTGCGGTTAATTCTTTTTTTAGACAACTTCTTACTATGCAATGATTATCCAACAGTTTTATACGTTTATTTTTTGAAATAATACGTGCTAAATAACTATTTAATGCACCAACGTTTTTTGATATAGACATATCATTATCATTGAGTATTACTAGTATATCTGCTTGTAAATCTCCCGTATGATTCATAGCCTCAAATGTCATTCCTGCTGTCATTGCTCCATCACCAATAATACAAGCAGTGCGACGATTCTTTTGTTCGTATTTTGCAGTTACGGCCATACCTAAACCTGCACTGATCGAAGTAGAAGAATGTCCTACACTCAATACATCAAATTCACTCTCTTCTCTAAACGGGAAAGGATGTAATCCATTTTTCTGGCGAATGGTATTGATCATTTCTCGTCTTCCAGTGAGAATTTTATGTGGATAAGCTTGATGTCCTACATCCCAAATAAGATTATCAAAAGGTGTATTATAGACATAATGAAGTGCAACAGTTAATTCCACTACTCCTAGACCAGAAGCAAGATGCCCACTAGAACCACTAACACTATTCAGAAGATAGTTTCTCAGCTCATTACAAATCAGGGGTAGTTTATTTTTTGATAATAAACGTAATGCTTGTACTGTATTTACTAAATCTAATGTAGGATATTGAGAAATATTAGTACTCATTCATTGCTTACTCTTTGATAAAAATCATATATTACGTTTAATTATAAAACTTGCTACTTCTTTCAAAGAACCAGTATTAAAATATTTAGACTCTAATATTGATAAAGCATCTAATGCTTCTTGATACAGATTTAAAAGATTGCGCTGAGTATTTTTCAGGCCTATTAAAGCAGGATAAGTTATATTACATAATTTTTGATTTTTTCCTGGTCTTTTATCAAGGAAAGAAGTTTTGTCTACTACATCTAAAATATCATCTTGTAATTGAAATGCTAGACCAATAGCGTTAGCATAATTATCAATAGTTGGTAATATTTTATAATGATTTTTGCCAGATGCTAACACTCCTATTCTAAGTGAAGCACGAATTAAAGCTCCTGTTTTATGAAGATAAAAATTTTTTTAATTTTGTGATATTGATATTATTTTTGTTCGCTAATAAATCCCATAATTGCCCACTACATATACCCTGTACTCCACCTGCTTGAGCTAATTCAGAAATTATTTTGATCCTATACTCATTAGTTATACCAGGAAGACTTTT
Source organism: Candidatus Ishikawaella capsulata Mpkobe (assembly GCF_000828515.1). Taxonomy (NCBI): domain Bacteria; kingdom Pseudomonadati; phylum Pseudomonadota; class Gammaproteobacteria; order Enterobacterales; family Enterobacteriaceae; genus Candidatus Ishikawella; species Candidatus Ishikawella capsulata. Next base: position 405,760 of record NZ_AP010872.1, on the reverse strand, counting down.
TGTAGCTAAAATATTAAAGGCGCTAATATAGCAACATATTGTCCAAACTTAATATGACAAGTAGGTTTGTTTCTACGTAAAATATCATTATCCATTGATGGTAAATCATCATGGATAAGAGAATAAGTATGTATACACTCAAAACTAACTGGGTTAACCTGTAACATATCACCAATTGCATATACTAGGAAAGGACGTAATCTTTTACCACCGGATAATGCACTAAAGGAGTACAATACATATGTAAAGAACCTAATAAAGATGTTAAGGTGTTATTAACTCTGCTTTGATACATATTTAACAATTCAGCAAAATCCATTATTTATATTCCGCATAAACTAAATATGCTTAATGTTTTCGCATTATAGCTATTTTAATAATATTAAAAAATATTTTTATTATAAACCTTAGGCTACATATTATATCATTATCTACCAGTATTTATCGACAATTGTTAACTTAAAAAGTCATTTATTTAAAAGCAATTTATCATATAATCAAATAACAGCACTTTATTAATAAGATAGTTCCGATATCAAAATACATATAAGTAACATATTCATCTACACATTTTCTGATGATACATGCAATGTCAACCACATTTATATGTTAGAGAAGTAATTCTCTTTTCTATTTCTGTTCTATTGGTTAATTTAGTATCTATTTTTATATAAACGCATTCTTCTTCTGGTATAATCAATGTTGATAACACACCTTTTTGCTCTATCAAGTATTTATCTAATTTATTACTAAATAAATCAATATTTTTTATAATAAAACGTAAACTGCTAACATAAGGGGGTTCTCGAATAGTAATAATAAACATCAGCCAAATAATAGATAGTATTATTCCACATATGAAAACCATTTTATAACCTAGATATCCTAATAATATACCTCCTAAACTGCCTCCAATTGCTATACCCAGAAATTGGCTAGTTGAATAAATACCCATTGCTGTCCCTTTATATCCTAAAGGTGATTCTTTACTGATCAGAGATGGTAATATTGCTTCAATTAAATTAAATGCCAAGAAAAAAATTTGACTACCACTTACTAGTATCCAAAGATGATTGTCAGCACTTAAAAATATAATTTCTGCAATAATTAGTGTGATGATTCCGAAGATAAATAGCCATTTTATACAATGTTTTTCTTCTGCTAAAAAAATTAATGGCATAATACTCAAAAAAGAAATTAGCATGGTGGATAAATATATTTCCCAATGTTTATCAAGAGGTAATCCAGATTGCACTAGTTGTTTCGGTAATGTTATAAAATTTAGCATTAGTAATGCATGAAGTATAAAAATACTTGCATCAAGCTTAATTAAATTAATATTACTTAGTACTAATCTTATGCTGCTTTTCACTACGCTAGTTTCACGATTGAAAGTGTAGTATTTTACTGATGGCACTGCTAGTAAGGTTATAACAATAGCTAATATAGCTAGCATAGAAATTAACCAAAATAATGCATTAAAATTTAAATGATGAGTGATGATTGGTCCTGCTACCATCGCGATAGTAAAAGTTATACCAATACTTATACCAATACATGCCATTGCTTTAGTTCGATTTTGTTCACGAATTAAATCAGACAGAAGTGCCATTACCGCTGCACTAATTGCGCCTGCACCTTGAACTGCTCGGCCTATAATAAGACCCCAAATCGAACTAGTAGTAGCTGCAATTGTACTACCAATGATAAAAATTAATAAGCCACCAATAATAATTGGCTTACGTCCCAGACGATCAGATAATAATCCAAGTGGTATTTGAAAAACAGCCTGTGTTAATCCATATATTCCAATAGCTAGACCAATTAATGATTCATTTGCACCAGATAATTTCATACCTTCAGTAGTCAATACAGGTAAAACCATAAACATACCCAGCATACGTAAAGAAATAACTGTACCTAAGCTCCAAGAGGCAGATAATTCACTAATAGTCATTTTATTATCATTCATTTTTACCTCAAATGTATGAACATAACATTAAATACCTACCTATAAGAAAATATTTTATAAAAGTATAAATATAGTTTTGTTATATTGATGATATTTGTTACTAATTGTGGTGATCTATAGACATCATAATACTGACAACAGTAATGTTGATTATAGAAAATAAAAAAATTCTGCGAGCCCATAAAGAATTATTTTTAGTTTTATAACCTGTATAAGACATTATTAGCCAAATGAAACTTATTATACAAGTTACAAGTAAATATTTGTAACCAGTAAAACCGGTGATAGTGAGGAGTAAATTTGCTATAATAAATAATAGGATATATACAATTATATGATTTTTTGCTACTTTAATACCTTTTATTAAAGGTAATATTGGAATATTTATTCGTTGATAGTCTTTAAAGCGATATATAGCAATAGCATATGCATGCGGTATTTGCCAGGTAGTAAAAATAATGAGCAGAATTAATGAAGCTACATCAAAGTGGTTAGTTACAGCACAATAACCTGTAACGGGAGGTACGGCTCCAGCTAAACTGCCTACTAAAGTTCCATATATTGAATGACGTTTCATATAAAGACTATAAATAAAAACGTATATCAAAAATCCTATTAATGTTAACCAAATAGTTAGTAAATTAATTTTAGAATATATTAGCCAAAAGCCCATTATACCTAATATAAATCCATATAACATACTGGTTTTCAGAGAAATTTTCTCTTTTACTAAAACTCTATTTCTAGTTCTATACATTTTTTTATCTATATCGCAATCAATAATGTTATTAAATACACAACTAGATGCGATAATTAATGCCATACTAATTAATGTAATAAAAAGCCGTGAATAATTAACATGTCCTTTGGAAGCTAATAAAAATCCACCAGTTACTGAAACTAAATTTCCTAAAATAATTCTTGGTTTTGTTAATTGTAAGTATTCTTTTATCATTGAGAAAAATTATTCCTAGGAAACCATCATATTATGGTTAAGATGTCCCATTATCCACAAAGAACCCAAGACAATAATCAGAATAACTATTAATGAAAAAACTATAGCTAGGATATTCCATCCATTTTCCGATTTTGTATCTAGATGTAAGAAATAAATTAAATGAACGACTACTTGTAGTAGTGCACAAGTTAAAACTACTGATGTCATAGTAGTTTTAGATAATTTATTACTCATTACTATCCCGTATGGAATACCTGTAAGGATCAGAGAAAAAATAAAACCTATTAAATAAGATTTAACATTATTATGTTCATTTGTATGAGTTTCAATACCCATTAAATTACCCCCATCAAATAAACAATGGTATATAGACAAATCCATACTATATCTAGAAAATGCCAAAATAAACTAAGACACATAATACGAGTACAGTTTGTAGTAGTTAAACCTTTTTGTGTAATTTGAAATATTAATACCATTATCCAAATTAAACCACAAATAACATGTAGACCATGTGTACCTACTAGAGTAAAAAAGCAAGATAAGAAACCGCTATTCCGTGGAGAAATATTTTTTGTAATTAAATGGTTAAATTCATATATTTCCATTAGTACAAAACTCAGACCTAATAAAAAAGTTAAGAATAACCATCGATTAACATTATCTTTGCTTTTAGAGGACATGGAGATAACAGCCATACCATATGTTAAAGAACTAATTAACAAAAATACTGTTTCTATTAGGACAAATGGTATTTTAAAAAAATCTTTTCCTATAGGTCCATCAGCAGTATTGTTTACCATCACTGCATATGTTGCAAATAAAGTTGCAAAAATAATACAATCGCTCATCATATAAATCCAGAAACCAAAAATTGTATTGGATTTTAAAATATGATTAGATTGACTAATCTTATCCTTTTGGTTAATAACAGTTTTAGTCAACATTATTTCAAACCTAATTTGTTAATATTACTAAGATGCTGATTTTCAACATTTTGAATTTCTTCTATAGGAATATAATAATCTAAGTCATCATCAAAACTTTTTATAATCCAAGTAAATATCCCACTTAAAAAAGAACAAATTGACATCCACCAAATATGCCAAATCATTGAAAATCCAAATATAGTAGCAAAAGTAGATATTAATATGCCTGCGATACTATTCTTGGGCATATGAATAGTTTCATATTGTAGTGCGTTTTTATAAAATATACCTTTCTCTTTAATATCCCAAAAAGCATCTCTTTCATAGATATAAGGGATTACAGCAAAATTATAACAAGGAGGTGGAGAAGATGTAGCCCATTCTAATGTACGTCCTCCCCAAGGATCACCAGTTAAATCGCGATTTTTTTTTCTATCACGGATAGATATCCAGAACATGATCATTTGACTAATGATACCTAAGGATATCAATACAACACCTGCTGTTGCTATAACTAATAGAGAATGAAATTCTGGATCAATATCTTGACTTAAGCGACGAGTCATACCCATGAAACCTAATACATATAATGGCATAAAAGCAATGAAAAATCCTATAATCCAAAACCAAAAAGCTCGTTTAGCCCAAGTTTCATTTAGAGTAAATCCGAATGCTTTGGGGAACCAATAAGTAATTCCAGCCATACATCCAAAGACGACCCCCCCAATAATAACATTATGGAAATGTGCTACCAAAAATAAACTGTTATGTAAAACAAAATCAGCTCCTGGAATTGCTAAAAGAACACCGGCCATACCACCTATGGAAAAAGTTAATAAAAATCCAATTGTCCAAAGCATAGCAGAGTGCATTTGAATTCTTCCTTGATACATAGTGAAAATCCAATTGAAAATTTTTACTCCAGTCGGGATAGCAATTATCATGGTCATGATACCAAAAAATGCATTAACATTAGCTCCTGCACCCATAGTAAAGAAATGATGTAACCATACTCCAAAAGCCAGGATACTAATAATGACCGTCGCCCATACCAATGCAGTATATCCAAATAAACGCTTTTTAGAAAAGGTTGCAGTAATCTCCGAAAATATCCCAAAAACTGGCAATACTAAAATATAAACTTCAGGATGTCCCCAAATCCAAATTAAGTTTACATACATCATAATATTGCCACCCATTTCATTAGTAAAAAAATGGAAATGAAGATAACGATCCAAAGTTAACATAGCTAATGTAGTAGTTAAAACTGGAAATGCAGCAATAATCAAAATATTAGTACAAAGAGCTGTCCAAGTAAAAACGGGCATTTTAAAAAGATTCATACCAGGAGCTCTCATTTTCAAAATAGTAACAAAAAAATTAATACCCGTTAATGTTGTGCCTATACCAGAAAGTTGCAGAGCCCAAATCCAATAATCTACTCCTACACCTGGGCTATAAGCTAATTCTGATAAAGGTGGATAAGCTAACCAACCGGTTTGTGCAAACTCACCTATTCCTAAAGATAGGTTAATTAAAACTACACCTGCAATTGTTAACCAAAAACTTAGGTTATTCATGAAAGGAAACGCTACATCACGAGCTCCTATTTGTAATGGAATAATGAAATTCATTAAACCTATTACAAAAGGCATGGCTACAAAAAAAATCATAATTACACCATGAGCCGTAAATATTTGGTCATAATGATGAGCAGATAAAAATCCTGCTTTACCGCTAGAAGCTAATACTTGTTGAGCTCGCATCATGATAGCATCTATAAAACCACGCAATAGCATAATAAATGCTACTATTATATACATAATGCCTATTTTTTTATGATCTACTGAAGTAAACCATTCTGATATAAGATAATTCCATTTTTTCAAATAAGTGATGGTAATAATCAACGCTAGTATAATGAACATTACACAAGCAATGGTTATCATAATAATAGGTTCATGATATGGTACTGCATCTAGAGTTAATTTTCCAAACATCATTTTATTCTCTTTAAAAAATCATATTGTTCTTTTCTTTAAAAGAAAAGTTGGCAAAACAGTTTTACTTTTATTTATGGTTTATCTCTATTTTTACTCATTTGGAACTGTTTGATAACTTGTAAGAATAAAGTAGTATTTTCCGTAGAAAAATATTCCACAGGATTATTTTGACTAGGAATAGCAATTTTATTGTATTCTTCTTGAGTATTTAGTTTTTTAGGAGAAGATTTTACTTTTATAATCCAATTATTGAATTCTGTGTTATCCTTAGTTACAATTACTTTGAATTTCATCCCTGAAAATCCTGGTCCACTAAAATTAGAGGATATACCTTTATAAATACCTGCTTTATTAGCTATGAGATTAAGATTATTTTTCATACCGGCCATTGCATATATTTGACTTCCGAGCTCAGGAATAAAAAAAGAATTTACTACAGAATTAGATGTTACTTTAAAAGTGACTGGCATATTTACCGGAAAAGCAATTTCGTTTATAGTTATAATTTTTTGTTCTGGATAAATAAAAAGCCATTTCCAATCAAGTGCTATGACTTCTATTTGTAAAGATTTTTTATTAGAATCTAATGATTTGCCAGGATCTAGTGTATGAGTAGATTTCCATGTTACTATTGCGAGAAAACAAATAATTAAAACAGGTATACCCCAAATTACAGCTTCTAATTTATTAGAATGTGACCAATTAGGATTATATTGGATGTCGGAAGTATTAGAATCACGATATTTACAAGCGAATAAAATAGCCATTATGATTGCTGGAATAACTACAATTAGCATAAGACCAAAAGCCAGTAGTATTAGTGAGCGTTGTTGAATTGCTATCTCCCCTTTGGGATTTAATAAAGCAATATTACAGTTACAGTTACTTAATAATACAATACTTATTGTGAATAATAATGGTTCAAAATACTTATTGCATTTATTGAGTCTCATTTAAGACCTCACTAACAAGGGATATATTATTAATTATGATAGCATTTTACGGGAACCTTTAAATAATGTAAACTAACTATGTTATATAGTTATACTGTTTCCTTTGAATAGCACAATCAGCACTAGTATCATATTAAGTATCTTACTCGTTAATAATAACTTTTATGTGATAAACAGTTATTATTAACGAGTATAAACATTAGTATTGTAATATTTATTAAAAATGCTATTTTAAATCATATAGTTTGGTTTATATTGAAAAATGACAATAACTTTTTTAACAATTCTTTTAATATATAATTATTTTAAAATCAACTGAATGATGTAATTATTATTATAAATTCCAAATTAAATACTATAGTTGTTATAAATGAATATTTCAAATATAATATTCAATAGATTAATAGATAAAATAAATGCAGCATATTTATCCCTGTTAAGGAGTTTAATTATGATTCGCGAACAAATAACAGAAAAATTACATAAAGCATTTGAACCAATATATCTAGAAGTTCATAATGAAAGCTATCGTCATAATGTGCCAGCTGGATCTGAAAGTCATTTTAAAGTAATAATCGTGAGTGATATTTTTATGGGTCAAAAACTTTTAGATCGTCATAGATCTATTTATAAAGAATTAATTGAGGAATTAGCAGAAAGTGTATATGCATTAGCATTACATACTTATACTACTAAGGAATGGACAAAAATAAATAATACCATTATAGCTTCACCAAATTGTCGCGCAGATATGAGAACTTAAATTATTACTATCTACATTTTACTCTAACTCATGAAAAATTGTACTATTTAAATAAATGTAAATTATTAATTGTTTTGAGGTAATCGATATGCAAGATTTAGGAGAAACTGTTCAGAATCTTAGTCACAGAAGGAAGATTACTATTTCTTCTGAAAAAATCGAAAATGCATTTAACAAAAAATTAATTGATATATCTAAAAAAATACATATAGATGGTTTTCGAGTAGGTAAAGTACCTATGAATATTGTTATCCAACGTTATGGTAGTTCTGTACGTCGAGATATCATCAATAATATGATGCAATATCATTTTCTGCAAAGTATCCATAAGGAAAATATTAATTTAGTTGGAAATCCAATTTATATACCTGATCACTATGAAGCAGGTAGTAATTTAACTTATTCTGTAGAATTTGAAGTTAGTCCAACTATTGAATTAAACAATCTACATGCTATAGAAATTGAAAATCCAGTTGTAAAAATTACTGAAGAAGATGTTGATTCTATGTTGAATATCATGCGCCAGCATAAAGCAATTTGGAAAGAAAGCCATGCAGGGGCTAATATTGATGATAAACTTACAATAGATTTTAAAGGATGGATTGATGAAAAAGAATTTAAAGGTAACCAAGCATCTAATTTTGTGTTGGTAATAGGTCAAAATAAATTAATTCAAGATTTTGAAAAAAGTCTAATCGGTCATAAGAAAAATGACATATTTGATGTTTCTATTCAATTTCCTCCGAACTACTCAGTAGATTATCTAAAAGGGAAATTAGTAACTTTTAAAGTGTTTGTAAAAAAAGTTGAAACATGCGAATTACCAGAAATCACATCCAAATTTATCTCGAGTTTAGGTGTGAAAGATGGTTCTATTGCTACTCTTCGTGAAAAAATTACTGAAAATATAAAAATTGAAATTCAAAATAAAAATTATAATTATATAAAATTACAAATTTTAAATGCTTTACTAAAAAACAATCAAAAATGTAAGGTACCACCTGTATTACTAAAACAAGAGATAAAAAATTTACGTGAGCAAGCTAATAAAGAATTTAATGAAAATAAAATGAATATTTCAGAAAAAATGTTATCTAACCAAGCAAAAGTTAGAATTATTATTAATTTGCTATTATGTGAAATAATTCGGTATTACAAAATAAAAGTTGATGAAAAACAATTGCACGATCAAATAAATAAAGAAGCTTGTTTATATGAAAAACCTGCTAAATTAATAGAATTTTATGCCAAAAATCAGGACTTAATGGATAATATGCGAAATTATCTCTTGGAAAAACAAGCTATAAATACTATTTTAAATGAAGCTCATGTAACAGAAAAATCTATGAACTTTAAAGAATTCATGCAAAATGTGGATAATTATAAATTTGATATGTCTCTTATTGATTAATTAATCAATTTTTTATTGTAATAACTTGATTATAAATAAGTCTATTGATGTAATAGCAGTATAGTGAAACAGGCTGGTAAACTTAAGGAAGTATTACTAATAATATATATAGATAATGAAGAGATAATGCAATGACTTTAATACCTATGGTAGTTGAGCAAACTTCACGTGGTGAACGTTCCTATGATATTTATTCACGTTTACTTAAAGAACGCGTAATATTTCTCACAGGACAGGTTGAGGATCGTATGGCTAATCTAGTTGTAGCTCAAATTCTCTATTTAGAAGCAGAAAATCCAGATAAGGATATTTATCTGTATATCAATTCGCCAGGTGGAGTTATAACAGCTGGTATGTCAATTTATGATACAATGCAATTTATTAAACCAGACGTTAGTACTATTTGTATGGGACAAGCATATTCCATGGGAGCATTTTTGTTAACAGCAGGGGCTAAAGGAAAACGATTTTGTCTTCCTAATTCTCGTGTAATGATTCATCAACCATTAGGTGGATATCAAGGACAAGCTACAGATATTGAGATACATGCTCGTGAAATTTTACAAGTGAAACATCGATTGAATGAATTAATAGCTAAACATACGGGTAAACCATTGAAAAAAATAGAGATAGATACTGAACGGGACCGTTTTCTTTCAGCGAAGGAAGCAGTAGAATATGGATTAGTAGATGCTATTCTAACGTATCGTCAGTAATATTGATTATCCTTCCCAGTAGATATTTAAATATTGCTTAATTAAATAAATTATATAATTTATTTACATGATAAAATCATAAGCACATGCTAGACAATATAATATAAACAATATAAAAAGAGGCTAATTAATTACAATGACAGATAAGCGCAAAAATATTTTAGAACAAACACTATGCTGTTCATTTTGCGGACATAATCAAGATGCAGTAAATAAGTTAATTGCGGGGCCTTCAGTATATATATGCGATGAATGTGTTAATTTATGCAATGAAATTCTTGAAGAAGAAATGAAGCAAATGTCACTTAATGAAATTAAGGCATTACCTAACCCTCATGAAATACGTAATCACCTAGACGATTATGTCATTGGTCAAGAAGCAGCTAAAAAGGTGTTGTCAGTAGCTGTATATAATCATTATAAAAAATTAATTAATAAAGATAGGACTTCTGGTGATATAGAATTAGGTAAAAGCAATATTTTAATTATTGGTCCTACAGGTAGTGGAAAAACGTTACTAGCAGAAACACTGGCACGTTTACTTAATGTTCCATTCACTATGGCGGATGCCACTACTTTGACAGAAGCTGGTTATGTTGGTGAGGATGTAGAAAATATAATTCACAAATTACTACAAAAATGTGATTATGATATTCACAAAGCCCAGCATGGAATCGTTTATATTGATGAAATTGATAAAATATCACGCAAATCCGACAATCCTTCTATTACACGAGATGTATCCGGTGAAGGTGTACAGCAAGCTTTGTTAAAATTAATTGAAGGTACAGTTGCTTCCGTACCACCTCATGGTGGACGTAAACATCCTCAACAAGACTTTTTGCAAGTAGATACTTCCAAAATTCTTTTTATATGTGGTGGAGCATTTGCAGGTTTAGATACAATTATTTCTAAAAGAGTGGAAAGCGGTTCTGGTATTGGTTTTAGTGCAAAAGTAAAAGATCCCTCATATAAACAATCAGAAAGTGAATTACTTTCTCAAGTGGAACCAGAAGATTTGATTAAATTTGGTTTAATTCCAGAGTTTGTAGGTCGTTTACCGGTGATAACAACCTTAAATGCATTGAATGAGGAAGCACTTATTCAAATTTTATGTCAGCCTAGAAATGCATTAACAAAACAATATCAAGAACTTTTTCGTTTGGACGGAGTAGAACTTGAATTCCTTGAGGAATCACTAGTAGCTATTGCTAAGAAAGCCATGCAAAGAAAAACTGGTGCACGTGGTCTACGTTCTATAGTAGAAGCAGCATTGCTGGAAGTTATGTATAATATGCCTTCTATGAAAGGGCTAAAAAAAGTAATAATTAACGAATTGGTTATTAATGAACAATGTACTGCTACTTTTATTCAGGAAAATAACGGAGTACATATTTCTCCGGAATAACTTCACGAGTTTTTAATTGAAGAATAAGTATTCTATTTTGATTTTATCAAATCTATAACATTGAATATACAGTTATTATTACCTGTAGGTTAACTGCACATTTAAAATGCATTGCCACTTGGTAGACTCTAAATTAAGAGGGAGCTCTATGAATGCTGAGCGTTCTAAAAACCTTGAAATCCCTGTATTACCTCTACGTGACGTAGTAGTTTACCCACATATGGTTATTCCATTATTTGTTGGCAGAGAAAAATCCATTCGGTGCCTTGAATCTGCAGTAGAGGAAGAAAAAAAAATTTTATTAGTGGCTCAAAGAGAACCTTTGCAAGATGATCCCAGTACCAATGATCTTTTTTCAGTAGGCACTATTTCATCTATCTTGCAGATGCTTAAACTTCCAGATGGTACTGTAAAAGTATTAGTCGAAGGTTTACAAAGAGCCCATATCACCAATTTATCTGATAATGGTGAATATTTTGTTGCACAAATAGAATATATGATTATTTCCAATACAGAAGGAAGCAAAAAACAAGATCGTGAACAAGAAATACTTATTTGTGCAGCACTTAGTCAATTTGAAGGGTATATAAAACTTAACCAGAAAATACCTCCGGAGGTACTAACTTCATTAAACAATATTGATGATGCTGCACGTTTAGCAGATACAGTAGCAGCTCATATGCCATTGAAACTCGTCGATAAACAATCAATATTAGAAATGTTCGATGTAAATGAACGTTTACAATATCTAATGGCCATGATGGAATCAGAAATTGATTTATTGCAAGTTGAGAAACGTATTCGTAATCGTGTAAAAAAACAAATGGAAAAAAGTCAACGTGAATACTATTTAAACGAGCAAATGAAAGCAATTCAAAAAGAATTAAGTGAAATAGATGAATCATTTGATGAATATGAAGTATTGAAACGTAAAATTAATAAAACGAAGATGCCTAAAGAAGTTTTTAAGAAGGTAGAAGCAGAATTACAAAAAATGAGAATGATGTCTCCAATGTCAGCAGAAGCAACAGTTATACGAAATTATATTGATTGGATCGTTCAAATTCCTTGGAGTGTACGTAGTAAAGTAAAAAAAGATTTAAATAAAGCTCAATATGGATTAGATAAAGATCATTATGGTTTAAAAAAAGTTAAGGATCGCATATTAGAATATTTAGCTGTGCAGACTCGACTAAATAAAATTAGAGGAGCAATTATTTGCTTAGTTGGACCTCCAGGTGTAGGTAAAACTTCATTGGGTCAGTCTATTGCTAAAGCTACAGGTCGCAAATATATAAGAATGGCCTTGGGTGGTGTAAGAGATGAAGCTGAAATACGTGGTCATCGTCGTACTTATATTGGTTCTATGCCTGGTAAGCTTATTCAAAAAATGGCTAAGGTAGGTGTTACAAATCCTTTATTTTTACTGGATGAAATTGATAAAATGTCTCATGATATGCGAGGTGACCCTGCTTCAGCTCTATTAGAAGTATTAGATCCCGAACAGAATAGTTCTTTTAATGATCATTATCTTGAATTGGATTATGATCTTTCTGATGTTATGTTTGTAGCGACATCAAATTCAATGAATATACCACCACCATTACTAGATAGAATGGAGGTTATTAAACTTTCAGGTTATACTGAAGATGAAAAGTTAAATATTGCTAAGCAACATTTAATTCCTAAACAAATACATCGTAATGCTCTGAAAGAAGAGGAAATTACTATCGAACCTGATGCGATAATAGACATCATTCGTTATTATACTAGAGAAGCTGGAGTCCGTAATCTTGAGCGAGAAATATCTAAAATATGCCGTAAAACTGTGAAGATGTTATTATTAGATAAAACTACCAAACATATGACTATTAATAGTGAAAATTTGAAAAAATTTTTAGGTATTAAACTTTATGATTATGGTCGTGCAAATAATGAAAATCGTGTAGGTCAAGTTACGGGATTAGCGTGGACAGAAGTAGGTGGAGATTTATTAACTATCGAGGCAACTTGTATACCTGGAAATGGCAAATTTAATTATACCGGTTCCTTAGGAGAAGTCATGCAAGAATCTATTCAAGCCGCCCTAACTGTAGTGCGTGCACGAGCAAATGATTTAGGCATTGATAGTAATTTTCACGAAACACAAGATATACATATACATGTTCCAGAAGGTGCAACTCCTAAAGATGGTCCTAGTGCAGGAATTGCTATGTGCACTGCATTAGTTTCTTGTTTGACTGGTAATACAGTAAAATCAGATGTGGCGATGACCGGAGAAATTACATTACGGGGTCACATATTATCTATTGGAGGATTAAAAGAGAAATTACTGGCCGCTCATCGTGGAGGTATCAAAACTGTAATTATTCCCCATGAGAATATACGGGATTTAGAAGAAATTCCCAAAAATATAATTGCTAATTTGACAATTTATCCAGTTAAACTAATTGAAGAAGTACTAAAGTTAGCTGTAGTTAAGAAATAATGCTAATTATTAGGATTGGATTTTCATATTTAATACGATAGATTAAAAAATCTATAGTTTAAAGTTATATTATTGATAAATTTTATATTATCACAGTACTATAATATAACATTATTACTGTATAATAAAATGGAATATTTATGTATATTTAATATATAAATTAATCAATTTGAATTTTGTCATGATAAGTAATTTGCACACGGTATTTAATAATATAACAGTCAAACTATTGTTAATAGTTATACTAATAACTTTTGGATTGACTGGCGTAATCAATAATTATTTGCTCGGAATAGATAATGACGATTATGCAGTCTCAGTTAATGGATATAAAATTAGTCGTTTACAAATTAAATCAATATTAGATAATGATATAAATCAGTTATGGTCAACATCAGATGAATCTACTCGGAGAGATATTTATTTTTACGTATTGCAACAAATTATTATAAACATTTTATTACATCAATACGTTGAAAAATTAAAATTTTCCGTAAGTGATTATACAATTAAACAATTTATTTTAAATGAAGAAAACTTTCAAGTTAATGGAAGTTTTGATAATGCAACGTATAAGAATAAAATAGCTCAAATGGGTTTGACAGTTGATCAATATATAAAATTATTACGGGCTCGCTTATCAATGCAAAATCTACTTAGCTCAATTACAAATTCAGATTTTATATTAAAATCTGAATCAGAAAAGATTTTGAATTTATCTCAACAAAAACGTAATTTTAGAACAGCGGCTCTAAGTATTGATAAATTAATTAAAGCACAACATATTAGTGATAGTGATATTCTTAGTTATTATAAGAACAATATGCGTTTGTTTCTGCAACCAGAAAAATTTTTAGTAAGTTATATACTATTAGATGTAGCTAATGTAAAAGAACCTATTGTCAGTGAGTTAGAGATTAAAAATTGGTATAATCAAAACAAGGATGAATATCTTCAGATTCCGTTGAATCATTATAGAATTATTCAAACTAAAACTAAATATCAAGCAAATTTGATAATAAAAAAATTAATAAATGGAGAAAATTTTGCTCTTTTAGCTAAAAAATATTCTATTGATCCTCTTTCAAATCTTCAAGGTGGGGATTTAGGATGGGTAGAACCTGCGCGCATTCCCGAAGAACTTAAAAAAGCTAATTTGACTAAAATAGGTCAAATTTCTGATCCCATTAAATTATCGGTTGGTTTTATAATCGCAAAGTTAGAAGGTATACAACGCAAACATGTTAAATCGATAACAGAAGTACGTGATACTATTGTAAACCAAATTATAGAACAAAAAAAATTAACTTATTTATCTCAGTTACAGCAAAAAATTGTTAAAGCTATTGAGAACCATGCCAATATCTCTCAAATTGAAAAATTAGCAAAAATAAAAGTGGTAAAAACTAATTGGTTTAATTTGAATAATATTCCGGCAGAATTTAATAATGAATCTGTAAAAAATTCACTTTTGAATATTTTTTTAGAAGAAAAAAATAAAGCCAATAAAAGTATTAATATCATTGGAACGGATGATTATACGACTTTTATTGCAAAATTAGATGGATATACACCACAAACTACTATACCTTTAAAAGATGTAAAAAATAAAATTGTTAGTTATTTAAAATATAACCAAGCTATAAAACAAGCCAAAATACAAGGACAAAAAATAGTAGAGGATTTAAATGTAGGGAAATATGATAGCTTTAAAAAAGCTAAGCTACATTTTGGAAAATTACAAGTAACAGATATTAATACTAAAGATTTAGTATCACAAAAAGTTTTTACTATTCCAAAACCAGAAAAAGGGAAACGTTATGAGTTAATGGACGATTCTCATGGTCATATAATTTTAATTGCTCTCGATAAAGTTTTTACAGACCAAGGAAATACTGAACAATATCAAAAAATTATAAAAAATATAGATGCATACGACAGAACAATCATAATTAATACACTATTACAAGCATTATATGAAAAAGCAAAGATTAAGTATGGTAAATATGCAATGTAATTTATCGATTGTACTACTGGTATCGTCAATAGTGCATCGAGTATGTTAATAACAATATCAAATCATTAATTAGTGTATTTTATATATAGCAAATAATTGTATGGTGAATTTTTCAAATTTATTAATTACTGTAATGAATATAGCTGATTCAGTAGAAAGATATATCTTTTTTGAGATAATTTATAGTTATAAAAAAAATAATTTGACATATTTGTTAAGTATATATAACATACTGCCATGTATTATTTAAAATCTTTGATAAAGAGAAGCTCTATTATTAGTCTAGCAATAATAATTTGTGAACTCGGTCAGATCCGGAAGGAAGCAGCCGTAACAAATGATTTATGTGTTATGATATAGTAAATAGAGCTTCTCATTATTAAATTACTAATGGATAATAACAACTTAATTTTTAAAAATTAAATAGATTGATTGGTATCAAACATTATATAGAGAACTATATACATAGTTTCTTAATTTATGTTATATCAATACAATCTAAGTGCATATCTTTATTTAATTATATTTAATAATGACACTGAATATTTAGTATATATTAACACCAATATATTAAGTAATTCTACTGAAAGATTCAAAAATTATTTTAAATGTAAATATATATCTTTAAATATTTTCAGCCAAAAGTGATAAAAATGAATTAATTATAATTTCCCTTGCTAATTTCACACTATATATATAAAATAAGAACACACATCCTTTATTGAAATTGAAGGTGCCTTAATATCTTATTTTAGTTGTGGATGAAGATTAATCGTGAATATATGATTATAACTGCACAACAATCTGAACTTATTAAAAATAGTATAACAAATATTAGAGATCATCCGAAACCAGGAATTTTATTCAGAGATGTCACGACGTTGCTGAAAAACGCTAATGCTTATGCTACTACTATTGCTTTATTAGTAAAGCACTACCAATATAGAAATATTACAAAAGTAGTAGGAACAGAAGCAAGAGGTTTTTTATTCGGAGCTCCAGTTGCTCTGGGATTACACGTAGGATTTATACCTGTACGTAAGCCAGGTAAACTACCTCGTAAAGTTTTTAGTGAAAATTATGCATTAGAATATGGAACTAGTAAGTTACAATTACATCGAGATGCTATCTCATCTAGAGATATAGTATTAATTGTAGATGATCTCTTAGCTACAGGAGGTACTATTGAAGCAGCTGTGAAACTTATTAGACGGGCTGGTGGCAAAGTACAGGATGCTGCATTTGTAATTAATTTATTTGACTTAAATGGTACAGAACGCTTAAAAGCATTAGGAATAAAAACTTATTGTTTAGTTAATTTATCGAGCTATTAATAATAAAATTAATATGTCAGTATGTAAATAACTTATAAGTAAACTAAGTGAATTCATTTATATAAGAAATGAAAAATATAATGTATTATCAAGTACTAGCCCGTAAATGGCGTCCTCAAGTATTTACTGATGTAGCTGGCCAAGATTATGTTTTAACTGCATTATCTAATAGTTTATCTATGGATAAGGTACATCATGCTTATCTATTTTCTGGTACTCGTGGAGTGGGAAAAACCACGATTGCTCGTTTATTAGCCAAAGGCTTAAATTGTAAAATTGGTATTACATCAAAATTTTGTAGTAAATGTGCTAATTGTCTCGAGATAGAACAAGGAAGATTTGTTGATTTAATTGAAATAGATGCTGCTTCTCGTACTAAAGTAGAAGATACTCGAGAATTATTGGAGAATGTCCAATATGTACCCGTAAGAGGGAGGTTTAAAATATATCTCATCGATGAAGTACATATGTTATCTCGCTATAGTTTTAATGCATTGTTAAAAATTTTAGAAGAACCACCAATGCATGTTAAATTTTTACTAGCAACTACGGATCCTCAAAAGTTACCTATTACTGTTCTTTCTCGTTGTTTACGTTTTCATTTAAAAGCTTTGGATGTTGATCAAATATTTCATAAATTGCAATCTATTTTAGAAAAAGAAGAAATTGTATATGAACTACAGGCGTTAAGATTATTAGCATATGCTGCTAATGGCAGTATGCGAGATGCATTAAGCTTAACCGAACAAGCTATTGCTATGGGATTAGGTAAAGTTAATACCGTAAATGTAAATCTCATATTAGGCATATTAGATGATGAAAAACCTTTAAAATTAATTGAAGCACTATTTACAAAAAATGTAGCATATAGTATAGATTTATTAGATCAAATAGCCTTATATGGTATAGAATGGGATGCAATTCTCGCTGAACTGCTAAGTTTATTACATAGAATAGCAATACTAAAGTTTTTACCTAATTCCTTAGGTGATAATAGGTATATAAAATATGATACTGAGTTAAAAGAATTATCTCGTAAAATATCTTTTAACCAGATACAACTTTATTATCAAATATTATCAGTAGGACGTAAAGATTTAATGTTAGCTCCTAATCCCCGTATAGGTGTTGAAATGATCTTATTACGCGCGATTACATTCAAACAACAAGAAAGAATCGATGAAACTCCAATATGTCATCATAATAATATAATATTAAAGAATGAAAAAGATTTAATGCCTAAACCAAGTGGAAGACTTTCTAATATTAGTGAAATGATTGATCAATATAATACAGAAAAATTTTCTGAAATACCTGAGTCAATTAGTAAAAAAGAACAAAAAAAAATTGTTTGTGATGAAGGAGTTGATATTTATAAACCTCTGGTTCCATATGTAAATTCTTATAAAAAAGAACTTAAAAAAAACTCAGATGTATCAGAAAAAAAAGAATTAATGCCAGAAAAATTCTTAAATAACTCTACTAATATTAATACAGTTTTATCCCCATGTATTGATAACACTAAAAGAGAACAATATGCAGAATGGATTTCTTTATTAATTCGAGAATCTCAAAAAAGGGATGTCTGGGCGGCACAAATTGACAGCTTAGAACTGCCACAGATGGTACGGTTATTAGCTTTAAATTCGTGGAAAGAAGAAAAATTACCTCATATATGTTTACATTTACGTTCTAGTCACCGTCATCTTCACACAGTACTTGCTCAGAAAACCCTAGTATCAGCTCTAAGTCAATTACTAGGTAATAAAATTGAATTATCGATTATTGAAGATGATAATCCTGAAATATTAACACCAATAGAATGGCAAAATTTTATTTATAAAGAAAAACTTGAGCAAGTTACTCAATCAATAGCCAAAGATAGTAAAGTTCAAGTATTACGTACCTTTTTTTCTTCAGATTTAGAGGAAGAAAGTATAAAACCACTTTAAACCAATTGCTAATTTTAAACAAAGAGATAAAATTATGTTTTCTGAAGGCGGTATGAATAATCTAATGAAGCAAGCTCAGCAAATGCAAGATAAAATGAGCAAGGTAAGAAAAGAAATAATTGATATAGAAGTAACAGGAGTATCTGGTGCAGGTTTAGTTAAAGTAACAGTTAATGGCGCTCATAATTGTCGCCGAGTGGAGTTAGATGTTAGTTTATTAAAAGATGAGAAAGAAATGTTAGAAGATTTAATAGCAGCCGCTTTTAATGATGCGACTCGTCGTATAGAAGAAAAACAAAAAGAAAAGATGTCCTCTTTGACTAGTGATATGCAATTACCGCCAGATCTGAATTTTTTTTAATAAAAATTATAAATAATTTATTGGTTAGCTTCAAAATTAGTTACTAGTATTGCTTAAGGTAATTTTTGTATTCTTTAGTTTAGGTAAGCAAAAACCTGTTAAAATAACATACCAGTACATCAATAATTGCTTCACTTTTATGTGACCACATTCCTTTTCAAGACTAAGTTAATTAAATACGATTATGGTGAAATAGTTTATGGATATGAAAAAAAAAGAAACACATATTTTTCAGTCAGAAGTAAAGCAACTTCTACATTTAATGATCAATTCACTCTATTCTAATAAAGAAATTTTTTTAAGAGAGTTAATTTCTAATGCTTCCGATGCTATAGAAAAACTACGATTTCATGCTCTATCTAATCCTGCTCTATACGAAAAAAATGGTGAATTTAATATACTCATTTCTGTTGATAAAGAAAATAGTACTATAACAATAAGCGATAATGGTGTTGGTATGACTAGAACAGAAGTAATTGAAAACTTAGGAACTATTGCTAAATCAGGAACGAAAACTTTTTTAGAATCCATTACTAGTAACGATCCAGAAAAAAATAGGAACCTAATTGGTCAATTTGGAGTTGGATTTTATTCGGTTTTTATAGTAGCCGATAAAGTGACCGTAAAGACTAGAGCAGCAGGTCTTTCAGCAGATCAAGGTGTATTTTGGGAATCTTTAGGACAAGGAGAATATACTTTAGCAAATATTTCCAAAGCAGATAGGGGTACAGATATTACTCTACATATTAAAAAAGGAGAAGAAGAATTTTTAGAAGATTGGCGTTTACGTAATATTATTAGTAAATATTCTGATCATATATCTTTACCTGTAAAAATTAGAACTAAAAAGAACGAAAATGAGGGAATACATTGGGAAAAAATTAATAAAGCAGAAGCCTTGTGGATACGTAATAAATCAGATATTAGTGAGGTAGAATACAAAGAATTTTATAAACATATTACTCATGATAATAATGATCCTCTAGTATGGAGTCATAATAGAGTTGAAGGAAAACAAGAATACATTAGTTTGCTTTATGTTCCAAAGTGTGCTCCTTGGGATATGTGGAATAGAGAACATAAACATGGCTTAAAACTGTACGTACGTAGGGTATTTGTAATGGATGATGCTGTACAGTTTATGCCTCACTATCTACGTTTTATACGTGGTTTAATTGATTCCAATGATTTACCGCTAAATGTATCACGTGAAATTTTACAAGATAATCGTGTAACACACAGCTTGCGCAATGCATTAGTAAAGCGTGCGCTACAAATGCTTGATAAATTAACACAAGATACTGAAAAATATCAGCTCTTTTGGAAAGAGTTTGGTTTAGTTATAAAAGAAGGACCAGCTGAAGATATTAATAATAAAGAAAATATTGTAAAATTATTGCGTTTTTCTACTACTCATAATAATAGTATTGAGCAAAATGTCTCCTTAGATGAATATATTTCTCGCATGCCAAAGGATCAGGAAAAAATTTTCTTTATTGCTGCTGATAGTTATGCTGCAGCAAAAAGTAGTCCTCATTTAGAAATTTTTTATAAAAAAGGAATTGAAGTATTATTATTATTTGATCGTATTGACGAATGGATGATGAGTCATATACTGGATTTTCAAGGTAAAAAATTTCAATCTGTAAGTAAGGTAGATGATTCACTTAACAAATTGATGAGTAATGATGCCTATAAAGATAAAGAAGAACAAAAAACATTACAGCCTTTTATTAAGCGAGTAAAAAATATATTAGGTGAGCGTGTAAAAGAAGTAAGACTGACTCATCGTTTAACTGATACTCCTGCTATCGTAATAACCGATACTAATGATATGAGTACTCAGATGGTAAAACTCTTTGCAGCGGTGGGACAAACAGTCCCTGAAGTAAAATACATTCTTGAATTAAATTCCGAACACATTTTAGTTAAACGCATGATAGATATACAAGATGAAAATATTTTTTCATTATGGGTAGAATTGTTATTAGATCAAGCTTTATTAGCTGAACGAGGGACTTTAGATAATCCTAACCAATTTATTCAACGTATAAATAAACTCTTAGTAGCATAATTATTAACTGATCTAATGCCTGTTTATTTAAATATAGCAGCAGGCATTGGTTGATAGATTAAAAATTAATTTAGCTCCTATTTCAGTGACTTTCATTTATAAAAACTAAAAGGATTATATTAATGTATATAATTTTATTAGGAGCTCCAGGAGCTGGAAAAGGGACACAAGCTCATTTTATTAAAAATAAATACGACCTTTTATTAGTTTCTACTGGGGATATTTTAAGAGATGCTGTACAAAAAGATAGTCATTTGAATAATAAAGTACAATCTCTGATGAATAGGGGTGAATTCATAACGGATGAACTAATGATCGCGTTAGTAAAAAAGTATATTAATAACAAAAAAGGTAAAAATGGTGTTTTATTAGATGGTTTCCCTCGTACTATGCCTCAGGCAATTGCCTTACGAGAAGCAGGTTTTAATATTGACTGTGTAATTGAGTTAGAGGTTCCGGATAATTTAATTATCAAACGTATTGTAGGTCGTAGAATTCATGCTCTTTCAGGACGTACTTATCATGTAACACTCAATCCTCCTAAAGTACACAATAGGGATGATGTAACTGGTGAAATATTAACTATTCGTAAAGATGATCAAGAATATATTGTGCGTAAACGGCTTATTGAATACCATAAAATGACTGAACCAGTTATTAATTACTATAAACGTGAATTAAGCGGTCATACCAATTATTATAAAATAGATGGTACACTTCCTATTATAAGAGTAAATCAGGAGATAACTAAAATACTTGAATCTATACAATAGTAACAAATTTAAATTTGAGATTCTTTATAAAAAAATAGCATATCTTTTTCTATACTCACCTGGTTGTTAGTCATCTCTGCTCATTCTGCTTTTGCCATGATTATAACTAGGAGTTATAATATGGTGGGTTTGGCACGAGGTTTACGAGGTTTCACGCACGTGGAATATCTGTAAAATTGGCCCAGGATAATACTACGAACGGAATGGGCTTGATTAGCTCTACATCTTATATAGTAAAAAATGATAATTTGAAGATTTCATTGGGTCCTATATTCAGAGTAAATTCTTTGCCACATCTTTATGGTCTACTAGTAACTGGTTTAGCAATGCCAGTTAATCAAAGTAAAAAAATTACACTATAACCTTTACAGTATATATATACATATAGTTTATTTATGGAGTAGGATTGCTATTCCATCCATTTTATTATCTTTTTTTCGATACTTACGAGCAAGGTATTGTCGCAAATAAGCTTTTGAACATTTTAACAGGTGGTGTGGCAATTAAATTTTGTTAAGTTATATAGTTAGATATTACTTTATTGAAATTTTCTCTTAGAAGAATAACAGCCGCACATCGTGATGACGGTAAGCATCATGTAAGTGATGAAAATAAAATTAATAACTTATAATTTTATTTTCATTATCTTCCCTTCCATTCACTAAACATTATAAATGATACTAATCAAAATGTGAAACAGATAAATGTTTGGATATCTATCTAATAAATATTAGAAATCACATTTAGTAGTATCAATATTCTGATAAGTGATCAAACTATTGTTGTGAATGAAATGAACGCAGTGAAGAAAGAGAAGCGGAAGAAGCAGCACAAAATAGAAAAAAAGAAAAATTAACAAAATATCGAGAAATGCTCATCATAGCTGATGGTATTGATGATTCTACTGATGGATATGCTAGATATTCACAAAAAGCGTTCTATAAGAACACTTCGTCCTGCAAAATACTATTATACAAATGAAAATGTAGAAAAATATTGGACTGGTCAAGGTACCTCAATAGTAATTCAGAGGACTGTAGAATATCGTAAGAAACTATCTGATTTTTTAGACAATAAATACCGGTAAAATTACAGCCAAGCCAGGGTAATAGATTCTTATTAGCTTACTAAGTATAAAAAGTATTTTTCATAAGTAATGATAAATGCTATTTATCATTTTAGATAAAGATAATTATATTTTAAAATTATGATGGCTACACACTTCACAATTTAAATCTTTTTTAACTACAAATTTTTTAAATTGTATTGTTAATGCATCGTACATTAATATCTTGCTCTCTAATGAGTTTCCATAATTTGTTAATAATTTTAATGTTTCCATGGCTTGTAAGGCACCCATAACACCAACTAAAGGAGCCATAACACCGGATTCAACACAACTTAACTTTTTTCTGCCAAATAACCGACTAATGCAATGATAACAGGGGTGTTCTACTTGCCATGTAAATGTGTTCAGTTGACCTTCCATACGAATAGCTGCTGCGGAAATTAATGGGACTTTAGAAAAGTAACATAATACATTCAGTTGTTCACGACTTTCAATATTATCAGTACAATCTAACACTGCATTTTGATGCTTGATCAAATAATTTAATTTGTCATTACTTAATCTTTCACTAATAGTATTTATTTGGCAATAATTATTTAATGACTGTAATATTTTTTGAGCAGAATCAACTTTTAGCATACCAAGAGTAGTATCTCTATATAATATTTGTCGCTGTAAATTATTCTGAGAAACAAGATCAAAATCTAGTAATGTAATCTTTCCGATACCAGAACAAACTAGCCAAGTAGCAGTAGAACAACCAATTCCTCCAAGACCAACAATTAATACACTAGAATCTTTTAAGATCTTTTGCCCTTGAAGATCAAAGTTTTTCAAAATAATTTGACGATTATAACGTAATTGTTCTTTTTTTGTTAAAAAATTCAATATTTAACTCTCCATTAATTTATTAAAAAATTCAATATCAACCCATTCCCCAGGTTCTACTGTAACACGGTCAGATTGTAGTATGATAAAACAATTAGCTAACATAAAAGAACTAAAAATATGTGATCCTTGATTTCCTGTGCTTTTCACTTCTAGTATACCTTCTATATTAGCTTTACATATACCACGATGAAACTCTACACGTCCTGATTTTTTGACAATTTTATCTACAGCAATGGCACGTTGTCTTATCCCTAATGAAATATCAATTTGACCAGATAGTTTTAAGATTGCTGGTTGTACTAATTGATAAAAAGTAACAGCGGCAGATACAGGATTACCGGGTAAACCACAAAACCAACTGTTAGTTAATTGTCCAAAAACAAAAGGTTTACCGGGCTTAATTGCTATTCTAGAAAATTTTATTTTTCCTATTTTTTCTAGTACTGATCTAGTATGATCTGTATCACCTACAGAGACTCCACCAGTACTAATAATTATATCTGCTTTATTGTCAGCTTGAATCAAAGCCTCATGTAGTAATTCTTTATTATCTGGAATAATTTCTAAATCAATAACTTCACAACCCAACTTTTTTAACATAAAAGAAAGCATTAATCGATTAATATCATAAATCTGTCCTATATCTAATTTTTTATTTAAGTATTGTAACTCGTCACCAATGGAAAATATCACAGTTCGTAATTTACGAAATACTTTTATGTTAGAAATACCTAAAGATGCTATTAAGGGCAATTCCGCTATACCTAACCTATGACCAAAAGGAATAACCAATGAATTAATTTTAATATCTTCTCCGCTGAATCTAATATTTTGCCTAGGTATAATAGGTTTAGTTATTTTAATTCCACCAGAAAAAATTTTTACGTCTTCTTGCATAACAATAGCTTCAGATCCCAATGGTAATGGTGCTCCTGTCATAATACGTATCACACTATTATGAGGCCATGGTCCTAAAAAAGGTTTTCCAGCACAAGAGTATCCTGCTATGGGAAGTAATGCTTGTGTAGTACAATCATTGAACCGTATAGCATATCCATCAACAGCAGAATTATCAAATATTGGTATAGCAATAGGAGAATAAATAGAAGCTGCACTAATTCTGCCTATTGCCTCTGTAAGTGGTACTTTTACAGATTCAACTATGGGTATTAATTGATTTAATATTATTTTTTTAGCTTCATCAAAAGAAATTAGATTTTTCATACTTTTTAATTTTATCTCTCTATAGTAGATTTATTGAATCTATATAATATTATCGAATATATCAAGTATCTTTAAATATATGAATAATTTTAAATTTATATGCTACAATAGCACTAAGTATACTCGTATAAAAATGAACTTTATCTATAGCACTCACTATATACACTTTATATTTTTGAATCCTATTCAAATAATTCTAGTAAGGATAAGTTTTTTTTTTGCTATGATAAAAATAGACTCTTCATATTTAAGATGGCGATTCATATTTTATATTGCACTATCTTTCTTTATTCCTACTTCTAGTTTTGCTGATTTGGGTATTACTGCTCCTACTTTTACCTCCAAAGCATGGATATTAATAGATTACAACACTGGAAAAATATTAACAAAATATCATCCGGACCTTCGTTTAAATCCCGCAAGTTTAACTAAAATGATGACTAGCTATGTAATTGGTCAAGCACTTAAAAATGGCAAAATTAATCTTCATGCTATAGTTAATATACCAAAAGATGCTTGCGCTACAAATTACTCAAAACTAAAAAATTCTTCGCTAATGTTTATTAAACCTCTTGATCGAATTACCGTTTCAGATTTAAACAAAGGTATTATTATTCAGTCAGGAAATGATGCTTGTATTGCTCTTGCTGATTATATTGCTGGTAGTCAAATTGATTTTATAAAAAAAATGAATAATTACACAAAAGTACTAGGATTAACAAGTACTCACTTTATGACTGTTCATGGATTAGATGCAATAAATCAATATACTACTGCTAAAGAAATCGCGCTTATTGGACAATCTTTAATAAGAGATCTACCTGAAGAATATCTTTTACATAAAGAAAAACAATTTGTTTTTAATCATATTACTCAATACAATCGCAACCGTCTTCTTTGGAAGAACAATTTAAATGTAGATGGTATTAAAACAGGACATACATCAGAGTCTGGTTATAATTTAGTGGCTTCTGCAACAAAAGACAACATGAGGTTAATTTCCGTACTACTTGGATCATCTAATAGTGACATTCGTTTTACAGAAACAGAGAAGTTGCTTCATTGGGGATTTAAATATTTTGAAAATATTCAATTAATTAAAGGATATCATCCTTTTATATCTCATACCATTTTTTTTGGTAATAAAAAAGAAGTTTTACTTGGGGTAAAAAAAGATGCCAATATAGTTATTCCTAAAGGTCAAAGACAGTTTATAAAAGAAAAAATTAAATTTTTTTATCCTAAATTTAAAGCTCCACTACACAAAAATAAAATAGTAGGAATCATGATTATTCAGTTAAATGAACAAACAGTGCAAGAATTTCCAATAATATCATTAGAAAATATACGGTCTGGGGGAGTTTTCAAACATTTAAAGGACATTTTTTTGAGTTTTTTTAATCTTTTCACGAAAAAAGTGCCTTATCATTATATATAGATATATTATTTTTATAAAAAAATGTATTATGATAAACAAAAATAGTTTTTTTATATTGCAAAAATTGCTTATGTGCACAATTATGAGGATAAAACAATAAGGATGAAAATAGCTATTTTGTCCCGCGATAGAACGATTTACTCTTGCCGACGTTTATCCGAAGCAGCAAAAAAACAAAATCACCATGTAGAAATTATCGACCCACTTTCTTGCTATATTAAAATTAATAACGCTTTACCAACTATTTATTCTCGTAATGAAATTCTTCCCCACTTTGATGCTGTCATCCCCAGAATTAGCACCTATATCAATTTTTATGGGACCACAATACTTCAACAATTTGAAAATTGTGGTAGTTATGCATTAAACAAATCGAGAGCCATTAAGCGTACTAGAGATAAATTTTATACCATGCAATTATTAACAAAAGCAGGGATTGATATACCAGTTACTGGTATATCTTATTATTTAAAAAATACGCATCACTTAATCGAAATGGTTGGAGGACCACCGTTAATAATTAAGCTTTTGGAAGGCACACAAGGAATAGGAGTAATACTAGCTGAAACTATTGCAGTAGCAGAAAGTATTATTGATACTTTTCGTAGTCTTAATATTAAATTTATGGTACAAGAATTTATTAAGGAATCAAAGGGTAAAGATCTGCGATGTTTAGTCATCGGTAATGAAGTCGTTGCTGCTATTGAACGCAAAGCTAAAACTGGAGATTTTCGTTCTAATCTTCATCGCGGTGGTAAAGCTTATCCAGTAGAGATTACATCTCTAGAACGTGATATGGCAATACAATCAGCTTTTACATTAGGATTAAATGTAGCAGGAGTGGATATTCTAAGGGCTAATCGTGGTTCTCTAATTATGGAAGTTAATGCTTCTCCTGGACTGGAAGGAATAGAAACTGTCACTGGTTTAGATATTGCAAGTATGATGATTAATTGGATTAATTGTCATTATAATGCTGATATGTATTAATAAGTTATCTTATTGATGTATATTAAAATGCATGTTAATTACCTATACGGGTAATTTTTATCAAAAAACCCATATCAAATTTAAATTTAATATGCCAGAGTAAATGGAGATCCATGATTGTCTCGGAAATAGTTTACGCATAAAAGGTTTAAGTATTATGGTCTTTAGCGTCATCTAGTTATTAGCCTTGTAAAGCCTTCGGCTAAAGTAAAAGTATGTACAGTAATCTATCTGTACGACCAGAATTGGAATCAAACTTGTCAAAGCAAAGAAGACCTACTCCTAGCTTCCACAAAGTATTCCTACGTAACCCTATTGATAGGTATTGAGAGAGTTATGTATAGGAAAATTTATAACAAATATTGCTAGATTGATTGCACTGGTATTTTGAAATACATATTATCCTTTTGGTGGACGGACATATAGAAGATATAGCTTTTAATTAAAAACCATTGTGTTCTAGTGGTCATTTACCTGTAATAGGAGGAAGGCATATCATAAGTTTTAATTTTTTTGAGCGTTAACTCGGATATGTCTAAAAAATAGAACTTCATTATCTATGGATGAAACAATAAAAATTGTGGAATAAAATTCAAGTATGAAGAACATCATAATGTCAAAGCTCTTCGCGTGGCAGCAGAATTAGCAGCCCTAATAAACCCTAATATGCTAGGTAACTAACTTATTAGCAATTTGTTGCTAGAATAGCTCGGTATTTTGTTAACATGTAGCCTGTTACTGAAGCAATTAAAATTAGTCAGTGCTTTATGAATTTGACATGTCATAATGGAGCGTCATGCACTTAGCAAATTAATAAATATTACTTATTCAATATTCATATGAGGTAAAAAGCACATTATGATATTTTTAATATACTGTGATAATAGTGGTAATAAAGTAAAATATTCTGAATATTGTCTTAGTAATAATGACAACTAACTGAGGTACTCATTAAAAGGAGTATTATTGGACTTATTCATCAAAATAATAGAAACGATGTTATTAAAAAATAAATCAGGTGACTCAGATATCTTTCTAATCAAGTTATCATGGCAATAATTTATCTATAATGAATATTATACTTAAAGTAAGCGAGGATGCTCGTCAATGGTTGGTTTGAAATAGATGGTGGATCGTCCGATATTACGCATACGCATGCCTTTGTCTTTAGGATATTTAGATTACAAAACAAGCAGCATATTCATTTACTATCTATCTGTAATAAAAGTAAGCTGCCTTTTCATGTATTGATCTTACTAATTATCTTTCTTATTCACGACTACGAAAAACAATACGTCCTTTGCTCAAATCATATGGAGTTAGTTCAACTGTTACTTTATCTCCTGTGAGAATGCGGATATAATTTTTACGCATTTTGCCAGAAATATGGGCTATTACTACATGTCCATTTTCCAATGCTACACGAAACATGGTATTAGGTAACGTATCTAATACAGTACCTTGCATTTCAATATTGTCTTCTTTTGTCATTTAATAATCTCTGGTAAATGATCTAATATTATTCATAAGGAAGTTCAATAGAATACTTATAAAATAATATAAATACGTGGAATATTATGTTTAGTTACTTTTGATTAAGATATTAATAAGCAAATATCAATTGCTACTTTACATTAATTACTAACATGAGTATCTGATAAATATCACAACAAAAACCTTTGATTTATATGCTGATGTTAATTTTTATTTTAGTTATTAATAGACCGTGGAAATGGATATCATCCATTAACTCAATTGATCTAGATAACGTTCTGCATCTAATGCAGCCATACATCCACTTCCTGCAGATGTAATTGCCTGACGATAACAAGGGTCTATTACATCACCTGCCGCAAATACACCAGGTATACTAGTTTGAGTTGCGTTATTATTGATTCCAGAGAGTATTTTAATATATCCTTTTTCTAACTGTAGTTGTTCTCTAAAAATAGCAGTATTAGGAATATGACCAATAGCAATAAATATTCCTGTAACAGCTATTTTTTTGATATTTTTGTTGGGTGTTGTGGAATATAAAATCATACCTGTGACTCCGGAATCATCACCTAATATTTTACCTAAAGTATGTTCCATATGTAAGAGAATATTTCTCTTGTCTACTTTCTCCATTAATCGATCTATGATTATTTTTTCAGCTCTAAAATTATTACGACGATGAACGAGATGAACTTCTGATGCAATATTTGATAAATATAAAGCTTCTTCCAAAGCAGTGTTACCACCTCCAATAACTGCTACTTTTTTTTTCTTATAAAAAAAACCATCACAAGTTGCACAAGCAGATACCCCCTTACCTTTAAAAGCTTCTTCTGAAGGTAGGCCTAAATAACGAGCCGATGCACCTGTAGCAATAATTATAGCATCTGCAGTATACTCATATTTTTCACCTAATAGAAAGAAAGGTTTATTCTGGAAATTTACACTATTAATGTGATCTACTATGATTTTAGTTTGAAATTTTTTTGCGTGTTCATGCATACGTTGCATTAATAATGGACCGGTCAGGTTGTCAGGATCTCCAGGCCAATTTTCCACTTCATTAGTCGTAGTTAGTTGCCCACCTTGTGCTAATCCAGTAATCAATACTGGTTTCAAGTTAGCACGAGCAGCATAAATGGCTGCTGTATATCCAGCCGGACCAGATCCTAAAATAATTAATTTACTATGTATAGGATTACTTATAACCATATGTTCCTCAATATTTACCACAATTTAAATAATGATTGCTAATCATTTTTTAATTTTTAAGTGTAAATAAATATACAAAAATATTGTATAATAATGTCATTAAAATAAATCATTTAATATGACATTGTAAATGTTTACTTTAAAAATTTTCCTTTTTAAGGAAACTAATGATTAGTTAATAGATAATTGAATTATCTTAGTTGGTTTCCAAAAATTAATCAATGTCACTTAACATGTAAAGTGATTAACTTTTATAAAAATACAAGTTATATATGATATATACTAGAGCAGAGTTATCATCAATAAATATATTAAAGTAGATCATTGTAGAAGATGACAAGTTAATAGTAGAATGTAAGAGAGATATATATAATGTTAAATACAAAAAAACGTCTCGGTAAAAATATAGATCGCATAGATAAAAATATTCTTAATGAATTACAGAAAAATGGTCGTATTTCTAATTTAGAACTTGCCAAACGTGTAGGATTATCTCCTACACCTTGTCTGGAACGGGTACGTCGTCTAGAACAAAAAGGTTTTATTTTAGGTTATACAGCCCAACTAAATCCACATTATCTTGATGCCTCACTACTGGTATTTGTGGAAATTACTTTGAATCGTCGTGAACCAGATATATTCGAGCAGTTTAATCTTGCTGTACAAAATCTTGATGAAACGCAAGAATGTTACTTAGTTTCAGGTGATTTTGATTATCTTTTAAAAACACGTGTAGCAGATATGTCAGCTTATCGTCAATTGCTAGGAGATATGCTCTTGCGGTTACCAGGAATCAACAACACTCGCACATATGTAGTAATGGAAGAGGTTAAACAAAGTAATCGGGTAGTAATAAAATTGGCTAATGAGTGAAATAAAATTTGATTTACAAACAACGTTAGTTAAATCTGACGTTGTTAGTAACGCATATCCGTGAATTTAAATAGATAAAAAAACCAGTTAAAAATATATTATTGCGAATTTCTTCGAAGCTTAAAAATTTTAAAATTATATTTTATAACGTTCAGAAGGACGAAATAACAGATTTACTTGTTCTACTAGAATTTCTTATAATATAAAATTACCGAGAGGATAAGTGATAGATTCATATTAAAATTTGGCTAACTGAAATCAATTCTCTAGCTTATGTAAAGATATTTTTATAAATAGGTTATAAGCATGTTAAATAGTAATTTCCGGTTAGCAATTACACCTGGTGAACCAGCAGGAATTGGACCAGATCTAGTGATTCAGATAGCACAACATTATTGGCCGGTCGAAATAGTAGTTTTTAGCTGTATGGAATTGTTAAAAAATAGAGCTAAACAAATGGGATTACCATTGATACTTCGTCAATATGATCCAAGCAAATCTCCGCAGAAACACCAACGTGGCACTTTGACCGTTTTTCCTATAGATACGCTTCATCCAGTAAAAGCAGGTCATCTGTCTATTGCTAATAGTCAATATGTAATAAATACTTTATCAATGGCTTGTGAGAAATGTATGACAGGAGAGTTTCAAGCGCTTATTACAGGTCCTGTACATAAAGGCATTATTAATGCTGCAGGTATTGATTTTACAGGTCATACAGAATTTTTTGCTAATGTAACGAATTGTAAAAGAGCTGTCATGATGTTTGTAACAGATAATATGCGAGTAGCACTTGCCACTAATCACTTACCATTAAAAGAAGTTTACTCTGCAATTACTTGTAATAGCCTATATGAAATAATAACTATTTTACACAGTGAGTTACAAAAAAAATTTTCTTTAGATAAGCCACATATTTATGTATGTGGATTAAATCCTCATGCAGGAGAAAATGGATATATAGGTCAAGAAGAAATTGTTACTATTATACCCACTTTAAAAAAGTTACGTAAAGAAGGCATTTACTTAACTGGACCACTATCAGCAGATTCGATTTTTCAACCGGAATATCTAAGAAGTGCTGATGCTATACTAGCTATGTATCATGATCAAGGATTACCAGTATTAAAATTTCAAGGGTTTGGTAAAGCTGTTAATATTACATTAGGTCTTCCATTTATCCGTACATCTGTTGATCATGGTACAGCTATTCAATTAGCTGGTCAGAATATAGCTGATTCCTACAGTCTTATGAAAGCTATTAATTTGGCAATTCATATAAGTAAAAAAAATGATGCATAAACAATTCTATAAAAACCACCATATACGAAAGCGTTTTGGACAACATTTTTTAATAAATGTAAACATTATTAATAGAATAATATCTGCTATTAATCCGCAATCCAATGATTATATCATAGAAATTGGTCCGGGATTAGGAGCTTTAACGGAACCAATAATTAAGTATTTAGATAACTTAACGATAATAGAAATTGATCGCGATTTAGTAAGACGGTTAAGTGACAATAACCATATAAATAAAAAAATAATTATTCTTGAAAAAGATGTTATGAATGTTAATTTCAGTAAATTGATACAAAAAAATAAAAAAATGAGAATATTTGGTAATTTACCTTATAATATTTCCACAAAAATAATATTTTATCTCTTTAATTACATTACTTTCATTAAAGATATGCATTTTATGCTTCAAAAAGAAGTAGCCGATCGATTAGTAGCAAAACCTGGAGAAAAATCTTATGGTAAATTAACTATCATGGCACAATACTATTGTCAAATAATTCCTTTGTTTACAATATCTTCAGGTTCTTTTTTTCCATCACCTAATGTAGATTCAGTAATGGTACGTTTAATACCTCATCAAATAATACCTTATCCCGCCATAGATATGTGTATGTTAAATTTTATTGTAAATGAAGCTTTTAAAAAAAGGAGGAAAATTTTACGCAATAGTTTGAAGAATATATTTACAGCAGAAGTTTTAGAATTGTTTGGTATTTGCCCTCTGTCACGAGCAGAAAATATATCAGGAGAACAATATATCAAGTTAGCTAATTCGATATCTAATCAATATAGTCTTGTGAAGAAAAATATCTTTCCTATATCAATAGGACATTAATTTATAAATTTCATACTGCCTTGAATCAAGGAAATATTAGATATCTTGTTTAAGATTAATTAGCTTTATATTTTATACATGTTGTAATATTTATATTCAATGATAAAGATAAATTATGATTAATGGTATGTTATATGAATACGTATTTAGTTGGGGATATTCACGGTTGTTATGAAGAATTGCGTAATTTGTTAGATCAAGTTAAATTTGATCCTGACAAAGATATTTTATGGTTAACAGGAGATTTAGTATCTCGTGGTCCGCACTCTTTAGAAGTTCTTCGTTATTTAAAGTCCATTCAAAATAGCATTAAATTAGTTTTAGGAAATCATGATATTTATTTATTAACACTTTACAATAATATTAATTCTAATATTATAGACGAGAATTTTACTTCTTTATTGCAAGCAAGTGATATAGATGAATTAATGCAATGGATGCGTCATCAGCCTTTGCTACAAGTAGATGAAGAAAAAAAATTAATAATGGCCCATGCTGGCATTCCACCCCAATGGAATTTGAAAATAGCCAAATTATGTGCAAGTGAAATCGCTAAATTACTTTCTAATAAAAATTATACTACTTTACTTAATTCTATATACAATAATAATAAGTGTTCATGGTTAGACACAAAACTAAATAATTCAGAACGAATGCTATTCAGCATTAATGCTCTTACCCGCATGCGCTATTGTGATTTCAACAACAACATAAATTTAGAATTTAAAGGAAATCCGGAAGAAGTATCTACTGTGTTAAAGCCTTGGTTTTTAATTGATAACATGGCATTAGTTAATTATACCATAGTTTTTGGTCATTGGTCATCATTAAAAGGACGCGGTATTCCAAAAGGAGCGATTGGTCTTGATACTGGTTGTTGTTTAGGAGGACCACTAACATTATTGCATTGGGAAAAAAAACAATACTATTTGCAAGGTTGTCTTCATAAACGACGATCTAAAATTTCAAAGCAATAGTTATATATATTTTTTTCATTTGCCGC
This sequence comes from Candidatus Ishikawaella capsulata Mpkobe, assembly GCF_000828515.1. Taxonomy (NCBI): domain Bacteria; kingdom Pseudomonadati; phylum Pseudomonadota; class Gammaproteobacteria; order Enterobacterales; family Enterobacteriaceae; genus Candidatus Ishikawella; species Candidatus Ishikawella capsulata. Next base: position 371,311 of record NZ_AP010872.1, on the reverse strand, counting down.
ATGAAATTCAGTGAAGATTACATGCCATTCATTTGGTTTATATTCCGGAAAAATAGTATCACCTTTTACCTTTAAGTATACATGTGTAAGATAGAGGCGATCAGCAATTTTTATCATTTGCTCGTATACATTCCCACCACCAATAATCATGATCTCCTCTGCCTCAGCGGCCTCCGTTGCAACTAGAAGTGCTTGTCTTAATGAATTTACCCAAGTTATTCCTTTTTTTATAATTGGTTGATTTTTGCTTACCACGATATTCCAACGATTTGGTAAAGGCTTACCAATAGATTCAAAAGTTAAACGTCCCATAATAATGGGTTTATTTAAAGTATGATACTTAAACCATTTCAAATCATCAGGTAATATCCAAGGTATAGAATTGCTTTTGCCAATGATTCTATCAATCGTTAATGCTGCGATAAGACTAACTTTCATAATCAACTCTTTGCTTTTTTAATGAAATGTTATTTATTATCGGTATATTTAGTACTACTATGCCTTTCTTGTAAGGAAATTACGTGTTTTATTGGATCTGCATGTAATGCTAAAATTGTAGCAAAGCTGCTGTTTAAAGTAGTATCATAGTGTACTTTATATTTTAATGCACTACGACGAATAACTTTTGAATCTTCAATTGCTTGACGACCTGAAGTGGTATTAACTATATAAGTATATTCTCCATTTTTTAAAATATCTTGAATATTTGGATTTATTTCATGTACTTTACTTACTATACGTGCTTTCAAACCTGCTTTTATTAATACTGTAGCTGTACCATATGTAGCATCTATTTCAAAGCCAAAATACTGTAATTGTGTAGCTAAATCAACAATGCGTTTTTTATCATTTTCACGTACTGACAGTAATGCACGTCCTGTTTTCTTCATTTTACTTTTTTCACCTAACATTGCTTTTGCAAATGCTTCGGCAAATGTATAGCCTATACCCATGACTTCACCAGTGGACCTCATTTCTGGACCTAGAATAGGATCAACACCTGGAAATTTATTAAATGGTAAAACTGCTTGTTTTACAGAAAAGTAAGGTGGTATTATCTCTCTTGTGATACCTTGTTCCATTAAAGATTGACCTACCATAACACGAGCAGCTATCTTAGCTAGAGGTATACCAGTGGCTTTAGATACAAAAGGCACTGTACGTGAAGCACGAGGATTAACCTCAATAAGATAAATGTCATTATTTTTGACAGCAAATTGTACGTTTACCAAACCGCAAATATTCATTTTAAATGATAAAAGTTTAACTTGTTCACGTATCTTGTATTGAGTCTCTTCACTGAGAGTATAAACAGGAAGCGAGCAAGCTGAGTCTCCTGAATGTACTCCGGCTTGCTCAATATGTTCTAAAATACCTCCAATTAGAACATTCTCTCCATCACAAATAGCATCTACATCTATCTCTATAGCATCATCCAAAAAATTATCTAATAATACAGGTGCATTATAGGATGCATTGACAGCTGTTTGAAAATAGTGTTTAAGATCACTTTCATTGTAAACTATTTCCATAGCCCGACCTCCTAGTACATAAGAAGGACGCACTACTATAGGATATTTAATTATACTAGCCTTTTCTATAGCTTCTTCTAATTTAGTAACAGTCGCATTAGAGGGTTGTTTAAATCCAAGTTCTTTAACTATAACTTGAAATTTTTTTCTATCTTCAGCCAAATCTATAGAGGCTGGACTTGTACCTATCAAGGGCACACCAGCTTGTTCTAAATATTTAGCTAATTTTAGTGGAGTTTGACCTCCATATTGTATAATTACCCCTTTAGGTTTCTCAATATGAACAATTTCTAGTACATCCTCCAAAGTAATAGCTTCAAAATAAAGTCTATCAGAAATATCATAATCAGTAGATACTGTTTCAGGATTACAGTTTACCATAATAGTCTCGTAACCATCTGCACGTAATGCCAACGCCGCATGTACACAACAATAATCAAACTCAATCCCTTGTCCTATACGATTTGGACCAGCTCCAAGGATTATGATTTTATTCTTATTATTTGTTGGATTAGATTCACATTCTGCTTCATAAGTAGAATACATATAAGCAGTATCAGTAGAAAATTCTGCTGCACAAGTATCAACACGTTTATAAACTGGATGTAAATTATAATTTTGGCGCAATTGACGTATTTCATTTTCACCAGTATTAAGCAAGGTTGCTATACGTGCGTCAGAAAATCCTTTACGTTTCAATTGACGTAAAAATTTTTTTGTTAATCCATTAATACCCATAGATACAATTTGTTGTTCTAGATTTATAATTTCTTGTATCTGCACTAAAAACCAGCGATCTATATTAGTTAATTGGAAGATATCATCTAATAACATACCTGCACGATAAGCATCTGCTATATACCAAATACGATCGCAACCTGCATCTTTTAACTGATGTCTAATTATATTTAATGCATTCTGATCATTCAGATCAGTTTTAGGATCAAATCCCGTAGTACCTAACTCTAATCCTCTTAATGCTTTTTGTATTGATTCCTGAAAAGTGCGACCAATTGACATTACTTCACCTACTGATTTCATTTGAGTAGTTAAGCGATCATTAGCTCCAGAAAATTTTTCGAAATTAAAACGAGGCATTTTGACTACTACATAATCTATTGTAGGTTCAAAAGAGGCTGGGGTAAGATTATTAGTAATATCATTCATTAATTCATCTAAGGTATAACCTATTGCTAATTTAGCTGATATTTTTGCAATTGGAAAACCAGTTGCTTTTGAGGCAAGAGCAGAGGAACGAGATACTCTAGGATTCATTTCGATAACTACAAGACGACCATTCTTAGGATTAATTGCAAATTGTACGTTAGATCCGCCTGTTTCCACTCCTATTTCACGTAGTACTGCGATAGCAGCATTACGCATTATCTGGTATTCCTTATCAGTCATAGTTTGAGCTGGCGCAATAGTAATAGAATCTCCTGTATGTATGCCCATTGCATCAAAATTTTCTATTGAGCAAACAATTATACAATTGTCGTTCTTATCACGTACTACCTCCATTTCATATTCTTTCCAACCAATTAATGATTCATCTATTAAAAGTTCATTAATTGGTGAAAGATCAATAGCACGTTCACAAATTGCTTCACATTCTTCTAGGTTATAAGCAATACCACCACCGCTGCCTCCCATAGTAAAAGAAGGACGAATTACACAGGGAAATCCCATTTCTTTAGCTATTTTTATTGCATCTTCTAGAATATGTGCAATACCACATTTAGGGGTATCTAATCCAATTTTTTTCATAGCTTTATCAAAGCGTTGCCTATCTTCCGCCTTATCAATGGCCTCAGCAGTTATACCTATCATATCTACTTCAAATTCTTTGAGTATACCTTGATGTTCTAACTCAAGGGCACAATTTAGAGCTGTTTGACCTCCCATTGTAGGTAAAATAGCATCAGGACGTTCTTTTTGGATTATTTTACTCAATATTTTAAAATTTAGCGGTTCTATATAAGTCGCATCTGCCATTTCTGGATCAGTCATGATTGTGGCTGGATTAGAATTCACTAAAATAATCCGATACCCTTCTTCACGTAGTGCTTTGCAAGCTTGCACCCCCGAATAATCAAATTCACAAGCTTGACCAATAACTATTGGGCCTGCTCCAAGTATTAAGATAGATTGTATATCGTTACGTTTAGGCATCATTAAGCTCCCACAGAAAAAGCCAATTTCGAACGGTAGATTACAATTAATTCTATGAAATAATCGAATAATGAAGCCGCATCATGCGGACCTGGACTTGCTTCTGGATGACCCTGAAAACTGAAAGCAGGTTTATCAGTCCGATGAAGTCCTTGTATAGTATGATCAAACAAAGAAATATGAGTTACGCGAAGATTCCTAGGAATAGAGCTTGCATCCACTGCAAAGTTATGGTTTTGTGAAGTAATCATTATATTGTTCGTATAACAGTCTTTAACAGGATGGTTACTTCCATGATGACCAACTTTCATTTTAATAGTTTTTGCTCCACTAGCTAAAGCTAATAATTGATGACCAAGACAAATACCAAATATTGGAATATCTGTTTTTAAAAATGTTTTTATAGCTTTTATAGCATAATGACACGATTCTGGATCACCTGGTCCATTAGAAAGAAAAATTCCATCTGGATTCATTTTTAAAACTTCCGAAGCAGAAGTTTGAGCAGGAACAACTGTTAAAGAACAACCTCGATCTACTAACATACACAGAATATTACGTTTTATTCCGTAATCATATGCAACTACATTGTAAGGTAATTCTTCTTTCTTTCTCTTTTCTAAGGAATTACTATGTAACCGCCAACTACTTTTTCTCCATTTATAAGGTTGTGATGTACAGACTTCTTTTGCTAAATCCATGCCTTTTAAACCTAAAAAATTACGTGTTTCTTTAATAGCTAATTTAGCGTCTGGATTATCACCAGCAATAATACAACCTTTCTGGATACCTTTTTGGCGAAGTAATCGGGTTAGTTGACGTGTATCAATGTCTGTAATAGCTACCGTATGATTGCGTTGCAAATAATGATCGAAGTCTTCTTCGCTTCTAAAGTTACTACCTATTAATGATAGGTCTCGTATCACTAAACCTTGTGCATAAATTTTAGTAGATTCTTCGTCAAGACTATTAATACCAACATTTCCTATGTGAGGATAAGTAAGAGTAACTATTTGACGATAATAAGAAGGATCAGTAATAATTTCTTGATAACCCGTAATGGATGTATTAAAAACAACTTCTCCAACTACTAATCCTGTTATTCCAACAGATCTGCCACTAAATTGACTTCCATCTTCTAATACTAAAAGTGCTTCTTTAATCAAGATATCCTCCAAATAATAAACTTTATATTTAATATATGATATTAATTTATTGTTGGAAAACAATTGCAATATTTACAAATACTATTTATATAAATGATATAAGTTATATATTTGAAATATAATATTTATTAAATAACATGATAAATAATAATTATAAGGTCGATAATGCTAATACATCCTGCATGCTGTATATGCCTGGTTTTTTATTATTAACCCATATAGCAGCTTTTAAAGCACCATGAGCAAAGGTAATGCGACTAGATGCCTTATGTGTAATTTCTATGCGTTCTCCGATATCTGCAAATATAGCAGTGTGTTCTCCTATAATATCTCCAGCTCGTATAGTTGCAAAACCAATAGTATTAGCTAAACGTTTTCCACTGTGAATACCTCTGTTATAAATAGCTTTTTTATTTAAATCCCAATGCATTATATTAGCAATTGCTTCTCCCATAGCCAATGCTGTACCTGAAGGAGCATCTCTTTTATTACGATGATGACTTTCTATAATTTCAATATCTGCATAATTTCCCATAACTGTAGTTATTTTTTCTAGTAATTTAATTACTACATTAATTCCTACACTAAAATTCGGAGATAAAACAATACTAATATTTTCTGAAGCAAGAAAAATTTTTTTCTTTTCGTATTCAGTAAACCCAGTAGTTCCAATAACCATAGATTTTTTATATTTACAACAAAAATCGATATATGTTAATGTTGCCGCAGGATTAGTAAAATCAATTAGTACATCAAAATCGTTAATAGCCGTATTTAAATTATCTATTAGTTTGATGCCTAGTATTTTTTCTCCAACTACTTGACCAACATCAATTCCTGTTACTATAGAGCCTGGCCGAACGAAAGCTGCTCCTAATACAATTCCTTCTATATGTGGAAGTGATTGAATTAGCTTTTTTCCCATACGACCTGTTACACCAGCAATAGCAATTCTCATATTTGTCATAAAACCATATGAAGTATTTTTATAACTTTGTTTACATTAATTAATAACGCAGTTATTTGGGAAGGTCAAATATAATATATGCTATTTTATAGTAAGTTCCATTTTTTTACTAATGGATAAAATACACTATGAGCTGAAAAAAAAATCATTTATGTATTTTAACTTCTTCTATAAAGATTACACCAATGTACCACAATTTATTAACTAACTATTATGTCATTTATGATATGTGTTTTTAATGACAGTTCCACTATGTATATGAAGAGCACCTTATGTACTACCAAAAATATTTTAATTTGTATTATTTATCAGTGGTGTGATTAAACAAGTATTTTATTCCTAATAGGAAAGTTGCAATAGAAATACAGCTGTCTGCTATATTAAAAGTAGGAAAATGCCAATTTTCTATATGTAAATCAATAAAATCTATAACAAATCCATGGAAAATTCTGTCAAATAAATTGCCTACAGCTCCTCCTAAAAGTAAAGCATAAGAGATATTATTAAAATTTGGGTACGATTTACTATCGTACATTATTCTTAAGATAATTGATATTATCACAAAGGTAGCAATAATCATAACCCAATGTTGCCAACCGTTACTATTCGAAAACAAGCTGAATGCTGCTCCATAATTACGACTAAAAAACAAATTTATGAATGGCATTAATGGTTTACTTTCATATAGCATAATATTTGCTAACACCAATTTCTTACTAATAACATCAAGCAACATACTTAGCAGACTAATCCAACACCAATATAATCCACTATAACGCATAAATCTAAACATTAAACGTATCTACGATACTCGCCTTCACCAAAAATATTATCATAACAACGACTACATATATTCACATTATTTTTATTTGCACCTATATCATAGGTATAATGCCAACAACGCAAACATTTTTTACCTTTAGATTTATTGATCTTAATTTTTAACCCTTTAAATAATTTACTTTGTTGCACATCTTCACCAGCTTTTGACAAATCATATATTTGTACTTCTGAAGTTAATAAAAGAAATTTTAATTCTTTTCCTAAAAGGTATAATTTAGCAGCTAAATCTTGATCTGCATACAACACAAGAGATACTTCTAGGTTGTTGCCAATATATTTATCCGAACGTGCTTTTTCTATGATCTTATTTACCTCATTGCGTATATGAATTAATTCAGACCAATAAGAATCATTTAGTTCTGTATTATCTGATAAACTAAAAAGACCATCATACCATTCTTCAGTAAATACATATTTACTATGATCACCTGGTAAATAGTTCCAAATTTCATCAGCAGTGAAAGAAATAATAGGCGATATCCAACGTACTAGCGCTTGTGTAATATGCCATAATGCTGTTTGACAACTAAGTCTTGCAAAACTTTTTCTTTTACCTGTATACTGACGATCTTTAATGATATCAAGATAAAAAGCACCCATATCTATGGAACAAAATTGCATTAAATGTTGAATTACACTATGAAAATCATAATTATCATAAAATTTAGTAATATCTAATTGTGTTAAATTTGCTTTCCCTACAGCCCATCTATCAATAGCTACCATATTTTCTGGTTCTACTAAATCTTTTTGAGGATTAAAATCGTTAATATTAGCTAGTAAGAAACGTGCTGTATTACGAATGCGACGATAAATGTCTACAGAGCGTGTTAAAATTTCATGAGATACCGCCATTTCACTGGAATAATTATTTGATGCTACCCATATGCGTAAAATGTCAGCACCAAATTTATCTACTATTTCTTGAGGAGATATAGTATTGCCTATTGATTTAGACATTTTACGACCTTGTGCATCTACAGCAAAACCATGAGTGATCACCTTCTTATAAGGTGCCTTATCTCTTATAAGAGTAGAAATAATTAGAGATGACATAAACCATCCCCTATACTGATCTGATCCTTCTAGATACATATCGGGTAGATGATCTTCAAATTCCGGACGCTTTTCTACAACTGAATAGCTTGTACAACCTGAATCAAACCAAACATCTAATACATCTAGTATTTTTACATAATTATTAGCATCTTTACCTATAAGATCATATATATCAATATCCCACCAAACTTGAATACCTTTTTTTTCTACAAGTTTAGCTATTTTTTCTATCAAGTTTAAGGTATTTGGATGTAATTGATCAGTGTCTTTATTTACTAGAAGTGTCAAAGGAACTCCCCAACTTCGTTGCCTAGATACACACCAATCCGGACTATTTCTAACCATGGTTTCCATTTGTAATTGACCCCAACCTGGAGCCCATTTAACTTTTTTAATTTCTTCTATAAGTCTCGACCTTAAGTTATTTTTATCTAAGTTAATAAACCATTGTGGAGTCGCTCTCAAAATAACAGGATTTTTATGACGCCAGCAATGTGGGTAACTATGATAGAAGTGTTCAACTTTAAGAAGACAATTATTTTTCTGCAGTAATTTTATGATTAAATCATTAGCTTTAAATATATTTATTCCATCTAATGTTGGATAAGTTCCTTGTATATAGTTACCATTAGATTGAACGAAGTTCTTATTTTTGATATTATATTTTTTACAGAGAATATGATCCTCTAATCCATGATTAGGTGCTATATGAACTGCCCCAGTACCCATGTCTAATGTTATATGTTCTCCCATAATTACTGGTATATCAAAATCCATAAAAGGATGGTGAAAACATATATCTTCTAATGAAGATCCCATAACTGTTCCCAGTATTTGCCATGATGAAATGGAAAAACATTTCATCACATCATTAATAAGGGATTTGGCCATAATAAAATTATAATATTTAGTATGTACTAATTGATATTCAGCAGATGGATGTAAAGCAATAGCACAGTTAGCTGGTAATGTCCAAGGGGTAGTGGTCCAAATAATTATTCCTACTGGATTATTAATATCTTTAATATTAAAGATATCTTTTATATATGCAATATTACTAACCATAAACATAACATATATAGAAAAAGAATTTATGTCATGATACTCAACTTCTGCATCTGCTAAAGCGGAACTACAGTCAAAACACCAATGTATGGGTTTGGATCCCTTATATAGGTAACCTTTGGCAATAATTTTTCCTAAAGCACGAATGATATTTGCCTCAGTATGAAATTCCATTGTTAGATATGGATTATGCCATTCACCTAATATCCCAAGACGTATAAAGTCTCTTTTTTGAGCTTCTACTTGTTCAATGGCATATTTCCGACACAATAAACGAAAATTTTGCTCTGTAATTTTTTCGGCTATTTTATTAGTTATTTGTTCTACTTTATGTTCAATTGGAAGACCATGACAATCCCAACCTGGTACATAAGGAGCATTAAAACCAGACATATTTTTAGATTTTATAATAATATCTTTAATAATTTTATTAATTGCATGGCCAATGTGAATTTTCCCATTAGCATAAGGAGGACCGTCATGTAATATAAACATTTTTTTGCCTTTTTTATGTTGACAAATAAGTCTATATAAATCGTCCTCATGCCAGCGTTTTAATATAAATGGTTCCTTTTTAGCTAAATTGCCACGCATGGGAAACTTTGTTACTGGTAAGTTTAAAGTAGATTTATAATTAGTCATTACCTTTCAAGTCTCTTATGGATATTTTACAACGGTATATACATAATAAATATTATTTTTAACCAATTCACTATTAATATTAGATATATATCTTTAGCTGTATAAGTTGTATTAAGTATTTACAATAAGTAAAATTAAATAAAATATTTCTACCATATATATGCCTGTTATTGGAGATATTATAGGTTTGTATATTTTTATTTCGATTGGGGAAATTCAAATATCGTTGATAAAATCATCTGCCGATAATTTTGAAAAATATGATCAAATTTTTTACATAGTAATACATTCCATATTTTTCGATTATGTTTATTTTTGATGCATGTTAAATGCGCTGGAACTTTACTTGACTACCTAAAAGAAATTCCAGTTGATGAGTTTCAAATAACATAACTGGTATTTTATATTTATAAATTTTTGTTGCGTAATTTTTTAAAAAATATTTATGACAACGGTGGATACAATCAAAATGACCCATAGTTAAGGCACATCCACGATGAAATTTTCTAATCTTAAACTTAACAAATTATTTGCAAAAATCATCAATAAATAAATTTTAATATTAAAACAATAATAAACTAAAATGTTGATTTTTAACATAATTAATATTAATTGATAATAACATTATTTAAAACAACTTTTTCTAAATAGTATTGACCTTTTTAATAATAATGTGCTATTATTTAAATAATTTATGTATATATTTGGAGAGCAAATATATGGCTAATATTAAATCCGCTAAAAAACGTATAATAAAATCAGAAAAGCAACGTAAGTATAATGCCAGCCGACGCTCTATGATTCGTACTTCTATCAAACATGTCTATGCTGCAATTGCTATTGGAGATAAAACCGCTGCTCAAGCAGCATTTAAAAAAATGCAACCACTATTAGATAGTCAAGCTACTAAAGGACTTATTCATAAAAATAAAGCAGCCCGTCATAAAACAAAATTAAGTTTACATATTAGTAAATTAACATAAGTTTTACATGTAATTATCCCACTAAATGATAATGGTAGTTAATAAAAAACAGCTCAAATACCCAAAACAATAGCATATTTGAGCTATCATTTATTTGATTCATTAAATTCGACAATACTACTTATTATCTGGTTAAATCATCAAAAAATTTTTTCATCCCATCAAAAAAACTTTTAGATTGTGGACTATTTTTTTCTCCAGTAGGTCCACAAAAACTTCTTTCTAAATCTCTTAGCAGATTTTTCTGTTTTTCATTAAGATTAATGGGGGTTTCAATAATTACCCGACACATTAAATCACCCAATGTACCGTTATGAACTGAACTTACTCCTTTTCCACGTAATCTAAATAACCTACCAGTTTGCGTTTCTGAAGGTATTTTTAATTTTACCCGACCATTTAGAGTGGGCACTTCTATTTCACCACCTAAAGCAGCCATAGCAAAATTAATCGGTACTTTGCAATATAGATTATTTCCTTCCCGAACAAATATAGGATGTTTTTTTATAGAGATGTCTACATATAGGTCTCCTGCTCCAGCACCATATTCACCTGCTTCTCCTTCTCCAGTTAACCTAATTCTGTCTCCGGTATCAATACCGGCCGGAATCTTAACGGATAGACTCTTTAATTTTTTTACTTTACCATTACCCCGACATATACTACAAGGATTTTTAATTACCTTACCACGTCCTTGACAAAACGGACACGTTTGTTGCATCGTAAAAAAACCTTGACGCATGTGTACTTGACCACTACCTTGGCAAGTAGGACAATTTTGTGGTTGTGTGCCTTTTTTAGCTCCACTACCCCGACATTCTTTGCATTGATCTAAGGTAGGGACTCCTATTTCTTTAAAGATACCGCGTACTGCTTCTTCCAGCGTTAGTTCTAGATTGTAACGTATATCTGCACCTCTCGTAGGATGTTGACGACGTCCTCCACCAAAAATATCTCCAAAAACATCCCCAAATATATCGCTAAAATCCGAGTTACCAAAACCAGCTCCACTACTCTGCTGATCAAAAGCACTATGTCCAAATTTATCATAAGCTGCTCTTTTGTGTTTATCAATTAAAACTTCATATGCCTCCTTAATTTCTTTAAATTTAGCCTCAGCTTCTTTATTAGGATTACGATCAGGATGATACTTCATTGCTAATCGCTTGTAGGCTTTTTTAATCATCTGATCATCTGCTGATTTAGAAATTCCTAAAATATTATAATAGTCACTTTTTACCATGGTTTGCCTTTAACATGATTACACTATTAATAATATAATCTGTTGTACGCGTGTGCTTAAGGCGATTGCTGAATCAACCCAACCGCCATACTTAATAAGTAATATTCAATTTATTTTTTATTGTCTTTTACTTCTTCAAATTCCGCATCTACAACATTATTATCTTTATTAGTAGTTGATGTGTTATTCACACTTGCTTGTTGTTGAGCCATTTCCATCAGTTTACTAGAAGCTTGCATGACATCCTTTATCTTAGCTTCAATTTCATTTTTATTTTCTTGTTTTAGAACTGCTAGAAGATTATCTATTGATTTCTCAATATTGATTCTATCGGCATCTGATATTTTTCCTTTTAATCCATCTAGTTGCTTACGAGTACTATGAATGATTTGATCACCTTGATTACGTATTTGAACTAATTCTTCGAATTTCCGATCTACTTCAGCATTTGCTTCCGCATCTTTTACCATTTTCTGAATTTCTTGCTCATTTAAACCTGAAGAAGCTTTAATAGTAATTTTTTGTTCTTTACCACTTTTTTTATCTTTAGCAGATACATGCAAAATGCCGTCAGCATCAATATCGAAAGTAACTTCTATTTGAGGAATACCGCGAGGAGCAGGTTGAATACCATCAAGATTAAATTGTCCTAGAGATTTATTGTCTATAGCACGTTTTCTTTCACCCTGAAGAACGTGAACTGTTACCGCAGATTGATTATCTTCAGCAGTAGAAAATATTTGACTATGTTTAGTAGGAATAGTTGTATTCTTACTAATTAAAGTAGTCATAACACCACCCATAGTTTCAATGCCTAATGAAAGAGGAGTAACATCTAACAATAAAACATCTTTAACATCTCCGGCAAGAACACCACCTTGTACTGCTGCCCCAACAGCAACTGCTTCATCTGGATTAACATCTTTACGTGGTTCTTTACCGAAAAATTCAGCTACTTTAGCTTGAACCATAGGCATACGTGTTTGTCCACCCACTAAAATAATATCCTTAATATCAGATACTGACAAACCTGCATCTTTCAATGCAACTTTTAATGGTTCAATAGAACGAATAACTAAATCTTCTACTAAAGATTCTAATTTTGCACGAGTAACTTTAATATTTAAGTGTTTAGGTCCTGCAGAATCAGCTGTAATATATGGTAAGTTTACATCAGTTTGCTGAGCAGAAGAAAGTTCAATTTTTGCTTTTTCCGCGGCTTCTTTAAGACGTTGCATGGCTAAAGGATCATTATGTAAATTCACTCCTTGATCTTTCTTAAATTCAGCAACTAAATAATTAATTAATCTACTATCAAAATCTTCACCGCCTAAATGAGTGTCTCCATTTGTGGCTAACACTTCAAAAGTTTTTTCGCCTTCTACTTCATCAATTTCAATGATAGAAATGTCAAAAGTACCACCACCAAGATCATAAACAGCAATAGTTGTATTACCTTTATTTTTATCAAGACCGTACGCTAAAGCTGCTGCTGTTGGTTCATTGATAATGCGTTTCACTTCTAAACCAGCAATACGTCCTGCATCTTTAGTTGCTTGACGTTGAGCATCATTAAAGTATGCTGGTACAGTAATAACTGCTTCAGTAACACATTCCCCTAAAAAATCTTCTGCAGTTTTCTTCATTTTTTTAAGTACTTCTGCAGAAATTTGTGGAGGAGCCATCTTTTGTCCTTTTACTTCTAACCATGCATCTCCATTTTCCGCTTGAACAATTTTATACGGCATAATTTTGATATCACGTTGTATTTCTGCATCTTTAAAACGACGCCCAATCAACCGTTTGATAGCAAATAAAGTATTTTGTGGATTGGTTACTGCCTGACGTTTAGCTGGTTGTCCAACTAAAGTTTCTCCATCTGGCATATAGGCGATAATCGATGGTGTAGTGCGATCACCTTCTGCATTTTCTAGTACGCGAGCTTTAGACCCATCCATAACAGCAACACAAGAATTTGTGGTGCCTAGATCAATACCTATAATCTTACCCATCTAAACATCTCCTCTATAGAATTTTTCTCAAATCAGTTGTGTGGGCTGATTCATATAAATTCTATTACTATACTATAAAATAGTTTTTCACCACTTTATGTTATGGTCTTATTAAAAAACGGAATAACATTTAAATGGGGATTACATTTATATGCATCAAGGGTGGAAGATAAAAAAATATAAAAATCAATATATTTAATATAAGTCAATTATATTGATTATATTTTACGATGATAATAAAATCAAGGTACGAATTTTTTTATTATTGCTGAATTAGTTTCTATATCGGGACCATCAAGGAGGTGTATACAATAAGGTATACAGGAAAAAATGCCTTCCACTACTATTTTCCCATTTTCATCTCTAATTCCTTCCAATGTTTCTCGAATTGATTTTGGTTGACCTGGTAAATTTAGGATTAAAGATTGTTTCCTAATTACACCAACTTGCCGTGAAAGAATAGCAGTTGGTACGAAATTAAGACTAATTCGACGCATGTGTTCTCCAAAACCAAAAACTTCACGATCGGCAATAGCTAGTGTAGCATCTGGAGTAACATCTCTTTTAGCAGGACCGGTACCACCAGCTGTTAAAATTAATTGACAAAAATATTCATCCACTAATTCACAGATTGTTTGTTCAATAATTAACTGTTCATCTGGTACTAATCTGGTTTTTTTTTCGAAGGGAGTAATTATAGCTTTAAGGAGCCAATTTTCTAATGTAGGAATATTATAGTCCTGATACAAACCATTAAAGGCGCGATCTGAAACGGAAATGAGACCAATACGTAACGAATTCATATGTTAATGTTCCCTTTTATGAAAATTAATAATTGAATCGGTAACTCTAGCTAATAATATATATAAAATTAGATTAAAGAACTGATAATTTTTTTTAATTTATTTTGATCAACGGCAAAATTACGAATTCCTTGTGCTAATTTATCTACTGCCATTGGATTATTATTATGTTGCCATAAAAATTCGGATTCAGTTATTTTTTCGGGACGTGGTTTCATAGCATGATTATTACTTGCTAATTTACATATTACATTACCTTTTGTGCTTGACAATTCTTTTAGTAAAATAGGAGAAATTGTTAAGTAATCGCATCCAGCTAACTCAATAATTTCATTTACATTACGAAAACTAGCACCCATAACTATGGTTTTATATCTATATTGTTTATAGTAATTATAGATCTTAGAAACAGAAATTACTCCGGGATCTTCAGATGGTTCATAACATTTCTTATCGGTGTTTAATATGTGCCAATCAAGGATGCGTCCAACAAATGGAGAAATTAAGTATACTCCTGCTTCAGCACAAGCTCTTGCTTGAGCAAAAGAGAATAATAAAGTCATGTTACAATTAATTCCTTCTTTTTCTAGTTGTTCAGCTGCACGAATTCCTTGCCAAGTGGCTGCTAATTTTATCAAAATACGATTATTACTAATACCAGCATCATTATAATGTTTAATTAAATTACGTGCTTTAACAATGCTATTATCAATATCATAAGAGTAATAAGCATCTATTTCAGTAGATATACGACCTGGGATTAATTTAAGAATTTCTATACCTATATAAACCCCTAATATTTCTGCTGCTATTTGGATTCGTTCTATTTTATTTTTACTTTGCTTACTAGCAAATTGGATAGATTTATTTATTAATTTCCGATATTCAGGTATATTCACAGCGTTTAAAATCAAAGAAGGATTTGTAGTAACGTCTTGAGGTTTATAATGTTTTATTTCCGATATATCACTTGTATCAGCAACAATAGTTGTCATTTGACGTAAGGAAGTAAGCTTATCCATCATTTTTTCTCTCAATTTGTCTCATGTCTTGAATAGTGTGATTTTTTTAATATAAATATTTTTATACAATGTATTTCTATATATTAATACCTAAAAAGTAAGTAATAGAGATTACATATCTTTAGGTAAATAATAAATTTATTGATCTTGTTTTAATAAAAAATTTTTTAATAAATCAAAATTTGCTGACATGGTATATGACAATAAAGGCAGGTTTTTTCTTTTTTCTAACTGTTCTGGAGGATTTAGCTGTTTTCCTACAATAGGTTCGATTCTATCCTGGAATTTAGCGGGATGTGCCGTACCAATAAATAATCCATATTCTTCTTTTTTTAAATTATTAATTAAGGCATAATAAGCAGTAGCAGCATGTGGTTCAGAGATATAACCGATATCAGCCATTTCCATAAGAGTGCTATTTGTCATTTTATCAGATACAGAACTATATGACAGTTCACTTAAACTCCAAGTTTTACGACGAAATAGCTCTTCAATTCGTACCCAATTATTTGGATTACTTATGTCCATAGCATTAGATAATGTTGCTACCGTAGCTTTTGGTAACCATTTGCCTGTACTAAGAAACCGAGGTACCGTGTCATTACTGTTGGTGGAAAAAATAAAACGTTTAATAGGTAATCCCAGTGATTTTGCGAGTAATCCAGCGGTTAAATTACCAAAATTTCCACTGGGTACTGAAATTACTAGTTGATTTCTTTTTTCTTTAGGTAATTGAGCTACTCCTTCAAAATAATAACAAATCTGTGCCAATAGCCTACTAATATTAATTGAGTTAGCAGAATTTAAGTTAATTTTTTCTCTTAACAATTTATCATCAAATGCTTGTTTTACTAATGTTTGGCAAGAATCAAAATCACCCTTGATGGCTATAGTGTCAATATTTTTTCCTAATGTGCAAAATAGTTTTTCTTGTAAAGAACTTATTTTACCTTGTGGATATAGGATGACTACACGGATATTGTGCATTCCATAAAATGCGTGGGCTACAGCAGCACCAGTATCTCCAGAAGTTGCAATCAATACGGTAGCACAATTGTTATTTAAATAAGCGAGCACACTGGCCATAAAACGTGCTCCAAAATCTTTAAATGCTAAAGTAGGACCATGAAATAGTTCTAAACAACTAATATTTTCTTTGACCGGTTTTACTATAGCTGGAAAAGAAAAAGCCTTTTTAAGAAGCATTCTCATATTATTTGGTTTAATTTCATTACCCGTGTAAACAGACAGAATTTTACTACTTCTATTCAGAAAATCCATTTCTAACATCATATCAATATCCCGTAGTTCAAACTCTGGTAAGTGAAGAGGAAAAAACAATCCTTGTTGTGAACCTAAACCTACCTTCACTGCTTGAGAAAAGCTTAGTTGTTCATTGTGATTTTTCAAATTGTAAAATTTCATTTATTACTCCATTTTACGTGCGCCAGCGATATCTAAACTACAAATATGTACAAAACCTTCATTATTTTGCAAATAATTTTGAATTAACCAATTTCTCATATTTTTAGCTACTTTAATATCATTACATACAGTAAATAATGTTGGTCCAGAACCTGAAATACCACACATAAACATACCAATATCTTGTGCTACTTTGCGAGCCTTCAAAAATCCTGGTATCAATTTGATACGATATGGTTCAGCAATAACATCCTGCATTAACTTGGCTGCTAGCAAAGGTTGATGAGTATGGCAAGCATGTATGAATCCTGCCAATAAACGCGCCTGTTTAATACAATTTATTTTACTGTAGTAAGAAGGTAAAACATTTCTGGCTTCAGATGTTGATATGCTAATACCGGGATATGCTATAATCCATAACCAATCTTCAAATATTGGTATAATATGGCTAAGATTATCATCTTCTTCAATAATTAATTGTAATCCACCTAAAAAGCTAGGAGCAACATTATCATAATGAACCCCACCAGAAATACATCCCTCTAGTTCCCCCATTAACTTCAATAATTGTATCTTATTTAACGGAAAACCACAGTATTGATTCATAACTACTAAAGTAGCAACTACAGAACAAGCGCTAGACCCCAATCCAGAACCAATAGGCATATTTTTTTCTAGTGTTATTTTCACTGGAACAATTTTACCTATTTTTTTACAAAAGCGTACCCAACATTGATAAACTATGTTTTTCTTAGGATCGTGAGGAAGTTTATTACAAAATATGCCTTTATTTTCTAACAAAAACTCATCTGCTTCTTCAATGGAAACACAATCGCCTAACAAACTACCATCTATTGGCAAAATAGCTGCACCCAATATATCAAATCCAACACTCACATTTCCAATTGAAGCTGGGGCATAAATTTTTAGCATTATTACGCTCCCAACATTTATGATAGTATACGTAATAAATCAGCAAAAACACCTGCTGCTGTTACGTTATTGCCTGCACCATAACCACGTAGTACCAATGGAATGGGTTGATAGTAATGACTGTAAAATGCCAAGGCATTTTCACCATTGTTTACTTTATAAAACGGATGATCACTATCTACAGCTTCAATTTTTACTGTACAAATACCGCCTTCATTAATATATCCAATGAATCGTAGCACTTTACCCATTGCATGTGCATTTTTAACACATGTTGCAAATTTTGTATCTACCTCTGGTAAACGTTGCATAAAATCTTCAACATTATTAATGTTTTTAAATTTTTCCGGCAATAAAGATTCAATCTTAATATCGCGTAATTCTAAATTATAACCGGCTTCACGCGCTAGAATAAGTAGTTTACGTGCTACATCCATCCCAAAAAGATCATCTCGAGGATCTGGTTCTGTAAATCCCATTTTACATGCTAACTGAGTTGCTTGGGAGAAACTTATACCTTCATCCAGCTTGCCAAAAATAAATGAAAGTGATCCAGAAAGAATACCGCAAAATGTTATTAGTTCATCACCAGCATGTAACAAATTTTGTAAATTTTCAATCACTGGTAATCCCGCACCTACATTAGTATCGTAGAGAAATTTCCGACCTGATGTGATTACTGTCTTACGTATTTGTTGATAATAATCCCAAGATGAGGTATTGGCTTTTTTATTGGGAGTTACAACGTGGAATCCACCTTTAAGGAAATTTGTATATTGGTCAGCAATAACTTGACTTGAAGTGCAGTCAACTATAACAGGATTAAGTAAATGATTTTCTTTTACTAAATTTATTAATTTTTTTAATATAAATGGTTTAGTAGATTTATTAAGTAATACCTGCCACTTATTAAGGTCAATACCATATATATCAATATGTGTAACTCTAGAATTTGCAATTCCACAAACTCTCATGTCAATATTTTTCTTTTTTAACCATAATTGTTGGCGTTGTAGTTGTTCCAGTAATGCTGTACCAACACCTCCAATGCCAATTATAAATACTTCAATTATCTGAGCAGTCTCAAATAATCTTTGATGTACAACTCTTACACCAGTAGTGGCATCATTATTATTAATTACCACAGAAATGGAACGTTCTGAAGAGCCTTGAGCGATGGCAATAACATTAATATTAGCATGAGCCAAAGCTGAAAAAAATTTAGCAGATATACCTCGTAATGTTCGCATGCCATCACCTACTACCGAAATAATAGCAATTTTATCTATTACTTCTAATGGATTAAGGAATCCTTCTTTAAGCTCTCGAGAAAATTCTTGTTCTAGTACACTTTTCGCACGAAGATGTTCGCTATGAGGAATACAAAAACTAATACTATATTCTGAAGAGGATTGGGTAATTAATGCAATCGAAATACCAGTAAGTGACATAGCCGAAAATACCCGGGCAGCAATACCTATCATACCTTTCATACCAGCACCAGATACATTCAACATTGTCATATTATTTAAACTGGTAATCCCTCTTACAGGATTTTCATTTGTATTATTAGCTATAGGTCCAATTAATGTACCACATGCAGTTGGATTATTAGTATTTTTAATTATACAAGGTATTTGAAATTGGGCAATGGGAGCAATAGTTCGAGGATGTAATACTTTAGCTCCAAAATATGATAGTTCCATAGCTTCTTGATATGATATTGCTTTTAATAAACGAGCTTCGGATACTTGACGAGGATCACAAGTATAAATGCCATCTACATCTGTCCAAATTTCACAACGTTCTGCACGTAAACACGCGGCTAAAACAGCTGCAGAATAATCTGAACCATTACGACCTAAGATTACAAGTTCACCATGTTCATTTCCAGCCGTAAATCCAGCCATTAAAATGAAATTTTCCTGGGGAATTTTAAGATTTGTAATACGGCGAGTTGATTCAGTAATATCAACTGTAGATTCCAGATAATTACCGACAGCCAATAATTTTTCTACTGGATTAATTACTGTAACACTATAATTATGTGATTTTAATAATGCCTCCATTATAGTAACTGACAGTTTTTCTCCCATACAAATAATTTTGGCATTTATATTTTCAGGGCATTGACCTAGCAGGTTAATACCTTCTAATCTTTGTTTAAGCGAACAAAATATTTTTTTAACACTTTCTTTTACAGTATTATACGGAAATGCTGGTTCTGCTACAAATAGACCATTTAATATTTCATCAAATATATATTCAGCATCTTTGATATTTGATATTGGATCTTGACCTGTAATCGTTTTTTCAATCATTTCTACTAAATTATTAGTTATTTTTGCTGGTGCCGATAGTACGGTTGCGATTTGCCCATGTTTTGCACTTTTTTCCAATATATTAGCTACTCGCAGAAAACCTTCCGCATTGGCGACCGATGTTCCCCCGAATTTCAGCACTCGCATAATTGCAAATCTCCTGATTTTGTAAACTTGTTAGATTTTTAAAAGCATATTTTGGATTAAAGTATTATCAATAAGAGTTTAACTAAGCAGGCATAATATTTTTGATTATGCATATATATGTTATATATAATTACTGATTGGATATTTCTAGAAATAAAGCAAAGTATAAATTAAGTCAACGAAATTATATTATGCTGCTATTTAGTAATATCTATTATAACGTTGATTAATCATATAAAATATTTTTCAATTAATCATTGGACATAACGATTTATTTTATTGATTCCATGGATGGATATAAACCACACTTAAAGCATTTTCCTGATATCCTGTCAATTTATCTAAATAAATTAACATATTACGGATTTTATCACAAAAAATTACTACTTTTAGTGTTTTTAACAATGAAGATTTCGGGAAATTGTTTAAAATAAAAACTTATTTTTATTATTACCAGTAGTAATTAATAGGTTAAGTTCTACAGGACCAATTTGCTTACAAGCAATAGATGCATTACACCATTTATCAAAACCCAAAATAGCTTGTAAAGTTCCAGTGTTGGGTGTACGAATAACATTCTTCACTTCAGGTCGGGATCATTAAAAGCTTCAATTGTAATATGCGAGTTATGACCATACATATGAAAACGGCTATCTACTGAACCAATTTCTTCCGCATGAATTAAATTAGGAAATAGCAATACTTTCATTAAAATGAAAAATACTATTTTTAGTTATCTCCATGAATATGTATTAACATATATATTTATATTTTAAAAATTTTTAATAATGTTTATGGCTTCAATTAATTTTCTTACGCTAAAAATTTTTATTTCTGGAATTGTTTTTTGTGGTTTATTAGCTATAGGTATAATTGCACGTTTAAATCCATGTTTAACTGCTTCATATATACGTTCATCACTATTTAGTACAGGACGTATCTCTCCATTTAAACCCAATTCGCCAAAAATTACTATATCTTGTGGAATTGGATAATTATGTAAACTAGAAGCTATAGCTAATAATATACATAAATCAGCACTAGTTTCAGTGATTTTTATACCTCCTACTACATTAATAAAAATATCATGATCAGTAACCTGTAATCCTCCATGACGATGGAGAATAGCTAAAAGCATTGCTAATCTATTTTGTTCAATACCTACTATTATGCGACGAGCATTGTTTAACGTAGAATAATCAACTAATACTTGAATTTCTACCAATAATGGTCTTGTTCCTTCCCAAAGAACCATTATTGAACTACCAGAAGTAATTTCTTGTGTATGAGATAAAAAAATAGCTGATGGATTATTTACTTCATTTATTCCTTGGTCAGTCATAGAAAAGATGCCTATTTCGTTGACCGCACCAAACCTATTTTTATTACTGCGCATAATACAAAAATATGATTTATTACTTTTTTCTAAAATTAATGAGCAATCTATACAATGTTCTAATACTTTTGGTCCTGCTAATGAACCATCTTTGGTAACATGCCCTACCATGATAATGGCTATATTATAATTTTTTGCAAAACGTGTTAAATAAGCAGCTGTTTCACGTATTTGTACTACACTACCAGGAGAAGAAGACACTTCAGTACTGTACATAACCTGTATAGAGTCTATTACTATTATTTGGGGATCTTCCTTATTAGCAAGGAAACATATTTTTTCAACATTAGTTTCCGCCAGCAATTGCATATTTTTAGTTTTTAAATTGAGCCTATGAGCACGTATGGCTATTTGTTGTAAAGATTCTTCACCTGTAACATAAAGAGTTTTTTTATTTTTAGAAAGCATATAAATTGTTTGTAGCAGTAAAGTCGATTTACCTATACCAGGATTACCTCCTACTAATATAGTACTTCCAGGTACAATGCCTCCTCCCAATACACGATCAAATTCTAGAAATCCAGTGGAATAACGCGATAAATTATCTATATTAATATCTGAGAGTTGTTGTATATTATTATCAGAAGATATCCATTCATATCCATAGTATTTTTTAGAATTTAAAAATAAATAATTTTCTGACTCCTTATGGATACTATTCCAAGATTGACAATTATTACATCGTCCTTGCCAACGAAGATAACTAGTTGAACATTTATTACAAAAAAAAGTGTATTTATGAATATTATTCAATAAGAATACCTTATCTCAGTAAAATATTAAATATGTAATATAAAGATATATCTCGATAGAGGAAAAATTATCACATATAATATAAATGTTCAAATAATATCTATTATATAATACTGCGGGCCATGATCATGGCATCTTCATATCCATTAACAGTCTTGTAATAGTTCAACCTACGATGAACACAATTAAAACCTAGTTTTTCATAAAAATAAATAGCAGGAAAATTTGATATTCTTACTTCTAACCATATAATGAAAATATTACGTTGTTGTAATTTTTTTATTAAATATTCTAATAGCTTTGATCCATAACCTCGTCTTTGATATATTGGATGAATAGATATCTTTAAAAGAGATGCTTCATCGATAATAACTTGAGTTATGGCAAAACCAACTATTGTTTTATTTAAAGATAGACACAAATTAAAATATTTTTTACCAGTATGTATAATAAATGTTTTTTTATCCCAGTTAGATAACTTATCACACTGTTCAATATTTACAACTTGGTCAATTTGATCATTAGTTAATGAAAATATTTCTATCATTATAAAAAATATACTTTATATAAAAAATCTGTTTTAAATGATTATCACATCACCAGTTTAAAATTACATATGAGTCATAATAGCTTAATCTAGCAAAAGCATATTGTAGTGTTAATAAGATTATATCTTTAGTATTTAAAGTTAATTTGTAATGTTTATTATTTTATAGTAAGATATTCATCTTACTAGCACTTTACAAGCTTAAAAATAGTGCCGAAGGCCGGATTTGAACCGGCATGTATTTCTACGGTTGATTTTGAGTCAACTGCGTATACCAATTTCGCCACTCCGGCTAAAGGTGAATTTTTTATTATATAATTCATAACATCAACTGTATAATAAGTATATTTATAGATAAATTTTTATACTTTATATATGTATATTTAATAAAGTATATGAATTTAGAAGCTATCGTTCAGAAGATATTGTTATCTTAATAAGCAGCATAATTAATATCGTATTGCAATAGCTTCCATTTCTATTTTAACATCTTTTGGTAGACGCGCTACTTCTACACATGAACGTGCGGGAAAAGATGCCTTATTTTTAAGGAAAAAACTAGCATAAGCTGTATTAATGATTGAAAAATCATTTAAATTTTTAATAAAAATAGTAGTTTTTACTATATGTCGTACTTGTAATCCAGCAGCTAATATAATGGCTTGTATATTATTAAGTACTTGATACGTTTGTAATGATACATCTTCCTCAATATTTCCACTGATAGGATCTATTGGAATCTGACCAGAAGTGATAACTAGATTTCCTAAATCTACCCCTTGAACATAAGGACCAATAGCACCAGGAGCATGTGGACTAACTATTGCTTTATACATATCTGAATACCTCATATATTCCATTTATAAACTGCTAAATAAGTTTATTTGGTTGCTTATTAAAATATTATATGGAAATTCGTTCTCGCAATACCTGCATTTCAGAAATATTTCACCTGAATAATTTTTAATTCTAAAACAAGAATTAATTAATTCACTATTGCTAATACAATTGCTATTTGTACAAATTAAAATTTTATTAACATATTCTGGTAATAAAGGACTAATCTTTGCTATAACTTCATAATCATTAATACAGTTTATTGTAGAATATGGAGCATAAATTGCTAAATTATTTATTTGATCTTGTGTTAAAAAAAAATTTTCTATTTTAATTAAATCTTTCCGTTCTAGCACTTGAGAAGGAAGATTTAATCCAATTGTAATTCTTTTTTCAGTATTAGACAAGCAAAAAAGGGATAATATTTTAAAACCAAAGTGAGCTGGGATATGGTCTATTACTGTTCCTATTTTAATTGCTTCAACTTGTATGTTCTTTTCTCTTATCATAAGATGTATTAACAGGATAATTTAATTATTATTTAATAGTAGCGACAATAGGGCTTGTCGAGTAAAAAGACCATTTCTGGCTTGCTTAAAATAATAAGCATAAGGAGTGTTATCAACATCTGTTGTAATTTCATCTAGGCGTGGTAGGGGATGAAGTATTTTCATATTTTCACGAGCCTGTAATAAATTTTCCGATCTTAATATAAAATGTGATTTTATATTAGAATATTCTGAAGGATCTAAACGTTCTTTTTGAATACGTGTCATATATATAATATCAAGAGATGGTATTACTTCTTCTATAGAATCATGAGAACTCCAAGAAATATTCTTTTCATCTAACATATTAGTTATATAACTAGGCATACTTAAAAGGTGTGGAGAAATAAAGAAAAACCGATTATTGGTAAATTTTGCTAATGCTTGTGTTAGAGAATGTACGGTACGACCGTATTTTAAATCTCCTACAATAGCTACATTTAAATTAGATAACCTATCTTGTGTTTCTTGAATGCTAAAAAGATCTAATAAAGTTTGAGTAGGATGTTGATTAGCTCCATCACCTGCATTAATAATCGGTATTCCGCCAGAAATTTTAGTAGCCAGTCGTGCAGCTCCTTCTTGTGGATGACGGAGGACAATTGCATCAACATAAGTGCTAATTACTAATATAGTATCGGTAAAAGTTTCGCCTTTTTTATTTAATGAAGTATTATTAGCATCTGCAAAACCTATTACTGATGCTCCCAATCTATGTATAGCACTTTCAAAAGATAGTCTTGTCCTCGTAGAGGCTTCAAAAAAGCAGCTGCCAATAACATTGTTCTTCAGCGGTTGTGATTCTTGAAGATTATCTTTAAAACGCGCAGTTCTGTATAAAACTAATTCCAGTTCTTCCTTCGTAAAATCATCTATAGATATAATATGTTTACGATATAACGGATTAGACATTTGTCTCTCCTCGATACATACTTAATTTAATATCTACCTGTAAGATATTGAAAATCTTGAAAAGAAACAACTCATCACTTTAAAGTTAGCACACCACTGTTTGATAGTATTCGTATATATTATATCTTTAATTATTTGATATCATTAATGATATGTTAAATAAAAATTAGAAATAATTTATTTGTTATAAAGTGCGAGTAATTCATAATTTTGCTAATGTAGCAACCATTATCGCCTTGATAATATGCAAACGATTTTCTGCCTGATCAAAAACAATACTGTGCTTAGACTCAAATATTGAGTTACTAACTTCTACACCATCTTTTAATAAATATTTATCTGCTATATGCAATCCTAGTTCAGTTTTATTATCATGCAATGCTGGTAAGCAATGTAGAAATTTTACGTTAGGATTATTAGTTAATTGTAACATAGCATCATTCACTTGATAACTTCGTAGTAAATTTATGCGTTCATTCCATTTTTCTTTAGATTCACCCATAGATACCCAAATATCAGTGTAAATAAAATCTACTCCTTCTACACCTTCATTAATATCACTGGTTAACATAATTTTACTGTTACTTCTATATAAAGTCCTGCATTCTTTAAAAATATTTGCTTTAGGCCAAAATGGTTTTGGTCCTATTAAACGCAAATCTAACCCCATTTGCACAGAAGCTTCTATAAGAGAATTACTTATGTTATTACTACAATCTCCCACATAAGCTAATTTCATATTTTCAATTGGTTTACCGGGTAATTTTTCTTGCATTGTTAATAGATCTGCTAGAATCTGAGTAGGATGAAATTCGTTTGTTAGACCATTCCAAACTGGTATACCAGCATGTTCGGCTAGAATTTTTAGTGATTCTTGATTATATCCACGATATTGAATACCATGATAGATCCTACCCAATATACGTGCCGTATCCTTGATTGACTCTTTTGATCCTATTTGATTTCCATTTGGTCCCAGATATGTAACATGTGCACCTTGATCATACGCAGCTACTTCAAAGGAACATCTCGTTCTTGTTGAATCTTTTTCAAAAATTAGAACTATATTCTTTTGTTTCAAATATTGTATTTCTTTATTATTTTTTTTAGATTTTTTTAAATATTTGGCAAATTTTAAAAGATTTAGTATATCAGAGGAAGTAAAATCAAGTAATCTAAGAAAATTACGTTGATAAAATTGATTCATATACTACCCATTGAATAGTTTATTGTTAATCTTTAATATATATTGAGATATTTAGAAATACAATTTATTTGTTATTATATTCAAAATAATTATTAATTAAAACATTTTTTTTCTATTATATGGATCCTATATAATATATTTTAATATTAAAAGTATATCGATCATAATTAAGGAATTTTTATGGAATTTAAAGTAAAAGATATTCAAGTGCAAAAATTGCATACTGCATGCATTATGGTTGGAATATTCACATCATATGGCTTATCACTTACTGCTAAAGAGTTAGATAAACTTAGCAATAACTACCTTAGTAATTTACTAAAAAAAGGTGAATTAGATGGAACAATAGGAACAAATTTATTGTTATATAATGTTCCAAATATTCCCATAGAACGGGTTTTATTAGTAGGATGTGGAGAAGAAAGCAACATAGATGCAATTCAGTATAAAAAAATCATTACCACCACCATAAATACATTAAAAAGTACTTGTGTGCCAGAGGTAGTATGTTTTTTGAATGAAATATATGTTAGAGACTGTGATAATTATTGGAAAATACGTCACGCTATAGAGAGCACTGCAGAATCACTTTATGATTTTAATCAACTAAAAAGCACACAAAATATAATCCGTCACAACTTGAATAGTATGATTTTCAATGTATCTTCTTATGAATTAAAGAACGCGCAAAATGCTATTCAACATGGTTTAGCTGTTGTAACAGGAGTACGAGAAGCTAAAAACTTAAGTAATTTACCACCTAATATTTGTAATGCTAGATATTTAGCTTTAAAAGCATGTCAATTATCGGAACAATATAGTAAAAAAATAAAAACATCCCTTATTGACAAGAAAAAAATGGAAGAACTTGGAATGAATGCTTATTTAGCTGTAGGAGCAGGATCGCATAATGAGCCATTAATGTCCGTTATAGAATATAAAGGTGATAAAAATCCGGATGCACATCCGATTGTATTAATTGGTAAAGGTCTAACTTTTGATTCTGGAGGTATCTCTATCAAACCATCACAGGCTATGGATGAAATGAAATACGATATGTGCGGAGCAGCTTCGGTTTATGGTGTGATGTGTATGGTTGCTAAAATGAATTTACCTTTAAATATATTAGGTATATTAGCAGGATGTGAAAATATGCCAGATGGACGTGCTATGCGTCCAGGAGACGTATTAACTACTATGTCTGGAAAAACAGTAGAAGTTTTAAATACTGATGCAGAGGGTCGTTTAGTATTGTGTGATGTACTCACTTATATTGAACGTTTTCAACCAGAATTAGTAATTGATATTGCTACTTTAACTGGAGCTTGTATTATTGCACTCGGCCATCATGTTAGTGGGTTAATGTCCAATAGAGATGTTTTAGCTAATGAGTTAATTTATGCTGGTGAACAATCTGGTGATCTAGTATGGCGTTTACCATTGTTAAAACAGTATCAAGAGCAGTTAAAATCCACCTTTGCCGATATAGCAAATATTGGTGGACGTCCTGCTGGTACAATTACTGCTGCTTGTTTCCTCAGTCAATTTGCTTATAAGTATGATTGGGCTCATCTAGATATTGCCGGTACTGCTTGGAATAGTGGTAAATTAAAGGAGGCAACTGGTCGTCCAGTGCCATTATTATCTCAATTCCTAATAAATCGTGCTCATTTAAAGGAATAAATAAATAAACTATTCGGGTAATACATTCATTACTACATGATATTTTAAGCTAAAATTTAGCTTTTAACATCTCAGTATAGATAACTCTGGGGCGTTATGAAATTAAAAATAATTATGTTACATAATATAATATATTAATTACTTTCATCTTTAAGTGTACTACACTTGTAGACTATATTTAAGTTGGCAAAATAATTAGCGCTTATGAATTATAAAAAAAGTTGATCCTTAATCACAATAAAATATACCATAAGATTATTTTTCAGGTAAATAGCCATTTAACCCCTTATCAGAAAACAAGAAAATAATGGAAAAACAATATAATCCTAATAATTTTGAACAAAATATATATCATTATTGGGAAAATAAAGGTTATTTTAAATCAAATAATGATGTTAAAAGAGAAAATTTCTCTATCATGCTTCCACCACCTAATGTTACTGGTAGTTTGCATATGGGTCATGCTTTTCAGCAAACCATTATGGATATAATAATAAGATATCAACGTATGCAAGGTAAAAATACTTTATGGCAGGTAGGAATCGATCATGCTGGTATTGCAACTCAAATGTTAGTTGAACGTAGACTTGCTATTGAAGAAAAAAAAACGCGTAATGATTATGGCCGTGAGGAATTTATAAACAAAATTTGGCAATGGAAAGCGGAATCTGGCGATATGATTACAAATCAAATGCGGCGTTTAGGTAATTCTGTAGATTGGGAACGTGAGCGTTTTACTATGGACGAGGATTTTTGTAAAGTTGTCAGATATGTATTTATTAGACTTTATAAAGATAAATTAATTTATCGGGGTAAACGCTTAGTAAATTGGGATCCGAAATTGCATACTGCTGTATCAGATTTAGAAATCCAAAATAAAGAATCGAAAGGTTTAATGTATTACATACGCTATCCACTGATAAGTGGGGCTAAAACTATTGAGGGTAAAGAATATTTAATTGTTGCAACTACTCGACCAGAAACTTTATTTGCTGATGTTTGTATAGCTATACATCCACAAGATAATAGATATAAACATCTTATAGGAAAAAAAGTAAAATTACCTTTAGTTAATCGTTGTATCCCTATTATTAGTGATGAATACGCTGATATAAAAAAAGGTACAGGTTGTGTAAAAATCACTCCAGCTCATGATTTTCATGATTATGAAGTAGGTCGCAGACATCATCTTTTCATGATAAATATTTTTACTTTTGACGCTAAAATAAGAGAAAAAGCACAAATTTTCGATAATAAAGGACATGAAGTAAATTCATTACAAAATATTATTCCTTTAAATTTCCAAAACCTGGATCGTTTTACTGCTCGTGAAGCTGTTATAGATGCTATCAATCAGTTAGGGCTACTTGAGGAAATCAAGTCACATAATTTAATATTACCGTATAGTGATCGTAGTGAAGTCATAATTGAACCTATGCTAACTGATCAATGGTATGTTCGTACCGATCAGCTGGCTAAAGTAGCGATTAAAGCTGTAGAAAGTGGAGAGATCAAAATTATACCTAAACAATACGAAAATATGTATTTTTCTTGGATGAATAATATTCAAGATTGGTGTATTTCTCGTCAACTGTGGTGGGGACATCGCATACCTGCATGGTACACTGATAATGGAAAAGTATATGTAGGTCATAATGAGAAAGAAATCAGAGAAGAAAATGATTTAAGCGAAGATATTTTGTTGTATCAAGATAAAGATGTTCTTGATACTTGGTTTTCTTCTAGTTTATGGACTTTTGCAACTTTAGGATGGCCAGAAAATACCAAAGAATTACTTGCTTTTCATCCTACTAGCGTTTTAGTAAGTGGCTTTGATATTATATTCTTCTGGATTGCACGTATGATCATGCTTACTATGCATATAATCAAAAATACTGATGGGACACCTCAAGTACCTTTTAAAACTATTTATATTACTGGTTTAATTCGTGATGAAGAAGGACATAAGATGTCTAAATCAAAAGGAAATGTCATTGATCCCATTGATATAATTGATGGTATTTCTTTAGAAGATCTTATAAAAAAAAGAACAAGTAATATGATGCAACCACATTTAGCTGATAAAATTCGGAAATGTACTATAAAACAATTTCCTAAAGGTATTAAACCTTATGGAACAGATGCATTGCGATTTACCTTAACATCATTAGCTTCCACTGGTCGCGATATTAATTGGGATATGAAACGTCTTGAAGGATATCGTAATTTTTGCAACAAACTTTGGAATGCTAGTCGTTTTGTGCTGCTACATACTGATACTGTAGATAAAAATTATTCATATAAGAATCATAATATAAAAATATCAATAGCCGATCGATGGATATTAAGTGAATTTAATAATACTGTAAAATCTTATCGTGAAGCACTTGATAATTATCGCTTTGATATGGCAGCTTATATAATTTATGATTTTACTTGGAATCATTTTTGTGATTGGTATTTAGAGTTAACTAAACCCATAATTTCTCATGGAGTTTTAGAAGAAGTAATAGCCACTAGAACTACTTTGCTCAATATATTAGAATCACTACTTCGATTAGCTCATCCCATTATTCCTTTTATAACTGAAGAAATTTGGCAACGCATTAACTGTATAAAAGGAACTACTAAAGATTCAATAATGTTGCAAAAAATTCCCCAATATGACCCCAAAAAAGAAGATGAGGAAGCTCAAAAATATATAGAATGGATTAAAGAATTTGTTATCACTGTGCGTGGTATTAGAAAAGAAATGAATATTCCTCTCAATAAATTACTAGATGTGATCATCAAAAATACTTCAGGAGATATTGAATTTTTCATAAAAAATAATTATAAAACTATAGTACATCTAGCTCGTCTTAATAGTTTAATTATATTACCTGATAATAAACAAACAATGCCATTGTCTATTACTAAAATCATAAATCAAGCAGAAGTAATAATTCCAATAAAAGATTTATTAGATGTCAAATTAGAATTAAATAGGCTAAGTAATGAAATAAATAAAATTGATAAAGAGATAGAAATAATTTCTTGTAAATTTAAAAATAAAAATTTTATTTTATATGCTAAAAAAGAGATTCTTGCTAAAGAAAAAGCTCGTCTAGAAATATTAGACAAAATTAAAAATAAGCTCATAAAACAAAAAAATACCATGGCAAAAAGCACTAATAATACTCTATAATATATGTTGCATATTAACGCATTTTATTGAATTAATCTGCTTGAAATTACTTATTAAATAATAACGGGCTTAGTACCTGTAAATCAAATTTATCGGCGACGTGAATTATTTTGATAAGTATTTTTATTCTTAAGTAATTTTATATTCATTGGTTTATTTAAAATTCGTGTACGAGCGCAATTTTTAAATATATCTATTGGGATGTTTTTAGGAAGTTCAATGATTGCATGTGAATCAAATAATTTAATATTTCCTATATAAGAACTCTTAATACCTACTTCATTAGCAATAATACCTACTATATGACGTATTTCTACACCATCATGTCGTCCTACATCTATCCGATAAAGTTCCATTTCTTTACGACAAGCCATTGCACCACTTTTTTTTCGCCTTTCAATATTTTTATAATTTGCTTTTTTATCATGACTAAGTTGATGCTTATGATGGTGTATTGGTTTATCTGGAGGTACAATCAATGGACGTTTTCCTTGAGCCATCTTTAATAATGCAGTTGCTAATGCTTCTATAGCAATTTGTTTTTTTTCAGAAATTTTTTTTAATAATATATTATACTGTTCTATATCTTTACTTAAAAGTTCATGTTGTACTAGTTCCACAAATTTTTCTTGTCGGCGTTCACTAAGGAACTCCGTATTAGGAAGCCTCACTTCTTTAATATTAGATTTAATAGAACGTTCAATATTATATAGTAAACGACGCTCCCTTCTTTCTACAAATAATAGGGCTCTACCCGCTCTTCCCGCACGTCCAGTACGACCAATACGATGTATATATGATTCTACATCTAGTGGAATATCATAATTGATTACTAAACTAATTCTTTCTACATCCAAACCACGTGCTGCAACATCTGTTGCAATTAAAATATCTAAATTACCATTTTTAAAACGTTCTAAAGTTTTTTCCCGAACGATTTGATTCATATCCCCATTTAGGGCAGCACATTTATAACCGTTAAGATATAAAAATTCTGCTAATTCTAATGTCATATTTTTCGTACGCACAAAAACAATAGCGGCATCAAAATCTTCAGCTTCTAAGAAGCTCAATAATGCTGCTTTTTTGCAACTATAGGCGTACCAATAATATTGACTAATATTTGGCCTAGTAGTTATATTTGATTGGATGCGGATATCATGTGGTTCTTTCATAAATCTTCGGGTAATTCGCCTAATTTCTTCTGGCATCGTAGCAGAAAATAAAACAGTTTGACGTTTAGAGGGAATATTGGACATAATTGTTTCAACATCTTCAATAAATCCCATTCTTAACATTTCATCCGCTTCATCTAAAACTAAACATCTTAACTGAGAAAGATTTAAGGTACCTCGCTTAAGATGATCAAGTAAACGTCCTGGGGTACCGACTACAATTTGTGGACCTTGACGTAAACCTTTTAACTGTATGTCATATCGTTGTCCACCATAAAGAGCCAATACATTAACACCTCGCATATGTTTAGCAAAATCATTACATGCTCCTGTTACCTGAACAGCTAATTCTCGTGTTGGAGCTAATACTAATATTTGAGGTGATTCTAATTTTAGATCAATATTATTTAATAATGGTAGAAAAAATGCCGCTGTTTTGCCACTACCTGTTTGAGCCATACCGAGGACATCATTACCTTCTAATAGATATGGAATACAAGCAAGTTGAATAGGCGAAGGTTTCTCATAACCCATATCTTTTAGAGCAGAAAGTATATTTTTATTGAGCCCAAAATCAGCAAAAGAAGTTTTTATATTACTCATGTATTATATGTATCTCTTATATTTTAATCGCTAACTTATTATAATATGTATAAAACTATATATATCTGCTATATATAGATAGTAAAATATTTTTATAAACACCTTAACCAGCAAAATATTCTGACTTGTTACCAATATGAAAAGATTTTATCTTTAATTCATGTAATAATTTTTATTATACCACTTAAATAAGATATACTAGATTTACATCTGATTAGTTATTTACATGATATTCAATCATAATTTTTTCTTATAGGCAACAAACTTTAAAAGTGCTTTAATTATCTAATTTATCCTCAATAACAGAATCAATATTACGATTATGATTTAAATCTATAAATCAAATTTTTGATAATAATTAAAACTTAGATAGCGTCGTTAGCGCTGCTTTAATACTTAGACGTATGCGATTTTGACGATCTACTTCTAGGACTTTGACCATTACTTCTTGTCCAATCTTAAGGTAATCACTAACTGTTTGAACATGATTATTTGCAATTTGAGAAATATGTACTAGTCCTTCTTTATTCCCAATACTTACAAATGCTCCAAAATCCACAATACGTGTCACTTTACCAGTATAAATATGCCCGACTTCTATGCCAGCGATTATTTCTTCTATACGACAAATTGCTGCTTTTACTTTTAGATAATCACTTGCTATAACTTTTACTATACCATTATCACCTATTTCTATATTTGCACCTGTTTCTTCAGACATAGCTCTAATAACGACTCCACCTCTACCAATGATATCTTTAATTTTGTTTTTATTAATGCGAATAATTTGAATTCTTGGAGCAAATTCAGAAATTTCTTTGCGTGGTTCACTAATTGCTTGTTCCATAACTTTTAGTATCTTTCTACGAGCACATTTTGCTTGGTTGAGCGCTAATCGCATAATTTCTGCAGTTATCCCTTCAATTTTTATATCCATTTGTAAAGCTGTAATACCATTATAAGTACCAGCAACTTTAAAATCCATATCTCCTAAATGATCTTCATCACTTAAAATATCAGAAAGAACAATAATTTCCTGATCTTTTTTGACTAATCCCATGGCAATACCGGCTACCGCAGATTTTATAGGCACTCCTGCATCCATCAGTGCTAAAGATGCCCCACATACAGAAGCCATGGAAGAAGAGCCATTAGACTCTGTAATCTCTGATACTATACGTATAGTATAAGGAAAAATATCATCTTGTGGCATGATAGGGAGTAAACTCCTTTTTGCTAAACGTCCATGACCTATTTCACGGCGTTGAGGTGAACCAATCATACCAATTTCTCCTACAGAATAAGGAGGAAAATTATAGTGAAATAGGAAATTTTCCACTTTTTCACCCATTATTCCATCCATATTTTGTGCATCACGAGCAGTACCCAATGTAGCTGATACTAATGCTTGTGTTTCACCACGAGTAAATAAAGCTGAACCATGAGTACGTGGTAACACACCAGTTCGTACATCAATACTACGAACCATGTTTTTGTCACGACCGTCAATGCGAGATTCGCCATTAAATAAACGATTACGTACTATTTGCTTCTCAATAGAAGATATTAGGTATGTAATTTCAGCTTCTGAAATAAGATTATCAGATGATAAAGCAGCGATAGCATCATTTTTTATTAATTTAATTTCTTCATGACGGGCTTGTTTTTCGCGAATACGATAAGCATGATCAAGACGTTCTTCGGTCAGTTCAATAATCTGTTGATTTAATGTTTCATTTATAGGTGATGGTTGCCAATTCCACATTGGTTTACCTGCATTCTTCACCAAAATATTAATATTTTCAATAATTTTTTTTTGTTTATTGTGACCAAAAATAACAGCTTCTAGTATTTGTTCTTCAGTAAGCAAATTTGCTTGTGATTCCACCATTAATACAGCTTTTTCTGTACCCGTAACTATTAAATCTAAATGAGAATATTTACTATCATCAGTGGTAGGATTAAGAATGTATTCTTCATTAATGTAACCTATACGAGCAGCTCCAATAGGACCATGAAAAGGAATACCTGAAATAGAAAGAGCAGCAGATGTCCCTATTATTGCTATAAGATCGGGATTAATCTGTGGATTAAGAGAAACAACTGTTGCTATTATTTGTATTTCATTCAAAAATCCTTCAGGAAAAAGAGGTCTTATAGAACGATCAATGAGACGAGATATAAGAGTTTCATTCTCATTAGGACGACCTTCTCGGCGAAAAAAACCTCCTGGGATGCGTCCAGCAGCATAAGTGCGTTCCTGGTAATTAACAGTTAGTGGAAAAAAACCTTTATTATCTTTAGGTTTTTTTTGTGCAACCACCGTTATTAATACTGCAGTATCATCCATACTTGCCATAACAGCTGAAGTTGATTGACGTGCCATTATACCGGTTTCTAATGTAACAATATGTTGACCATATTGAAATTTATGTATGATCGGGTTAAGCAAAATTAATACCCTTACCTTAACTAGTAGCAAGCTATTATTCAGCTTACTTATTATGGATTATTGATATTCATAAACTGATTTGCAATCCGTAATACATGTTAGCATGCATTCAGTTATAATATATTTTATACGGATAGTAATCAGAAATATAAACTATATAATTATTAATTATAAAAACATCAGTATTTTTAATCAAATTTATTTAAAATAAACTATTTAATGATTAATTACTGTAAACTTATAAAGTATATTTACGTTAACGACGAATACCTAATTTTGCTATTAGATTGGTATATCGTGTAATACTTTTGTTTTTTAAATAATCTAGTAATTTGCGACGTTGTGAAACCATATGCAGTAAGCCACGACGACTATGATGGTCCTTTTTATGCTTAATGAAATGATCTTTTAAGTGATCTATATGAGCTGTTAGTAACGCAATCTGAACATCTACCGAACCACTATCATTAGCATTTCTACCGTATTTAATAATAATATCTGATTTATTTTTCAAAATAAGAGACATAAATAGTCTACTCCTGTTATGAATCAATATATGTTGCTGATCTATAATTCAGCAATTTTTTGTATGATGGAAGAGAAGATGTTTATCATATTAAGATGATAAACATCTTCTTAAAGCTTTGATTAAAAACTTGCTGGATGTTTCTCTCAGAAATAAATTATTTTACAACAATAGATTGAGATACTAGACGATGAGGTGCTAAGTAAAAATTATTAAATAATGCTATACCAATAAAGATATTATCTTTACCTTCAGTGACCTTCACTATGCCTTCATATAAAAAATTTTTTACTTTCACTGTTTGTCCTTTTTTAAAACGAGATGCTGTATCCGAGGATAAATTAATAATTGGTAACTCTATTAAAGTACTATCTATTGGTAATAAGAGTAAATCTAATAATTTGAGAGGAGAAATATTCTGTTTTATAGCAGATTGTATAATCTGATGTAAATGACATAATGATACCATACTATTAACAGGATAATGACCTACTTGCAAACGGTGTAATTTAATTACATGAGCTCCACATCCTAATATTTCTCCTAAACTATCAATAATAGTACGAATATATGTACCTTTAGAACAGCAAATTTCTAATTCTAATTCTTCATTTCTCCATTCAATGAGATGTAAATTATGCACAGTAATTAGACGAGGTTTGCGTTGTATATTAATTCCTTTTTTTGCATACTTATAGAGCTGTTTACCATGATATTTTACAGCTGAAAACATTGGAGGTGTCTGTAAAAAATCTCCTCTAAATTTTTCTAATGCTCCATTGAGATGTACTTGAGTAAATGTAATAGGACGTTTTTGAATGATGCTACCGTAAGAATCAGCAGTAGTAGTATTTTCTCCTAATCTTGCAACTACATGATAATTTTTTTTTGCATTTAACAAATATTGAGCAAATTTAGTGGCTTCTCCAAAGCAAATAGGCAACATACCAGTTGCTATTGGATCTAATGTACCAGTATGCCCAGCTTTATTTGCATAATAAATTTTTTTCACATCTTGTAGTATGGTATTAGAAGAAGGCCCTTGATGTTTATCAACAAGAAGTATTCCATGTACATCTCTTTTATAATTATGAGGAACAAAAATCATTTACCTAATTTACCTATTCTAATAGTACCCTCATAATATCTCCTATTTTTTGAAATATTGCTAATGAGATTATCCATATATATTCCATTCATGACAGATTGATCATGGAAAAAATTTAATATTGGCACAATACGCATATACATATTTTTGCTTAATAATTTACGAATATATCCCGATGCGTCTTTAAGAGCTTCCAATCCATTTGGCACTATATTTTCATCTTTTACTAAATTACAAAAAGTTACAAAAATTTTTGCATAGGCAAAATCACGTGAAACTTCAACACTAGATACTGTAACTAGCATATGTAAGCGAGGATCTTGAATTTCACGCTGTAATATAATAGCTATTTCTTTTTGTAATTGCTGTGATATTCGTTGCGAACGATTGAATGTTTTTAACATTTTCTATATTATTTCCTACAATGCTTAAGGAGACGACTCATAAATCTCCTTAACTATAAAACGTGTATTAATTAATAATACGTTTCACTGTAATGAGTTTAAATACTTCTATAATGTCTTTTTCACGGATATCTTTATAGTTTTTCACTCCAATCCCACACTCCATGCCACTACGTACTTCATTAACATCCTCTTTAAATCTTCTTAAAGACTCCAATTCACCTTCATAAATCACTATATTATCACGTATTATACGAATAGGATTAGATCGTTTAATTATTCCTTCAATTACCATACATCCCGCTATAGAACCAAATTTTGTAGACTTAAAAACATTACGTACTTCGGCCATACCTATAATTTGCTGTTTGTATTCTGGACTTAACATACCACTCATAGAAGATTTTACTTCATTTATTAAATCATATATTACAGAATAGTAACGCAATGTTAAATTTTGTGATTCAATTACATATCGTGCAGAAGAATCAGCTCTTACATTAAATCCTAGGATAATAGCATTAGAAGCGGCGGCTAAAGTAGCATCTGTTTCTGTAATACCACCTACTCCAGAACCAACAATTTTTACTTCAACTTCTTCATTGGAAAGTTTTAAAAGACTGTCAGAAATTGCTTCTACTGAACCTTGTACATCTGCTTTTAGAACAATATTTAATTCAGATAAGTCACCTACCATCTTCAAGTTAGAAAACATATTTTCTAAAGTAGACTTATTTCGATCAGTGAATTTATTTTCACGTAATTTACTTTGACGATATAATGCTACTTCACGAGCTTTTTTTTCATCACGTACTACTATAGCTTCATCTCCAGTAGCAGCTATACCAGAAAGACCAAAAATTTCTACAGGAATTGATGGACCAGCTGAAGAAACTTCTTTACCTAATTCGTCACGCATTGCTCTCACACGACCATACTCTAAGCCACATAAGACAACATCACCTTTATTTAATATACCAGAACGTACTAATACAGTAGCTACTGGTCCACGACCTTTATCAATACAAGATTCGATAACAATACCGTTAGCCATACCACTGAAAACAGCAGTTAACTCTAAAATTTCCGCTTGTAGTAAAATAGATTGTAGTAAGGTATCAATACCTGTACCTATTTTTGCTGATACATTAACGAATGTGTTCTCACCTCCCCATTCTTCTGGTAAAATATCATATTTACTCAGTTCATTTTTTACTCTATCAATATTAGCTTCTAATTTATCTATTTTATTTATAGCCACTATCACTGGTACGCCAGCTGCTTTAGCATGTTGAATAGCCTCTATCGTTTGTGGCATTACCCCATCATCAGCAGCAACTACTAATATTACTATATCGGTAACTTTAATTCCCCGTGCACGCATAGCAGTAAATGCTGCATGTCCAGGAGTATCAAGAAAGGTAATCATGCCATTTTCTGTTTCTACATGATATGCTCCTATATGTTGAGTAATACCTCCAGCTTCACCGGAAGCAATTTTAGTAGAACGAATATAATCTAGAAGAGATGTCTTACCATGATCTACATGACCCATAATAGTAACTACCGGTGCACGAGGTGCTAAATCAGCAATATTTCCTGTATCACGATCATTCATAATTGCACTTTCTAACTCGTTATCATAGCGCAAAATAACTTTGTGACCCATTTCTTCAGCTATAATCTGAGCGGTTTCTTGATCAATTACTTGATTGATAGTTGCAATTATCCCCATATTCATCATACACTTGATAAGTTCAGAACTTTTTACTGCCATTTTAATTGCTAATTCAGCAACAGTAACAGTTTCTCCAATTTGAACAATGCGATTAAACGTTTGTTTAGGCTTATTAAAATTTCGTTTTAATGAAGAACTAGATTTGCGATGTTTAGTATTTTTGGATACTCGAATAGCTGCCTTAGCCTCTTCACGATCAATTTTTGCTTCTGAATGTTTATTGCTTTTTTTAGAACGATTTAATTTAGATGGACGAATGCGCATATTTTCTATTGCTTGATCATTTTCATCTTCTGCTTGACGTGCATGATGAGATGTCATCAGATGATAATCTGTATTATCTTGTTCTTCTATTTTTTTCCAAGAATGTGTTTTATCTAATGCAACACGACGTGTCTCTTCAACTACCCGACGAGCATTTTCTTCTATTTTGCGACGTACCTCTCCTTCAACCTTATGTTTCAAATTAGCAACTTTTACACTTAAGCTAGATTCACGTGAGTGAGAGGTTTTATTATCTTCTTTAGGATGTGTATTCTTCACTTTATATTTTTCCGCAATTTTCTCATTAACGGTTTTAACAATTTTTTTATGAGCAGATTGATCAAGTTTAGCTTTCAATATATTATCTGTTTTTTTACAAACAGTTTGCTCTTTAGAGAGTTTTGTTCTTATCTGAGAAATAGGTTCTTTAATTTGCGATTTTATATAAGTACGTTTTTTACGTACTTCAACCTGTACATATTTATCCTTTCCAGTTGTACTGGTAATATTTAAAGTACTTCTAGTTTTTCGCTGTAATGTAAGTTTATTTGAATTTTCATATTCATTATTAAGATAACAAAGCAAAATTTCTCTTTCTTGCTGGTTGACAGAATCATTTGCGGATTTACATATGCCTGCAGCAGCAAAATGTTTTAATAAAATATTCAATGGAGTTTTAATTTCTTCCGCTAGGGATTTTATAGTTACATCTGTCATGCTGTTTCTTCCTCTAATGATGATTTATTGCCAAACCAGCAAATATTACGAGCTGCCATAATGAGAGCTCCGGCTTTTTTATCATCAAGTCCTTCAATATCACTAAGATCATCCACTCCTTGCTCAGCAAGATCTTCTAGAACTTTGACACCTTTTTCTGCTAATCTAAAAGCTAAATTACGTTCCATTCCTTTAAGATTTAGAATATCGGCAGATGGTTCATAATGGCGACTTTCTTTTTTGGATAATTCTAAAGTAATTAACTTGTTTTTTGCACGTTCACGAAGTGTTTTAATAATTTGTTTATCTAATCCATTTATTGCTAGTAATTCACTAATTGGCACGTATACTAATTCTTCAATGGATGAAAAACCTTCTTCTACCAGACTAGAAGCAGTCTTTTTATCAACATTTAAATATTTAATAAACATATCAATTGCTGCATAATTTTCAGCTTGATGTTTAGATTTTAGGTCTTTTATAGTCATTACATTTAATTCCCATCCACTTAATTGAGCAGCAAGACGTACATTCTGACCATTTGTACCTATTGCTTGAGCTAAATTTTCAACTTCTACTGCAATATCCATAGTTTTATTATCTTCATCTACTACAATGGAGGCTACATCAGCTGGAGCCATAGCATTAATTACAAATTGCACAGGATTATCATCCCATAGCACAATATCTATTCGCTCATTATTCAATTCACTAGAAACTGCTTGCACACGAGATCCTCTCATTCCAACACAAGCACCTATAGGGTCTATGCGCTGATCTTTGGTTTTTACAGCAATTTTTGAGCGATATCCCGGATCCCTAGCGGCTTTTTTTATTTCAATTATACCTTCACCAATTTCTGGTACTTCAATACGGAATAATTGTATGAGCATTTCTGGTTTTGAACGTGTGATGAAAAATTGAGTTCCTCGTGAATCAGTGCGTATGTAATAAAGTACACCACGAATACGATCTCCTAATCTAAAATTTTCGTGAGTTAACATATCTTCACGTAAAATAATAGCTTCCGCCTGATAACCTAAGTCTAATATAATATTGTTTCTATTTATTTTTTTTACAGTACCAGTAACAATTTCTCCTTGTTTTTGACGAAAATGAGCTATTATCATTGCTCGTTCAGCTTCTCTTACTTTTTGAATAATAACGTGTTTAGCAGTTTGTGTAGTAATGCGATCAAACGCAATTGACTCTATCTGAGATTCTATAAAATCTCCTAATTTAATGTTTTTATTATCCAAAATAGCTGCGTCTAAAGTAATTTCACGTGTAGGTTGAATAACTTCTTTTACTATTTTCCATCTGCGAAAAGCATCATAATCCCCACTTTTCCGATTAATACTAATACGTACATCAATATCCTGCTCATATTTTTTTCTGGTAGCCGTAGCTAATGCGCTTTCAAGAGCTTCAAAAATTTTTTCACGCGGTAGAGATTTTTCATTAGACACGGCTTCGACAACAGCTAAAATCTCTTTATTCATAATATGCCTCAATCCGTATTATTCTTTTCCTTTCCTTATTAAATATATTTTTATTTAAATTACTACTTTTAGTATATAACACTCATGTCATTATGTAATAATACATTGACAAGACTTACTATCTAGGCA
Organism: Candidatus Ishikawaella capsulata Mpkobe; assembly: GCF_000828515.1. NCBI lineage: Bacteria > Pseudomonadati > Pseudomonadota > Gammaproteobacteria > Enterobacterales > Enterobacteriaceae > Candidatus Ishikawella > Candidatus Ishikawella capsulata. Next base: position 329,288 of record NZ_AP010872.1, on the reverse strand, counting down.
TCAAACATAGTTGATGTTACACAAAGTCATTTGTATTATATACAATATAAAAATATATACCAATGTTATTTGGTATAAAATACGATAAAGTCCTGTAAAATGCAAACATTGATAAAAATACTTGATACCGAGGACGGGACTCGAACCCGTAGACCTTAGAGGCACTACCACCTCAAGGTAGCGTGTCTGCCAATTCCACCACCTCGGTATTTTGTGATTGTAGAAAAAGTAATCTATTTAGGTTGATTGGTTATTTTTGAACGGATTGACGGGTTTCAACTTTTTTGTCAGAAAGATTTTCCCATGTGCTTTTTTTTAACATATTATGATTATTTAAAATTATACTTATCAAAAAAAACAATATGGCTAATAGAACTGTGATTAGCATCATAAAGTTGCTAGAACTAGGCGAATTAAATAATTTAGAAGAAACTATAGCTCCTGACCATCCTATGTCAGCACCTTTACCTGATTGTAACAATATTATTGTAATCAAAAGTATTGAGGTAATAAAAAAAATTATTAAACAAGCTTGATACATAAATTTACCTGCATCTCTCAGGGAGAGATATAATATATCTAATAATACCTTTAATTACATCTGCTATGCGATTAGCTAATAAAGATGCTTGTTCTTCATTTTCCGATGTAACTATTACACGAATCACTGGTTCCGTACCGGCGTTAAGTAACAATACATACCCTCTACTAGGAATTTAATGGATTAGAAACCTGTCAAGTTTTTATTAATATTTGAGGCATCATTTTTATACCATTACATAGCTTAGCTCATATAGACTCATATGATTACGTATCATAACTGTAAGCACTTGTAAGCCTGCACTGCCATCTGCAGTGGTTATTTTATCTAATAAAATTATATGCCCGGAATATTCGTCGCCTAAATACCACTCTTGTTTGAGAATTTTTTCTAAAATATAGCGATTTCCTAATTTTATTTTAACGAAAGGAATACTCATTTTTTTCAAATATCATTCCAATCCTACATTACTCATTCCAATCCTACATTACTCATTACACTATAACACCACCTTTGATTTTTCTTTGACTAAAATTTCATGGGAAATTATAAAGAGTATTTGATATCCATCAACCTTATTTCCCAAATGATCAACCATCAGGACTTGATCACCATCATAAGCTAAACAAAAATCAGCTATTTCATCTGCAACTTTCTTTTTAAAGAGATCTAGATTATTACCATTAGGAGATGTACAGATAGGAATAACAGTTGCTCATAATTCAATTAATACCTTAGGTGCAATATTATAAGTTGACCCATTTGTACAATATACAACAATTTTTAAATTAGTTTTCCGAGGAAATGTCCCTTTACAAGATTCTATCTATATACTGTCCTGCTGCATCTAGAATATGCTTTGTCTTACCTAACTTAGATTTACACATGTCAATGAATTTATCATATTCCTATCAATAGCTTCCTCTATATTTTCCTACAATAATTTTTTTAGATTTATTATAACAAACAATTTTACCTGCTACCCATCCTAATTTTAGAAAAACATCTGGAGTAATTGGTACTGTTCCAAATTAACCTCGCATACCATTCGTACAAAAATATTTAAGCTTAATAATTATATCTGAGGTTTCCTTCTTAAAGCTGCAACAATATTCATTGCTTCTACTGTTTCTTTAACATCATGAGTACGAATAATATGTATTCCTTGTAAAGCAGCTATAACAGCACAGGTAATACTGCCTATTAAACATTGTGAAGTATTTAGAATGTCTCTTATCATAGATTTACGAGACATACCTACAACTAAAGGTAATCCAAAATGATGAAACTTAATTAAGTTAACAAGAATATCATAATTATGATTTATACTTTTACCAAATCCAAATCCTGGATCTAGTAACAAATTTTTTTTAGGTATTCCTGCAGACTCGCAACAAATGATTCTTTGAGAAAAAAAATTATTAATTTCGCTACATACATTTTTTTTATATTGTGGATTGTATTGCATAGTTTGTGGATTACCTTGCATATGCATTAAACATACTGGTAATCCAACTTCTGCAGCTGCTTCAATTGAGCCCTCCATACAAAGGGAACGAATATCATTAATAATATGAGAACCGGCTTTGGACGATTCACGGATTACCTCAGGCTTGGAAGTGTTAACTGATATTAAAACGTCAAATCTTCTAGTAATTGCCTCAATAACAGGTATAACCCGATCTAATTCTTCTTGAATACTTACTTCCTTAGCACCAGGTCGTGTCGATTCTCCCCCCACATCTATAATACTTGCACCATCATTTATCATTTTACCAGTATAATTGATTGCATCTGGTAATTTATAATATTTACCACCATCATAAAAAGAATCTGGTGTAGTATTAAGAATGCCCATAATTTTAGGAAAAGAAAGATCTATTTTGGAATTATGAATATATAATTGCATTATATTACATCCGCCTAATATATTTTCTTCTTCCTTAGAACTAACTATTAGCATTTATAGGATCATTTATTTTTCTCATTGTCCAAATTTTTTGGTGGACGTACTTCACGCCTAGCCATTAAATCCTCTATTTGAAGTGCATTAATAGTTTCGTATTTTAGAAGAGCATCTTTCATAGCATGTAATATATCTATATTTTCATTTAAAATATTACGTGCTCTTTGATAGTTATGTTCTATTAATTTTTGTATTTCTTGATCAATAATACTGGCGGTTTCCTCAGAAATATATTTAGCTAGTACAGATGATTTATCTACAAAACCTTCTCCTTCTTCATCATATAACAAAGGACCTAATTTTTCAGAAAAACCCCATTGGGTTACCATCTTACGAGCTATATTAGTCGCTAATTTAATATCATTAGCACATCCAGTAGAAACCTGATGAATACCGTAAATAATTTCTTCTGCCACCCGACCACCATACAAAGCAGAAATTTTACTTTCTAACTTTTCTTTGCTAAATGTAAGAACATCAGTTTCTGGTAAGAAACAAGTAAGACCTAATGCTGTACCTCGGGGAATGATAGTTATTTTATGTACCGGATCATGTTGAGGTACTAAAAATGAAATAATAGTATGTCCTGCCTCATGGTAAGCTGTTACTTCTTTTTGTTTTTCTGTCATGACTAGAGATCGACGTTCAGTTCCCATCATTATTTTATCTTTAGCCTTTTCTAAATCACTCATGAATACCAATTTCTTATTCGCACGAGCCGCTAATAAAGTAGCTTCATTTACTAAATTTGCTAAATCAGCACCAGAGAATCCCGGAGTACCACGAGCAATAATAACTGGATTAGTATCTGAGGATAAAGGTATACGTTGCATGTGTAGTCGTAAAATTTGCTCTCGGCCTCGAATATCTGGTAATCCTACTAATACTTGACGATCAAATCTTCCCGGACGTAATAATGCAGGATCTAAAACATCAGGACGATTGGTTGCAGCAATAATAATAATACCTTTATTACCTGTAAAACCATCCATTTCTACTAACATTTGATTTAAAGTTTGTTCGCGTTCATCATTACCACCACCTACTCCGACTCCACGTTGTCTACCAACAGCATCAATTTCATCAATAAATATAATACATGGTGCTGATTTTTGTGCTTGACTAAACATATCTCTAACACGTGCTGCACCTACTCCAACAAACATCTCTACGAAATCAGAACCTGATATAGTAAAAAATGGCACCTTAGCTTCACCAGATATTGCCTTTGCTAACAAAGTTTTACCGGTACCAGGTGGACCTACCAAAAGCACTCCCTTTGGAATTTTACCGCCTAATTTTTCAAACTTGCTTGGGTTCCTCAAATATTCTACTAAGTCACTAACTTCTTCTTTTGCTTCATCACATCCTGCTACATTTTCTAAAGTAGTATTTAAATTTTCCTTTAATAAGCGCGCTTTACTTTTACCAAAAGACAGAGGGTTCCCTTTTCCATCTTGTATTTGGCGTAACATTGAGCCCCATATGCCAATTAAGAATATTAAGGGTATCCAAGATAATAACATAGAAATAAATGATAGTTCATTATCATATTCGCCGATAATCCTAACATTGTGTTCAGATAAACTCTTGATTAAGTTCACATCATAATATCCAGGAATATAGGTGATATATGTGCTAAAATCATTTTTTAAAACCCTAATTTCACGTCCATTGATGCGTGTTTGTTTGATCTCATCATGATTGATTTGTGAGATAAATTTGGAATAATCTGTTATTTTATGATCATTTCCATACTTAATGCTTTGAAATGCTGACATCATAGTTATAGTAACTATCATCCATATAACTAAGTTCTTCGCCATTTCACTCAATATATTCACCTCATCATTGCAATTGTGTTAAATAACAATATAGTATCTTTATTAAAAGAATAAGATTGATTACTTGTATTATTTCACTATATAAGAACCTATAGCTTGCGCTGTTTTGCTAAAATATATACTTCACGTGAAGTTAAATACGAAGCATTAGGTTTAATAATTTTCACTTTGCGAAAAAATAAACTGATCTTTTTGAAAGATTCATTAAAACCTTCTCCTTGAAATATTTTTACTAAAAAACTTCCTTTGTCAGATAAAACTTTTACTGATATCTTTAATGCAGACTCTACTAAATATATTGTATTAGGTATATCAATATTAGGTATTCCACTTATATTAGGAGCCATATCAGACATTACAACCTGAATATTTGTAGTATCAATACTATTAAATATATCTTGCAATACGGTTTTACGGATATCTCCTTGAAAAAATTTTACATTAATCATAGGTTTCATAGGCAATATATCACAGGCAATGACATAGCCATGTGGTTGAATACATTTTGCCGCATATTGTGACCAGCTACCTGGTGAAGACCCCAAATCTAAAACATCCATACCAGGATAAAAAATTTTTTCTTTTTTTTGTATTTCTTCAAGTTTAAAGTAGGCACGTGACCGCAATTTTTTTTCATGAGCCTGTTTCACATATTTATCACTAAAATGCTTTCTGAGCCAACTTTTTGAACTATTATAACGTTTTTTTACTATCATAAACTTCACTAAATTTTTTAAAATATATTTTTATATAGTGATATTAAATATATTCTACTTTTAAAATTTCATATTTTATGTCACCACTAGGAGTTTTAACAATAGTTGTGTCTTCTACGGCTTTTCCTATTAAACCACGTGCTATAGGTGAAGTTATGGAAATTAAATTCTTTTTAAAATTTGCTTCATCTTCTCCTACAATACAATAAGTTATTTTTTCGTGTGTATTCAGTTTCAATACTGTAACGGTAGCTCCAAAAATGACTTTGCCATTATTAGAAATTTTAGTAACATCAATAATTTGAGCATTAGAAAGTTTATTTTCTATATCTTTAATTCGCCCTTCACAAAAGCCTTGTTCTTCACGTGCTGCATGATATTCAGAATTTTCTTTAAGATCTCCATGTTCACGTGCTTTTGCGATAGAAGCAATAATAAGAGGGCGTTTCACATTCTTCAATTTGTACAATTCTTGATATAATTTTTCCGCTCCTCTGAGAGTCATAGGAATTTTATTCATATAAAATCCTTAGTTTTTTTATATTAAAAACTTCCCTCTTTATTTCATTATAAACTAATTATCTCCAAATCTCATGGAGAGATGTAATAATATTAATAAAGATTATTACACTAAATTAAATGTTTTTCAAGGCAAAAATTATTAATTTAGATATAATATATGATTATAGCAAAATATGGTAATTTCCTAATGTCATATGTGGTAGACCCTACACTACCATCGGCGTAACTACATTTTACTTCTGAGTTTGGAATGGAATCAGGTGGTTCTACCGTACTAATTACTACCAGGTAACCTTTATTAAATAATTTATATCATAGATAATTAATTGGTACAAGCTAAATATTTTATAACACGTCTCTAGTGTTGTGAAGTTAAGTCTCACGGGTCATTAGTACTGGTTAGCTCAACACATCACTATGCTTACACATCCAGCCTATCAACGTCGTTGTCTTCAACGTCCCTTTAGGAGGTATAATAACCTCAGGGAAAACTCATCTTAGGGCAAGTTTCGTGCTTAGATGCTTTCAGCACTTATCTTTTCCGTACTTAGCTACCGGGCAATGCCATTGGCATGACAACCCGAACACCAGAGGTACGTTCACTTCGGTCCTCTCGTACTAGAAGCAACCCCCTTCAATTTTCCAACGCCCACGGCAGATAGGGACCGAACTGTCTCACGACGTTCTAAACCCAGCTCGCGTACCACTTTAAATGGCGAACAGCCATACCCTTGGGACCTACTACAGCCCCAGGATGTGATGAGCCGACATCGAGGTGCCAAACACCGCCGTCGATATGAACTCTTGGGCGGTATTAGCCTGTTATCCCCGGAGTACCTTTTATTCGTTGAGCGATGGCCCTTCCATGCAGAACCACCGGATCACTAAGACCTGCTTTCGCATCTGTTCGCGTTGTCACGCTCACAGTTAAGCCAGCTTATGCCTTTGCACTAACCTCACGATATCCGACCGTGATTAGCTGACCTTTGTACTCCTCCGTTACTCTTTGGGAGGAGACCGCCCCAGTCAAACTACCCACCAGACAATGTCCGCATTCCGGATTACGGAATTACGTTAGAATATTGAATATCAAAGGGTGGTATTTCAAGGTTGACTCCATGTAAACTAGCGTCCACATTTCTTAGTCTCCCACCTATCCTACACATCAAGATTCAATATTCATTGCCAAGCTATAGTAAAGGTTCACGGGGTCTTTCCGTCTTGCCGCGGGTACACTGCATCTTCACAGCGATTTCAATTTCACTGAGTCTCGGGTGGAGACAGCCTGGCCATCATTACGCCATTCGTGCAGGTCGGAACTTACCCGACAAGGAATTTCGCTACCTTAGGACCGTTATAGTTACGGCCGCCGTTTACCGGGGCTTCGATCAGGAGCTTTTCTTTCGATAACTCCATCAATTAACCTTCCGGCACCGGGCAGGCATCACACCGTATACGTCCACTTTCGTGTTTGCACAGTGCTATGTTTTTAATAAACAGTTGCAGCCAGCTGGTATCTTAGACTAATCTCAGCTCTGGGAGTTAATCCTTTCACCTAATATTAGTGTGCCTTCTCCCGAAGTTACGGCACTATTTTGCCTAGTTCCTTCACCCGAGTTCTCTCAAGCGCCTGAGTATTCTCTACTTTACTACCTGTGTCGGTTTGAGGTACGATTTAGTATTACCTATAGCTTAGAGGCTTTTCTTGGAAGTGTGGCATTTGTTACTTAGGTACCTGAGTACTTTGTTATCACACCTCAATTTTAACTTTTCGGATTTACCTAAAAAGTCAATCTACATGTTTAAACCAAGATAAACCGTCACTTGGCTAACATAGCCTTCTTCGTCCCCCCTTGGCAGTAATACTAAGTACAGGAATATTAACCTGTTCACCATCGACTACACCTTGCGGTCTCGTCTTAGAAATCGACTTACCCTGCCCCGATTAACGTTGGACAGGAAACCTTAGTTTTTCGGCGAGTAGGTTTTTCACCTACTTTATCGTTACTCATGTCAGCATTCGCACTTCTGATACCTCCAGTAATTTTTTTAAATTACCTTCATAAGCTTACAGAACGCTCCCCTACCCAACAATTTTTAAGTTGTTGCCGCAGCTTCGGTACATAATTTAGCCCCGTTACATCTTCCGCGCAGGCTGACTCGACCAGTGAGCTATTACGCTTTCTTTAAATGATTGCTGCTTCTAAGCCAACATCCTGGCTGTCTAAGCCTACCCACATCGTTTCCCACTTAATTATGATTTAGGGACCTTAGCTGGCGGTCTGGGTTGTTTCCCTCTCCACGACGGACGTTAGCACCCGCCGTGTGTCTCCCATGATTACATTCTTCGGTATTCGTAGTTTGCATCGAGTTGGTAGGCTTGGAAAGCCCCCTAAGCGAAACAGTGCTCTACCCCCGAAGATGATACATGAGGCGCTACCTAAATAGCTTTCGGGGAGAACCAGCTATCTCCTGGTTTGATTGGACTTTCACCCCTAACCACAGGTCATCCGCTAATTTTTCAACATTAGTCGGTTCGGTCCTCCAGTTGGTATTATCCAACCTTCAACCTGCCCATGGCTAGATCACCAGGTTTCGGGTCTATATCTTGCAACTTAATGCCCATTTAAGACTCGGTTTCCCTACGGCTCCCTTATTCAGTTAACCTTGCTGCAAAATATAACTCGCTGACCCATTATACAAAAGGTACGCAGTCACACTTAAAAGTGCTTCTACTGCTTGTACGTATATGGTTTCAGGTTCTATTTCACTCCCCTCGCCGGGGTTCTTTTCACCTTTCCCTCACGGTACTAGTTCACTATCGGTCAGTCAGGAGTATTTAGCCTTAGAGGATGGTCCCCCTTTATTCAAACAGGATATCACGTGTCCCGTCCTACTCATTGAGCTCACAATATATAAAGTTTAATTATACGGGACTATCACCCTGTATCGTCAATGTTTCCAAATTGTTCTACTACTTCATATTTTGATTAAGGCTCTGGGCTGTTCCCCTTTCGCTCGCCACTACTAAGGGAATCTCGGTTGATTTCTTTTCCTCGAAGTACTTAGATGTTTCAGTTCCTTCGGTTTGCTTCACAACACTATGTATTTATGTTGTGATGATGTATCTTTGTACACCAGGTTTCCCTATTCGGATATCGCCGGTTATAGCGGTTCATATCACCTTACCGACGCTTTTCGCAGATTAGCACGTCCTTCATCGCCTCTGACTGCCAAGGCATTCACCATATACGCTTAATTACTTAACTTCACAACCCACAGACGTTTTATAAAAATATTACTAAATTCTTATAGTATTTCTTTAGAATTTATTATTTTATTAGCCTGTTCCAATTTGTTAAAGAACACATAAATACATTAAAAATAAATTAATTATAGTATTTTAAACCAAATACTTTAATTAAAAACTTATTTATTTCTTTACTGAACTGCCATTAACATAAATCACTTTTATCAAGTAATTTATGTGAGTACTAAATAGATTGTATTCTAAAATTTAAGGAGGTAATCCAACCACAGGTTCCCCTACAGTTACCTTGTTACGACTTCACCCCAGTCATAAATCACAAAGTGGTAAGCGCCCTCCTATAAAGGTTAAGCTACCTACTTCTTTTGCAACTTACTCCCATGGTGTGACGGGCGGTGTGTACAAGGCCCGAGAACGTATTCACCGTGGCATTCTGATCCACGATTACTAGCGATTCCTACTTCATAGAGTCGAGTTGCAGACTCTAATCCGAACTACGATGTACTTTTTGAGTTTTGCTTGCTCTTGCGAGATTGCTTCTCTTTGTATACACCATTGTAGCACGTGTGTAGCCCTGGTCATAAGGGCCATGATGACTTGACGTCATCCCCACCTTCCTCCAGTTTAATACTGGCAGTCTCCTCTGAGTTCCCGGCCATGCCGCTGGCAACAGAGGATAAGGGTTGCGCTCGTTGCGGGACTTAACCCAACATTTCACAACACGAGCTGACGACAGCCATGCAGCACCTGTCTCAGAGTTCCCCGAAAGGCACTTATATATCTCTATATAATTCTCTGGATGTCAAGACCAGGTAAGGTTTTTCGCGTTGCATCGAATTAAACCACATGCTCCACCGCTTGTGCGGACCCCCGTCAATTCATTTGAGTTTTAACCTTGCGGCCGTACTCCCCAGGCGGTCGACTTAATGCGTTAGCTACAAAAACCACAAGTCAAGCTTACAGTTTTTTAGTCGACATTGTTTACAGCGTGGACTACCAGGGTATCTAATCCTGTTTGCTCCCCACGCTTTCGCACCTGAGTGTCAGTTTTCGTCCAGAAGGTCGCCTTCGCCTCTGATATTCCTCCAGATATCTACGCATTTCACCGCTACACCTGGAATTCCACCTCCCTCTACGAAACTCTAGTTTATCAGTTTCACATGCAGTTCCTAGGTTAAGCCCAGGGATTTCACATATGACTTAATAAACCACCTACGTGCTCTTTACGCCCAGTAATTCCGATTAACGCTCGCACCCCCCGTGTTACCGCGGCTGCTGGCACGGAGTTAGCCGGTGCTTCTTCTGCGGGTAACGTCAATATATGAGAATATTAGGCTCATATCCTTCTTCCCCGCTGAAAGTACTTTACAACCCTAAGGCCTTCTTCATACACGCGACATAGCTGCATCAGGCTTGCGCCCATTGTGCAAGATTCCCCACTGCTGCCTCCCGTAGGAGTCTGGACCGTATCTCAGTTCCAGTGTGGCTGGTCATCCTCTCAGACCAGCTAGGGATCGTTGCCTAGGTGAGCCTTTACCCCACCTACAAGCTAATCCCATCTAGGTTCATCTGATGGTGTGAGGCCATAAGGTCCCCCACTTTGGTTTTACAACATTATGCGGTATTAGCTACCGTTTCCAGTAGTTATCCCCCGCCATTAGGTAGATCCCCAGACATTACTCACCCGTCCGCCACTCGTCAGCAAAAAAGCAAGCTTTTTTCTGTTACCGTTCGACTTGCATGTGTTAAGCTTGCCGCTAGCGTTCAATCTGAGCCATGATCAAACTCTTCAATTTTTGAAATATGCTTTACTTTTTTGATAAGGCATATGTCTGTGCGAAAACATATAACAAATAATTTGATTATACGTTATATCTCACAGACATTTGATCTCTTTATAGCTTGAATATCAATCTATAAGTACCCACATAAATTACTTGATAAGTTTTTAGAAATTAATATTTTCCTATTCAAAGATAATTTATCTTTATCTATTTTAAGTTATTAGTCAAGTTTTTATTTATTATTTTTCATAATTTATTGAATAATCTTATGAAAAAGAGAGTTTCTCTGCAGAGTTTTTTTTGGATGATAAATATCTATTTTGAAAATATTTGATAACTGGCTCAACGGATGGCATTATACCATGCCATAAATAAAAAGAATGTGCAGCTTGATTTACTAGCATTCCTAAACCATCTGCCAGCATATATGCACCTCTTTTATTACTCCATTCTAAAAATGGTGTTAAAGTCGATTTATAAAACATATCATAACATCGTGTATTTGATTTAATTGTCGTATCAGGCAATAAAGGACTTTCTCCACAGATTCCACTTGAAGTTGCATTGATAACTAAATCAAAATGTCTTTTAGCTAATTGATCAAAATCACAAATATCAATTTTACCCTTTATTTTAAATATATTTGCTAATGTTTCAGCACGGGATATAGTACGATTTGTTATCGTTAGGATTGCGCCGGTGGAAAGCAATGGTAATATAACTCCTCGTGCTGCTCCCCCTGCTCCTAATAATAATATTCTATAGTTTTTATCTATCATTTTAAGCCTTTTTAAATCACTTAATAAACCTATACCATCTGTATTATCACCTAATATATGTTCATTATTAATTAATTTAAATGTATTAACCGCACCTGCCAAGTAAGCACGTTCAGTAAGTTCATGAGCTAAGTGCCATGCTTCTTCCTTAAAGGGTACAGTAATATTTAATCCTTTACCACCTTGCATAAAGAAATTATTAACAGCTTTTTTAAATCCATATATAGGTACACTTACTCTTTCGTAAGGATGAAAAATACCAGTTTGCTTAGAGAAACAGCTATGAATGAGTGGTGATTTGCTATGGTGTACTGGATTACCAAATACAGCAAATATTTTCATTTATTCCTACCCTTTTCTAAGGATATCTCCAGTTAATTATGGTATGGCAGCAATATTTTGATGGCTACTAGTGTGTCTTAGTACTGATGAAACAGTACTTAATATCCGACAAAGTAATTTCACATATAGATGTTTACTAACACGTATAGCAAGTGATTGAAATTTGTCTGTTAGCCAACTTAGTGTTGGATCTGGTGTAGCTACTACAAAAATCCCCGGACGACCTGACCAACAGTAAAAAATGTGCTTTTTTTGAATGCGAGATATGTTTTTTTCTTTTACATAATGTTTTAACTGTATATAATATGATAAAATTAAAATCAATCCTTTGTTTACTGATATTTACTTGATATTTAATCAGTTATTTACTGCTATTTCATTATCTAGATCAAAACAAAGTGCAAATACTGCTTTTGTTAGATAGGCTAAAATGTCAATTTATTGCAATTTTTTAATATAACTAATCAATAAATAGACAGTATTTTTATCATGTATAATTCTAATTATATTACTTCATTAAGTTTATTGCACGAAATATATTTTTTATTATATATTAGATAAATTATTATTTATTAATAAGTTTATTATTATTGTGTAGCATATTAAAATATTTAGTAAAGCATATTTTGATATATCATAAATCATTAATTTTATTCTATAGTGGTTGTTTATGTCAATATTAAAAATATTGCACTTCCCTGATCATCGCTTGCGTAGAATAGCTAAATTAGTAACGCATGTTGATAAACATATCCAATACCTTATTGATGATATGTCAGAAACTATGTATGCAGAACAAGGTATTGGTTTAGCTGCTACTCAAGTAGACATTAATCAACGTATTATCGTTATTGATGTTTCCGAAAATCGTGATTCACTATATGTAATGATTAATCCTGAAGTTTTGGAAAAACGTGGTCATGCTAGAATTAAAGAAGGATGTCTTTCTATTCCTAATTTTCGTGATTTTGTTTCACGTGCTGAATATATAAAAATACAGGCTCTTGACAGAGATGGAAAAAAATATGAGTTAGAATCATATGGTTTATTGGCTATATGTATTCAACATGAAATTGATCATTTAGATGGTAAATTATTTATTGACTATTTATCACCTCTCAAGCGTCAACGTATTGAAAAAAAAATTAGTAAATTCAACTTCTGTTAAAGTTTATAATATGCAGAATAATTTTTATTAGAGGGTAAATAATTGTCTAATTATTTAAAAATCATTTTTGCGGGAACTTCTAATTTTTCTACTCATTATCTAAAACATTTACTGTTTTCAAAACATCAAGTAGTAGGGGTTTTTACAAAACCTAATCGGCCATCTGGAAGAGGTAGAAAAATGACACCTAGTCCTGTTAAAATTTTAGCAGAACAATACCATATACCTGTATTCCAGCTACCAACTATGCAATCAGAAAAAGTACAAGAATCAGTAGCAAAGTTAAATGCTGATATTATGGTGGTAGTAGCATATGGATTAATAATCCCAGAGATTATTTTAAATAACCTTAGATTTGGAGGTATAAATGTTCATACTTCATTATTACCTCGTTGGCGAGGTGCGGCCCCTATCCAAAGAGCTTTAGCTTCTGGTGATAGTGAGACAGGTATAACTATCATACAAATGGATAATGGTTTAGATACGGGTAATATTCTTTATCAAAACGCTTGTCCTATAACATTTCGAGATACAAGTTTATCTCTTTCGGAAAAATTAATCTCTCTAGGTATATCTGCGTTAGAAATGACTTTAATAAAAATAATAAGAAATCAATTATCGCCAATTAAACAAGATAAAGATAATGTCACTTATGCTAATAAGATTAATAAAGAAGAAGCTAAGTTAAATTGGTCTCTATCTGCTGTACAACTAGAATTATTTATTCGTGCATTTAATCCTTGGCCAATTAGCTATTTTATAAATGATGATAAAATCATTAAAGTTTGGAAAGCTAGTGTATTAAATGAGGGGGGAAATCATATTCCTGGAAAAATCCTTTTGACAAATAAAGACGGTATTCAGATAGCGACTACAAAAGGTATTTTAAATATAGAAATTGTACAACCAGCAAATAAGAGAATAATGCATGTACAAGATTTACTTAACTCTCAATCGAAGTACTTTATGCCTGGTAAGATATTATTATAAATGGTGAATATGAGTAAAAGTAAAAAACCTATTAATAGGTTTTTTACTTTATGTAAGAAAGTAATTTTCTTGAAGATTATTTATGTACTGATTGCTGAATTAGTTTAATATATGCCATTGAAGCATTATCTCCTTTACGAAAACCACATTTGAATATTTGTGTATATCCTCCAGGACGGGTTAAAAATCTTGGACCCAGATCATTAAATAATTTTGAAACAGTTTCATTATTACGAAGGCGAGAAAATGCTAAGCGACGATGAGATACACTATCTACTTTACTAAGAGTAATTAAAGGTTCAATTACCCTACGTAATTCTTTAGCTTTAGGTAGAGTGGTTTTAATGAGTTCATGGCGTACTAATGAGCTAGCCATATTACGAAACATAGCTTTGCGATGACTACTATTTCTATTTAGCTGACGACCACTTTTACGATGATGCACGTTTTATTCTCCTATTTTACAATAAAATTCATAAAATTAGTTACTCCTCTATTCTATAATAATTGCTGGTGGCCAATTTTCTAAACGCATACCTAAAGAAAGACCTCTAGCAGCAAGTACATCTTTGATTTCAGTAAGAGATTTCTTACCCAGATTAGGAGTTTTAAGTAATTCTAGTTCCGTACGTTGTACTAAATCACCGATATAATGAATTGCTTCTGCTTTTAGACAATTAGCAGAACGCACTGTCAATTCTAAATCATCAACAGAACAAATCAATAGGGGATCAAACTCTGGTTTTTCTTCTTTAACTTCTACTTTATTTATATTACGTAAATCAACAAAGGATTCGAGTTGTTCAGCTAAAATAGTAGCAGCGCAGCGAATAGCTTGTTCAGGATCAATCGTACCATCTGTTTCCATATCTATAATTAGTTTATCTAAATCCGTACGTTTTTCTACCCTTGCTGATTCTACATTGTAAGAAATACGATCTATAGGGCTATAACATGCATCAATTAGAATACGGCCAATAGGGCGATTTTCTTGTAAATGAATTCTACTTAAAGCAGTAACATATCCTCTACCTCTTTGTACTTTAATGCGCATATTAATAGATGCATTCTCACTAGTCAGATGACATAAAACATGTTCTGGTTTAATAATCTCTACACCTGTATTATGATTAATATCAGCAGCAGTTACAGGGCCAATACCAGATTTTTGTAAAGTTAAAATTACCTCTTCTTTATTTTCAACCTTAACTGCTAAACTTTTAAGGTTAAGTAATATTTCTAATATATCTTCCTGAACGCCTTCTTTGGTACTATACTCATGAAGCACGCCATCTATTTCAACTTCAGTTACTGCATATCCTGGCAGAGAAGAAAGAAGAATACGACGTAGTGCATTACCAAGAGTATGTCCGAAACCACGTTCTAATGGCTCAAGAGTTACTTTTGCATGTGTTGAACTTATTTGTTCTATATCTACTAAACGTGGTTTAAGAAACTCTATTACAGAACCCTGCATTATATCCTCACTATTAGTTAGTACTAAGGTTTACTTAGAGTAAAACTCGACAATCAGGTTCTCATTGATGTCAGCTGATATATCGGTTCGCTCCGGTTTACGCTTACAAATACCTTCCATTTTATTTCTATTAATCTCTAACCAGCTAGGTTTTTCACGTTGTTCAGCTAAATCTAAAGCTACTTTTATTCTCTGGTGATTTTGTGATTTTTCTTGAATACTAATAATATCATGAGGAGATATTTGATAAGAAGGTATATTTACAGCACGATTATTTATCAAAATACACCTATGATTGACTAATTGACGTGCTTCTGCACGAGTACATCCAAAACCTATACGATATACTACATTATCTAAACGAGATTCTAGTAAAGATAAAAGATTTTCTCCGGTATTGCCTTTTAGACGAGATGCTTTTTTATAATAATTCCGGAATTGTCGTTCTAATATACCATATAGTCGACGAACTTTTTGTTTTTCGCGTAATTGCATACCATATTCTGACATACGATTTTTACGTATACCATGCTGTCCTGGTATTTTATCAATTTTACACTTAGAATCAATTGTTTGAACTCCTGATTTCAAAAATAAATCTATGCCCTCACGACGACTTAGCCTAAGTTTAGGTCCTGAATATTTCGCCATTATTTTCTCCTAATATCCTAATGAAATTGAAATTAGATATATTATACTCGACGTTTTTTAGGTGGACGACAACCGTTATGAGGAATCGGTGTCACATCAGTAATATTAGTGATTCGGAAACCTGCAGCATTTAAAGCACGAATAGTAGATTCACGACCTGGACCCGGACCTTTTACCATAACTTCTAAATTTTTAATACCATGTTCTTTAGCGCTTTCAGCACAACGTTCAGCAGCTACTTGTGCAGCAAATGGTGTAGATTTACGGGATCCACGAAACCCAGAACCACCAGCAGTCGCCCAACCTAATGAATTTCCTTGACGATCTGTAATAGTCACGATTGTATTATTAAAAGATGCATGAATATGTGCTATACCATCTACTATTTGTTTCTTTGTACGTTTCTTTATACGATTTGCTGTTTTTGTCATTTTTTTACCGTAATTATTTTTTTATCAATTTACGTGGACCTTTCCTTGTACGAGCATTCGTTTTAGTTCGTTGACCATGTACTGGAAGACTCTTACGGTGACGAATACCTCTATAACAACTAAGATCCATGAGACGTTTTATATTCACATTAATTTCTCTGCGTAAATCACCTTCTACAACTAATTTACTTACTATATCACGTAAACTATCAATTTGTGCTTCTGATAATTGATTTACCTTAATATTTTCCGAAATACCTATTTTAGTGCAAATAGTTTTAGAACGACTCTTCCCAATGCCATAAATGGCAGTTAGTGCAATAATAGTACGTTTATTATCAGGAATATTTATACCTGCTATACGAGCCACTATTAACTCCTATTAATTTAAATATTATATTAATTACTATGTAAATAGGATACCTATGTTAATAGATATTTACTATAAAATAGTTTATTTTTTATAAAAATAATTCAATTAACCTTGACGTTGTTTATGTTTTGGGTCGGTACTGCAGATAACACGTACGATACCACGACGAAAAATAATTTTACAATTGCGGCATAGTTTTTTGATAGAAGTACGTACTTTCATTTTTTTCTCCTTAATTGCATTAATTATATTATAATAAGTTAATGAATAAATCCTTTCAAATTGGCTTTCTTTAATGCAGATTCATACTTACTAGACATTATTAATGTTTGTATTTGTGATATAAAATCTATAATAACTACAACTACTATTAATAATGATGTTCCCCCAAAATAAAAAGGTACTTTCATAGCATGACGCATAATTTCTGGAACAAGACAAATAAAGGTAATATAAATTGCACCAATCATAGTTAATCTTGTCATAATCGTATCGATATATCGAGCAGTTTTCTCTCCAGGCCTAATACCTGGTATAAAAGCTCCTGATTTTTTTAAATTATCTGCTGTGTCTCGTGGATTAAAAACTAAAACTGTATAGAAAAAACAAAAGAAAACAATAGCTGTGCTGTATAATAATAAGTAAATTAATTGTCCCGGTTGTAAATAAAGAGAAATTTGTGTTAGTAAATAATTATTCATACTTCTCCCAAACCAAGATGCTATAGTAGCAGGAAATAAAATAATGCTAGAAGCAAAAATTGCAGGAATAACACCAGCCATATTTATTTTCAATGGTAAATGACTGGTTGGTTGATAATATGGTCGACGACCTTGTTGTCGATGAGCATAATGTACTATTATACGACGTTGACCTCTTTCAACAAATACTACAAAAAAAATTATTGCAAATATCAATATTACAATTAATAATAATTCGGTAAATTGTAAATCACCTTGTCTTGATCGTTCAAGAGTATGACCAATTGCTGGTGGTAAACTAGCTATAATACCTGTAAAAATAAGTATAGAAATCCCATTTCCTATACCATGATCAGTTAGTTGTTCTCCTAACCACATTAAAAAAATAGTACCAGTTACTAAGCTCATTACTGATATAAAATAAAACTGCATATTATGATTAAAGATCAAATTATCTATTCCAGCTATTTTTGGTAAAGCTGTAGTAATGCCTACCGACTGTAATATTGCTAATGCCAGCGCACTATACCTGGTATACTGATTGATCTTCAGTCGGCCGATTTCTCCATCTTTTTTTATATCAGCTAAAGTTGGATTTACAATACTTAACAATTGTATTATAACCGATGCTGAAATGTATGGCATGATACCTAATGCAAATATAGAAGCACGGCTAAGAGCACCTCCAGAAAACATATTCAACATGTCAATTATAGTACCGTTTTGTTGGTTAAGTAATTTCGAAAGTACAGTAGTATTTATACCTGGAATTGGAATATAAGATCCAATACGAAATATAATGATAGCAGTAATTACAAATAATACTCTATGCTTTAATGAATCAAGACTAGTTTTAGCCATCTCAATTACTTATTCCTCAATTATACCACCGGCAGCTTCAATCGCCATGCGTGCACCTTTAGTCACTTTAATACCTGTTACAGTTACCGGAGTAGAAAATTCTCGAGAGAATATTAATTTCACAAATTTAATTTGCACACCTATAATATTGGCCTTTTTTAAAGTATTCAAATTAATAATGTTACTTTTAATTGTTTTTAATTCCGATAATCTAATTTCTGCAGATAATTTTTTTGTAAGTGATTTAAAGCCAAATTTTGGTAGACGACGATACAGAGGCATTTGACCACCTTCAAAACCTCTTCGTATCTTACAGCCAGAACGTGACTTCTGTCCTTTATGACCGCGACCAGATGTTTTACCTAATCCAGATCCAATTCCACGTCCTAAACGTTTAGCCTTGCGTCTAGATCCCTTAACAGGAGATAGTGTATTTAAACGCACGTTTATTCCCTCACTTCAACCATATACGAAATTAATTTAACCATACCACGTATAGCAGGTGTATCCATGCGTTCTACGGTATGTCTAATACGACGCAAACCCAAACCAATTAAAATGGCCCGATGTTTAGGTTTACAACCTATTGCACTGCGAATTTGAGTTATTTTAATCGTCTTAATCATCACAATCACACCAAATATCTTTGATAGATTTACCACATTTAGCGGCGATCATTTGTGGAGATTTCATTTTACTTAAACCATCAATGGTTGCACGTACGATATTAATTGGATTAGTAGATCCATAAGCTTTAGCAAGTACATTATGTACTCCAGCAACTTCTAACACTGCACGCATAGCACCACCAGCAATTATACCTGTTCCTTGGGAAGCTGGTTGCATGAATATCTGAGAACCAGTATGATCTCCTTTAACAGCATGATAAAGTGTACCATTAGTCAAAACAATCTTGATCATATTCTTACGAGCTTTTTCCATAGCTTTTTGTATAGCTGCTGGAACTTCTCGAGCTTTACCATAACCAAAACCAACACGACCTTTTCCATCACCTACTACAGTTAGAGCAGTAAAAGAAAAAATCCGTCCACCCTTAACCGTTTTTGAAACACGATTTACTGCTACTAATTTTTCTTGAATTTCACCTGATTGTTTTTCTAAGTGTGCCATATTTACCTCTATCTTAAAACTGAAGACCAGCTTTACGAGCAGCTTCTGCTAGTACTTGTATACGACCATGATATTGGAACCCGGAGCGGTCAAAAGAAACATATTTCACCCCTTTTTCAAGAGCACGATAGGCTAGTTGTTTTCCTACTATAGCAGCAGCTTCTTTATTTCCAGTATATTTTAATTGTTTAGCAACACTTTTTTCTACAGTAGAAGCAGCAACTATAACATGGGCATTCTTGGGATCAATTATTTGAGCATATATATGACGAGGTGTACGATGTACCACTATACGTACAGTTCGTAATCTTTTTAATTTTTGATGTGTACGACTGGCACGTCGTATACGATTTATTTTTTTATTCATAGTATTACTTTTTCTTCGCCTCTTTAGTACGCACAAATTCATCAACATAACGAATACCTTTGCCTTTATAGGGTTCTGGACGACGGTATGAACGTAAATCAGATGCAACTTGACCAAGTAATTGCTTATCAGCTCCTTTAAGGACAATTTCTGTCGGAGATGGACATTCTGCTACTATCCCTGAAGGTAATGGATAATTAATAGAATGAGAAAATCCAACAGTTAGCGTAATCATATTACCTTTTAAAGAAACACGATAACCCACCCCTATTAACTGAAGTTGCTTAATAAATCCTTCTGTAACTCCGATGACCATAGCCTGTAAAATAGAACGTACTGTACCTGCTTGTGTCCATCCATATCTATTAAAGTAATTATTATGGGGTAGGCATCTTAAAACATTATTATCATAATTTACTTTAACTGTATGATTGATAGAATATTTTAATTCCTGATTTCTACTCTTAATTAAAATCAGCTGCTTATCAACTTTTACTGTGACATTATTAGGAATCACTATAGGTTTTTTAGCAACACGAGACATTTTTCCTCCATTTATTATGCTACAGAGCAAATAATTTCTCCACCAAGACCCAATTGTCTTGCGGAACGGTCTGTCATTACACCTTTACATGTAGAAACTAAAATGATTCCCATACCCGCCATTATTTTAGGTAACTTATTTTTTCTCTTATATATGCGTAATCCTGGACGACTTATTCGTTCAATATTTTCTATAACTGGTTTTCCTTTAAAATATTTTAATTTTAATTCCAAAACAGATTTTATATTTCCTTCAATATTAAAATTATCAATATATCCCTCTTCTTTTAAAATAAAAGCAATAGCAGCTTTCATTTTTGAAGAAGGAATACGTACTATTAACTTATTTGATGCTTGACTATTGCGTATTCTAGTTAGCATATCAGCAATAGGATCTTGCAGACTCATTAGCAATTACTCCTAAACTATATTAATATTACCAACTTGCTTTTTTTAGACCAGGTATTTCTCCGCGCATAACTGCTTCACGAAGCTTCATCCGACTTAAACCAAATTTTCTTAAAAATCCATGAGGTCGGCCAGTCTGACGACAACGATTACGTTGACGTATAGGACTGGAATCTCGTGGTAATTTTTGCAATTTTAATACTGCATCCCAACGTTTTTCATCAGAAACGCTTTGATCAACAATAAGCTTTTTTATTTTAGTGCGTATTTTAAAAAACTTATTTGCTAATCTTATACGCTTTACTTCACGTGCCTTCATAGATTGTTTAGCCATATATTTATTCCTTTTTATCTACGAAATGGAAAATTCAATGCAGTTAATAATGCACGCCCTTCTACATCAGATAATGCTGTAGTAGTAATAGTAATATCTAATCCACGTATACAGTCCACTTTATCGTACTCAATCTCTGGAAAAATAATTTGTTCATGTACACCCATACTATAATTACCCATACCATCAAAAGATTTAGGAGAGAGGCCTCTAAAATCGCGTATGCGAGGCACCGCAATCATAATTAAACGATCTAAAAATTCCCACATTCGTTCACTACGTAAAGTAACTTTACATCCAATAGGATAACCTTTCCGTATTTTAAAACTAGCAATTGATTTATGCGCTGTCGTAATTATAGGTTTTTGACCAGAAATGCTTGCTAAATCTGCCATTGCATTATTCAATAGTTTTTTATCATTAATTGCCTTACCAACACCCATATTCAAAGTAATTTTTTTTAATCTCGGTACTTGCATTACACAATGATAGCAAAGTTCCTGCATTAGTTTCGGAACAACTATACTTTTATAATATTCATGGAGTCTTGCCATTTTATTGCTTCATCTTGTTATTTATAGTTTTATTATTAGATTTAAAAAAACGTACCTTTTTTCCATCTTCAAATCTAAAACCTATTCGATCCGCTTTACCGGTTTCTACATTAAAAACAGCAATATTAGAAATATGAATAGCTCCTTCCTTTTTATAAATACCCCCCGGCTGATTAGTAGATGGAACTGGTTTTTGATGTTTTTTTACCCAGTTAATACCTTCTACAATAACCATATTAGAAGCTAAAATATTTGTAACTTTACCACATTTACCTTTATCGTTACCAACAAGCACGATGACATAGTCATTTCGACGTATTTTTGCTGCCATTTGTGTACCTCTCAAAGTACTTCTGGTGCTAAAGAAATAATTTTCATAAATTTATCTGTCCGTAATTCACGAGTAACTGAACCAAAAATACGTGTTCCAATTGGTTGAAGAGTGTTGTTTAAAACAACACATGCATTATTATCAAAACGAATAACGGAACCATCTAAACGACGAATTCCTTTTTTACTACGGACAACTACAGCTTTAAGGACATCTCCTTTTTTTACCTTACCCCTTGGAATAGCTTCTTTTATAGCCACCTTAATAATATCACCAATTTTTGCATAACGACGTTTAGAACCGCCCAACACTTTTATACATTGTACAGTACGTGCACCTGAATTATCTGCTACATTTAATACAGTTTGTTCTTGAATCATAATCATTCTCCATATAATTAGACATAATGATAGTGTATCATTATTTTTTTAAAGTGAAAAATATTGTATGATAATTATCAAAAAACCTTTTGTTCGACAACTCGGACTAAAGTCCAAGATTTTTTCTTAGAGAGAGGACGACATTGTTTAATTTCAATTAAATCACCAATTCTACAAATGTTTTTTTCATCATGAATATGTAATTTAGTTGTACGTTTGATATATTTTCCGTATATTGGATGTTTTACTAAACGCTTAACAGTAATAACCGCAGATTTTTCCATTTTATTACTTATTACGCGACCTTGTAGCAGACTGCTTTGATCCGTCATTAGATTTACCTCTATTTTTTTTAATCACTAAAGTTTTGATACGAGCTATATGACGCGAAATTTGTTTCCACTTATGACTAGGGATTTTTTTAGTAGATACTGACTGCATACGTAGATTAAATTGTTCACGGAGTAAATCAATAGCTTCTTTTCTAAGATCTTTTACATTTTTTTTACGGAGCTCATTTATTTTCATTACATCACCATTTTAGTTACGAATGTAGTTTTAATAGATAATTTCGCAGCTGCTAACTTAAATGCTCTACGCGCTATTTCTTCAGATACACTATCCATCTCATATAATATCTTACCTGGCTTAATCATTGCTACCCAATATTCGACATTACCTTTTCCTTTTCCCATCCTTACTTCTAGAGGTTTTTGAGTAATTGGTTTGTCAGGAAATATACGGATCCAAATCTTACCCTGACGTTTAATTGCACGCGTCAGAGTTCGACGAGCTGATTCAATTTGTTTAGAAGTTAGACGACCTCTATCAATTGCTTTTAATCCAAAGGTACCGAAACTTATTTCCGTACCAGATGCTAAACCTCTATTACGACCTTTTTGCATTTTACGAAATTTAGTACGCTTTGGTTGTAGCATTATCTACTCCTCTTACTTAAATTACGAGTTTTACGTGATGTTTTTTTATGAGATTTATTCTCAACGTAATTAGCATTTGCTATGCCACCTAAAATTTCTCCCTTGAAAATCCAAACTTTGACACCTATTACACCATATGTTGTATGTGCTTCTGAGATATTATAATCAATATCTGCACGTAATGTATGTAAAGGAACACGTCCTTCTCTATACCATTCCGATCTTGCGATTTCAGTACCTCCTAATCTACCACTGACTTCAACTTTAATTCCTTTTGCTCCCATGCGCATAGCATTTTGGACGGCCCTTTTCATTGCACGACGAAAAATTATTCTGCGTTCTAATTGAGAACATATACTATCACTAACTAATTTCGCATCTAATTCTGGATGACTAACCTCAGATATATTAATTTGAGTTGGCACTCCAGCAATTTTAGAAACCATTAAGCGTAATTCTTCTATATCTTCTCCTTTTTTGCCAATAACAATACCTGGTCTTGCTGTGTGAATGGTAACTTTTATGCTTTTAGCAGGACGTTCTATTATAATTTTCGATATAGCGGCTTTAGCTAAACTTTTCATAAGGAATTGACGCACCTTATAATCATTTTCTAAAACATCTGCAAATTCTTTTTTATTAGCAAACCACGTAGAATTCCATGACTTAACAATTCCTAATCTAATACCATTAGGATGTACTTTCTGCCCCATTAATAATCTCCAATATTTCAATGATCTGAAACAATTATGGTAATATGACTAGTGCGTTTTAAAATACTATTTGCCCTACCTTTTGCTCTAGGCATCATACGTTTCATAGTAGCTCCATTATCAACATACACTTTTGATACTTTCAGATGATCAATATCAGCTCCATCATTGTGTTCAGCATTAGCAATAGCAGATTCTAAAACCTTTTTAACTAATATAGCTGCTTTTTTATTAGTATAAGTTAAAACGTTTAAAGCTTGTGATACTGTTTTACCTCGTATTAAATTTGTTACTAGACGCACCTTTTGAGGTGAAGAGCATGCATGACGATGCTGCGCAATTGTTTCCATCTTATTTCCTCCCAGTTATTTCGGTTTAACCTTTTTATCAGGGTTATGACTCCGATAGGTACGTGTTGGAGCAAATTCACCTAATTTATGACCAACCATTTCGTCAGAAATAAAAACAGGCACATGTTGACGACCATTATGGATAGCAATAGTTAAGCCAATCATCTTTGGAAATATTGTTGAACGACGTGACCAAGTACGCAAGGGTTTTTTATCACCATTTTCTACTGCTTTTTCTACTTTTTTTAATAAATGTTGATCAATAAAAGGACCCTTTCTAATAGAACGTGGCATTTGACTTACCTCATAATTTTTATTTACTGCGAGGATGTATAATAAATTTATCAGTACGTTTATTTTTGCGCGTTTTTTTTCCTTTAGTTTGAACGCCCCAAGGAGTAACTGGATGTTTTCCAAAATTACGTCCTTCACCACCACCATGTGGATGATCAATTGGATTCATTGCA
Source organism: Candidatus Ishikawaella capsulata Mpkobe (assembly GCF_000828515.1). Taxonomy (NCBI): domain Bacteria; kingdom Pseudomonadati; phylum Pseudomonadota; class Gammaproteobacteria; order Enterobacterales; family Enterobacteriaceae; genus Candidatus Ishikawella; species Candidatus Ishikawella capsulata. The sequence continues at coordinate 304,358 of NZ_AP010872.1, read as the reverse complement.
GTACCACGAACAGTAGGTCGAATACCACGCCAACGTTTTGCTCCAGCTTTACCTAAAGTGCGTAGCATATGATCAGCATTACCAACGACGCCTATTGTTGCACGACAAGTGGCTTCTAACTTACGTATTTCACTAGAGCGTAAACGTATAGTAACAGAAGATCCTTCTCTTGCAACAATTTGTCCATAAGCTCCAGCGGAACGAGCTATCTGTCCTCCTTTACCTGGTTTTATTTCTATATTATGTACAGTGGATCCTAGGGGAATATTAAACATAGGTAATGTATTACCTATTTTGATTTGAGCATTAACTCCAGATATGATCTCATCGCCTATTTTTAAACCTTTTGGAGCTAAAATATAACTTTTTTTTCCATCTTTATATACAATTAGAGCAATATTAGCAGAACGATTAGGATCGTATTCAAAATGTTTAACTATTGCAGGAATATTATCTTTATTTCTCTTAAAATCTATTAAACGATAAGCTTTTTTATGACCACCACCGATATGACGAGTAGTGATACGACCTTGATTATTTCTGCCTCCAGATTTATTTTTTTTTGTTATTAAACAACTCACTGGTTTGCCTTTGTGTAACTCTGGATTAACTACCTTAATGACATGACGACGTCCTGAAGATGTAGGATTACATTTAATTATTGGCATAGTATTTTCCTCCAGTCTATTCACATGTGCCGACGAAGTTCAAAACTTCACCTTTTTTTAGAGTTATATAAGCTTTTTTCCAATTACTGCAACGACCTATTCTTTTTTTATAATGTTTAATTTTACCTTTTACTATAAATGTATTAACATGTAACACTTTTACTTTAAATAATGCCTCAACTGCATTAAAGATTTCTATCTTGGTCGCATCTTTTCTTACTTTTAGAGCAAGTGTATTAGTTTTTTCCGTAAGAATAGATACTTTTTCAGATATATGAGGAACACGTAATATTTTTAAAAAACGTTCTTCATTAACATAGATCATGTTAGCATTTCCTCTATTTGTCTAATTACACTAACACTTACTAGAACATTCTTAAACGCCATTAAGATTATTGGATTTATATTCACCGTTCTAATCACTTCTACTTTATATATATTACGAGCAGCAAAATATAAATTTGTCTCTATTTCTTTGCTAATAATTAGTACCTCATCTAATAGCATCTCTTTTAATTTATTTAATAAAGTCTTTGTTTTTGGTTGTTCTATAAAAAATTGTTCTACTACTATTAAACGTTTTTGGCGGATTAATTCAGAAAAAATACTTTTTAATGCACTACGGTACATTTTTTTATTAATTTTTTTGTTATACTTATGATATTTTGCAGCAAATGTTACTCCTCCAGAACGCCATAGAGGACTCTGAATTGATCCTGCACGAGCACGTCCAGTACCCTTTTGACGCCATGGTTTTTTATTAGAACCTGAAACTTCTGCACGATTTTTTTGTGCTTTTGTACCTTGCCTCGCGTTTGTAGAGTAAGCCATTATAACCTGATGTACTAAAGATTTATTAAAATCACAATCAAATATCTTACGGGAAACAGTTAACGAATTTTTCCCATCTTGTAATACTAATTCCATGACTTACCCCTAATTCTTAATGGCTGGCTTAACAATTAAGTTACAACCAATTACACCGGGAACAGAGCCTTTAACTAAAATGAAATTACGCTCTATATCGATTTGTATTACTTCCAAACTTTGAATAGTTACCCTTTCATTACCTAACTGACCTGCCATTTTTTTACCTTTAAAAACCTTTCCCGGAGTTTGATTTTGACCAATAGACCCTGGTACCCTATGAGATAAAGAATTACCATGTGTTGAATCTTGAGTACTAAAGTTCCATCTTTTAACTGTACCTGCAAAACCTTTTCCTTTAGATATACCCGTAATATCGACTTTTTTTATTTTACTAAAAATATTAATATTGATACTTTGTCCAATAGAATATTTTACACTATCAGTCCGAAATTCCCATAATCCCTGTCCTGCTTCAACTCCAGCTTTAGCAAAGTGACCTGCTTGAGCTTTATTTATGTGACTCGCTTTTTTTAAACCTGTAGTCACTTGAATAGATTCATACCCATTTTTTTTCAAATTTTTAATTTGAGTAATACGGTTTTCTTTAATTTCTATTACGGTAACAGGAATAGAAATTCCTTCATTGTTAAATATATGAGTCATACCAACTTTTTTACCAACTAAACCAATCATAATTTGATCTCTCAATTACTAGTAAAGTATGTGATTAACCTAAACTGATTTGTACATCGACACCTGCCGCTAAATCAAGACGCATCAGAGCATCTACTGTTTTTTCAGTAGGTTCTACAATATCTATGAGACGTTTATGAGTACGTAACTCATATTGATCACGAGCATCTTTATTAGCATGTGGTGAAATTAGAATAGTAAAACGTTCTATACGAGTAGGTAATGGAATTGGACCTCTTACCTGTGCTCCTGTACTTTTGGCAGTTTCTACTATTTCTAACGTTGAACGATCAATCAAACGATGATCAAAAGCCTTTAAACGAATACGTATTCTTTGGTTTGACATAATAGCTCTCAATTTTATAGGTAAAATATATGTTTTTTATGGTATTCATAAGAGATTAATCAAATAATTAAGTATGATTTTTATACGCAAATAGCTAAATTACCAATATAGACGATAAGAAATATTTCTATAAATATTCCTAATAATTTGATTTTTATATCAAAACAATCTTAATTATATTACTTGTACAAGTATACAATATAAATTATATAGTACAACCTATATTATACTTAAGCAATAATTTTAGAAACAACACCTGCTCCTACAGTGCGACCACCTTCACGGATCGCGAAATGTAATCCCTCATCCATAGCAATTGGATTAATAAGAGTAACAACTATTTTAATATTATCTCCCGGCATCACCATTTCAATCCCTTCTGGAAGCTCAATTGAACCTGTTACATCTGTAGTTCTAAAATAAAATTGAGGTCTATAACCTTTAAAAAAGGGTGTATGACGTCCACCTTCTTCTTTGGAAAGAACATAAACTTCTGATTCAAATTTTGTATGTGGTTTAATAGAACCTGGTTTAGCTAATACTTGACCTCGTTCAATGTCTTCTCTTCTAACCCCCCGCAGTAAGATACCTACATTCTCTCCTGCTTGTCCTTGATCAAGCAGTTTACGAAACATTTCCACTCCTGTACAAGTAGATTTTACAGTATCTTTTATACCTACTATTTCAACTTCATCACCTACTTTAATAATGCCACGCTCCACACGACCTGTAACTACAGTACCACGACCTGATATTGAAAAAACATCTTCAATAGGCAATAAGAAAGGTTTTTCAATTGCTCTTAGAGGATCTGGAATGTAAGTGTCTAAGTAATTAGCTAATTCAAGTATTTTTTCTTCCCATTCTAAATTACCTTCTAAAGCTTTCAAAGCAGAACCCCGTATAATTGGAGCTGTATCTCCAGGGAAATCATACTGTGATAATAAATCACGCACCTCCATTTCCACTAACTCCAGTAATTCCTCATCATCTACTAAATCACATTTATTTAAATAGACTATAATATGAGGTACACCTACTTGTCTTGCTAGTAATATATGTTCGCGGGTTTGCGGCATTGGACCATCAGTTGCAGCAACAACTAATATAGCACCATCCATTTGTGCTGCACCAGTAATCATATTTTTTACATAATCAGCGTGTCCTGGGCAATCAACATGAGCATAATGACGAATAGATGTTTCATATTCTACATGAGAAGTATTAATAGTGATACCACGAGCTTTTTCTTCAGGGGTGTTATCAATTTGATCAAATGCACGCGCCTGTCCACCAAATTTTTTGGATAGAACAGTTGTTATTGCTGCAGTTAATGTGGTTTTACCGTGATCTACATGTCCTATAGTACCCACATTTACATGCAGTTTCTTACGTTTAAATTGCTCTTTTGCCATTATGATAGTCCTCAACGCTTAATTATACTAATGAAATATTTTTATAAATCTTTATTTACCACGATTCTCGATAACAATTTGAGCTATATTATTAGGAGCTTCTGAATATTTTATAAATTCCATAGAATAAGATGCACGTCCTTGCGTTTGAGAACGCAAATCTGTTGCATAACCAAACATTTCTGATAATGGTACTTTAGCTCGTATGGTTATATTATTAGCTGTATTATCCATACCTTCAATTATCCCCCGGCGACGATTAAGATCACCTATAACATCTCCTAGATTTTCTTCGGGAGTTTCTACTTCAACTTTCATAATAGGCTCTAGTAAAACCGGTTTGGCTTTTTTAAAAGCTTCTTTAAACGCTAAAGATGCAGCTACTTTGAAGGCTAATTCTGATGAATCTACATCATGATAAGAACCAAAGTGTAAACGTATCCCTAAATTTACTACCGGATAACCTGCTAATGGTCCTGATTTCATTTGTTCTTGTATACCTTTATCAATAGCTGGAATATATTCTCCAGGAATAATACCACCTTTTATATCATTTATAAACTCATATCCTTTACTTCCTGGTGTAAGAGGATAGATATCAATTACTACATGACCATATTGACCTCTACCACCTGATTGCCTTATATATTTTCCTTCAATATTTTCTACTTTCTGAAGTATAGTTTCCCGATAAGCAACCTGTGGTTTACCCAAATTGGCCTCAACATTAAATTCCCGTTTCATACGATCAACAATAATATCTAAATGTAATTCTCCCATGCCGGAAATGATAGTTTGATTAGATTCTTTATCAGTCCATACACGAAATGATGGATCTTCTTTTGCTAATCTATTTAGAGCTACACTCATTTTTTCTTGATCTATTTTAGTTTTTGGTTCTACAGCAATAGATATAACTGGTTCAGGGAATTCCATATGTTCTAAAATAATAGGATGATGTGGATCACATAGCGTATCACCTGTAATAACATCTTTGAGTCCTATTACCGCAGCAATATCTCCCGCACGTACTTCTTTGATTTCTTCTCTTTTATTAGCATGCATTTGTACTATACGACCAAACCTTTCACGCTGAGATTTTATAGAATTTAATACAGTATCTCCACAACTAACTACTCCTGAATAAACACGAAAAAAAGTTAAATTACCAACAAATGGATCATTTGCAATTTTAAAAGCTAAAGCAGAAAATGGTTGTTTATCATCAGAATAACGCTGTGCTGGAGTCTTGTTATCATCCAAAACACCTTTAATTGCTGGTATATCTGTAGGAGCTGGCAAATATTCAATTATAGCATCTAGCATTGCCTGTACTCCTTTATTTTTAAAAGCAGAACCACAAGTTATCAAAAGAATTTCATTCTTTAATACACGCTCTCGTAAACCTTTTTTAATTTCTAATTCGGTTAGTTCTTCACCATTAAGATACTTTTCCATAAGTTCTTCGGAAGATTCTGCTGCTGATTCTATTAAATTTTGCCGCCATTTATCCGCTAAATTTAATAGTTCTGTAGGTATTGTTGCATAAGAAAAGCTAATTCCTTGATCTAAATCATTCCACTGTATGGCTTTCATTTTGATTAAGTCAATAATACCGCTAAAATTAGCTTCTGCTCCAATAGCTAATTGGAGTGGTACGGGATTTGCTCCTAAACGTTTTTTAAGTTGATCAACTACTTTTAAAAAATTTGCTCCTATACGATCCATTTTATTGATAAATGCAATACGTGGAACTTTATATTTACTAGCTTGACGCCATACTGTTTCAGATTGAGGTTGCACACCACCCACCGCACAATAAATCATTACTGCACCATCAAGAATACGCATGGAACGTTCTACTTCAATAGTAAAATCAACGTGTCCTGGGGTATCAATGATATTAATGCGATGAGGTTCGAATTGATTAGCCATTCCTGACCAAAAAGTAGTAGTAGCTGCAGACGTAATGGTAATACCACGTTCTTGTTCTTGAGCCATCCAATCCATAGTGGCCGCTCCATCATGAACTTCACCAATTTTATGATTCACACCAGTATAAAAAAGAATACGTTCAGTAGTAGTAGTTTTACCAGCATCTATGTGGGCACTTATACCAATATTGCGGTAATGGATTATAGGTGTTGTACGAGCCATTTAATTCCTCAGATTATCAAATACCTAAAGTAAATATATTTACATGATCACTTCTATTTTAATATCATAAATTTATGGATTACCAGCGATAATGAGCAAAAGCTTTATTAGCTTCTGCTGTACGATGTACATCCTCACGTTTTTTTACTGCATTGCCTTTATTACTATTAGCTTCATAAAGTTCGTTTGCTAATCGTAATGACATAGATTTATCACCACGTTTTCTCGCAGCTTCCACAATCCAACGCATAGCTAATGTATTACGGCGTATTAAACGTACTTCCACTGGTACTTGATAAGTGGAACCTCCAACACGGCGAGATTTTACTTCAACAGAAGGTTGTACATTCTCAATGGCTTTTTCAAAAGCTTCTAATGGTGGTTTTTCCAAACGTTTAGCTAGTATATCCAATGCTTGATAAACTATTAGTTCAGAAATTGATTTTTTTCCACTTACCATAAGTATATTAATAAATTTAGCTAATAACTTAGATTCAAATTTAGGGTCTGGTAAAATTTTACGTTGACCAACGATATGACGACGTGGCATATTTATAAATGCTCCATTATTTTTACTAATTTCTGGAATATTTAATTTTTAAAAATAAAAATTAAGATTTGGGTTTTTTCACTCCATATTTCGAACGCCCTTTTTTGCGGTCTTTGACACCCGAACAATCAAGTGCTCCACGAATAGTATGATAGCGTACACCTGGTAGATCTTTAACTCGACCTCCGCGAATAAGTACAACAGAATGTTCTTGTAAATTGTGTCCTTCTCCTCCTATATAAGAAGTTACTTCTACACCATTTGTTAAACGAACACGACATACTTTACGTAATGCTGAATTGGGTTTTTTAGGAGTAGTTGTATATACACGAGTGCATACACCTCGTTTTTGAGGACATGCGGTTAAAGCTGAAACATTGCTTTTTATCATTTTACGTACTCGAGATTTGCGAACTAACTGATTAATTGTTGACATTGAAATATCTCCTGATTATGCTATATAATTTTTAATAAATAATACTCAGTAGTTAATCTAGGGACATATAAATTTCTGATTTGTAAAAATATGTCAATATTAAGTATCTTGAATTACCAAGCTATTTGTTGACTATGTTTCATAGTTAATTTAACGAAACCAGTATAGTCTAATAAATGAAAATTTACTGATATTTTTTTCGATAAACCCCGTGCTTCTAAATCTTCTTGTAACACCCAAATAGTTGTTGGGATAGAAAGAAGCTTTTTTTGCATAATACTGTCTTTTATTGCTCCAATAACCCCATCTTGAAATAATACAAAATCATCATCATAATTAACCATTCTAATGATTGTATCAAGATCGCTATACCAAGGAGAATTCATTAAAGTATGTAACATAAAAATTTTTTCAAAAAGTAATAATGGTACTAAATGTATGTAAAATTAATCGTATTTTTTTTGATGGTATAATTTCCACGCTGAGGATTCTTGGTTCATGAATTTGTAATCCTCTTTCCTTGACAGATTCATAACAGGCATAGTAATGCTTAACATCATAAAGCGGTAATATACCAAAAGACACTATATAATTACGAGCCAGTATTTTTTCAGGTTTTTGGAAACATACTAATTGTAAAACTCCATCTCCTATAAAAAATAAAGCAATTTTTTTTACAAAATTAGCTGATGCTAATACTAAATCAAGACCTTCTCTACCTGAACTACTACCATGAGGAGCATGCGTAAAAACAAAAGCAATATCGTTCAAAATTGTATCAATCTATCACAATGAATGATTGCCTCAGTTAAATCACTAATTCCAGTAAGTTCAAAACCGCCTTGTAAATTACTAATGTGACATGGTGTGTTACCGCGCATATCAACAATACCTCGCCTCAATGCTGCAGATATACATATTTGTAATTTTACAGAAAATGTATTATGTAAATATTGCCATTCCCTCACCATATCATATTCATCACTAGCGGGTGTAATAAATTTATTAGCATTTAAAACTCCTTCACGGTAAAAAAAAATATTTTTTAGGTCCTGTTTTAATTCTATTAACTTCTTTGCAAACAATAAGGCGCTACTAGCTTGTTGTGAGCCATAAGCGGGTCCTGTAACTAATAATGTATAACGCATTATTCTACTTATTTAAGTGATAGAGATCATATTTTACATTTCTAATTTTAATTGTATAGCCGTCTCAATAATTTACTAAAGTCATACATATGATATATCTATAGCGCCCATTATAGGCATTCTATTATAGAGCAACAAATTTAATTTATAATTATATCATGAATAAATATCTTAAAGCAAGATTAAGATCTATAAATTTCATTATATTTGTTATGATTTATATTTATCAATAAAAACATTTAATAATCATAAATCATATGAAGCATTATTTAAGAAAATTTTTAAATAATTGATGTCCTTGTTCACTTAATATACTTTCTGGATGAAACTGTATGCCTTCTATAGCTAGTGTTTTATGGCGAATGCCCATAATTTCACATACTTCATTAGTTTTACTCCATGCGGTTAATTCAAAACAATCAGGTAATGAATTAAAATCTATGATTAATGAATTATATCGTGTCACAGTTAATGGATTATTTAAATTATAGAAAACACCGGTGTTATTGTGTGTCACACTAGAAGTCTTACCATGCATCATGTAACTTGAACATATAATACGTGCACCATAGGCTTGCGCAATTACTTGATGTCCTAAGCAAATACCTAAAATAGGTAAACGTCCTGCAAAATAATGAATAGCAGCTAGTGAAATACCTGAAGAATCAGGATTTCCAGGACCTGGTGAAATTACTAAATAATCTATAGATAATTTCTCTATTTCTTCTAAAGAAATAGCATTGTTACGAACTACATTAACTTTTTCTCCCAATTCACAAAAATATTGATAAATGTTCCAAGTAAAAGAGTCATAATTATCAATAAGTAATAACATTAATATTCCCTTAAATAAACCTAATTTATTATCAAATAATTATTTGATAATTACATTGTTTGAAGAATTAGTGATTTTATGATACTATCAATTTCTTTTTATTTAAATGATATTTATTTGTATAATAATAAAATACTTCTATAATAATTACATATAAATATTATTTATTTTTAATTGGGTTATCACAATGACTAATTTTAATCGCATATGTCTGACTTGGATTAGTTGGCTTTCTTATGCTTTAACGGGTGCATTAGTAATAGTTACTGGGATGTTAATAAAGAATATAGCACAATATTTTGCATTACCTATCTCAAATATTAGTTTCATCTTTACTTTTCTTAATGCAGGTATTTTAATAGCAATTTTTTTAAATGCCTGGCTCATGGAAATTATTCCCCTAAAAAGCCAACTAATTTTTGGTTTTTTTCTTATGATATTGGCATTAACTGGATTAATCAAATATCATAATTTGATGGTATTTTCAGTTTGTATGCTCATCCTAGGAATAATTAGTGGAATTACTATGTCTATAGGGACATACTTAATTACACATCTTTATCACGGAAAACAGCGTGGGCCGAGGTTACTGTTTACTGATTCATTTTTTAGTATGTCAGGTGTACTTTTTCCCATCATTACAGGGAAATTTTTAATTCATAATATCTCATGGTATTGGGTTTACTGTACTATTGGAATAATTTATATATCAATTTTTTTATTATCTCTTATTATTGAATTTCCAGTTATACATAAAATAACGGAAATCGGTAATATGAAAAAAGAAAAATGGGGTATAGGGGTTTTTATACTTTCCATATCTGCACTTTGTTATATACTTGGTCAGTTATCATTTATCTCTTGGATACCAACATATGCTACTGAAAATATGAAAATGAATATATTATATGCTGGTAAATTAGTAGGAAATTTCTGGTTGTCTTATATGTTTGGTATGTGGTTTTTTAGTTTTTTATTGAAGTTTTGTGATTTGCATCGTGTTCTTGTAGTATTAACTGGTCTTTCCACGTTCATTATGCGGTGGTGTATTAGTACTAATTCAACTAATATGTTACTCTGGTTAATGGTTACTCTAGGTTTTAGTTCTAGTGCCATCTATACTCTAATTATTACTCTTGGATCATTACAAACCAAACAGCCATCTCCAAAGTTAATCAACTGTATTTTGACTTGTGGAACAGTGGGTACTATGTTAACTTTTATTGTTACCAGTCCAATTGTAGCTAAATCAGGAATACATAATGCTTTAATTACATCTAATATTCTTTATTTAATAGTATTTATTATGTGTTTACTAATGGGCTATTTTACAAAACATCGTCAAAATGAGAAAATCTGTTTTGAATAATAAGATATTAAATAAAATAAATATTTATATTATATTTTTTTGAAGTCTAAAAGTGATATTTACTTGATAAATAGTTTTTATGTTGAAAAGATTCTTTTTGAACATTTTTTAGCTTTTTTAAAAGCCATTAACATCTTTTGACGAGCTTCATTATGATCTATAATAGGTAAGGGATAGTCTATTTTATACTTACTATGTTGTGCCCAATCATGTGGATTATGTATATACTTTGATGGGACTTCATTAAGTTCAGGTAACCATTTACGTATAAAATCTCCATTAGGATCAATTTTTTTACCTTGAGTAGTAGGATTAAAACTTCTAAAATAAGGCCATGAATTGTTTCCTGTAGAAGAAATCCATTGCCAGTTTCCATTATTTAATGCTAAATTACCATCTAATAAATGTAACATAAAATACTTTTCACCTATTCGCCAATCAATTAATAGATCTTTTACTAAAAAGCTTGCAGTAATCATTCGAATACGATTATGCATCCATCCGGTAGAATTTAATTGACGCATTCCAGCATCAATAATCGGATAACCAGTATATCCGTTTTGCCAGGCTATTAAATGTTCTTCATCAGTGTTCCAAACAATATTATTAGTCCAATCAATATAAGGTTTACCCATACATAAAAAAGGATATTTAGCTAACGTATGATTATAGAATTCTCGCCAAATTAATTGATTAAACCAACTAACAGCTATATTATTTTCTAATAAATTAGGATAGTGATTCAATAATGTATTTAAACATTGTCTGGGTGAAATAATACCGACTGCTAAATATGGAGATAAGTAGCTAGTACTATATAAACTAGGTAAATTTGTTTGAGTAGCATAAGATGTTATTTTAGTTGAACAGAAAATCTCTAACAGATTTAATGCAGATTCTTCTCCCAATGGAAATTCTTGAGAACTTTCGTTAAATGGATAATCAAATTTAGGAATCGGTTTCACTGTAATAGTATTACGGTAATATCTTTGAGGTGATGGTAGAGAAAAAACATTTGATTTTTTTAACGTATTTATAACCTTTTTACGAAAAGGAGTGTATATCTTATACATTTCAGAATTATTATTTAATATACTACCTGGTTCTAATAATGTGTAATCATGAAAACTCTTACAAACTACATGACCCATTAAAATTTTTTTTAATTTTTGATCTCTTTTATGTTCATTTATTTCATATTGACAATTATAAAAAAGTTCCTTTACTTGTTCTTTATTACAATAATATTTTAACCATATAATTGCATCCTCAAAATAATTACATTCATGATAAACAAAAGGAATTCCACATTGAGCCAATGATTGTTGTACTTTGATCAAATTTTTATAGATAAAGGTGGATTGATAGGCAGACATATGGTGTTTTTGCCATTGTTTAGGTGTAGCAATAAATACTACTCGCACTTCGCTTATTAAATCGCTACATGCTGCATATAAAGCTTTATTATCTCTAATACGTAGGTCATTACGTAACCAAACGATACGAATCATGTGTAATTAATATTATTTTTAACTAAATTAAACTTTGGCATTCCATATCTAAATATATCATATATATGATAACTGCAGTAATATCATCTGACATGATATCATATTTTTATATACTAAATCAATTGGTACCGGTTTACATATATCTAGTATTCTAAATAAAAATATAAAATGTACTGCTAACCAATTATTGGCATACCTTTTAAAATAACATTTATACTGATAAATTCTTCCTATATAATACTGTTATGATGATCTATGTTGATATTTCGGGAAGTTACATGATAAATTTATTTATTAATATAATATATAGCATCTTATTTAATAAGACCTATTATTACAAAGATAATTTAATATTTCTTATATCTAAGAAAAAAAGCTACTTTATCTAATATGCTATTAACAAATTTATAACTGTCTTTAGCGGCAAATGTTTTTGCTAATTCAATACCTTCATTGATAACCACTCTATATGGTATATCTCTTCGAGAATTTAATTCAAATAAAGATAGACGTAAAATAGCTTTTTCAATTTGACCTACATGTTTTAGCTGACGTGATAAATAAGGTTTCATGAGATTATCTAAATCATTTCTATTACTTATAACTCCAACTAACAATTCTTTAAAATAATTTATATCAATATCTGATGTATTATTTTCGCTTAAAAAATGATCTTCTATCTCACCAATATTATTATTTGATAACTGCCAGGAGTATATTGCTTGAACAGCCAATTCTCTTGCATTATGACGAGCCGAAATTTTCACAACATCCCTCTTATTTGTTGAATTTAGAGAGCTTTTAATATATTAATCATTTCAAGTATGGTTAAAGCAGCTTCCGCCCCTTTATTTCCTGCTTTACTTCCTGCTCTTTCAATTGCTTGTTCTATATTATCAGTAGTTAATATACCAAATGCTATAGGCATATAACTATTAATAGTTACATCGCTGATTCCTTTACTAACTTCACTAGCTAGATGCTCAAAATGAGCAGTGCTTCCACGCATTATTGTTCCTAAAGCAATAATACCGTCATATTTATTAGATTTGCTTAATACATTAGCTATTAAAGGTAACTCATATGCTCCAGGAACCCATATAACTGTAATATTTGAATCTCTTACTTGACCGACACGTTGCAATACATCTAATGCTCCATCAAGTAGACTATTGTTAATAAAATGGTTGAATCTAGCAATAATAATAGCAACATTAGCATCAGGTGCAAGAATATTAGCTTTAATAACTTTCATATTTATCTCTCAAAAGTGTTGTTTAAAGTGTTGGATTATAATAATATTTTTAATCATTATCAGGTAATAAAGTTAAACGTATATCTTTTCCCAATTGACTCATATCAGTAAATTTGAACTTAAAAGCATCTTTTAATTCAGTTAAATGATTTAATTCACATAATCCACGAGCTGTAGTACCTAATATTTTAGGTGCTATATAAATTATTATTTCATCTACAGCATGAGCTTTAATAAAAGAACCACTTAACTTTGCTCCGGCTTCAACCAAAATATCATTAATTTCAAGATTTCCCAATATGTTTATAAGTGATGTAATATCTATTTTTCCATCTTTTAATGGTGCAATTATTTGTTTAACTTTATTATGCCATTTATTATTATCAAATATATGGCGAATTAACCAAGTTTCTCCTGGTTGATTAATTATATGATGTTCCGGTGTAACTAGATTTTTACTATCTATTATAATTCGTGTAGGTTGTCTTAATGTGGATTCTGAAAGGAATTTTTTATTTTCCTCATCTAATTCTTTCCATCGTACTGTTAAAGAAGGATTATCTGTTTGAATGGTCATACCACTACTCAGTAGTGCAGAACTTTCAGCGCGCATTACTTGTACATCACGACGAGAGGTTACAGAAGTAATCCATTTGCTTTCTCCAGTTTGCATAGCTGTCCTACCATCAATAGACATAGCTAATTTTAATCGGATAAATGGAAGACCAGTCTTCATTCTCTTAATAAAACCACGATTAAGCATTTTTGCTTGATTTATCATCAATCCCTGTTTAACTTCAATACCCGCTTGTTTAAGAAGATGAAAGCCACGACCATTTACGCGTGGATTAGGATCTGTCATAGCAGCTACAACACGTTTTATACCCGCATTAATCAATGCATTACAACAGGGTGGAACTTTACCAAAATGACTACATGGTTCTAAAGTAACATATACTGTAGCTCCTTCAGCTTGTTTATTTACGGTTATTTTTTTTAAGGCATTTATTTCTGCGTGATCTTCTCCAGCTCTTTGATGCCAACCTTCACCAATAATATGATTGTTTTTCACAATTACACACCCCACATTGGGATTTGGTGAAGTAGTAAAACGACCGCGTTTAGCTAACTCTAAAGCTCTTGACATATATACTTCATCTAACATGTTTTAATCCTAAATAGTTTCAGTTCTTCCTTTCTTGAGTTTATGAAATCTATTATAAATATAAAGCTATTAATATTATGCCATGATTAACGCCTAAAATATTTTATATATTATCAAAAAAAAGCATCAAAAATGCGATTTTAATATAATGAATTATTTTAATTTATTTTTTAAATTATCTCATATTTAAAAATATATAAAAGGATAATCGTTGTCTTGTTTTTTGGTTTTATTTACGACCGAACATTCATGCTTCAGTCCCAAAATTAATGCTATAGATGATGCTACACAAATAGAAGATAATGTACCAATTGAAATACCAATCAACATAATTAATGCAAATCCTTGTAATAATTCTCCTCCTAAAACTAACAAAATTAAGATCACAACCAAATTGGTAAAAGAGGTTATAAGAGTACGCTCAGAAACTTGGGTTAATGAAATATTTATTATTTCATAAGGAGTAGTACAACATATTCTCCTAAAGTTCTCTCTGATACGATCGGATACTACAATACTATCATTAAGAGAATATCCTATGATTGACATCAAAGATGCTATAATAGTTAAATCTATTTCTAGATGAAAGTACGAAACAATACCTAATGTTATAATTATATCATGTATAAGTGATAATACTACTCCCATAGCTAAATGCCATTCAAAGCGTATTCCAACATATATCAAAATACAAAATAATGCTATTAGCAAAGCTGCTATTCCTGATTGTGATATATCTGGACCGATACTAGGCCCAATCAACTCTATACGTTTTATGTAAGTTCTTTGAGAAGTAACTTTATTAATTATAGATAATATTTTATTGCCTATTTCTTCTTCTGAATAGTTATTATGATTTGATAAATTTAGGATGATATCTAGATATCCGATTTTTTTTAATTTATATGTTGTAAATTCAGAATTTATAAACACTTTCCGTAATAATGACAAATCAACTGGTTTTTCTAATTGAATTTCTATCACTGTACCGCCAGTGAAATCCATACTTAAATTAAATCCTTTTTTATATATACTGATTATTGAAAATATAAGTAATAAGATAGACAATATTAGAGATATTTTATTCCAACGCATGAAATCATAAGCTACAAAGCAATGTGGGTATTTTTTTCTCTTATCTGGCAGTACCACTTGTATTCCTTTATATTGAAATTTTACTAATCTTTTTTCTCCCATAAATTGCATTAACAATAGCACGAGTACCTATTATTGAAGTAAATACTGATGTTAATATTCCAATTATAGTTGTAATCGCAAAACCTTTTATACATCCATTTCCTACTGAATAAAGAATAACATTAGTAAGCAAATTTGTAATATTTGCATCGATTATGCTAGAAGATGCTCCTTTATAACCCCAATGAATAGCTTGTTGGATAGATTTTTTAATGGTAAATTCTTCTTTGATTCTCTCATTTATAAGAACATTTGCATCCACTGCTACAGCGGTTGTTAACACAATACCAGCAATACCAGGCATAGTTAAAGTAGCTCCAGGTATTAAAGACATGATGCTAACTATCATGATAAAATTAATAATTAAAGATATACTCACAATAATTCCAAATGTTTTATAATAAATAACCATAAAGATCATAGGGATAATTAATCCCAAACAACAAGCTTTTAATCCTTTTATGATATTTTGCTTGCCCATTGTAGGACCTATGATGCGTTCTTCCACAATTTTTATTGGAGCACTTAAAGTTCCTGCTCGAAGCAATAGAGAAAGTTGTCGTGCTTCATATATATTTTTTATACCTGTAATACAAAAATTTCTACCTAAAATTGACTGAATTCTAGCAATATTAATGATTGTTTCGTTTTTTTGTAAAATTTCTTCATGATTACTATCATTTTTAGAACTATCTAAATATTCTACAAATAAAGTAGCAATTAATTTTCCTATATTATTTTTACTAAAATTCTGTAAAATTTTTCCACCTGTGCTATCTAATGAGATATTGACTTGCGGTTGATTATACAGATCTTTAGAAACAGTCGCATCAGTAATGTGATCTCCAGTAAGTATCACTTGTTTATTTAATAAAAGATAATTTCCATCTGACGTTTTTTTGATTTCTGAATTAAAAGGTATATTATGATTCCTAATCAAAAAAGGAGAAATATCATTATTCACCAAATGAAATTCTAAAGTTGCTGTAGTACCAATAATCTCTTTTGCTCTAGCTGTATCTTGAATACCAGGTAATTCAACTGCTATAAAGTCATTACCTTGTTTTTGTACTAGGGATTCTCTAATACCAAGTTTATTAATTCTGTTTCGCAAAACATCAACGTTTTGTTGAATGATTTTTTCTTTAATTTTATTTAATGTATTATTATTCAATATTAAGTACAAGATATTATTATTAGATTTAATTATAAGTTCTGGATGAAGCTTAATAATATTATTAATAATATTATTATCAATTTTTCCTTGATTGAAAACAATCATATTTCCTGTTTTTTTAAACTTAGAAATACTTAGATAAGTAATTTCTTTTTCCATTAGTTCATTTTTTAGAATCTCACCGCGTTGTTCTTGCAACTTATCTAATATATTATCCATATCTATTTTAATTAAGAAATGAATTCCACCACGTAAATCTAGTCCCATTTTCATAGGTCGCGCAGCTAATTTAGCTAACCATGCTGGAATACAAGATGCTAAGTTTAAAGCAACTGTATAATTGTTAGCAATATTACTACTTGAAATAGTTTCATGTGCAGATAATTGACTATCTGTATTTGTAAAACGTATTAAAATATGATTTTTAGTCAATACTAAAGATTTTGTGTTTATTTTCTTTTGCTTAAGAAGAGAATGAATTTCTTCCATTTGTTGTGTATTTACAATATTACTATACTTACCAGTAATTTGTATAGCGGGATCTTCACCATAAAGATTAGGAATGGCATATATTATGCTAAATATTAATAATATAATTAATACTAAATACTTCCATAGAGGATAACGATTTAACACAATAGGGCCTATATATAAATTATGAATATTTCATAGTACCTGTAGGTAAAATACATTTTATACAATCGCGCTTAATCATAAGTTTAGTAGTATAGTAATTAATTGTTATGAGAATATCATTCTATTTTATTTGAATAATTTGTCCAAATAATCCACCAGCGGTAAGAATTTCATCTACTTACCATAGATTCTCTCAATCTTTTGCGAAATATAAAGAATCATAAAATAAAAATAATATTAACATGAATATTATTTAATATGGTATACCTGGATAATGATCTAAATTGTTAGATGTGGCAATCGATATCTTATATATATAAAATATCATGTTCGTTCTCTTATTAATAAGGAAGGAGCTACTTTTCCTATTTTTTGATAAAATTCATTAACAAATATTTCTAGTTGATGATTACTTATCATTTCACGTAAATTATCCATTAATCTTTGGTAGTATCTTAAATTATGAAGGATATTTAGACGTGCCCCTAATATTTCATTACATTTATCAAGATGATGTAAATAGGATTTACTATAATTACTACAAGTATAGCAATCACATTCTTCATCTAATGGTGAAGTATCATATTTATATTTAGAGTTTCGTATTTTAATGATTCCGTTACTTACAAATAAATGACCATTGCGAGCATTACGTGTTGGCAATACACAGTCAAACAAGTCAATACCTAAACGAACACTTTCAACTATATCTTCCGGTTTACCAACCCCCATTAAGTAACGTGGTTGATTGAAAGGAATTTGTCCACATACATGTTTTAAAATTTCATATAATTCTTGTTTTGTCTCACCAACTGCAAGACCACCTATAGCATAACCATCAAATCCTAAATTCATTAAACCTTTTATCGATATATCTCGCAAATCTTTGTATATACCTCCCTGAATAATTCCAAATAGTGCATTAGTATTTTCTAACGAGTAGAATCTTTCGTAACATCGCTCAGCCCAACAAAGTGACATTTCAACAGAAAATTTAGCATAATCCCATTCGGCGGGATAAGATATACATTCATCGAAAATCATGACAATATCCGAACCTAGAGTATGTTGAATATCTATTGACTTTTCCGGAGTCAAAAAAATAGGATTACCATTTATTGGGTTTCGAAAATATACCCCTTGTTTAGTTACTTTTCGTATTTTACTCAAACTAAACACCTGAAAACCACCTGAATCAGTTAAAATAGGTTTTTGCCAATTCATGAAGTTATGAAGATTACCATGTGTCTGTATGATCTTTTCTCCTGGACGAAGCCAAAGATGAAAAGCATTTGCCAGAATAAATTGGGCTCCACTTTTTATTATCTCTTCAGAAGTAATACTTTTTACAGTGCCGTATGTACCCACTGGGGCAAAAGCAGGAGTATCTATGATACCTCTATTAATAATTATCTGTCCACACCTAGCATATCCATCAGTAGCTTTCAATTCGAATTTCACATTTCCCTCATTAATCATGATCAATTATAATTGTAAAAATTGATATAAATACAAAATCTTCATTTAAGATGTTACAAATTAAATTTATAACATCTGATATATCCAGAATTTTTCTTTTTTAAAAGATCTTTTATAGATATATAATCTATATATGTTATATCCAACACTTATATTACATGTAATTTTATCTAATGATTAGCTGAATGAATAGATTCTATATCTATAGAATATATAGTTAATCAATAGTTAAACAGATATTATGATCTGTTTATTTAAATGATATAAGTTGATGTAGAATTAATATAACAATCAAATTGTTTAGGCATGAAATGAATATTTTTTATAAGATCTTTAGTGGATTATTATTATTAATTTATTGGCTATTTGTTAGTAAAACAGCATTAAAGATCTTAAAAAAAACACGTTATATTATATTCATAATATTATGGTTACTTTTTATATATATGATCCCAATACTAGGAATAGTTGCTTATTTCGCTTTTAGTCAATCATATTTTGGAAAAAAACGCACAAAACGTGCTCGCAAAATGTATCCATATATTAATCAATGGATAACTGATATTAAATGTTATCCTCACATTTTCAGTAACAATTACAGCGATATAGCATCTCCATTATTTAAACTGTGTGAAAACAGACAAGGCATTAATGGAATAATAGGGAATAAAATACAAATTATAAATAATTTTACAGATATAATACAATCTATTATACAAGATATTCAGCACGCCAATCATAATATTGAAATGATATTTTATATTTGGAAACCTGGGGGTCGAGTAGATGAAATAGCAAAATCTTTAATAGCAGCATCACAGAGAGGAATATATTGCCGTATTATGCTTGATTCTGTAGGTAGCATATCTTTTTTTAGGAGTTGTTGGCCTGTTATCATGCGACAAGCTGGTATTGAAGTAGTTGAGGTATTAAAACTTAGTATACGGAGTTTTTTTTTTAGACGCATAGATTTACGTCAACATAGAAAAATGATTCTAGTTGATAATTACATAGCTTATACTGGTAGTATGAATTTAGTAGATCCCAAATTATTTAAACACAATATTGGCATTGGTCAATGGGTAGACATAATGGTGCGCATAGAAGGGCCTATATCTACTTTGATGAGTTTTGTGTATTCATGTGATTGGGAAATAGAAACTGGAAAACGTATTTTAGCTCCATCATTAGGTAATAATATGGTAATTGCCTCGTGCGAAAAGGAGCTTATAATACAATTAATTGGATCTGGACTAAATTTTCCTGAAGATATGATTCATCAATCATTACTTACAATAATTTATTCTGCTCGTAAACAATTAGTTATTACTACTCCATATTTTATACCTAGCAATGATATTATATATGCTATATGTGCTGCTGCTATGAGAGGGGTGAATGTTATTATTATTCTACCTTTGTATAATGATTCTATTTTTGTTAAATGGGCGAGTAGAGTATTTTTTAGTGAACTGTTAGAAGCAGGTGTAAAAATATATCAATATGAAAAAGGTTTTCTACATACAAAAACTATTATTGTAGACGAGCAATTAAGTATACTAGGAACAATAAATATTGATATGCGTAGTTTGTGGATAAATTTAGAAATAGCTTTAGTAATAGATAATACTGTTTTTAGTAAGCAACTTGCTAAAATACAACAAGATTATATTTCTTGTTCACAACAATTAGATATTCATCTTTGGTATAAAAGAAGATGGTGGAAATATATAATAGAACAATTCTTTTATTTTTTTGGTCCTTTATTGTAAATACTAGTGAATATATACTAAATTAATTAGTATATAAATACTTCATAAATGGTATAGGTACATGTCAAACATGTTTAGTGAATTAAACAAGGAAATAATGATTTTATACTAGTGATAATAGATTCAATGCCTAACGACATAAGAACTAATCCTATAATACGAGTGATAATATTAATACCATTTTTCCCCAAGAAAGTCACCATAAAGTGTCCTATTTTAAATAGTAAGCAACAGCAAATAGAAAAAACTGCAATAGTTAAACTGAAACCCAATAAATTTTGCCAACTATGATAACGAGAGCTCCAGACTATAGTTAAGCTTATAGCACCTGGTCCAGCCATTAAAGGTAAAGCTAAAGGTACAATAGCTATATTATTTGTATTTGAATTATTATCTTCTTGCCTGTCTCCTATTTTGCCAGTAATCATAGATACAGCTAGCATAATGATTAAAATGCCACCTGCAATGCGAAATGAGTCTATTGAAATACCAAAAACTTCTAAAATACTATTTCCTATAAATAGGGAAATAAAAAGTATTATAGCTACCGCAAAATTTGTGATAATATTAATTTTATTCCTTTCTTTTAGTTCATATTTATTAGTTAAACTAACAAATATAGGTATAACTCCAATAGGATTTACTATTGCAAATAATCCTATAAAATATTTTATACACTTCGAAAGATTTATAACATGATTCACATCAAGCTCCTTATATAATATATCTATATCATGGATATAATTTTATATATACTTTATGTGTATATTTTAATTGTTAGATAATTTATATAAATGAATAGCAACAATAGTTTTAGGAATGAATATAAAATATTCTAAATAAGTTGGGATATTTAATAGTTGGTTTATTTGAAATATTCAGTATTATTGAATATTAGATAGAATCATATAATTATAATGAAATATTATATAATTCAATACATCTTTATTTTTTTAAAAAATTTACAAAATCTGATAGATACAGTAAATTTACTACTAATAAATACTGACTATTAAATTATAGAGAATATTTTATATGTTATTATTTTTAATAACATGTGTCAATTGTACTTACTATTCACAGTAAGTGTTGAAATAAGATGTTGTTATCAAATAAAAATATACAAATATCTAATTTTAAATAAGCTTAATATCATTAATATTCAATTATACAATAAATAACAATTTTTTTTAAATGTTGTTAACTATCAATTTATATTGACCAGTTTTTCTTAAAATCATTGGGGCTAAATGTTATCTAGTGAGATGTGCTTGATATTCATTAATCATGATATTTACTATAATCATTACTATCTATCATTAATTACCTATAAATGAATACATTTCATAATTTAACATATTTTAAATTTCTTTTAAACTTACATAATAATAATATTTACTAGATAAATTTATTAATTTTTTTGTAAAATCACTTCTTTTTTTTCAATTAAGTGAGAATATTTTTCTTAAAGTTAAATTATTATTATCTAAAGACTTTTTAATTTTATGTGCAGATGAACTAGTTACAAATATAATTTAGTTTATACTAGCAATAATAAATTCATAAAAACAAATTTAATTAAAGGTTTCTCTAATAAAGAGACATTTTATTTTTAATATCTTATTATCAGGAAATAGATATTTCTCCAAATACTGATACTAGGATGGAGATTATTTTGTTTTGTTATAAAAATAAAAAAAGAAAATTTTAAAATGAAAATTTTTAATGAATATTATACAAGAAACATAGGATGAAATTAATTATTTACTCGCTCTAAACAGGATCATTAAATGTTAAAAATCTTTAATACTTTGAGTAGAAAAAAAGAAATATTTAAACCTATTTATAATAACAATATTAATATGTATGTATGTGGAGTTACAGTTTATGATTTTTGCCATATTGGTCATGGACGTACTTTTGTAGCGTTTGATGTAATTGCACGTTATCTTTGTTATTTGGGTTACAATCTTAAATATGTACGTAATATAACTGATATAGATGATAAAATCATTAAACGTGCTCATCAAAATGGAGAAAGTATTGACTCATTAACTAATCGTATGATTATTGAAATGCATAAAGATTTTGATGCTCTAAATATTCAGCTTCCTCATAGTGAACCACGCGTTACACAACATATAGATGAAATTATTACATTCATAGATAAGTTAATAAAACTTAAACATGCATATATAGCAGAAAATGGTGATGTAATGTTTTCTATCAGTAGTAACAAGTATTATGGACTATTATCTCATCAGAATCTCGCAAACTTGCGAAGTAAAATACTTACAGAAATATCTAACACAAAAAAGTGTCCTATGGATTTTGTATTATGGAAAGTATCTGGAATAGATACTCCAAACTGGTTATCACCTTGGGGTAAAGGACGACCTGGATGGCATATTGAGTGTTCTGCAATGACAGAGAAAAAATTAGGAAAAAAAATTGACATTCATGGAGGAGGAATGGATTTAATATTTCCACATCATGAAAATGAAATAGCTCAATCTAGTTGTATATATGATATATCTTATGTAAATTATTGGGTTCATTCTGGACTGATAACCATAAACGATAAAAAAATGTCTAAATCTAATGGTAATTATTTTACTATTAGAGAACTATTATTACAGTATGACGCAGAAACTATACGTTACTTTTTGATATCAAGTCATTATCGTAGTCCAATAAACTATAATAAAAATAGTTTAATTCAAGCACACTTATCCTTAAAACGTCTTTATTCTGCATTGCATCAAACCAATATATCTTTAGTATCAAATTTAAATAATACGATTTTTGACAAACGGTTTCGTCGAGCTATGGATGATGATTTTAATACCCCAGAAGCATTATCTGTACTTTTTGATATCGCTCATGAGATAAATCGCCTTAAGAAAAATCATGCAGAAGAAGCAAGTTCTCTAGTTTCAAAATTATATGAATTAGGTAAAATATTAGGTTTGTTTCAAAAACAAAATTCTGATTTTTTTAAAAAAATAGATCAAAAATCACAAATTGAAGAATTAGTAAAGATGCGTGCTTCTGCTCGTGAGAAAAAAGATTGGGTAATGGCAGATATGATACGTAATAAATTAAATGAAATTGGAATTGACGTAAGTGATAACATTAAAGGTACTATATGGAGAAGTAAATAAAATGAATATCGCATAATATTATAATACAATATTATTTTTACATCTTGATCTAATAAATGCTTTATAGTCAGCAAAATATCAATATTATATCTCAAGCATATATTGCAAAATATCTAGGTATTAGCTTTCTTTATCATGATAAACTTCACAAGCTAATAATGTATTCTGAATTAACATAGCAACAGTCATGGGTCCTACTCCTCCGGGTACCGGAGTAATATATGAGGCTCTTTTGGATGCTTCTAAAAAATCAATATCTCCCACTAACTTCCCATGTTCAGTACGATTAATCCCTATATCAATAACTATTGCTCCAACTTTAATCCAATTGCCAGGAATAAAATTTGGTTTACCGACAGCCACCACTAGTAAGTCGGCATTTTCAATATGGCTACGTAAATCTTTAGTAAAACGATGTGTTACTGTTGTAGTACAACCTGCCAACAAAAGTTCTAAACTCATCGGTCTCCCTACAAGATTAGAAGCTCCAACTATAACAGCATTAATCCCATGAGTATCAATATTATAGTTTTCTAAAAGCTTAATCACACCTAATGGTGTGCAGGGTCTTAATTGGGGCCTTCGTTGACAAAGACATCCAATATTATATGGATGGAAACCATCAACATCTTTATGGGGAAGAATAGAATCTAATATTCTATTTTTATTTATTTCTAGTGGCAGAGGTAATTGTACAAGTATACCATCTATTTTTTCATCTTCATTTAACTCATAAATTAGATTTATCAAGTCTTTTTCTATTACATCATTTGGAAAATGATAAAAACGCGATAAGAAATTTACTGCTATACATGCATTACGTTTACTATTAACGTAAATCTTTGATGCTATATCATTTCCGACTAAAATCACTGCTAACCCCGGCCGGCGTTTTCCATTAGCCATCCTTTGCATTGATTTTTCTTTAACGGTAAAAAGTATTTGTTGAGCGAGGTGTTTACCACTGATGATTTTTGCTAACATTAAATATCAAATCCACTGTATTTTTAGAACATATCTATTCTACTTAAATAAAATTTATTTTAGCATTAAACTAAAAATATTTTTTTCATTAAGAGAATGTTAATTGTTACATATACACATTGACTCATGTTAAGCTATATGTATAATTTATATTATTTATGCGCTCTTAGCTCAGTTGGATAGAGCAACAGCCTTCTAAGCTGTAGGTCACAGGTTCAAGTCCTGTAGGGCGTATACCTTCAAAAGATCTTGCATTTTTCCTTTTTAATTTCATTAATTATATCTTATAAAATTAATATTTGTTAATATCATATGGTCAAAAGATAAATTAATTAAAAATAAAATATTTTAATTATTACGTAGATCTCATTTATACTAAGATATTATTATCATTAGCAGGAAAATAATTAAAGAATGATAAGTTTTTTACGCGGTAATATTATAGAAAAAAAGGCTCCTTGGGTATTGCTTGAAGTTAATGGTATAGGGTATGAAATAAATATGCCAATTACTTGTTTTAATGATCTACCTGATCTAAATCAAGAAACACTTATTTTTACTCATTTTATTATAAGAGAAGATTTAATATGTATTTTTGGTTTTCAAACAATAGCAAAACGTACGTTATTTCGTAATTTAATAAAAATTAATGGTGTGGGATGCAAACTAGCACTTATTATACTTTCTAATATATCACCACAACAATTTATTAATGTTATTGAAGAAAGAAAAGTATCTTTGCTAGAGAAGATTCCAGGTATAGGAAAAAAAATAGCTGAAAGAATTCTCATAGAAATGAGAGATTTATTTAAGAAAAAAAGTGATAATTTATCTACTTCTATTCTAGAAAAAAAAGCAATTGCAGATGATGCTATTAAAGCTCTGATAGCTTTAGGTTACAAGCCAAAGGAAGCTCATTTTATAATTACCAAAGTACATAATCCTAATATGGACTGTAAAACTTTGATTTGTGCCGCTTTAAAAAAAATATATGAGGTTAAAAATGAAAAAAAAGGATTGTTTTATTAATCCTAATAATCTTAATAAAGAAGAAAATATTTCTTTTATTAGAAGACCTAAATACCTTAAAGAATATATTGGTCAACCCCATTTAATAAAACAAATGGAAATTTTTATTAAAGCAGCCAAAATGAGAGGTGAAGCACTAGATCATCTGTTAATTTTTGGACCACCTGGATTAGGAAAAACTACATTAGCAAATGTGGTTGCTAATGAAATGAAGGTGAATTTTCGTGTAACTTCTGGACCTGTGTTATATAAACCAGGAGATTTAGCTGCTATACTAACTAACATTGAACCATATGATATTCTTTTCATAGATGAAATACATCGTCTTTCACCTATACTTAAGGAGTTACTGTATCCTGCTATGGAAGATTATCAACTAGATATTATTATTGGTGAAGGTCCTGCCGCTCGTTCTATTAAAATAAAATTACCACCTTTTACCCTCATAGGTGCTACTACTAGAGCAGGCTCATTAATTACACCTTTTAGGGATCGTTTTGGTATTATTCAACATATTGATTTTTATAGTGATATTGATCTTAAAGATATTGTTATTCGCAGTGCAATTAATTTAGGGGTAAAAATTAGTGATTTAAGTGCAATGGAGATAGCCCAACGTTCTCGTGGTACTCCACGTATAGCTAATCGTCTACTACGACGAGTGAAGGATTTTGCGGAAGTATATGCACAAGGAAATATGAGTAATGATATCGTAACACAAGCACTAGAAACATTGAATGTAGATAGTAAAGGTTTTAATCATATGGATCGAAAATTGTTAGGAGCGATTATTAATAATTTTACTGGAGGTCCTGTAGGTTTAGACAATTTAGCTGTTACCATAGGAGAGGCAAAAGAAATAATAGAAGATGTTATTGAGCCGTATCTAATACAAAAAGGATTTATTCAACGTACATCTCGTGGACGGATTGCTACACAATCTGCTTTTTCTTATATGAGCAATTTTATTTAACATAATTAAGTGTTATAATACTTAGACAAAAACTATAAAAGCAGAACTAGAAAAACTAAAGGACTATTAGGTGTATTATAATCTACAGATAGAGCAATACCTGTATTAATAATAGCTATTATACAAAATAAAATCGCTAATCTTGCTATTTGCTCATAAGATCGTGCAAAAATATAAGCTGTAACCTTAGGAATGCAATTAGGGCTTCCATAAATTTCATAGTAAAACCAATTGTTAACACAGTCACACTAAAATAATTTGCATATTTTGAATATTCATTCCATTTATTTGAGTTAAATCAGAATTTATGGTCATTGAAAGTAACTTTTTTCATTGACAGCAAATAATAACTATCAATACTAGTTTAGTAGCAATAAATAAAATATCTGGTGGAACTATAGCTAATATGTCTCAGAATAAGTAGTTTATTAAATCCATACGCATTCTAAAAATTAAAATAATTATTACTAATCTCAATGAAAAATTACTAATGTGCTATTATACCGGATAATTTATCCATTGCTAAATATAAACGGTTTTGTAAGCAAATTATTCGAATGATAGAAAAATCATCACTGCAATAATGGTATAAAAAGTATTTATATGAAAAATAATCCTAAGTAAACTCTTAATAATGAAGCATGAGCTAAGTATCTCCAGGAGATGCGTCTCCAAATAATAAAAGAACCAAGGGAACTAGTAGCTAATGTTAATAATATACTACACAACCAACTCGGTAATAATGCTGCCATTATTTAATCTTATATTAAAATTAATCAGCAAAATATATTTTGAGTTTAATAATCATTATTATGAATATAAATAGCTAACTGTTTTGCAAAAAAATTACCAAACATAACTACAAATGCGGGATGTTGAGATAACTACAGCAACAGATATATTTATTCAAACATAGTATATAATCAGTTTTTGCTATCACTAAATAAAGATAATATGAAATGAATAATACTCTACAATTTCACTCCTGACATAATTGATCTATAAAATCAGAAAACAAAATTTGATTATTAATATCTATTCCTTGATGATGTTCATCAAGAACTAACAATCGAGGGTTTTTAATAAAACACGAGCTAACAATATGCATTGAATTTCTCTCCAGATAGTTTTCGTAGAGAGTGCCATAAATGACTTACTTCCACCTGTTGTAAAATAGCCAATTTTAAATAAGATATTATTCCACATTATAAAATAATAAACTTTTTACATATTATAGATAATATTGAGTTAACATGTAACTTTTTTGTGACATAAACCATACTTATTTTTTTTGCTAAACAGTTCTTTATATGGTATTTATTAATCCTAAAATTACTCGTAAGTGTGGATTTTCCCGCAGCGTTTAGACCTAACAGTGTCAATATCTTTCCTGGAAAGGAAAAAGAGACAAATTGATATTTGAAAGTGTTAGTTTTTCAAATTTAACAGAAACATTTTTAATATAAAAAATTATATTTAATAAAATACGAATACATAAGTTAATATGTTATAAATATATATTATATAAAAATTTATCTAGTAATATAGAATATATTTGCTACATTTTCTTCTGCTTCTATAATTACTTTTATAAAAAACACTAAGTTTGGGCTATTGCTCATGTTTTACCAGTAGAAATTTATTAGATGGCGCTTTTGAAAATCACTATAGCCTATATTTTTTATATTTAAAGGATATCAAAGATGCAGATTTGGTAATCTGGGTATGTCCAGAAATGGAACATGTTATGATTACACTTACTAGAACATTACCTTATTCAAAAAAATGGAACTAATTAACTATAAAAAATACAACAATGATAATTCAAAATACTAAATATATTGATCAACATAATATGTGCTACAATACATATAATATGTATTTATAGTTATCTGCATAAATAGCAATCATGATTCATGAAAAAATTGCTTAATATAATGTTACAAAGCAAGAACACACTCGATAATAATCTTAATTTATCTGCAATACAATTAGAAAAAATCTTTTAAATAATTTAACTACTGTAAGAAATAAAGGTTATTTTATTTTTCATGATGCTTATAGCTATTTTAAAAATATTATCATTTGTTCAATTTGGAATTTTTAAGTATAAATCCTAGTATCCAACCAAGTATAAAACACCTGTTTCATAATATAAGAATGAGAATAAAGTTATTTGTATTTTTACCTAACCACAATTTATTACTGTTATAATAAATACACATTTCATGTAGAACCAATATGCAGAAAGGAGGGCTTGATCCATTAATGGGTATAGATTTAACAAAAAAAAGTTATTTTATATTCCTTTCAAATTTATCTAATCAATATATAAGTTGTTTGAACAAATAATTAGTATTATCATACTTTCAGTATAAAATTACCATTCAGGAGTTATTTTACCTTACTTAAGTATATTCATATTTAGTGCAGTTCATTTTAATAATACAAAATATATGCTCATCAATGCATATATCTATGCTATGGATGTTCTTGTGATAGCTTTAGTGATGATAAAGTAATATTAGATAGTAGTAAAGAATAGCTGTAGATAATGATATTACCATTCAACAACATAATAATTATGTTACATATTATATGCATTTAAAAACTATAAGATAGCGTCAACTCGTTAAACAAATTCATATAATAGGAAAATTAGGTGATACATAATATTATATTATACTGTATTTGTATTATGAGTGTTTGATTTATTAATATATCAAAATTTAACTATTTTAGTTGCTCAATAATATGAGGCATTAAAAAAAACAAACAGAAATATTTATATCATGTAAAAAATTTGCTATATAATTAAATATTAGATATAATAGTTGAAATTAATGAAAGCAATATTGAAATGATTTTTTCAATCTTATTGAAACTTAAATTTCTTGTTGATATAAATAATTTATTTGATGTTATCAACATAATATCTTGATATACCTATTTACATCATTCATAGATAATGTTCATTAATATATACTATTAATAATAGTATATATATTAAAATACCTTATTTGTCATCTGCAAACAGATTTTTCTTTAAACAGAAAATATGAATAATGTAATATGGAGAAATAAATAGTGGTAATAAAAAAATATCAACCATGTGATCTTGTAATTTTTGGGGCTAAGGGAGATTTAGCACGAAGAAAACTTTTACCTTCATTATATCAATTAGAAAAAGCTGGTCATATTCATGATCAAACACGCATTATTGGAGTGGGTCGTGCTGAACTAGATAGAACTGGTTATGCTAAATTGGTGTATAAAGCTTTAGAAGATTTTATGGGAGAAATAATAGAAGAATCACTATGGATGAAACTTAAGAATCGTTTGTACTTTTGTAATCTTGATATCAATCATATATCTCAGTTTTTTAAATTAGGTGAATTACTCAATCAAAGAGTTAGAGTGACTGTTAATTATTTTGCTATGCCACCTAATACTTTTGGTGATATTTGCAAAGGTCTAGGAATAGCAAAATTAAATAATCAACCTACACGAGTGGTTATGGAAAAACCTTTAGGGATATCACTAGACACTTCTCAAGAAATTAATAAAAAAGTAGGTGAATTTTTTGAAGAAAATCAAGTATTTCGCATAGATCATTATTTAGCCAAAGAAACAGTATTAAATTTATTGGCATTGCGTTTTGCTAATTCTATTTTTATTAATAACTGGGATAATCGCAGTATTGATCATGTACAAATTACTGTTGCTGAACAAGTTGGCATAGAAGGAAGATGGGGATATTTTAATCAAGTAGGTCAAATGAGAGATATGATTCAAAACCACTTATTACAAATACTAACTATAATAGCTATGTCACCACCATCTAATTTAAGTGCCGATAGTATTCGCGATGAAAAAGTAAAAATCTTACAATCACTAAGACGTATTGATAAAAATAATATACGTCAAAAAACTGTTAGAGGTCAATATACAAGAGGATTGATACAAAATAAAATGGTTTTAGGTTATTTAGAAGAAGATGGAGCTACACAAAATAGTAAAACAGAAACGTTTGTTGCTATTCGTGTAGATATCGATAACTGGCGTTGGGCAGGAGTTCCATTTTATTTACGTTCCGGTAAACGTCTTCATACTAAGTGTTCTGAAGTAGTAGTTTATTTCAAAAATCCCGCAATGAATTTGTTTAAAGATTCTTATAAAACATTACCTGCCAATAAATTAACTATTCGTTTACAACCAGATGAAGGGGTAGACATTGAAATTTTAAATAAAATTCCAGGACTAAATCATAAGCACAAGTTACAATTAACTAAATTAGATCTAAGTTATTCAGAAACTTTTCAGCAATCACATTTAGTAGATGCTTACGAACGTTTATTACTTGAAAGTATGAGGGGGATTCAAGCATTGTTTGTTCGTCGTGATGAAGTAGATGCTGCTTGGAGTTGGGTAGATTCCATTATTAATGCTTGGGATATCGTTACCTTAGAGACTTATCCTGCAGGAAGTTGTGGTCCAATAGGATCAATGCAAATGATTTCTCGTGATGGGCGTTTTTGGAATAATTCTAAATAACCTATTTACTAATAAATTATATTGCTATCATATGATATTAATATAATATCAAGCATATATATTATATATGCTAGTATAATAAAAGTATTCAAACATAGTATTAAAGCATAGCATTCTTCTAATATAACTATGATCATAGTTACTAAATATTTAGTTTTATAAATAACATTAATAAATGATCTATAAATATTTTTTAGCTGATAATATACCCTATTATATTAGATATTCATCAAGTATACTACTCATTAAACTAATAAATATCTTTTAAGATAAGATATATTACACAATATATATAGATATTTATATTTTCTCATAAAAGCTAATATAGGAATATAAACTCATATGTTACGACGCATTATTCTTTTTGCACTTACTAACCTTTCTGTGATGTTAGTTTTTGGAATTTTTCTTTATATAGCTGGAATACAATTTCAGACTATTTATAAAATTGTAATAAGCTCTGGACTAGTCGGATTGGGAAGTGTGATTACTACACTCAGGATGTCTAAGGAAATGGTATTAAAGTCTGTACAGGGTGTACCTATAAATATAAAAGAACCTAAAGATAAACAAGAGCGTTTTTTAGTTGAGACAATACAACGACAAAGAAAAAGATTACATCTACCTATGCCTGAGATATTGGTATATAAAGCTAATAATGTAAATGCTTTTGCGGCGGGATGTCGTAAAAACTCTGCTGTAATTGGAGTATCAACTGGTTTGTTAAAAAATCTAGAGGAATCTGAGGTAGAAGCTGTATTAGCTCATGAAATGAGTCATATCTTTAATGGAGATATGGTAACTATGACGTTAATTCAAGGTATTATAAATGCATATGTGGGGGTTATAGCTAATATTTTGGCCCAGATTAGTAGCAATTGTGTATCGGGTACTTCTGAAACTATAGCACATCATCGTAGTATGGTGCATAATCTATGTTCAAAGTATTTAAAATATATTTTGTTTGGGGTAGTGTCTACTCTAATTATCAATAAATTTTCACGTTATCGTGAATACTATGCGGATGCAGGATCTGCTTCTATCGTTGGTACTGAAAAAATGATAGCAGCATTGAAGAAATTAAAATTAAGTTATCCACCGAAAGAACCAGATAATATACAGATTTTTTGTATCAATGGAAAAAGAATTAAATTCTTTCCTGGTTTATTTAGCACACATCCATCAATAAACAATAGGATAAAAGCTTTAATTGATGGTAAATACATTAAAAAAGTGAAGACCTGCTCATACAGGAGATAAAATATCTCCTGCAATTATATTGATTTATTAAAAACTATTTAAAATAAGCATAATATTTTTTATTTTATCTAGGGTTTCTTTATATTCTTTTTCTAAATCACTATCAGCTACTATACCTCCACCAGCAGAACAATACATTTTTTGTTTTTCTGCAATAATAGAGCGAATATTGATATTTGTATCCATCTGACCACAAAGACTAATATATCCAATACTTCCACACCATGCATTACGACAATGAGGTTCCAGTTCTTCAATAATTTCCATAGCTCTTATTTTAGGTACACCTGTAATAGAACCCCCAGGGAAACAAGCACGAAGTAAATCTGTGGCATTGCCATTATCCAGATAAGCTTGTACAGTACTAACGAGATGATGTACAGCAGGAAAACTTTTCACTTCAAAAAGTTTTGTAACACAAACAGATCCTGGTTTTGCAATGCTTCCAAGATCATTACGTAATAAATCAACAATCATCAAATTTTCAGCGCGTTCTTTTAATGAACTCGATAATTTTTGAATTTGTAATTGATCAGACACAGGATCATAGAGACGTGGTAAGGTACCTTTAATTGGACTAGTTGTTATGATCTTATCATTTAGTTTAATAAAACGTTCCGGAGAAAAACTGAGAAGACAACTATAAGGAAGACGTAAAAAAGCACTAAAAGGAGCTTTATTAGTGACATTCAGTTCACAAAATGCCTGCCATTCGTCACCACAGTAATTAGCATGAAATCTTTGTCCTAAGTTTACTTGATAACAATCACCAAAGGTAATAAATTCTTTAATTTTATTAAATTTATCACTGTATTGTTTAAAATCAATATTTGTATTCCATGGTGAAGTTAATTTAAATACAGGGATTTTAATATTTCTATATTGAATTAGCCAGGTATATCTAGAATAGGGATTCTCTAGGGAAACTAGTGTTACTTTTTGTAAATGATGATCAATAATAACTGACCAATTGTAAATACCTATTGTCATATCAGGAGTTTGAAGATCTGCTTGTGAGTGAGATGGTAATTTTTCAAAATGACGGCCTAAATCATAACCAAATAAACCCATTGCTCCTCCTATGAATGGTAAATCTGGATGATTTTCTAGAGAACAATTGAAGTGACATAACTGCTGTTGTAAAATAACTAATGGATCGTCAAAACTTGAATATATTTTATTATTTTTTATTATAGTAGTTTTTTTTCTACATGTAGTTAATGTAATCACAGGATCAGCAGTAATAATATCAAAACGATTATCATCATGATCTGCTTGACCTGAAGAGAGAAGTATGGCCCAAGGTAGATGCGATATAGCGGAAAAATATTTCATCCATGACTCTGGAGAATAATCTAAAATTAATTTTTTTAGTATCATATATTATAAAAATAAAACACTTTGAATAATAGAATATTATTATATATAATAAATAATATTTCAATGATATAGATTCATATTATATATGGGAATATTACTTATAAATAATATATTACTAAAATAGTATTTTAGCTGTAGCCAAATATTTTTAGGAATTTGAATGTCAGTTAGTATTTTAGCTTTAACTACAGTAACTGAAACCTGTTCAGTTGCATTAATGAATAATAATAATATTGATTCTCTTATTGAAATTACACCGCGTAATCATTCTCAGCATATTCTACCCATGGTAAAACAATTATTAGAATCTCATAATCTAATGTTGTCTCAGCTTAATGCTATTGCTTTTAACTGTGGTCCAGGTTCTTTTACAGGTATACGTATCAGTACGTGTATAGCCCAAGGATTAGCTTTAGGATCATCTGTACCACTTATCAGTATTTCTAGTATGAAAACTATTGCTGAAGCAGCATGGCAATGTTTAGGTGCAACACATGTATTGAGTGCAATTGATGCAAGCAGAAATACAATTTATTGGGCTGAATATACTCGTGATAACCAAGGATTTTGGCAAAGTAAAACATCTGAAATTGTTATATCTTACAAGGATGCTTTAGAACGTATTAAGAAATTAGATGGAAAATGGACTGCTGTAGGTAATGCTTGGAAAATTTATCCATCTTTACTCTGTATCTGCAATACTTGTAATATTCGATTTAGTAAAATAGAACATTTAAATGCCAAATATATGCTTTTTTTGGCATATCAAAAATGGCAATCAGGTAAAATACTTTCTCCAGAAGAAGTGAAATCTGTGTATTTAAGCAAAAAGTTTATTTAATATTAGTTAAGTCTTAAGTCTTGACACAAGAAAGCTAATCGGTTTCTATAGTAGTCTTTTCTTACACTGTCTATATTAATTAACAATTTAAAATTTAGATAATACTATATTCATCTTTACAGTATCTATATTTTTGTCTGTTTTATTTATGTGAATACTAATCATATCTGGTTTAATGTTTATATACTTACATATTACTTCTAATATATCCCTTTTAAGTTCTGGAATATATGGAGGATTAGAATTATTCTTTTTCGTTTCTATTAAAATAAATTGAAGTCTTTTTTTTGCTGTTTCCGCGGTATTTTTTTTTCGCGATGAAAGGAAATTTATTATCATTATATTCTATCCTCTAAATAAGCGTTTTAAAAAACTTATCTTCTCTTCTTCAATAAATCTTAGGGGACATGTTTGACCAAGTAAGCGATCTATAGTATCAGAATAAGCTTGAGATGCTTGCGATGTTACATCCCAAATAACAGGTTCACCTTGATTAGAAGAAGCTAATATAGCATTATCTTCTGGAATCACTCCAATTAAAGGAATACACAGAATGTTCAACACATCTTCTATACTCATCATATCACCTAGATTAACCCTATTAGGATTATAACGAGTTATTAGTAAGTGTTCTTTTACTGGATCATCTTTATTTTCAGCTCGACGAGATTTAGAAGAAATAATACCAATAATACGATCAGAATCTCTTACAGAAGACACCTCAGGATTAGTCGTAATAATTGCTTCATCTGCAAAATATAAAGCCATAAGGGCTCCAGTTTCAATACCAGCTGGAGAATCACATATAATAAACTCAAAATCCATTGCTTTTAAAGAGTTTAAAACTTTTTCTACCCCTTTTACGGTTAAATGATCCTTATCACGTGTTTGAGATGCTGGTAGTATATATAATTGTTCACTGCGTTTATCTTTAATTAATGCCTGGTTTATGGTTGCATTATTTTGAATAACATTTATAAAATCGTATACTACGCGACGTTCACAACCCATAATTAAATCAAGATTTCGTAAACCAATATCAAAATCAATTACAACAGTTTTTTTACCTTTTCTAGCTAATCCCGTAGCAATAGATGCACTTGAGGTGGTCTTACCTACTCCACCTTTTCCGGAAGTAACTACAATAATACGTGTCACAAGTTTATTTCCTTTATAAAAGCAAAAACAATAATGCTACAGCAGCATTTTAATAGAAATAACTCCTTCTTTTAACTGAAAACTTACAGCTTTACTAATAAAGTTTGATGAAATTTGCTCCAGAATCAAATATTCTCCTGCAATAGATACTAATTCTGCTGCAAAACGAGTACAAAAAATTTGTGATTCTTTATCACCATTAGCTCCAGCTAAAACTCTGCCTCGCATCATTCCATAAATATGGATATTACCATCGGCTATTATTTCAGCACCTGTACTAACATTATTAACAATAATTAAATCAGAAGAACGTGCGTATACTTGTTGTCCGGATCTGATAGGATCATTTACAATGAGAGTTTTTTTAAAAAAATTTTTCTGTGATAATATATTAACTATAGATTGTCGTTTTTTTTTGATAATATTATCTTCATATAGTAAAGGTACACCTGATTTGATGACCATTCTTTTTATATTATTATTTTTACAACCACTAACTCCTATAATACGCAATCCTGTTGATAAAATTGCTTGTTGTAATTTATACCAATTAGCCTCATTACCCAATCTAGATACGTTTATAACAACTGGTGCATTTTTTAAATATTCTGGAGCTTGTTCTATCTTTTTTTGTAAAGCTTGACGAAGTATTTCTGGTTCAGAGTCGTATGCATGAACTACGGATAGTTTAAAATGATTACCCTTAATTTCTATTGAAAAATTTGGCATCTATCCTATCTCATTATTTTTTGACTTATTAATCCATCAATAATGGATACTATTATATCAAAAAGTCTCTTGAAAAGATCATTCTTAGAAAGATAAGCAAAATATCTACTTAAATTACCCATAAAATATAAATTTATTTTGGACAAACGAGAGAATTTTTAGAATCTCTCATTTGTCTATTTATTTTAATATTCACTTTTTTTAGATGCGATGAAGGATACTAAATCTAATACTTTATGTGAATAACCAGTTTCATTATCATACCAGGCTATTAATTTTACAAAATTCTTATTGAGCATAATACCTGCTTTTGCATCAAATACACATGTACATCTTTCGCCATTAATATCATTAGAAACTACTGGGTCTTCAATATACTTAACGATGTCCTTCATACTGCTTTTAGCTGCTTTTTTTATTACTTTACAAATTTCTGAATAATTTACTGATTTCGCTAATCTTACAGTAAAGTCCACAACAGAAACATTAGGTGTAGGTACTCGAAAAGCCATGCCTGTCAATTTATTATGTAATTCTGGCAATACTTTACTCACTGCCTGAGCCGCCCCTGTAGACGAAGGAATGATATTTTGAAAAGCTCCACGACCTCCCCGCCAATCTTTAGCCGATGCACTATCTACTGTTTTCTGAGTTGCTGTAATAGCATGAATAGTGGTCATTAGTCCTTCAATGATCTCGAATTCATCGTTAATTATTTTCGCTAATGGTGCAAGACAATTAGTAGTACATGAAGCATTAGAAATAATATCTTGTCCTTGATATTTATTTAAATTTACTCCACATACAAACATCGGAGTATTATCTTTAGGCGGTCCTGTCATTATAACTTTACGTGCTCCAGCTATAATATGTTTACGTGCGGCTTCATCGGTTAAAAATAGACCGGTTGCTTCTATAACAATATCAACATCTACGTCATTCCATTGTGAATTAACAGGATCTTTGTGTGAAGTAACTCTTATTTTTTTTCCATTAACAATTAAAGAATTATTTATTAATTCAATAGAACCATCAAAACAACCGTGAGTAGAGTCATACTTTAGCATATAAGCTATATATGCTACATCTAGTAAATCATTAATTGCTATAATTTCAATGTCAGAACGCTGTTGAGCAGCTCTTAAAATAACTCTGCCAATCCTTCCGAAACCATTTATACCTACTTTAATAGTCATATTAACACCACTTTTGTTTAAATTGATACAAAGATTATACGTAAAAATATAAAGAGTTTGCTCATTGTTTTATATATACTGAACATTAATTCATCAAAACATTTCATTCGTAATAAACATATTTTTTATATAGCATCATATGCTATCATGGATGTCAATTAAACTTTTCCTAAATATTTCATCAAATTTGAATGAATAGAATAATAAGTAGTTTTCTAATCACTATTAGACACCAAATTCAATGAATTACTTATCGATTTAAAAGTATCCAATAACGACCTAGCAAAATCATTAGACTCACCACTATTATCATATACTACTCTTCTGGGTTGGAAAATATTTGAAGTATTATAATTTACACACCATGCTACGTGCGAATCTGTTATATTTCCTAATTCTATTGCTTTTGCAATAGCATCATCCAAATCTCCTAAAGAATCGATTAAACCATTATCCATTGCATCTTTTCCAGTCCATATACGTCCTTGAGCAATATTATTAATTTGATCAAATGTTTTATTACGTGATTCAGCTATCATTTGTACAAAATGCTTATAATTATTTTCCAGAATAATTTCTAGCATTTCTTTTTGTTCTGGAGTTAATGGTTCTTCAGGTGCAATGCTATGTAATGGTGAAATAGAAACTCCATCTCTATGTATACCTAAAAAATTAAGAATTTTTGAAAAATTATTTATTA
Source organism: Candidatus Ishikawaella capsulata Mpkobe (assembly GCF_000828515.1). Lineage (NCBI taxonomy): Bacteria > Pseudomonadati > Pseudomonadota > Gammaproteobacteria > Enterobacterales > Enterobacteriaceae > Candidatus Ishikawella > Candidatus Ishikawella capsulata. Next base: position 265,711 of record NZ_AP010872.1, on the reverse strand, counting down.
TATTAAAAGCACCTATTGATCCAGTCATTGAAATAGGATTTGCTATAATATAATCTGCAGCACTAGCAATCAGATAAGCTCCGGAAGTAGCTGCGTTTCCCATGGATACTACTATTTTTTTTCCTGATTTTTTCAATAAAATTACTAATTCTCTAATTTTTAGTGAACTAAAAAAGTCACCTCCTGGACTATTCATACAAAGAATGACAACCTTAATATTTTTTTTCGATATAAGTTCGTTCATTTTATGACAAATATTATCTAATTTAGCTCCTCTATTAATTAGAAAATTAATTGATATAATATCAATATTAGTATTATTATCTTCTACTGATACATTTTCCGGTGTAATATAATCAAACATATTGATAATGTTCAAATGTTGATTTGATTCATCCATACCAACTATAGATTTTAAATTTTCCTTGAATTCATATTCAGAACAAATATTATCTACCATATGATGATTAAGTGCATATTGTGATGAATCTCCGAGCATTTTTAATTCATTCAACTTATTTCTTATGTTCGTAGGAAAGATATCTTGCACCGAAGTATGTCTATTATTTGCAATAGTCTCTATAAATCTGTTCCAACGTTGCTGAATCACAGATAAAGAGGCAATTTTATCCTCTTTAGACATATTATCGCGGGTAAAAGGTTCTGTAGCAGATTTATAAATCCCTACTCGAAAGATATAAGGAACTAATCTAAATATTCTCAGTAGACGATTGAAATAAATATGAGATTCTGTTAATCCATGTAGATCAATCTCTGAGAACCTTTCTAAGTTAATTTGTGTAGCATAACTAGCCAGATAATATCTTTCTTGATCATAATTACATGAATATACATAAATAGGTTTACAACTGCTAAAATCTTTGAGATATTTGCCAACATATTCTAAACAAGTTTGATCAGCGCCTGTAAAATTATGTAGATTCATTAGAATACAACTAATTGTTGAATCAGACTTTGCCTTATTAATTATATTAGCTATTGTATACATAGAGTTCATATTAAAGGAAGGATAGACTTTTTGCTGGTATATGCGGATGTCATAAGGATCTTCATCCACAATAGGGCCGTTTATATTTAGTTCTAATGCTCTTGGTTTAGTAGTAATTATAAGCGAATCCTGGCTATGGTTTTCTATGGGTATCCAAAAGGATACAATAAAAATAACTATTAAAATAGTTATTTTTTTATTAATTATAAATTTTGCTATTGCATTAACAATGTTAACCATGTAAATATAAACATTATAAATCATTCTCCATAAAATATACATTAGAGATGCTCCACACTGATATTTACTCTATCATAATTAATATACTTCAGTAATAATATTATTTCTTCTATAATCAAAAATATATTATATAAATCACTAATTAAATTTAATTTTCTAAATTATTTTAGAAATTATAAAAATTTTTGATTTAACTAGAAATTTTCTTTTATCATCATTGTTATTATTTATTTGTGGTAATTAACTAGTAATTACAGTTATTTCCTTAATAGAACTTAATTGAGCAAAAATGATTCTTTTTTGTTATTTTTTAGTATCTTGATCAGCAAATTTACTATTTATTCTAATAAGAGTATTTTGATAAATAAAAGTTAGATCACTTATTTATTATAATATATTTCATATATTAATTTATTTAGTTCTTCTCTAGGAAACATATCATGTACTTTTGTTTCTTATAATCTGATAATATCTAGATTATTTTGTAACTAAAGTTTCAATCTAACGCAATATAACTCTTAACTCATTGATATTAAAATACATCACCTTCATGTAAATATTAAGCTTAAAAATAAATTTGACATGGATATGTATTTTATATCAAAAATGATTTTTCTATTTAATAGAATTAGTATTCTATCATAAATTACACATAATAAGATTATATATTACTTATAAATATAATAATTAATATTTTTAATTAAAACTAACATAATTTATAATCAGATAGTATGTATCTGGATAAAGTTTCGTATATCTTTATATATACATGATCAAGTTAAAAAATTAATTTTATTTTAAAAATTCTACTGTGAGATATTTCACTTGTGAAACATATCGTTGAAGTTTTAATTGATAGAAATAAACTTAATGCTCGTGTTATTGAATTAGGCAAGGAGATTGCAGAGCATTATCAAAATAATAATAATAAGATGGTATTAATCGGTTTACTGCGTGGTTCCTTTATCTTTATGGCGGATTTGTGTCGCAATATTAAGATAGAACATGAGATCGATTTCATGACTACATCTAGTTACGATAATCATATGTATGCTTCTCATGATGTCAAAATTCTCAAAGATTTAGACGAAAATATTTATGGTAAAGATGTGCTTCTTGTAGAAGATATTATAGATTCAGGCAATACTTTAAATAAAGTAAGAGAAATTTTATTTTTAAGACAGCCAAAATCATTATCTATTTGCGCTCTATTGAGTAAACCACAACATAGAAAAGTTAATATAGCTGTTAAATTTGTAGGTTTTTCTATTCCAGATGTATTTGTAGTAGGTTATGGATTAGATTATGCTCAAAATTATCGCTATTTACCTTATATTGGTAAAGTCGTGATGATAAATGAATAAAAATATCATACTGATAATTACGTCTAATAATATGAGAACCATATATAAATCTCAATAGATTGTTTAATATGTGGTATTTAATAATATATGAAATATGCTGTTGAAATTCATAATTTAAACAAGATCTATTCTAATGGAATTGTGGCTCTCAAAGGAGTAGATCTTAAAGTAGAAATAGGTGACTTTTATTCTTTATTAGGAAAGAATGGAGCGGGAAAATCAACTACTATCGGAATTATAAGTTCCTTAATAAGGAAAACATCTGGAAAAATCAAGATATTTGGTTCTGATATAGAATTAGATACTTTTAATGTTAAAATGCAAATAGGAGTGGTTCCGCAGGAATTTAATTTTAGTCAATTTGAAACAGTGGAACAAGTAATAACCACTCAGGCTGGATATTATGGTATAGGAAGGAAAACAGCATTTTATCGCGCAGAAAAATATTTATCTCAGCTGGATTTATGGTCTAAACGACATGAGCAATCTCGTTTGTTATCAGGTGGAATGAAAAGACGTTTAATGATTGCTCGAGCTCTTATACATCATCCTAAATTACTAATCTTAGATGAACCTACTGCTGGTGTAGATGTTGAACTACGTCGTTCTATGTGGACATTTTTAAAAGCACTAAATAAAAAAGGAACTACCATTATTCTTACCACGCATTATATAGAAGAAGCAGAAATGCTGTGTCGCCATATTGGAATAATGAGAGATGGACAGATAATAAAAAATACATCAATAAAATCCTTGCTTAAGCAACTCCAGTCTGAAACTTTTATACTGGATTTTACAAAAAAAATACCAATGCCATATCTTCCAGGGTTTAGATATCGCTTAATTGATTCTACTACGATAGAAGTAGAAGTAACACGTGAACAAGGCTTAAATCGTTTATTTAAATATTTAAGTATGCAGGGAGTAGAAGTGTTGAGCATGCGTAATAAATCTAGTAGATTAGAAGAATTTTTTGTCAGCTTAGTACAAAAGAGAGAAAAATTATTATGATGTGTTGGTATTGGATTGCTTTAAGAAGTATTTTGTATAAAGAAATAAATAGATTTATGCGTATTTGGATACAAACTATTTTACCTCCCATAATCACTATTATATTATATTTTTTTATATTTGGTAATATAATGGGACGGCGCATAGGAGATATAAATGGATATTCATATATGCAATTTATTTTACCAGGATTAATCATGCTATGTGTAATTACTAATTCTTATTCTAATGTAGCTTCATCTTTTTTTAGTTCTAAATTTCAACGTAGCATTGAGGAATTATTGGTTTCTCCTGTATCTACTAATATGATTATTATTGGTTATGTCGGTGGTGGAGTATTACGGGGTATATTGATAGGCGCTTTAGTTTCATTAGTTGGGTTGGCCATTTCTTCTTATCAAATATATAATTTGTCTATATCAATTGTTACAATAGTATTAACTGCTATTCTTTTTTCTTTAGCTGGTCTATTAAATGGAATATTAGCACGTAATTTTGATGATATTAGTATTATTCCTACTTTTGTATTAACTCCAATGATTTATTTGGGTGGTATATTTTATCCTATAAAGTCCTTATCTCATTTTTGGCAATTTGTTTCTAAATTTAATCCAATTATTTATATAATAAATGGCTTTAGATGGGGATATATAGGTTATAAAGATATACCTTTACAGGTAACTATACTTATTATTAGTTTTTCTATAATATTTTTATATATGCAATCTTTGATTCTAATAAATAAAGGGAAAGGATTAATTAGTTAAGTAACTTATGACGAAAGTTACTTTTTTATCAATTAATCTGGTTTTATCAAGCTTATAATAATTGCGTATTGCAAAAAAACGTGCTATTTGTAAATATATTGCATCGCAAATTATCAAAAAAATAAATTTTAAAACCGCATTATTTTAATAGAATTTCATATTCCGAAAAAATTTTTCTATACACTATCGTTATTTTAATTATTTGGCTATCATTTTTATGATTTTATTGAGGATAAAGTATATATAGCCAATTTTTTCCTCAACTGTTAAATATTTATTACAATAATTTACTATAAAAACAAGTTATGTTAATTAAATATTGAAATATCAATGATTAATTTTGTAAATTAATACTTTTAAAAATTCTTTTTCCCTGAATTAAGTAATATTTTAATTTGCTAATCAAAGTGGTAAGTTTCACAAAAATGTTTAAGAGTTTTATATAGATTTATTTGTTTGGAGCTGAAGGTGTAGACCAATTTATGTTTATTCGGTAATCAGTTACATTATTTAAACCTATATGCCTACTTAATGAAACCTGTATTTTTTTGAATAGCAAGAAAGTATAGTTATGGTTTTGATCCACATTGAACGGTATAAACGCTTTATCAAATAAGGGCTTCAGAATGCGATTAGCATAGTTCTGATGATTAGTATTAGTATCATTTTGACTTTTTCCATCAGTAAAAAAGTAACGATTTAGTGCATCTAACTGAATGAATGCTTTATTTGGATCAAAATTTTTAACAATTTTATTAGCAAATTCTTCACTATCTATTAGCAGTTTTTTAGCCTCAGTCTTTACAACAGTATTTTCAGCAGTCTTTACAGTATTTTCAGCAGTCTTTACAGTATTTTCAGCAGTCTTTACAGTATTTTCAGCAGTCTTTACAGTATTTTCAGCAGTCTTTACAGTATTTTCAGCAGTCTTTACAGTATTTTCAGCAGGATTTACAGTATTTTCAGCAGGATTTACAGTATTTTCAGCAGGATTTACAGTATTTTCAGCAGGATTTACAGTATTTTCAGCAGGATTTACAGTATTTTCAGCAGGATTTACAGTATTTTCAGCAGGATTTACAGTATTTTCAGCAGGATTTACAGTATTTTCAGCAGGATTTACAGTATTTTCAGCAGTCTTTACAGTATTTTCAGCAGGATTTACAGTATTTTCAGCAGGATTTACAGTATTTTCAGCAGTCTTTACAGTATTTTCAGCAGGATTTACAACTAATGCTGCTGTACTTTTTTTTATATATGGAATGCGATGATTCGATGGTGAAATAATTTTACCATGTGTATGTATAAAACTGTTATCAAAAAAATTATTTATATAATCTCGATCCTTCTCAGAATGAGTAGGAGAACGTTTGAGACTTATATAAGTGTCATGAGTATATTTGTGGACATTTGATAAAAATTCATTCATAAGTTTGTTATTTATTTTTGATGTTTCTCTTGATTTAGTAATAAAAACCATATATTTATTGTAACTGTTGTTTTCTGTAGGAATCCAGCCGAATACTATAAGAAAAGCTGTTAAAATTATTACTGATTTATTAATCGTAAATTTTTTAATAATATTCATAGTTTTTAACTTCTCAGTCAAAATATTATGAATTATTTTCGATAAAATACCCATTGAAGATACTCCACATTAATTTAAAATAATACTCTATCATAATTAATACAGATTATTTAAAATAGTTAATCCAAATCAAATTTGGCCCATATAGGAGCATGATCTGATGGTTTATACATGCTCCGTATCTTATAATCAATACCTGTCTCCACACAACACTTAGCAAGTATACTGCTTACTAAAAGTGAATCAATACGTAATCCTCTGTTATTAACAAAATTGTTTCCTTTATAATCAAACCAAGAGAATCTATTCTTTACATTTGGATTATGAAAACGCCATATATCTATTAATCCCCAATCAAGTAATTTTTTAATCCAAAATCGTTCTTCAGGAAGGAAAGAACATTTCCCTATTTTTAACCACTTTTTGTATTGTGTTTCACCAATACCAATATCATTATCAGTTGCACTAATATTTATATCACCAATAATTAATATTGGAGTATTTGCGGTTAATTTTGTTTCTAAATAACTTTGTAAATCATGAAAAAATTTTTCTTTAGCTGCAAATTTTATTTTATCATTGCGATTATTTCCTTGTGGAAAATAACCATTAATTATAGTAATGTTCCCAATGGGACTGATGAATTCAGTAATTATGATTCTTTTTTGTGATATTTCAATATTTTCATCAGGAAATCCATAATATATTTTAATAGGAGAATGTTTACATAGAATAGCAACGCCATAATCTTTTTTTTGTCCATAAAAAAAGGTTTTGTAGCCTAATGTATTTATTTCTTCTCTGGGAAAAAAATCATCATGTACTTTTGTTTCTTGTAATCCTATAATATCTGGGTTATGTAACCTAACTAAAGCTTCTAGCTGATGCAATCTAGCTCTTATTCCATTAATATTAAACGAAATTACTTTCATGCTGTAAATCCTTTTTCATGAAAATATTAATTTTAACATGCATATTTAAATATATTTATTTACTAGCTATTCTATAAGATATAGAAGATATTCTCTTTATAAGAGAATATCTTTTTTTAATTGTTTATATAATATCATTTAGTTTAAATAAAGACTATTAATTAATTAGTTAAGTCATCAAAAATTTATAAAACCCTATATTTATAAATATAGGGTTTTATTATCAATTAATCTAGTTTTACCAAGCCAAGCTGCAGCTATAATAACTGCACAATCATCGTGTTCTTTTAATATATCTAAAGAGATTGGATGACAAATTGTCAAAATATCTATTTTAAAACCGCATTTTTTCAATAGAATTTCACCTTCTGAAATAATTTTTTCTATGCACCATTTGCGTTCTTTTAATTGTGTGGCCATTATGTTTATGGTTTTATTGAGCATAATAGCCAATTTTTTTTCTTCAGTTGTTAAATACTTATTACGGGAGCTTAGTGCAAGACCATCCTTTGTTCTTAAGGTTGGAACACTAATGATATTGATATCATAACCCATATCAACAACTAATTTTTTAACAATAAATACTTGTTGAAAGTCTTTCTCTCCAAAATAAGCAATATTTGGTTTAATAAAATTAAACAATTTGCTAATTAAAGTGGTAACTCCACGAAAATGTTTAGGACGGTTTACACCTTCTAGTATTCTAGAATATTTGGGTACTTCAACATATGTATGATTTGATATTCCTTCTGGATAAATACTAGATATTGAGGGAGAAAATACTAAATCAACATTGTTTTTTTTGAGTTTAATATAATCTTCTTCTAAACTACGTGGATAAATATAAAAATCTTCATTTTTATCAAATTGCATAGGATTAATAAATATAGATACTATAACGATATCTGCATGCTTTCTTGCTGCTGCTACCAGACTTAAATGACCCTCATGTATACTACCCATAGTAGGGACTAAGGCAACATTTTGGTTTTTCCTATGCCAATGTTTTATTACAAAACGCAATACACAGATAGATTCAACAATTAGCATACAAATTACCCTAATTTCTTTATTGAAAAGTGTGTTCTAGAGAAGGATATTTGCCAGATTGTACTTCATCAATATAACAACGTATAGCAGATCTAATATCATTGCTATTTTTAAGAAAATTTTTTGCGAACCTAGGAATTAAATTACCAGTAATACCTAATAAATCATGCATAACAAGAATTTGACCATCTGTTACATTACCACATCCAATACCTATAACTGGTATAGTTAATGTAGTAGTTATAATTTTTGCTAAATTAAAAGGCACACATTCTAGTACGATTAATTTAGCTCCTGCAGATTCTAGTGCTATTGCATCTGAGATTAATTTTTCTGCAGAATCTTTATTACGACCTTGAACTTTATATTTACCTAAAATGTTAATTGATTGAGGGGTTAAACCTAAGTGCCCACAAACTGGTACTGATCTTTCTGTCAGCATTTTTATTGTATGACATAACCATTCACCACCTTCTAATTTTACTAGATTAGCACCAGCACGCATTACAATTTCTGCGTTCTTAAATGCTTTAAGTGGTGTTGAATAACTCATAAATGGTAAGTCCGCTAGTAATAATGCTTTTGGTGCACCTCTTCTCACTGCAGAAGTATGATAAGCAATGTCTTTAATCCTTACAAACAAAGTAGATTCATAACCTTGTAAAGTCATTCCTAAAGAATCTCCAACAAGTAATACTTGTATTCCTTCATTATAGAATAGGCGAGCGAAACTAAAATCATAAGCAGTAAGAGCAGCAAATTTATGGTTGCTAGCTTTCCATTGAAAAAGATCCAAAATAGTAGTTTGCATTATGTACTCACTATTTTACTAATTTTTGATAAATGTTTACTTACTTATAGTAGACAATAAAAATTGCAGTAATATTTATTTATTCCAATATTGAATGTTAGTTGAATCTAAATTATTCATACAAAAGATAATAGAACGTCCGTCAGGTAAATGTAAATCCGGAGAAAGCTGTATTAAAGGTATAAGTACAAATGCACGGTTGTGCATATCATAATGTGGAATTTTTAAGAATTTTGTATGGATTGTACTATTACCAAATAGTAATAGATCTAAATCTATGTTTCGAGCTTGCCATTTGTTTTTAGTACGCAACCTACCTTGTTTTAATTCAATCTGTTGAATATAATTAAATAACACTTCTACAGATAATTCTGTTTGTAACATAATTACTGCGTTGAGGTAATCTGGTTGTTTATGACCTCCATAAGGAATGGTTCTGTAAAAATCAGAAGTTGCTATACGCTTAGTACGGGGTATTTTATCTATATAATTCAGTGCAATATGAACTTGTAATAGTGGATTTGCTAAATTACTACCGATAGCAATATAAGCTATTGTCATTATATTAAAATACTATTGTTATAATTATTAGATAGACAATATATATTTTCACTACGTATGATTGTGGAATCACTGCTAATATCTTTTAACATAATTTTCTGTTGATGAATAGTAGCTATTTGAAAATTTTGCCACCATTTTGCTAAATATAATAATTGTGAGTTATTTTCTATAATAGCACGTGAATACAATAAATTATAAGCAGCATGAAATTTAGGATGTTTCATTAACTTCCAAGCATATTTTCCATGTATACACGCTATACGTAATTGTAAATTCCAAATATCTTTGATAAAAGTGATAATCTTTTTAGGAATAGCAATTTTTTTAGAAGCTTCACTTAATGTATTATTTATAGCCATAAGGAACGCATCGTAATATAAAATGTTTTGTTTTTTAATAATTTGCTCAGTTAACTCTATTTGAGGATACCAAAACATCGCTGCAAATAAACACGCGGTATTAAGGATAATATCATTGTTATTGTGTTCATCAGCTTGTTTAAGTACGTGTATGACCATCTTATCTATAGGAGTACCGTTTTCATTAGTGAAGTAATGGGTTAGAGTTGGAAAAAGTAATTGAAATAGTTTATATTTACGTAGCATTAAATAAGTTCTATAACCATATCCATTATGAAAAAGTTTTAAAAATTCTTCAAATAATCGTGCCGGAGGAATATTATTTAGAAGAATAGCAAGATATGGTATGGGTTGAGCTGTTTCTGGTGCAATATGCATATTTAATTTAGCAGCAAAACGTACTACTCTTAGCATTCTAACTGGATCTTCTCTATATCTCATTTCAGGTTCACCAATAAGACGAATAACTCCTTGCTTAAGATCTTGTAACCCTCCTACATAGTCGCGAATCGTACAATCAGTGATGCTATAATAAAGACTATTAATTGTAATATCCCGGCGATGAGCATCATCTTCAATAGTTCCAAATATATTATCTCTTAATAACATTCCATTTTTACTATACTGAGAAGTATTTTTATCTGTTTTTTTTTGTGCTTTATTAAATATATGATGACCTCTAAAAGTTGCTACTTCAATTATTTCATGTCCAAATATTATATGTGTTAAACGAAATCGTCTACCTATTAGACGACAATTACGAAAAAGTTTTCTTAATTGCTCTGGAGTAGCATTAGTTGTTATATCATAATCTTTAGGATGTTTTCCTAATAGTAAATCACGCACACTACCACCTACTAAGTAAGCTTCATAACCTAGTTTATTCAAGCGATGAAGTACCTTCAACGCATTTTGACTGATGTTTTTGCGATAAATATTGTGACTTTTATGAGAAATGATGATCATAGCTGGTTTTATATTAACAGTTACTAATTATCTTTCAATAGGGATTGATAAATCTATAAAATAATTTATATATCAATGACAATGATATTGTATCAAAATTTAATTAAAAGAGTATTTTTATTTTTACTTTTTTCAAGTAAATAACAATAATTTTTATTCCTTATTTAAAGAAATTATATTCAAATAATTGATAAATATCAATCAAGATATTTATTCTATTTGATATAATCATATTAAAAATAAGTTTATTTATACTGCTATTTACCTTTTTATTTAATCAATACATGTATTTAGTATGATTGTAAACGTATTTTACGTTAATAGCTTTAATCATTAAACTTCATTACGATATGATCTTGAAAATTGTACTGAACAACAGTTATATTTGACTTTTTAATATTTAACCAGCTATTTGTTTTGCTCTCATTTCTGCTACTGTTTTACAATCTATGCACAGATCAGCAGTAGGACGTGCTTCTAAACGACGAATACCAATTTCTACACCACATGATTCACAGTATCCAAAATGATTTTCTTGCAGATTTTTTAAAGTTTTTTCTATCTTTTTTATTAATTTACGTTCACGATCACTATTACGTAGTTCTAAATTAAATTCTTCTTCTTGAACAGCTCGATCTACTGGATCAGGAAAATTTATAGCTTTATCTTGCATATAAGAAAGAGTTTTGTGAATTTCTTCTTTTAACTGCTTACGCCAAGTTTCTAAAATTTTTTTAAAATGATTTATTTGATTTTGGTTCATATATGGTTCTCCTTGCTTTTCTATATAAGGTTGAACACCAGCTAAAGAGAAAAGACTTAACGAAGATAATATCTTTTGTTTTGGTTTTAGTTGCATATACTTTCTCCTAATAAAAATTATTATATATATTTAGTCATAAATTTTAACAATCAATAATATTTCATGTTTATTTACTTCTATAGTGTAAATAGAAATTTTTAAATTTCAAATAATTCACTAAAGATATTTATCAATATACATGTCTAATATATAAATTAAGGGATACACATAATTAAATGTATTTACAAGTTAATATTGTTGTGTATGGTTACTAGCCATCAGCTATACTAAATAAATTATCTAGTTATAAGTAAAACATAAATACCAGAAAAATTAATGAAGTAATATTAATTTAAACAAATATAAAATTTACTAATTGAGGTATCATATGTTTGATAATTCATCAATAAAATTAAAATTTACTGATATAGCAGCTGATAAAATAAAAAAATTAATTAGTAAAGAAAACAATTTTTCCCTCAAATTACGTATATATATTTCAGGTGGTGGTTGTAGTGGATTTCAATATGGATTTCTCCTTGATGATAAGGTTAATAAAGATGATGTAATCATTGAGAAAAAAGGTGTGGCATTGGTAGTAGATCCTATGAGTATACAATATTTATTAGGCGCTTCAATAGACTATGTTGAAAATATCAAAGGTTCACGTTTTGTAGTAATAAATCCCAATGCTAAATCTACGTGTAGTTGCGGGTCATCATTTACCATATAATAACAATTTTTATATCTTTTAACAATAAGAATAAATAATATTAACTAGCAAATATACCATCTGAATGTCTTAATTTAACCATTAGATGATCTATCATATAAAATGATCTTTGTGCCGCTTCATTTAAAAAAGTCTTAAAATTTAAATGTGATTGGCTATCTGCTAAATCAGAAATAGAACGAATTGCTACAAATGGTATCCGAAACTGATAACATACATGAGCAATCGCTGTTGCTTCCATATCTACTGCAATAGCTTTAGGAAAAATCCTACGTATGTTTTTCAGTTGTTTTCCGCCATTAATAAAGGTATCTCCACTAATAATTAATCCACGTAAAATATTTATTTTTAATTCTTTAATAGTAGATTCCACTAAGGTAATTAATTTTCTATCTGCCGTGAAAATTTCGGGACAACCTGCCATTTGTCCTGGCAGATAACCAAAAGCAGTAACATCTACATCATAATAAAGTAATTCCTCAGATACTACTATATCTGTTGTTTTCAATAATGGTGATAAACCACCAGCTGATCCTGTATTAATAACTATATCCGGTTGGTAAAATTTAAGCATTAAAGTAGTACTAATGGCAGCAGCTGTCTTACCGATATTTGATTGCAATATAATTACCTTTATATCATTTAAAATTCCTGTATAAAAGTTATAACCTGCTAATATTTTTTTTTTCCTATTTTCAATTTTATTAATCAGGAAAATAATTTCTTCTTCCATGGCTCCAATTAGGCCTACTTTCATAAATTACTCCAGAATATTTTTAGAGTGATCTATTATAGTGGACCGCCTGCGGTAGCGATCCATATTAGCTGTTTATGCTTAATCGATTATTCTCAGCAACTCATTGATACTGATTTTTTTATTTGTGTCTTTGTCAACTTTTTTTACAATTATTGCGCAGTATAAACTATATTTGCCATTTTTAGCCGGTATATTGCCAGGAATAACGACAGAACCTGCCGGTATACGTCCATAGTAAATTTCGTCTGTTTCACGGTCATAAATTTTGGTACTCTGACTAATATATACTCCCATAGAAATGACTGAACCTTCTTCGACGATTACACCCTCTACGATCTCCGATCGTGCACCAATAAAACAATTATCTTCAATAATGGTAGGATTATTTTGGATTGGTTCTAGTACTCCTCCTATACCTACACCTCCAGATAAATGAACATTTTTACCTATTTGAGCACAAGAACCTACGGTAGACCATGTATCAATCATACTACCTTCATCAACATATGCACCTATATTAATATATGAAGGCATTAATACTGTATTACGTCCAATAAATGCTCCTTTACGCACAGCGGCGGGAGGAACAACTCTAATTTTTTCTGTTTTAAAGCGAATATCATCATATTCCGAAAACTTCATAGGTATTTTATCAAAAAATCTTGTTTCAGAACCTGCCATAACCAGATTATCATTAACGCGAAAAGATAGCAATACAGCTTTTTTTAACCATTGATGTGTTATCCACTTCCTACCGATCTTTTCGGCAACACGTAGGATACCTTTATCCAATAACACCATTACTTGATTAACAGCATTATAAGTTACAGGATCGGTATTATTTGGTGTAATTTTATCCAGATGTTCGAAAGCAGACTCAATAGTACTCTTTAATTGTTGCATAATTTTTCCTAAATTCGCAATGCGAAATAGCACAGATATATTAGTTATAAAAATCCCATTAGATATATTTTAATAAAATTAGCAATTTAGGAATATTCTATTCTAAATATGATAATTTATACCACATATAATATATATATACATTATAATGTAACATACATTTTACTATTTAAGTGAATATTTATTTCAAAATTGAGTTTTTCATATAATGTAGCAATATATATTGCTATATATATAATATTAGATATACATTTTATTTGTAAAAATTTAATAGTTATTTGGTAATTAAATTAGATTTTATAAAATAACATTTTAAATATTAATATTTTACATAGTTTCGTAGTTGTGGTACTGTAAGTTTTATTTATGATTCTGTATGAATATAATTTATAGCTGATGTTCAAATTAGCTACCTATAAAACATGCACCTACATGAACAATTAACCAAATGAAGCTATTATCAGAGGTAATATATGTTAACTATTTCTATGCGAGATATGCTAAAAGCTGGTGTACACTTTGGTCATCAAAAACGTTACTGGCATCCAAAGATGCAACCATTCATCTTTGGTGTATACAACAAAATTCATATTATTGATCTTGAAAAAACGGTATTAATGTTTAAATTAGCATTAACTGAATTAAAAAAAATTGTTTCCCATGACGGTAAAATTTTATTCGTAGGTACCAAAAAATCAGCTAGTGCAGCAGTAGAAGAAACAGCTATAATATGTAAACAATTTTTCGTAACTCATAGATGGTTAGGAGGTATGCTAACTAACTGGAAAACAGTGCGTCAATCTATTAAAAGACTTAAAGAATTGGAAATACAAAGTAAAGACGGCACATTTCTACAATTAACTAAAAAAGAAGCTATCATACGGGCCCGCGAACTGTCTAAATTACAAAAAAGTTTAGGTGGAATAAAAGACATGGGAGGATTACCCGATGCATTATTCGTCATAGATGCTAGTCATGAACATATAGCAGTGCAAGAAGCTAATCATTTAGGTATTCCAGTTTTTGCTATAGTAGATACTAATTCAAATCCAGATGGTATTAATTTCATTATTCCAGGAAATGATGATGCCATGCGTTCAATCAATTTTTATCTTTCCATCATTAAAAGTGTTATTGGAAATAATAAAAATTATATAGCACAAGAATCTTCTGAAACAACATAAACACCCATTTTTAGTAAAAGTAATGATTCATAACCCTTTAGAGATAATATTATGTTAATAGGGGTGACGAAAAATAAGGCCACTTAATATGAATAATGTTAGCGCATCTTTAATTAAAGAATTAAGAGAACTTACTGGCTCTGGTATCATGGAATGCAAAAAAGCTTTACTTCAATCAAATGGTAACATAGAAATTGCTATTGATAATATGCGTAAAGCAGGAAAAACACAAGTAGCAAAAAAATCCATCAGAATAGCTAAAGAAGGTTGTATTCTTATTGAAGTTAAAGATAACAAAGGCATTATGATTGAAATAAATTGTGAAACTGACTTTGTATCCAGAGATGAGATCTTTTTAACATTTTGTAAAGAAGTTTTACATACAGCAAACAAACAAAATATTTTATCTATAGAAGTACTTCAACAAAAATATGAGGACAAACTTTCATTATTAATGAGTCAATTTAAAGAAAATATTGTTATTCGTAGAATGGTTTTTTTGCAAGAAGACCATATAGGTTTTTATATTCATGGAAGTCGCATTGGTGTGTTAATATCAGCTATTAATGCCAAACCAAATTTTATCAAACAGATTGCTATGCATATTGCAGCCAGTAAACCAGATTATATTAGTAATAAAGACATTCCTGCTAAAATCATTGAACGTGAATATCAAATTCAACGGGAACTGGTGTTACAAAAGAACAAATCTATTGAAATTGAAAATAAAATTATTGAAGGAAAAATGAAAAAATTTACAGATGAAATTTCTTTAGTTAATCAAAAATTTATTTTTGATAATACCAAAACTGTTGGTCATATTTTAAGAGAAGAACAAGCCACAGTAAAAAAATTTTTTCGGTTTGAATTAGGAGAGGCGATTTAAAATAATCCATAAGTTGCTTACGTATCTAAATTTTCTGAAGAAACATATAGCTGTTTTAGTCTGATTTTAATGGTATTATTATTAATCCTCTATTATAGGGGAATAATTTTTATTATCACATTTATTATTTTTAATAGCAATATTTTGGAGATATATAGTGAAACCTATTTATCAACGTATATTATTAAAGTTGAGTGGAGAAGGTTTACAAGGAGCGAATAATTTTGGAATAGATGAACAGAAACTGAATATTATCGCTAAAGAAATAAAAGAACTCAGCAATTTAAAAGTACAAGTAGCAGTGGTTATTGGTGGTGGTAATATTTTTCGTGGAGCTAGTTTAGCTAATATTGGCATGAATCGTGTAGTAGCAGATCACATTGGTATGTTAGCTACTGTGATAAATGGTCTAGCAATAAGAGATTCTCTTCAACGTATACAAGTTAATGCACGATTAATGTCAGCTATACCATTAAATGGTATTTGTGATAACTACAGCTGGACAAAAGCAATTAGTTTACTCCGTGCTAATAAAGTAGTAATTTTTGCAGCTGGTACTGGTAATCCATTTTTTACTACTGATTCCGCTGCTTGTTTACGTGCTATTGAAATAAATGCTAATATTGTAATAAAAGCCACAAAAGTAGATGGAGTTTACTCAGCAGACCCTATAATATATCCAAAAGCAGTATTATATAATACTTTAAATTATAAAGATATTTTACAAAAAGAACTTAAAATAATGGATTTAGCAGCCTTTACATTAGCTAGAGATCATCAATTACCTATCCATGTTTTTAATATGAATAAATCAGGAGCTTTAATTAGAATCGTTATGGGTAAAACAGAAGGTACATTAATTTCCCATTAAAAATGGGTTGGATATATTGTATAATATATATCCTATATTTAAAAATTAATTTTCTTGAGAAGTATCCGAAACAGAGTATATCTAGATAATTAAAGGATTACATGTGATTAATAATATAAAAAAACAATCTGATTTTCGTATGCAAAAATGTATTTTAGCTTTTGAAAAAACTATTTCTAAAATAAGAACTGGTAGAGCTTCTCCATTGTTAATCAAAGATATATTAATAGAATATTATGGAATATTAACCCCATTAAATAAATTAGCTAATATTAGTCTAGAAGATTTACATACGTTAAAAATTAGTTTATTTGATAATTCCATAAAAACTGCTGTTGAGCGAGTAATTAGAAATTCTGATTTAGATTTAAATCCTAATGTTATAGGGAATGATATTCGAATACCCATACCTCCTTTAACTGAAGATCGTAGAAAAAAACTTATGAAAATAGTTCGTACAGAAGCAGAAAATAGCCGTATATCTGTACGTAATATAAGAAGAGATGAAAACGACAAAATTAGAAATTTGTTAAAAAATAAAATTATTACTGAAGATGAAGAGCGTCAATGTCAAGAAGAAATTCAAAAAATGACTAGTAAGTACATCAAAAAGGTTGATGATATTTTGCATGAAAAAGAAAAAGAACTGATGCGAATTTAAGTATATCAATAATATTTTGTATATTAAATAAATTATATCATTTACTATGAGTATGCTTATGAACAAATTAGCAATTGAAGAGTATTTATTTAAAGTAGATTAAGTAATACCAGTAGTTAGATAAATTAGCAGCTATTCTAGCCGAAAAAACAGTGTCTGTATAATAAAATAACTTACCTGCTGTTATTCATTTATAGAAGCACTAGATGACATGGATCAACTGTTGCAAGTATATAGTTAAAATAATACCTAAGCAGATTGTGTTCATCTTCATTGGTCAATGGATTCATTGATGAATAAGGGTCTTGAACATATCGCAGTACAGGGATTATTTATAGTTGATGGTAAGCCTGCTATGGAGCATGCTTGCAGTTTACTGTATTTCTATTTCACATAACATGTGATTAATCTTCATTAATCAAAATAGATATATATTCTTCAATGTCATTACAGCAATATTAAGTTAACATTTACTAGTAAGTAAATTTATGTATGGTTATATGTGATATTTTTGTACAAACTGTACATACCGCAAATTATATTTAATAACCGTAAATTATAGATATTATTTACTTTAGATACCATAGAGATAAACTAAAATAAAACTATATTTATAAATAAAATATATATTTAGCATATTGATATGCTATCCAATAATGATACATTATAAATATCTTAAATAAATTACATTAATTATCATAACTCTAATTGGTTATTTTGTATGTCTTGTAATCATGATAAAATTGCATATCAAAAAAAAGCATTACTGCGTCATGTTGCTATTATTATGGATGGGAATAGTCGTTGGGCTAGAAAACGAGGTCAATTACCAATATTTGGACATAAAGCCGGAATAGAATCAGTTAAACGAGCTGTTCATTTTGCATTAGATCATAAAATTGAATGTTTGACATTATATGCCTTTAGTAGAGAAAACTGGAGACGTCCTATACAAGAAATAAATTCTTTGATGCAACTATTAGAGTTGGCTATAGAATATGAACTCAAACATTTACATAAATATAATATATGTTTGCGAGTTATTGGTGATATAAATTTTCTTAATAAAAATCTTCAAAGAAATATTTTATTAGCAGAAAATGCAACCAAAAACAACAAAGGAATTAATCTAAATATTGCCATTAATTATAGTGGACAATGGGATATCATCGAAGGGACTAAAAAAATCGCTCAAAAAGTACAAGCTGGATTACTATTTCCACAACAGATTGAAGAACAAACCTTAGCTAATGAACTTTGCTTGCAAGACTTAGCTCCTGTAGATTTGTTAATAAGAACAGGTGGAGAATATAGAATAAGTAACTTTCTATTATGGCAGATTGCTTATTCAGAATTTTGGTTTACTGATGTCTTTTGGCCAGATTTTAATGAAAGTATATTTGAAAATGCCATAAATGATTTTTATTTACGAGAAAGACGCTTCGGTAGCTCTGGAATAAACTTTACTAAAGTAGGGAGCACTACATGTTAAGAATATATGTTATGAGTACTTTAGTTTTGATTCCATTAGTGGTAAGTGTATTATTCTTATTACCATATATTGTATTTACATTATTTACTGTGATTTTGTGTACTGTTACTTCCTGGTAAGAAAGGCAGTTACTGCAACTACAATCAAATAAAATAAAACTTTTCTTAGCTGGTTTATATAGGTTTTTAGCTTTTTATCTGATCAATATAGTATGTTGTATTGAAAATTAAATTTTGCTATTTTTAGTAATTATACTTTTATGGTTGGTATAGACCCAGACCCTATTATCAATAGTTTTTATCTAAATTAAGCAAATATATAGTGAAATTCATTATACATAAAACTATGTTTTTTATTAATATTTGTTGCATTTTATTCTAGTCATATCTTAATAACATCACAACTACTCTCAAACTAATCATTACACTTGAGCTTTTTGGTTACTTTTTGTGATGTTTAGAGTTTGTGGATTAGATTCAGTAGCATATATGATTGGCAATATTTTATCAATGATAATCGCATGGATAAATGTAATTTTTGTGCTTCTTGGTATATCCTCAATTACCTTAGTTATTTATACAATCACTGTAAATTTATTTACTATTTTAGCAGATATTACTAAAAATATCTTTAAACGGGAAGTAGGTATCAAGGACATAAATACAATATCCGGTCATAAAGGTATATTAGATCGCATCTATAGTTTAATAGTTGCAATTACTGTATTTCCATTTATTCTTGTATCTCATATAATATGAGGACATGTGAAATGTTGAATTTAATAATAATTTTCATAACTTTTATCATCACATTTGCAACCTTAATAACTGTTCATGAAGGAGGACATTTTTTTGCAGCTCGTTTATGTGGTGTGCAAGTACAATCTTTCTCTATTGGTTTTGGTAAGACCATTTGGAAGTACTTGGATAAAAAAGGTACAGAATATATTATTGCTTTGATTCCTTTCGGTGGTTATGTGAAAATGTTAGATACGCGTACAGACGATGTACCTGTGCCAATGCTACATAAAACTTTTAATTCAAAAAAAATATGGCAAAAAGCTACAATTTTTGCCGCTGGTCCTATTGCAAATATAATTTTTGCAATCACTGTTTATTGTATAGTTTTGTTTATTGGTATACCTAATTTTAAACCTGTAATTGGTGATGTATTAACAAAATCTCTAGCTGCAGAGGCTCAGATACAGCCAAATATGGAAGTTAAGTATATTGATGATGTAAAAATTTCTGACTGGGATGAAGTTACAAGAACATTACTAAATAAAACAGGTAAGAAAGTAATTATTAAATTATCATCCTTAAACGATAATAATATTCAGATAAGGCAAATTAATTTAAAAACTCTACAATTTAATCCTCATGTAAAATATGATCCACTTCTAGCAATAGGCATAATTCCTAAACATATAAATATTGAAAATATCATAGTTGCAGTAGAACCATATACTCCTGCTAGTAAAGCTGGCTTGCATATTGGAGATAAAATTATTGCAATAGATAATAAACCGGTTAGTAATGGGCAAGATTATTTAAATCTATTACACAGTTATCCTGGTAGAATTTTTGTTCTTAAGGTTAACAGACAAGGTCTTATATTACAGCTTAAATTCATACCAGAGATTTACCAAAATAAATGTTTAATAGGTTTTTCATCTAAAGTAGCTGTATTATCTAATACCTACAAAATAATTAAATATCATAATCCTATAAAACTGATAGAATTATCTGTAAAAAAAATTTTTCAATTAATTGAATTAACGATATCTGCTTTAATAAAAATCCTTACAGGACAAATGAAAATAACCTATTTAAGTGGTCCTATATCTATAGTCGAAAACGCTGCTAATGCCGCAAAACATGGACTGATATCCTATTTAATGTTTTTATCTTTAATTAGCATCAATTTAGCTATAATGAATATGTTTCCTTTGCCTATTTTAGATGGCGGACATTTGTTATTCTTATTTATAGAAATAATAATTGGAAAACCATTATCTGAAGAAATATATAATATCAGTTATCACATTAGTTCAATTGTTTTACTTTTATTAATATTATTAATATTTTATAATGATTTATTACATATTTTAAAATAATAAAAACGAAATGAGTTGATTAGATATAATAATGATTAGAAAGTATTTTTTAGTATTAGCATTGTTATGTAATAGTACTATTTTTTTATGTAATAAAAAATACAAAGAGTATCCTATAGTATCTATTAATAATAATAATACTTTTAAAGATCCAATTATCTCGAAAAACTTTCATATTATAGGCCTACAACAATATGGTTTACTAAACTATTTTACACTTAAGGCAACAAAAATATCAATAAGAAATTTTTTTTTTAATGTAAGTAAATATAAATCTGATATATATACTAAATTTGAAAAATTAACTAATTTACCCATATTAAAATTAATTAATTTTAATATGGGTAATAATTTTACTACAAATATTAGAGAAGTCAATATCACTGGAACTAATAAATATTATTGGAAAAAACTTATTAGTAAATTTAAGTTAAATAGAAAACATTGGTTTGTTAAATCTCCAGATGTACAATTTAACACTAATACATTAATTAGAGATAAGCAGAAGTTACATTTTTTTTACTATAATCATGGATATTTAGAAAGTCAAGTTTATGATCCTGAAGCAACTATAACACCAGACAAAAAAGATATTGATATACATATAAATATATTTGAAGGTGAGCCATATAAAATTGGTAAGGTATTTTTTGATAATGAGAATCTATTAAATAAATCATCAAATGAATTATATGGAGATAAATTAGAAAATATTTTTCATAATATTACAGGGATACCTCAACCAGGAGAAACATATAAGCTCTTTAAGATTATAAAAATAGCAAAAAAGATTAAACATATTTTAGCAATATATGGTTATATATATGCCAATATAAGTAAGCAAATATTTATTAATCGTAAAAATAAAACAGTAGAAATAAGACTATACATTCGACCGGGTAAACAATGCTATGTCAATAAAATAGAATTCGCAGGTAATAGTTATACCAAAGATTCAACTTTAAGAAAAGAAATAAAGCAATCAGAAAAAACTGTGATAAATAGTGATTTAATTCTACAAGATATGTTTAGTTTAATAAATAGCAATTTAATATATAATGTAACCCCACTCATAAAACGAGTATCAAAATCATCGAATAAAATAGATATTACATATCAGGTAAAAGAATCAATAATGAAGAGGGTGAGTTTAAAACATAATATACTGTCGTCTAATCCAAAAACATCAATACAAATAACCGATACAAACTTTATGGGTACAGGTAGAAATATGATGCTTGAGATTAGTAAGCATTTACTTATATTTTTATGGAATAACCCCCATTTATTAAATAATACAAATATAAATTTTAGACACGTATGGCAATATCACTCTACTGAAACACTTATGAAATTTTCAAGCCCTTTTTGGGACACAAGAATGGCTGGTGATTTGAGATTGTGTATTCCAATTTCTAAAAACATTGTATTTAGTATTGGCGGTAATTATTTTCGTAATATATTATCTAATATTCCCAATGATATAGCATCATTGCGTTATTTAGCTACTTTAAGAAAGAAACCCATCAAAAATAATTTATTAATGAATGATTTCAAATTGTATAATAGTATTACGTTTAGTAATCTAAACAATACTGGATTTCCTTTCACAGGTAATTATGTCAATTTAGATCATACAATCACTCTTCCACTGTCAGATAATTCGTATAGAAAAATAAATTTAACTTTTAAACATTATTTTCCTTTAAGTAAAAAATATCTAATTAGTTTATTAGCTAGTACAAGAATAGGTTATCTGCAAGGAATAAAAGGTCAGGAAGCTCCCTTTTATGAGCATTATTTTATGCATTATGATCATGGTGCACCGCGAGGATTTAATATGCTATTGGGTCCTAAAATGATTTATCGATATAAACACGCAGATAGTATGCCATATCCTCTATATAATTCTAATAAAGAATCTGGAGGTAATGCTATGGCAAGCTTTACTTTAGAAGCTTTATTTCCTATTCCATATATGCCGGATAAATTTAGAGATATATTTAGAACATCCATATTCATAGATGCAGGTACTATATGGGATAGTAATTGGAAAAATACTCATGAGAGTATAAAAAGTAACATTCCAAATTTTGCTAGCATGTACAAATATCGAGTGTCAACAGGATTGCAATTACAGTGCAAATCACCAATAGGTTTAATAACCCTTGCTTTTATACACCCACTAGTATTCTTTAAAGGAGATAAAACCCACAGGGTTGAGTTTCATTTTGGTAACTTTATATAATTAATTTGATTACAATGCAAGTAATTATTAATATAATTGCTTGTATGTAACAAATTCACTTGTTATGAACTTGGTAGATATATGTTTATTTATATTCCTAAGTATAAAAAAACTATAACTTATAGCATATCACTATCAATGATAATATGCAATATTATAAAAATAAATTTTTAAGGAAAGTCTTGTGAAGATTAATGAGATACATCAGTTAAAAATAGAAGATATATTACCCCATCGTTATCCTTTTTTATTCATTGATAGAGTATTAGAATTTAAAAAAAATAAGTATATATGTGCATTAAAAAATATTTCTATGAATGAACAAATTTTTCAAGGACATTTTCCTAAAAAAAAATTTTTCCAGGGGTATTGATTTTAGAATCTATAGCCCAAGCAAGTAGTATTTTACTTTATAAGAATAGTAGAAAATTCAAAAAAAAAGAAACATATTATTTAGCAAGTATAGATTATGTTCGTTTTAGATATCCAGTAGTACCAGGAGATCAATTGATTATAGAAGTTACATGTGAAAAAAAAATTCTTAATTTTACGAAATTTAAAGGAATTATTACTGTTAATAATAAAATTGTCTGTGAAGCAAAAATAACAGGTGTTATATCTCCTGATAATTAACAAAAAAGTTAAAATTTCTAATTACTATAAAATATAGGTGTCTCTTGGCATTATATTACATAGATGGATGACACTAGTGAAAAAAATGAATGTACTTATTGCCGGAGTAGATGAAGCAGGCCGTGGCCCATTAGCAGGATCTGTTATAAGTGCGGCTGTTATACTTAATGTAAGTCATCCTATTAATGGGCTGAAAGATTCAAAAAAACTATCCGAAAAAAAAAGATTATTACTGTTTGAAAATATAATAAAAAATGCAATATCATGGAACATAGGACGTGCTGAACCAGCAGAAATTGATGCAGTAAATATTTTACAAGCCACTATGATATCAATGCAACGTGCAATTGAAGGTTTAAGTATTTTACCAGATTATGTTTTTATAGATGGTAAACATCCTCCAAAAATCAATATACCGTCAAGATGTTTTGTAAAAGGAGATAATTTCATTGCAGAAATTAGTGCAGCTTCTATATTAGCTAAAGTAATACGTGATCGTGAAATGATAGATCTTGATATCTTATTTCCTCAATATGGTTTTGCACAGCATAAAGGATATCCTACAGCTGTACATTTAAAAAACTTATTAAAATATGGTCCTACTCCTTATCATAGGAAGAGTTTTTACCCAGTGCAGAGAATTTTAAATAATCAATAATTCAATTATATCAGTATTTTTATATATGTAGAATATATTTTACTCTGGAATTTAATATGTCTGAGCCGCGTTTTGTACATTTAAGAATACATAGTGATTATTCTATGATACATGGTATAGCAAAAATAGATCAGTTAGTGAAAAAAGCTGCTTTGTTAGGTATGCCAGCTTTAGGAATTACTGATTTTACTAATTTGTGTGGTTTTATAAAATTTTATCGTGCTACATATAAATTTGGTATTAAACCTATCATAGGAGCTGATTTTAAAGTAAAAAATTCCATATCACCCAATATATTAACAAAATTAACTATTTTAGCTAGTAATAATGTGGGTTATAAAAATTTAACTCTACTAATTTCACGTGCATATCAAAAAGGATATGGAACTAATGGACCTTGCATAAAACGTGAATGGTTAATGGCATTAAAATCAGGATTAATTGTTCTTTCAGGAGGTTATAGCGGTGATATTGGATATGGCCTAATACATAAAAACCATGAATTAGTTAATCATAGTCTTGAATTCTATAAAAAACATTTTCCTAGCAACTTTTATATAGAAATTAGTCGTACAGGGAGCAAAATTGAAGAACAATACTTAGCGTTAGCAATTAAATTAGCTATGGTAGAAAATATACCTCTAGTAGCAACTAATGAAGTATATTTTTTATCTAAAATAGATTTTGAAGCTCATGAAATACGAGTAGCTATACATCAAGGTCATATATTAAATGATTCTAATAGATCATATAAATATAATGAGCAACAATATATGCGTACTGAAAATGAGATGTGTAATCTTTTTAAGGATATTCCTGAAGCCTTAATCAATAGTGTAGAGATTGCTAAACGTTGTAATGTAAGGATTACATTAGGTAAATATTTTCTTCCTCAATTTCCTACTGGTAATCTGAATCCACAACAATTTTTGATTAATAAAGCAACTTCTGGATTAGAAGAAAGACTTAAATTTATTTTTCCTGATCCAAATATCCGTATAGAAAAACGTAAAGAATATGATAAGCGTCTGAATATTGAACTAAATATTATTAATAAAATGGGATTTCCTAGTTATTTCCTTATTGTTATGGAATTTGTACAATGGTCAAAAGATAATTGCATTCCCGTTGGTCCCGGAAGAGGATCTGGTGCAGGTTCTTTAGTTGCATATGCACTACAAATTACTGATATTAATCCCTTAGAATTTAATCTAATTTTTGAAAGATTTTTAAACTTAGAACGTGTTTCTTTGCCTGATTTTGATATTGATTTTTGTATGGAAAAAAGAGATATGGTAATTGAACATGTATCTAATATTTATGGTAAAGATGCAGTTGCACAGATCATAACATTTGGTACTATGACAGCAAAATCAGTTATCCGTGATGTAGGACGCGTGCTTGGATATCCTTATGGATTTGTGGAACGTATTTCAAAGATGATACCATCAGATATAGGTATTACTATAGAAAGAGCATTTACACTTGAGCCAAAATTATCAGAATTATATAAAATAGATGAAGATGTTAAATCTATTATTGATATGGCAAGGAAATTAGAAGGAGTAATACGTAACGCAAGTAAACATGCTGGTGGATTAGTGATTTCTCCTACAAGAATTACAGATTTTACACCACTTCATTGTGATGAGAATGGTAATAATCCTATTACACAATTTGATAAAGATGATATTGAGTATATAGGTTTAGTAAAATTCGATTTTTTAGGTTTACGTACTTTAACAATTATTAATTGGGCTATAGAAATGATTAATCTTACTAGAAATAATCAATCTATAACCCCTGTTAATATTGCTTCTATTCCACTTAATGATAAAAAAACTTTTCAAATACTACAGCAAGCAAAAACCACAGCAGTATTTCAACTAGAATCAAAAGGTATGAGAGATCTTATTAAAAGATTAAAACCTGACTGTTTTGAGGATATAATAGCACTAATTGCTCTTTTTCGTCCTGGTCCACTACAATCTGGAATGGTAGATAATTTTATCAATCGTAAACATGGACGTGAAAAAGTATCTTATCCTGATATTAAATGTCAACATGAAAGTTTAAAGCCAATATTAGAATCTACCTATGGTATTATTCTATATCAAGAGCAAGTTATGCAAATCGCTCAAGTATTAGCAGGATATACTTTAGGTAAAGCAGACATATTGCGTTATGCTATGGGAAAAAAACAACCTATCGAAATGGTTAAACAACGCTCATTTTTTAAAAGAGGATCTGAAAAGAAGGGTATTAGCAGTGAAATGGCACTTAAAATATTTTCTATGTTAGAAAAATTTGCCGGTTATGGTTTTAATAAATCACATTCCACAGCTTATGCACTTATCTCATATCAAACACTTTGGTTAAAAACACACTATCCAGCACAATTTATGGCAGCGGTTTTGACCGCATATATGGATAATACTAATAAAATAGTTTCTTTAATAGATGAATGCAGAATGATGGGATTAACAATTTTACCTCCTGATATTAATGTAAGTTTATATACATTTTATGTAAATGATTTAGGTAAAATTGTGTATGGTATGGGTGCAATTAAAGGTATAGGTAAAACAGCTATAGAAAATATTATTTATGCACGTAACCAAGGTGGTAGATTTATAGATCTTTTAGATTTATGTAATCGCATTGATACTAAAAAGCTTAATCAAAGCATGATGAAGAAAATGATTTTATCAGGTTGTTGTGATAGTTTAGGTTCCCATAGAGCTGCTATGATAAATAGTTTATCTCAAGCCTTCAATATTGCTGTGCAGAATTCAATAGCTAGGTTACATGGGCAAGCAGATATGTTTAATGGAGCAATTGAGTCAAAACACTTTTATCCAAAAGAAGTATCAGTTTGGCCAGATCATCTTCGTTTGCAAGGTGAACGGGATACTCTAGGATTATATTTAACTGGTCATCCTATTAATACATATTTAGAAGAAATTAAATTCTATAATAAAGGATTATGGATAAAAGATATTAATTCTCATTATGAAGGTAATAAAATTATCGTTATAGTTGGTTTACTGACAACTATACGTAGTTTTTTAACTAAAAATAATAAAAAAATTAGTATGTGCTATTTAGAAGATCATTCAGGTAGTTTAGAGGTAATAATTTTTTCCGATATTTTAGAAATTTATCAGCCCTTATTAAAGAAAGATAATATCTTAATTATTAATGGAAAAATTCAATATGATAATTTTAGAAAAAGACAACAAATTGTTGCTCAAAAAATAATGAATCTTAAGGAAGCGCGTAAAAAATATGTTCGAGGAATATCTCTATGGTTAACGAGTTCACAAGTTACTAATCGTTTCTTAAGCACCCTAAAGAAATATTTAAGTTTTCATTGTGGTGGATCAATTCCACTATATGTTTATTATAAAAATACAGATGCACAGATAAAATTCACTTTCAGTAAAAAATGGTATATTTCCTTAAATGATTCTTTAATCGAAGATCTAAAATATTTAGTAGGATTTAATCAAGTAAAATTAGAATTTGATTAAAATCAAAACAAAAAATTATGAATTATCTAGATTTTGAACTACCTATAGTAGAATTAGAAACTAAAATTAATTCACTTATATCAATTGAAACTAAATACCGTAAATATAAGATTAATTTATCTAAAGAAATTTGTAATTTACGTCATCAAAGTACAGAACTCACTAAAAAAATTTTTGCCGAATTAAATTCATGGCAAATAACTCAATTAGCTCGTCATCCTTTACGTCCTCATACCATGGATTATATTCAAAATATGTTTGAAGATTTTGATGAACTATCAGGTGATAGGATATTTGCTAATGATAAAGCTATTATTTGTGGTATTGCTCGTTTAAATGGACGTTCTGTCATAGTGATTGGTCATGAGAAGGGTCGTGAAATTAAAGAAAAAATAAACTGTAATTTTGGTATGTCCGCACCAGAGGGATATCGTAAAGCACTGCGTATTATGAAAATGGCTGAACGTTTTAATATTCCTATTTTGACATTTATTGATACACCAGGTGCTTATCCAGGTATTGGAGCAGAAGAACGTGGTCAATCGCAAGCTATTGCTCATAACTTACTAGAGATGTCTATTTTAAAAGTACCAATAATTTGTACTATAATTGGCGAAGGAGGTTCAGGAGGAGCTTTAGCTATTGGAATAGGTGACAAGGTGAATATGCTCGAATATAGTATATATTCTGTTATTTCTCCAGAAGGTTGTGCAGCTCTTTTATGGAAAAGTATAGATCAAGCAGCATTAGCTGCTACAAATATGGCTATTACAGCAAATCGTCTCAAGGCACTACAGATCATTGATTCTGTCATTGGAGAACCATTAGGAGGTGCTCATCGCAATCTAGAAAATATGGCAGATAATTTAAAAAATCAATTGCTAAAAGATTTAAAAGAATTAGATCTTTTAAATATTAATCAATTACTAGAACGTCGTTATTGCAGATTAATGAGTTATGATTATAGATCATATCTTATTTAAGATGTTTAATTGAACATTTTTATCATATTATATAGTAATATTTATTCAAAGGATTAGCATCAAAGCTTTTAATTTATTATTCAGTTTAATAAATGGATAATATTATGCCTCTGTCTCATTTAGATATATTATCAGCAATTCCATATAGATCTTTTGTAATAGCATTCAGTGGTGGATTAGATTCCACTGTATTACTACATCAAATGATGCTGTGGCAAAAGAATTTTATAAAGATACGCGCATTACACGTACATCATGGATTAAGTTATTCAGCTAATTATTGGGTTAAACATTGCTTAAATATATGCAATATTTGGAATATCAAATGCGATATTTTATATATCAAAATTGATCAAAGAGATGGAGGAATAGAAGCTTCATCTCGCAAATCACGTTATCAAGCTATTAAAAATAATTTAAATAAAGGAGAGGTTCTTTTGACTGGACATCATCTAGATGATCAATGTGAAACTTTCTTTTTAGCATTAAAACGAGGAAGTGGTCCTACAGGATTATCAGCTATGTCACCACATATAATGTTAGGCGATGTTCCTTTAATACGTCCGATGTTATCTTTTTCGAAGACTCAATTAAAATTGTGGGCTAAGAATTATCAGCTCCAATGGATAGAAGACGAAAGTAATAATAATGAACGTTATGACCGTAATTTCTTACGTAAAAATATTTTGCCATCTTTAATTCAACGTTGGCCTTATTTCTTAAAGACAACTTCTCGAAGTGCTGCTCTGTGTAGAGAACAAGAGGAATTACTAGATGAATTATTAGCTGAAGAATTATATAAATTAATTCAACCAGATAAAAGTTTATTATTTACTCCTATGTTGACCATGAGTATGGTTAAACGCAATGCATTATTGCGCCGTTGGCTTGTAAAATATGGTTTTATTCGGCCTGATAGAGATCAATTAATACAAATTTGGAAAAATATAGTATTGAGTCGAAGTGATTCACAAGCACGTTTCAAGATGGGTAATTATGAGATACGTCGTTATAAAAATTTAATTTTTTTTATTCCTATACGTTACTCATTACAAAATTGTGTTTTGCATTGGTCTAATACAAAAATTCCTCTAAAATTACCGCAAAATTTAGGATTGTTATATTGCCATTCATGTAATCCCGAATTTCGTTTACCTAAATCAGATGAAAATATTTATATCCGTTTCCAAATAAAGGGAAAATATGGCCTATTAGGTAGAATAGGTAAGCGTACAATAAAAGAAATTTGGCAAGAAAAAAACATACCACCATGGGAGCGACCATATATACCAATGATTTATTATAATGATATATTAATTGGTACTCCTGGATTATTTACTACTAATGAAGGTTCTGCTCAAGGCCTAACCGGTTGGCAAATACAATGGTATAAAAATTTTAATTTTTTGTAAGAAAAATATTTGCTCTATTTATCACAAGCCTTTAGAAGAAAAGGAACTATTTCGCTCTCTTTTATTGTTTGTATTTGAGGGAAGTTACGAATCTTATATTCCAGTTCTTGATGTTTTAATTTACGATCTCCTATGATAACAATATAGGGTATTCCAATTAGCTCCATATCAGCTAGCATAACTCCTAAACGTTCTTGACGATCATCTAAAATAACATCAATACCTTTAGCAATTAATAAGCGATAAATTTTTTCAGTTACTTTATTTACCAGTAAAGATTTATACATATTAATAGGTAAAATAGCAACTTCAAAAGGAGCTAATTGTATGGGCCAGATTATACCTTTATTATCATGATTTTGTTCAATAGCTGCTGCTATAACTCTAGTAATACCTATACCATAGCATCCCATGTTTACAATATGATTACTACCATCTTCTCCTTGTATACTAGTTTTCATCACAGAAGAATATTTAGTACCTAACTGAAATATATGCCCTACCTCTATTCCGCGTACAATTTTTAAAATACCTTTGCCATCAGGGCTAGGATCTCCTTCAGCTACCTTTCGAAGATCTGCAACAAATGGTAGTTGTAAGTCTCGCTCCCAATTAATCCCCATGTAGTGTTTACCATCAATATTAGCTCCGGCAATAAAATCACTCATGTTAACTACTGTACGATCTGCTATTATTGGGAATGGTAGATTAATCGGTCCTAATGAACCTGTAGTACAACCAATCCAATCATTGATTTCTTTTTCACTTGCAAAAGTCAATGGACTTTTTACCATATCAATTTTTTCGGCTTTTCGCGTATTTAGCTCATGATCTCCACGTAATAATAATGCAACTAATTTATATCCGCTTTCCTGAGATGCTTTTACTATTACAGTTTTCACTATTTTTTCTATTGATACACCGTATATTTTCACTAATGATAAAATTGTCTTTGTTTTCGGTGTGTCAATTTGAATCATGTCTTGTTTGGGAGGAGATCTTTTGCAAATAAGTGTCACCGCTTCGGCTAATTCAAGATTTGCAGCATAATCGGATTCTGTAGAAAAAGTTATATGATTTTCTCCGTTATTTGCTATTACTTGAAATTCATGAGAAACATTTCCACCTATGATACCTGTACCAGCTGCAACTGTTTTAAAAATTAAACCCATACGTTTAAAAATTTTAGAATATGTTCTATACATAATTTCATAGGTTTTTTTCAGGCATTCTTGTGAAGAGTGAAAGGAATATGCATCTTTCATTACGAATTCACGTGAACGCATAATCCCAAATCTTGGACGTATTTCATCACGAAATTTAGTTTGAATTTGATATAAAATTAATGGTAATTGTTTATAAGAACTAATTTCTCGTTGAATAAGCATACTAATCACTTCTTCGTGTGTTGGAGCTAATACATGATGACAATCATGACGATCAACTATACGAAATAGTTCTGGTCCATAATTATCCCACCGCCCGCTCTTTTGCCACAGTTCGGCTGGTTGGATAAAAGGCATAGTTATTTCCATAGCACAAATGTTGTTCATCTCTTCACGTATAATACTTTCTATTTTTTTTAATACACGTAATCCTGTAGGTAAAAAAGTATAAATACCCGAAGCTAGTTTACGTATCATACCCGCTCTTAACATAAGTTGATGACTAATAATATCGGTTCCAGAAGGCATTTCTTTCTGTGTAGATAGTAAATATTTGGTAGTGCGCATTTGCCTTGTCCTGTACATTAAATTATTAAATTGATGGATAAATCAATAATTTACATTGTAAAAGTAAAATGTCATTGAAAATAAATTGTTGGCAAATATACGTATTATTGAGATAATATTATTGTTAATAATGCAATTCTACATGAGCTTTGAGAGATATGTGCATATCTTTCATATTCCCTAATCAATTTTTATACATTATATAATATAATAATAATTAGTAATTATATATGTCACCATATTTCAACTGACATACAATATAAAATACAAAAATTTTACAGTTTTATTATTAGACAGATTACTCGCTTCATATATGCCTTCAACTGAATGATAAGAATAAATTTTATTTGTGAAAACATTTTTTAAATTTTAGTATACTACTAGTAATTTTTGGCTCTATTCCTTTTTGCTAAATATATTGGTCCTATTAATAGAAATTGCTATAATTAGTATTACTAATATTGTAGTGTTTTTATAAAGTAAATTATAAATGTGAGCATGATCTAGAGTAGTTATTTTAACTATATTAAAAATATGGATTAATAACTTGCTAAGTGTCTTTTATATCTAATTTTGTATAATAAAAGTCAAGGCCAGTCAAATATGTAAGATATTTACTAATAGCAATTTCTTGTTAAGAATATTTTGTACTTTTTAAAATTTAGCAGTTAAAGGAGAATTAAAAGTGTTATCTACTGTAACTAATGGAGGTATATTGAATATTATTTAATGAATTGGCATAGCTAATAATTTTATTTTGACGAATAACTTTATCAATTAGTCCAGTTGCTCAAACAAATATTACGATTTCAATCATATAATAACTAGTCAATGTAATGATTTAATAATAGTGTTACTATGCAACTCTTTTTACTAAGAAGTAGGCTATAAAAATTTTTGATGATTGCATATGACCAATTTGTATACTTAAATAAAATAAATTTTACAAAAATAATATTTTAATACAAAAAAAATAGTAACAAAAAAGAATATATTTAATATTATATGATGTAGTAAATGAGGCTTTATTAAAATAAAAGCTTGACGTTTCCACTAAATATAATAATATGTATATATTTATTAATATAAAAATCCATGTTTTTGATTTTTTAATCAAGAATAAATATTGTATATTTTTATACAAAAATATACAATATTTACCTTAAAATTGAATAGGTTGATAATCACTGAGATTTATTGCCAGAACTGGCAGTAAACCTATTATGATAGTTTCAGCTAAAAACAGCTGAAGATATTTACTTTATCTGTAGATGAACTTTCAGCTAAATCAGTATCAGTACTAGCTGCCTAGATGGGAATGCAGGGTGGTGCGATTAGTATTTAGCGGAATTACTGACAATAAAGAGCACATAGATGTTTTATTGAATCATATGTGAAATGCTTTTACTTAATTTAGGAACTGTATCTGAAACTGAGAAACTAGATTTTCGGGGTAAGTGCCAATCCCTAGATAAAAAAATGAAACTCAAATGTAAAAGTATGTGTAGGACACAGTTATATGCTGTATGTCTACTTAAAAAATATGAGCTTTACTTGTTATTTTTTAGCAAATGCATTAAGTTTACCATCCTGGGATGGACAGTACGGCCGCAAGGAGAAAACTAAAATGAATACGTTGACTAACTAACCCAAGAGAGAGCTGTTAATGTGATACGAAACACTCTTATATGGATGGTTAGAAGAGTTTAAAAGCGGTTGAAAACCTACTGCATGACTGTTTTCAGCTAGTGTGAAATGTTGGTTAGTAGGGAATGCATGCACACCATTATCCTTTGTTATTATCACATGAAACGCAGAGAAGATAGCTAGTAGATATAAATTAAATTTAGTAGGGATATCAAGACCAGAGCTACTATAGTGTACACAACAATTGTCAGCAAAGCTCAAAAAGTATATCGTAGTTCAGTTTAGCGTCTGCTAATTATATAAGTAAGGGTTGATTATACTACCTGAATAATTTTTATTGTGTCTTGTTGTTCGTTTATGACGAGTAAGTTACAAAATAAGTATAGAGGAGGGCATTTACCAGTTTGTGATTTATGACTGTGATTAAAATAGGAACAAAATAACTGCACTGCAGTTACAGTACCTCTTTAAAATATATGAATTTATTTTTACCTACATAAATTACTAGATGCAATTGAAAAGTATTTTTTTTTATGACTGAATGTCCCCTTCGTCTAGAGGACTAGGACCTCGCCCTTTCACGGCGGTAACAGGGGTTCAAATCCCCTAGGGGACGCTAGATTTTTAGTTAAAAATAGCAGACATATTTTAGAAATATTAACAAACCAAGCTGCTAAATATTAGCAATAATTAGAGAAAAGTAGTATAAGTTAAGTGATACACTATATTTCCGTTTAAATATAAATTATATCTTATAAAATGTAGTTCATATCTATGATATACCATAACTAATAATGGTATATTACACCCTAATCTTTTCATACTTATACTTCATAAGAGAAGTTATAGATACACTGTGCATATAAATTTATTGTATAACTTTTTCTAAAAAGTTAATATCTATTTTTCCTTGTTGGAACTTTTTATCTGATAAGATTTTTATCTGTAGTTCAATATTAGTTTTTATACCTTCAATAATTAATTCTGACAATGCATTTTGCATGCGCACGATAGCTACATCACGGTTTTCTCCATAAGTAATAAGTTTGCCAATCATAGAATCATAATATGATGGTATATTATAACCCGCATATATATGTGATTCCCATCTCACTCCAAATCCTCCTGGCGCATGAAAACGAGTAATTTTTCCTGAACTAGGAATACATGTTTTGAAATCCTCAGCATTAATACGACATTCTATTGAATGTCCCCGTATTACTACATCTTCTTGACAGAAAGACAGAGGTTCTTGAGCTGCTATACGTAATTGCTCTTTAATTAAATCTACTCCTGTAATCATTTCTGTAATTGGATGTTCTACTTGAATTCTTGTATTCATTTCTAAAAAGTAAAAATTATTGTCTTTATATAGGAACTCAAATGTTCCTGCACTACGATAATTAATATTACGACAAACTTTAGTACAACATTTTCTAATAAAATTACACATATCTTCACTCATACCTAATGCTGGTGCTTCTTCAATTAATTTTCGATGCTTCCTTTGTATGGAGCAATCACGTTCTGCTAAATGAATAATATTTCCTTGGGTATCAGCAAGTATTTGTATTTCAATGTGACGTGGATTTTCTATATATTTTTCCATATATACAGCATCATCATTGAAAATCATTTTAGCTTCAGTACGAGTGATATTAATTACCTTATAAAGCTCTTTTTCTGTTTGGACGATACGCATACCACGCCCACCTCCACCACCTGAAGCTTTAATAATGACTGGATATCCTATTTTTTGAGCAAGAGCATAATTTTTATTCATATCATATGATAATAAGCCATGAGAACCCGGTATACATGTAATTCCGAATTTTTTAATTTCTTTAATAGCTGATATTTTATTTCCCATTATCCTGATTGTTTCTGCTTTTGGACCAATAAATATAAGACCAGAACGCTCTACTTGCTCAGCAAAATCAGCATTTTCTGATAGAAAACCATACCCTGGATGAATTCCAATAGCTCCTGTAATTTCTGCAGCAGAAATGATAGCTGGGATATTAAGATAGCTTTTAATAGATTGCGCTGGACCTATACAAATAGTTTCATCCGCTAACAATACGTGTTTTAAATATCTATCTGCACTAGAATGTACTGCCACTGTTTTAATACCTAGTTCTTTACAAGCTCGTAGAATACGCAAGGCGATTTCCCCACGATTAGCAAGAACAATTTTATCAAGCATATTTTGCCTCATCACTCGATAACAACTAGTGGTTCATCGAATTCTACTGATTGACCATTTTCTACTAATATTGCTTTTATAAATCCTTCCCTATCAGCTTCAATGTAGTTCATCATTTTCATAGCTTCAATAATACAAAGAGTATCTCCTCTATTAATTTTTTGTCCTATCTGAATGAAAGCTTTAGCTTCTGGATGAGGAGTGCGATAAAAAATACCTACCATAGGTGAACGTACAACATATCTATTGATATTTCCACTAGAAGTTTCTGATATATTTGTTTTGTTTTTTTTATGAGAATGTAAGGAGTTTATATTAATATTAGGTTCTATATATTTTTTACTAATATATAAAAACTCTTTATCTTCAGAAATTTTTAACTCAGTAATATTAGAGCACTCAACTAATTTAACTAATTTTTTGATTTTCCGGATATCCATCAGTATTATTCCATGTCATTTCGCTTTAATTAAACGTTTAGCTATGGTTTGTAGAGCCCATAAATAACCATCTATACCCAATCCACTGATTACTCCAGAAGATATATCCGAAAAATATGAAAAATGACGGAAAGATTCACGCGAATATATATTAGAAATATGTACCTCTATAAATGGAATGTTAACTGCTAATAATGCATCTCTTAATGCTATACTACTATGAGTGAATGCAGCTGGATTAATGATAATATAATCTATATTGTCTTTAGCGTTGTGAATACAATCAATTAATTGACTTTCTGAATTAGATTGTAAGTGAGTTAAAGAAAAATTAAATTCATTTGTTTTTGTAATTAAATTATTTACTATTTCAGATAAAGTAACATCACCGTATTTTTCCGTTTCTCTAGTACCTAATAAGTTTAAATTAGGTCCATTCAAAAGTAAAACATGAAACTTATGCATATAGATTGCAATATCTCCTTAAATTATCATTGAAGTATCGCGTAAAATATTTTTCTTCTAATTATTTATCAGATAATTTTTATGAAATATTTTTACTGAAATTAGTTTTATATTAAAGATGACTTCCCAGTGCAGTGTAATTCAAAAATATTATTAATAATTAAGCACTGTACTTATAATAATTAGCATTATTACTAATGAAATATTTCTGTATATAATATAATATATTTAAATTACGGATTAGTTGATAATTAATTACAATTTAACATATATATCTAATATATATAATCAAATAATGCTTAACTCAATAAGTTAAATGTTATTTTTGATAATTGCTTTTAAATTGTTACTAGTATTCAATATAACTGCTCAATTTATATAATTGTAAATCAACATGTACGTATGTAAAAATATATTCGATTTAAACTAGTGAATAGTATTTTTTATAAATAAATATCCAATCAATGGATTGATATAATCAATATACTATCTATTTTCCTATGAAATAATATATTCATATCTATTAAAATGAAAATATACTTATAAAATATCACTTATTTTTTGATAGTAAAATCAAAAATTAAATATCTAATTTTACTAGAGATTGTTTATAATAAAATATTGTTTATTCACGGACAATATTTTTATATTTTAATAAGGAATAAAATTAATAAATCGTTTTAATTTCCCAGTTTATAAGATTCTTTTAATAAGATATGTTTAAAAAACTTATGATGATGTTTTCCAATGACTTGTCTATAGATTTAGGTACTGCTAATACTCTTATTTATGTCAGAGGGCAAGGTATAGTGCTTAATGAACCATCTGTAGTGGCTATTCGTCACGATCGCTCAGGTTCTCCTAATAGTGTTGCAGCTGTTGGATATGCAGCTAAACAAATGCTTGGTCGTACTCCTGGTAATATAACGGCTATACGTCCGATGAAAGATGGCGTTATTGCTGATTTTTTTGTTACAGAGAAAATGTTGCAACACTTTATTAGGCAAGTACATAATAGTAGTATGTTTCGCCCTAAACCAAGAGTATTAGTATGTGTTCCTGTGGGTGCTACTCAAGTGGAACGACGTGCTATTCGAGAATCTGCTAAAGGAGCAGGAGCACGCAAGGTATATCTTCTAGAAGAACCTATGGCAGCAGCAATTGGAGCTGGTTTACCAGTATCTGAAGCTACTGGATCTATGGTAATAGACATAGGCGGAGGTACTACAGAAGTAGCAGTAATTTCGCTTAATGGAGTAGTATATTCTGCTTCTGTACGTATTGGAGGAGATCGTTTTGATGAGGCTATAATAAATTATGTGCGACGTAATTATGGATCACTAATTGGTGAAGCCACAGCAGAACGTATTAAGCATGAAATAGGTTCTGCATATCCAGATAGTATGGGTTATGAAATAGAAGTAAGAGGCCGTAATTTATCGGAAGGAGTACCTCGTGCTTTTACATTAACTTCCCATGAAATTCTTGAAGCCCTCCAAGAAACATTAACTGGTATCGTCAGTGCCATTAGAGTGGCACTGGAACAATGTCCTCCAGAGCTAGCTTCTGATATATCAGAACGTGGTATAGTCATTACTGGTGGAGGAGCATTACTACGTAATGTAGATCGGTTATTAGTTGAAGAAACAGGTATTCCTATAGTTATAGCCGCTGACCCTTTAACTTGTGTAGCTCGTGGCGGGGGTAAAGCTTTAGAAATGATTGATATGTATGGTGATGATTTATTTGCTGAAGAATAATATTCTTTTTCAATTAATTGGATAATTAGCTTAAATGATTTAAATATTTATTTAAACATAAATTTATTAATTACTACTTTTAAAAGGAATATATGTATATAAAGCGTATTTTAAGCAAAATATCTTATTCACTAAAAGATAGTTTTATTTTAATTATGATTTTAGCTATAATGATCATTATCATCGATAGTTATGTAGGTTCTTTGATTAGAATACGCAGTTATTTCAGTCCTTTTTACTTTTTAATCAGCGGTCCAGTTAACCTAATCGAGAATATTTCAAATGTATTCATATCTGAATCTAAACAAAGGATTATTCAAGAAAATAAAAATCTTAGGAAAGATCTTTTTTTAAAAAATCTAGATTTATTGAAGTTAAGTCTATATCAAACAGAAAATAAGCGTCTAAGAATGTTATTAGGTGCTCCATTCTTACTAGAAGAAAAAAAAACTTTAGTAAAAGTAATACTTAATAGTACTTATAATCATATTAATCAAATAATAATCAATAAAGGAAACATTAATGGAGTTTATATAGGGCAACCTGTAATAGATGAAAAAGGTCTGATTGGGCAAGTAATTGAAGTCAGTAAGTTAACTAGTCGTGTTCTTTTGATTTACGATCCTTTAAATTATTTGCCTATACAAAACTTACGCAGTGGTATTCGTTTAATTGCAAGAGGAAAAGGATTTAATAAAGATTTTCGTATTAAATATTTTACAGATAATCTAGATGTTTGT
The DNA here is from genome assembly GCF_000828515.1 of Candidatus Ishikawaella capsulata Mpkobe. NCBI lineage: Bacteria > Pseudomonadati > Pseudomonadota > Gammaproteobacteria > Enterobacterales > Enterobacteriaceae > Candidatus Ishikawella > Candidatus Ishikawella capsulata. The sequence goes on along the minus strand of NZ_AP010872.1, from coordinate 226,187 downwards.
GTGGGTGATATGATGGTAACTTCAGCAGGAAGTCAATTTCCTACTGGTTATCCAGTGATGATAATTTATAAAATAATAATTGATAAAATTCATGGTAATATGATTATTTATGCTCATCCTACTGCAAATTTCGATAATTTAAATTATGAGTTATTATTATGGCCATCTTATATAAATAAGATCGCAAATATATCTCAAGAAGAAGTCAATAATATAACTAACAAAAGATTCCATTTGAGCCAGTAAAAGTCACTTTAATGTAATAACAAATATAGTGCTGAATAAATTATAGTTATGATTTTTATAATAAAAATCATTGGATAATATGGACTTCTGTTTTTATTATTTTAATTTTTAAAAATATATTCATAGCAAAAATTTTTGTTATTTTTAATTTTTCTATATTGGATGGTATATATTCCAAGTTATAAAAATATTAGTGTTGTTTCTTTTGTAGGATTTATAATGGATGTAATCATTGGAGGTCCATGGAGGTCCATTAGGTATATATGCTTTAATACACACAGTGATTATATATCTTTAAAGACATGTTTCTCTTTTAATAAGATAGTGATGTTGAAACAAATGATAATAATATTTATTATATCGTTATTAATGAATATTAGTAACTATATTTTATTATTAATAATACATCATAATTTTACTTTTTTGTTTTTATATAGAAGCATAATGAATGCTCTCTTCTGGCCTTTATTATTTTTATGCATGGAAAAGATTCATTATTCATTTTTACTAAAGTATTAATATTTTAAAGTATAATTGACAATTATTTAAACTTATAGTTAAAATAAGAGTTATCATTTATAAAGTAAATTATCTAAATTTATATGAAAATGATTAAAATCATACATATTTAAAATGAATAAAAATTATGAGTAAAAATAATGTTTTTCAGACGGTAAACGAGCAGTTATTGACTGCAAATAGTATTTATCATAATGACTTATATGCTTTGTTAGAACAACTTACAGAGCGTAAATTAGATTATGCTGATATTTATTTTCAAAATTCTTATGAAGAATCTTGGTGTTTAGAAGATAATATTATAAAAGAAGGTTCATATCATATAAATAATGGAGTAGGCATTCGAGCTATTAATGGTGAAAAAACTGGCTTTGCTTATTCTGATCAAATTAATTTAAATTCTTTACGTCAAAGCGTTGAAGTAGCACGTAGCATAGTGGAAGAACAAGGAGTGGAGAAACCATATAAATTGTCTTCTTCTAAGACCAAAAGACAACCAGTCTATAACGATATAAATCCACTGATGGATTTCACAGCTAAAGAGAAAATATTATTATTGCAACAAATAAATAAAATAGCTCGGAATGCTGATAGTAGAGTACAAGAAGTTAACGTTCATTTATATGCTTGTTATGAACCAATTTTAATAGCAGCCACTGATGGTACTTTCGCTGCTGATGTTCGTCCACTCATCCGTCTTTCTATTAGTGTACTAGTAGAAGAAAATGGCAAAAGAGAATCTGGTTCTAGTGGAGGTGGGGCTCGTACTGGATATAGTTTTTTACTAGATAAGATTCACGGAGAAATGCGTTCTGAGTTTTTAGCAAAAGAAGCAGTAAGAATAGCATTAATTAAATTAGCAGCCACTAATGCCCCTGCGGGGGCCATACCAGTGGTACTTGGTCCTGGATGGCCTGGAATATTACTACATGAGGCAGTAGGTCATGGTTTAGAAGGTGATTTTAATCGCCGTGGTACGTCAGTATTTACCGGCAAGATAGGTGAATTAGTTGCTTCTGAGCTTTGTACAGTCATAGATAATGGTTTACTTAACAACCACAGAGGTTCAGTTGCTGTCGATGATGAAGGCGTACCAGGACAATACAATATATTGATTGAACAAGGTATTCTTAAACAGTATTTGCAAGATAAACTTAATGCAAGACTTATGGATATGCAAACCACAGGAAATGGAAGACGGCAATCATATGCTCATTTACCTATGCCACGGATGACTAATACTTATATGTTGCCGGGAGAATCTACACCGGAAGAAATTATTCAAAGCGTTGATTTTGGTCTATATGCTCCAAATTTTAGTGGTGGTCAAGTTGATATAACTTCTGGGAAGTTTGTTTTTTGCACATCAGAAGCTTATCTTATAGAAAAAGGAAAAATTACTAAACCAGTAAAAGGAGCTACATTAATTGGTTCTGGTATTGAAGTTATGCAGCAAATTTCAATGGTTGGTAATGACTTAAAAATAGATCCAGGAATTGGGATTTGTGGTAAAGAAGGACAAAATATACCTGTTGGTGTCGGGCAACCAACTTTGAAATTGAATAAAATTACTGTAGGTGGTTCTGCTTAACTTTATTAAGTTTTTCTGTTAATAATTAATATGTCACATATCTATATTAAAACGAATTATTAAAAAGATGGCATATTGATTACAAAATAAATTTGTTATAAATTTTGTTACTACGGATTATATATGTTATGATTATTTTAAAATACAGGAATAGAATATGAAAGTTTTAGTTTTAGGTTCTGCAGGTGGTGTTGGACAAAGTCTTGTACTTTTATTAAAAACTTTTCTTCCAATAAATACACATCTTGTTTTATATGATATTTCAGACGTAAATATAGGTGTTGCCATAGATTTAAGCCATATTCCTACCCCAGTCCCAGTATCTGTTTACAGCGGGCCAAGCTTAAAAAAAGCACTAAAAGGAACAGATATAACAATTATTTGTGCTGGTGTAACTAGGAAACCTGGTATGCAACGAGAGGATTTATTTAAGATCAATGCTGATATTGTAAGTTCATTAGTATATGCAATAGCTCATGAATGTCCTAAATCTTTAATAGGGATTATTACTAATCCAGTAAATACTACAACGGTAATTGCTGCTGATATACTTAAAAAAGTAGGAGTTTATGATAAACATCGTCTCTTTGGTATAACAACTATTGATCTTATCAGATCAAGTTATTTAGTTGCATACATGAAACGTAAAGATCCTACTAAAATTTATGTTCCTGTAATTGGAGGTCATTCAGATAATACTATTTTACCATTATTTTCACAGGTAAGAGATATTAAATTGAATACAGATGAAATTTCTTTATTGACTCAACAGGTACGTAATTGTGGTACAGAAGTAGTACAAAGAAAATTAGGAGCGGGTTCAGCGACTCTTGCTATGGCTTATGCAGCATCACGTTTTACTCTTTCCTTATTATATGCTCTTAGTGGTCAATCTAATATTTATGAATATGCTTATGTAGAAGGTAATACCGGATATTGTCGCTTTTTTTCTCAACCAGTATTGTTAGGAAAAAATGGTATAAAATCATTTCAAGGTATTGGTAATATAAGTCTGTTCGAACAACAAATATTAGGAGAAATAGTGAATATTTTACCTATTGATATCTCTAAAGGAGAAAAATATGTCAATAGAACTAGAAATTGATAATATTGCGTATATGTACGTTAGGATAAATAAACGGTATATTTATATACTATGACTAGTTTTTTATTCTTACTTGAAAAGAAGGAAATGGAGTACGTTAGGATAAATAAACGGTATATTTATATACTATGACTAGTTTTTTATTCTTACTTGAAAAGAAGGAAATGGAGTACGTTAGGATAAATAAACGGTATATTTATATACTATGACTAGTTTTTTATTCTTACTTGAAAAGAAGGAAATGGAGTACGTTAGGATAAATAAACGGTATATTTATATACTATGACTAGTTTTTTATTCTTACTTGAAAAGAAGGAAATGGAGTACGTTAGGATAAATAAACGGTATATTTATATACTATGACTAGTTTTTTATTCTTACTTGAAAAGAAGGAAATGGAGTACGTTAGGATAAATAAACGGTATATTTATATACTATGACTAGTTTTTTATTCTTACTTGAAAAGAAGGAAATGGAGTACGTTAGGATAAATAAACGGTATATTTATATACTATGACTAGTTTTTTATTCTTACTTGAAAAGAAGGAAATGGAGTACGTTAGGATAAATAAACGGTATATTTATATACTATGACTAGTTTTTTATTCTTACTTGAAAAGAAGGAAATGGAATTTCAATTCCGTTTTCTTTAAAACACTGCAGAATACTTTGATGAAGTTCATGACGTAATGGCATACGATGTTTCATTTCAGCAGCATATATGCGTAATTCAAAAATTTGAATACCCTGTTGTAAATCTACTAGGTAAACTTCAGGAGTAGGACTTGATAAAACGTAATTACAACGTTGAGCAGCTTGTTTGAGTATTCTTGTAACTTTTTCACTATTTATTTCTGTAGATGCTGTAATACTAACAACTATTCTGGTAACAGAATCCGAAAGAGACCAGTTTACAAATTGCTCAGTAATAAATGCTTTATTTGGAACTATAATTTCTTTACGATCCCAATCCCTAATTGTAGTAGCACGAATATTAATATGGGTAATACTTCCTGTTAAGTTACGTATAGTTACAGTATCCCCAATTCTAATTGGTTTTTCAAATAAAATAATTAATCCAGAAATAAAATTGGCAAAAATTTCTTGCAGACCAAATCCTAAACCTACTCCTAGAGCTGCTATCAACCACTGGAGTTTTGACCAATCTATACCAAGAAGTGAAAAACTAATGCAATTTCCAATTATCATTAAAAAATATTTAGTTATAGTAGTAATAGCATAACTCGTTCCTGGTGTTAATTTTATATTTTGCAATACTGCTATTTCTAATAACGCAGGAAAGTCACGTACTATTTGCGTAGTAATAACAAAAACAACTATAGAAAGCATTACTGCTCCAAGAGTAATAGAATGAATATTCTCAATACCTTGTATTATCCTAGTAGTATCCCATAAGTGAATCTTTCCTAAAAAATCAAAAGCAGAATGAATTTCAGACCATAATCCTATTACCGAAATAATAGCTATTAATTTTAAAAAAGAACGTACTAAACGCAATGATTGAGCACTGATGATATCAATATTAATAACTGGTTCTTCGATTTCTAGAGTATCTAAATTTTGGAGATTAAGTTCTTTGTCTTCTTCGTTACGAGCACGAGTAGCTAATATATCAGCACGACGTTGGCGAGCTCTATCAAAGGCAATACGACGACATTTAATTAACATCCAGCGACGAATAATATAGTATATTACCAATAATAAAAGCCAAATTGCTACAGAAGTTTCCAGTCTAATTAAAATTGCTTGCGCCGTGGAAAAATATCCCATACATGCAGTATAAGACGCTATCTGAGGAAGGATAATCATGATATTCCATAACATATTATTTATGGGATAATTTATGAGACCATGTCTATTAAGATAAAGAGGAATCTGTTCCCTTTTTAAGAAAAAAGCAATCAAACTCATGGCTATACAGATAAATATAAAACATAATCTACCTAATGAAGATGCCATTTGTTGATTTGAGTTATTAAAACCTATTAACAGAGCAATAAGTGGCACTATAATACTAATAGTTATTGAATAACACCGTTTTATATGTAATACATTTGTTTGAGGCCACTTAAAATGTGATATAAATATTCCATGAATACTAGAAAATGAAATGATTATCATTGATACTATGAGGAGTGGAACTGTAGCAATAATACCTTGTCCCACTGCAATCAGTGTTAACCATGGCCAAGTATTTTGCAATATATATCCTAAGGTTAACCAATATATTGGTATGGGTAATGCGTTTATCATAGAATATAATGCTGTATTAATAGTAATATAAAATTTATCTTGAGTAACTTTGCCAACTTTACTAGAATTTTTTTCTAAAATTTTTTTATAATTACCTTGTAAACATTTATTTAAAAAATATAATAATAAGTTAATTAATATTAAAAAGATATTATCTATATTATGAAATATAACTAATATAATGGTACAAATGTTTCTACATTTATTATTTAATATGCTATGGAAAATCTCATTTATAATATTTAAATCATCAATACCAATAGAATTAATATCTGGCATCCAAAAAAAATTAGGCTCTACATTTTTTGTCTCATTAACAGACTCTCTGAACTTAAAAGCGTAATATCTCATTTTGAGGAGTTCAAACAAGGTTTTCTTATATCTAGTAATCAAAGAATTAAGCATTTCCTTTTGTACATTTGTCAGATTAACTAAAACATCTATTTGCGACTTATTAAGAAGATTAAATATCAATTTTGTTAAAATTGTTTTATTATAAGTTAATTCTTCGCAGAAAATGCATTTGATTCTTATTTTTTTTATTAAGTTATTAATATTATTTATTTCAGGTTTTTGTATGATTTCTGTTAATTTGGAACGCATATCAATAGATAAAGTATCTGTATCATCCCCTGTCCATTGGGATTCATCTTCCAATATAGAAAGAACTTCACGTATTTTTAATATGTAAGTAGAAATAATATTCTGTTTAAAAACTGTTAATTTTAAAAAGTGAATTTGTTGACTTAATTCAGCTAATAAACCCTGGTTTATTCTGCGTTGATATTCTACAATAAACGGAATTACTTTAAGATTTTTTATCTTTTCGTTTGTATATGTTAAATTAATTTTAAAGTCATATTGAGCAATATTATTTTTCAAAGTTAATAAATAATTTTCAAGCTGTGTGGTTTTATGTTGGTGAATTAGTATATATATATATACTAATTTTTTAAAGAGAGAAGCGGATAATTGTCCCGTATATAATTTATTGATTTTTGCTTTATTTTTTGCAATTTTATTATAAATATTTTTTTTCTCTAAAATATTAGATTCAGAAGTGATATTATTTATAGATGTGTTATTATCATTTATGAGTGGTTCTAATAAGGTTATATATTTTTGACATTTTTTAATAAAAGTATTAAGTTCTTTAATGCAATTGTATTCTTTTTGTAAGAAGAATCTTTCTTTGGATATTTGATTTTCAATAAATAAAATTTCTTTTTTTATGGATTTTATGTTATCAAGATTAACTTGATGTATGTGTATTTTATTGTTTTTTATATCGGCTAGTGTTTTTTGTGATGTTTTCACTAGGTTAGAAATATATTCTATGTTATCCTTATAATATTGAAGTGGTTCTAAAGAAATGTGACGGTTATGAATAGATTTAAGAATTTTTCTTTGACAATCTTTTGATAACTGTTTTTTTATTTCTTTTGTTTTCGGCTGATTAATAAGATTAGGTATATTAATTGTATACGGTATAATATTATTTGCAATTGCAGGAAAGACATTCATCAAAAAAAATAGTAGCAATAATAAAATTGCACGCACGAGAAAAAAATCCTGAATTATCTAATATTAATTAAATCAAAATAATTAGAATAAAATAGCATTAACTTACTGTTTGTCCATGAATATGGATTCATAATTAAATATTATGATATATATTCTATATGAATAAATATATAAATTAATTTTCATTATTTTTGATCTAAAATAAATGTTATTGTTCATTTATAATGATTGATAATCATTAAATATGATTACTTAGATAGATACAATGATTAATTTATTGGAAATAAATATAGAATATGTACTTTCAGATTTGATTATTCTCATATTGAGAATATTGACTAAATATACATAATGGGTATTAAATGATTAAATTTATATATATAATCATTTAATATGATTTTCTGTATATTTTATATTAAATTACTAGTTCAATAAATATATTATAAATACCATTAATGATATGCTGGTATATATATTGTATATATCAAACATAATGTATATTATATAAAGAGATATATGTATATTACCATACAACAATTTCATATAAAATGAACAATTTAATTTGGATAGATTTGGAAATGACTGGACTAGATCCAGAAAAACACCATATTATTGAAATTGCAACATTAATTACTGATATTAACTTAAATATCATAGCAGAAGGCCCAAATATAGCAATATATCAGCCTGATAGTCATTTAATATCAATGGATAACTGGAATTTAGTAACTCATAATAATAGTAAATTACTAGACCGTGTAAATATTAGTATATATGATTATAATTCTGCTGAATTAGCAACCATTAATTTTTTAAAAGAATGGGTACCCGCAAATGTTTCTCCTATGTGCGGAAATAGTGTAGCTCAAGATAGACGATTTCTTTTTAAGTATATGCCTAAGTTAGAAAAATATTTTCATTATCGTTACTTAGACGTTAGTACTTTAAAAGAATTAGCTCGTTTATGGCAACCAAAACTTTTGCAAAAAGTAAAAAAATCAAATACACATCAAGCAATGATAGATATTCGTCAATCAGTAGCAGAACTCGCTTGTTATCGTAAACATTTTTTAAAACTATAATGTATATTTAATGAATGTTAACTCTTGCATAAATAAATAAATGTAATCTAATACTAGATTCAGTACTGTTACAGTTAATTTAATTATATAATTGGCGGGAATAGCTCAGTTGGTAGAGTACGACCTTGCCAAGGTCGGGGTCGCGAGTTCGAGTCTCGTTTCCCGCTCCAACTATTGTAGCAGATAATATTACTAGAACTAAAAGTATTTAGTATTTTAATTAAGCTTGATTTATAAAATAATCTTTTATATCAAACATATGATTTTATCGGAAGACAAATTATTGAACTGATGTATTTAGTAAATGTTTAAGACGTACAATACATCAGAATAGTCTTCCACTAGTTGAACTATTAATAATGAATAAAGATATTTTACCATATTCTGTATGGCCAAGTAGCAATTTAAAGGAGTTAGAAAAAATTGCTTCTAAAAAGAATAATATAACCTCTTATGATCTTATGCAACGGGCGGGATTAGCTGTATATAAAAAAATATGCAGTATTTGGCCTAAAACTAAACATTGGTTAATATTAGTGGGACCGGGTAATAATGGAGGTGATGGATATGTTGTAGCTCGTTTAGCATATTTAGCTAGTATTAACGTAACAGTTATTAGTAGTACAAATAATCAACATTTGATAACGGATCATACAGAAACTAATAAATCTCGTCAAGATTGGATTGATACAGGAAATAAAATTTATAATGTAAATGCCGAATGGCCTGATAAAATAGATTTAATTGTTGATGCATTATTTGGTTATGGTATAAATCGTAAACCTGATAAATCTTGTGCTTTATTAATACAGCGAGCTAATTTACATCATGCACAAAAATTTTCAATAGATATGCCATCTGGGTTAAATGCAGCTACTGGAGCACCTCTAGGAGAGGTCATACATGCTAATCATACTATGAGTCTTATTGCTCTTAAACCCGGACAAATCACTGGTAAGGCAAGGGATTATATAGGTAAATTACATTTTAGTGCACTAGGTTTAGAAAATTATATTTTTAATCAAAAAACATCAATGGAACGTTTAGATTCTAGTTCTATAAAAAAATTTTTAAAAACACGAATACCTAGTAGTCACAAAGGAAATCATGGAAAAGTTTTAGTCATCGGTGGCGATAAAGGATTTGGTGGAGCTATACGTATGACTGCAGAAGCTGCTTTGCGTAGTGGATCCGGGATTGTAAAAGTTTTAACACATAAAGAAAATATTAGTCCTATTATAACAGCACGTCCTGAACTAATTGTTCAAGAACTTACTAATAAATTGCTGCTACAAAAATTAAATTGGGCCCATGTTGTTGCTATTGGCCCAGGATTAGGAACTAGAAATATTAGTAAGCATGTAGTTTCTGAGGTAAAAAAAATCTGTAAACCTATGCTTTGGGACGCAGATGCACTTAATGTTCTAGCTAGTAATAAAAACAAGTGTAATAACCGTGTTATTACACCTCATCCTATAGAAGCAGCTCGTTTACTCGAAATAACAGTGCAAGAAGTTGAAAATGATCGTGTACATGCAGCAAAAAAATTAGTTAATATTTATGGTGGTGTAGTAGTATTGAAAGGTGCGGGAACCATTGTTGTTAATGAAGTAGGTAATATTTCATTTATTGACGTAGGAAATGCTGGAATGGCCTCTGCTGGTATGGGTGATCTACTCAGTGGTATAATAATATCATTAATAGGACAAAATTATTCTTTATTTGATGCAGCTCGTCTGGGATGTTTGGTTCATGGTGCTGCTGCCGATGCAATAGCTTTAAATCATGGTATGCGTTGTATGATAGCAACAGATCTATTTAAATATATCAGGAAATTATTGAATCCAGAGATTATTAATTAATAATAAGTATAGAATTTTCTTACAATTTTATCTTATTAAGAGTAAGTCTTCATAAGATGGGAACTACTATCATATTTACTATAATGGATAATTAAAGAATTTTTATATTTCACATGATAAAACTATCATAGTGTCAATAAGTATTATATCAAGGATATATCTATGATATTACGTATATCTTACAAATATATAGGATTAATTTATTTACTTACAGGTTTAACGTGTGCCGCTGATCCTTGTCATATTCAAGTGGTAAATACTTCCACTGACGCGAGAATTATATTAAGATTTAATAAAAATCCTGATTACACTTATGTATTTCGTAATTATAATAAAGAATTAATATTGAATATCAATAATATTGATGTATCCAAAATATTTGAATTGAATTTCAATAAAGATAATTATATTAAAAGTATTCAATATTTTAATGATGATTCTGATCATTATAAGAATAAACTAATTTTTGAATTCCCATATAATACAAAAGTAACAGTTTCAAAAAAGATAACTAATAGCAAAAAAAATATAATCTTGAATGTAGCAAAAACTATGCCAGATCCAATATATGATGATGATCAAACATCATATGATGATCTTCTGAAAAAAAATAATTTTTTATGTAAAACAAATATTGATAAAAAAATTACGATAGCTCTTGATCCTGGACATGGTGGTGGCGATCCTGGAGCTATTGGACAAAATGGATTGTATGAAAAAACAATTAATTTTAAAATTGCATGTAAACTCCAAAAATTATTAAATAATAACCCAATGTTTGATTGTTTTTTAATTCGCGACAAAGATGAAAGGGTTCATTTGGACCAGAGAAAGGATATCGCTAGGCAAAGACATGCTAATATACTGATATCTATTCACGCAAATTCAATTCATAATCCCTTAATCCATGGAGCATCAACATGGATATTATCACATGATCGTTTTATCACAGAAATCAATAATTGGGTAGGAAGTCATCCACAAAATTTACAATCATTAGCTGAGATAGGTCCTGTATTCAATTGTAAAATGGATGATATATTAAGGAAAGTCATTTTAGATGTAGAATATCACTATTGGAATCACATTAGTATGGCAGTATCAATAAAAATATTAAAAAAATTGAAAGACTTGTACAAAATAACCTACTTTAAAGAAATGAAAATATTGGATAACGTACTTAAACTAGATAAAAAAACTACACAAAGAGCTGGTTTCAGCGTATTATGTTCTCCAGATATTCCTAGTGTTATTATAGAAACAGGCTTTTTAAGCTATACATCAGAAGCATCTCTATTGTCTACGGATGCTTATCAAAACCAATTAGCTGAATCAATTTATCACGGTATGGTTAATTACTTTTGCAAAAATTCATATCCAGAAATATCAACTACAACAAAGTTATTAAGTTTACATACAAACAATGCATCTATTAACCATAATAAAGAATATGTAGTTGAAGATATGAAGTATCTTGTAAAAGAAGGTGATACATTGTATAGTATTTCTAAAAAATATGGTGTTAGTACGCCACTATTATCTGATCTAAATCACTTAAATAGCAACACAATCTCTGTAGGAAATTTTTTAACAATAACTAGTAATAAAAAATAAATATTTATAATATTTACATTTATTGTTCTGTATAAAAATTATTTTATGATTTAGTAATTGTTAAATTAACTAGCCTTAAAGGCTTTAATAATGTAGTATGTCAATACATATATTACCCTCATATGTGATAAAACAAATTGCTGCAGGTCAAATAGTAGAACGTCCTGCATCAGTAGTAAAAGAACTTATAGAAAATAGTTTAGATGCTGGTGCTACGCGTATTTGCATAGATATTGAATTGGGAGGAATAAAATGCATACGTGTTTTGGATAATGCTTGTGGAATTTCTAAAAGCGACTTAAAGTTAGTACTTACTAGTTATGCTACTAGCAAAATAACCTCACTAGATGATCTTACTACAATTAATACATTAGGATTTCGTGGTGAAGCACTTGCTAGTATTAGTTCAGTATCTAGAATTACTGTAACTTCACGCACTGCCAAACAAAATAATGGTTGGCAATTATATGCTGAAAAGGGTGATGTAGAAATCATTAACTTAAAACCTGCAGCACATCCTTGTGGGACTACGGTAGAAGTTATAGATTTATTTTACAATACACCGGCAAGAAAAAAATTTCTACGTACAGCCAGAACAGAGTTTACAGTTATTGATGAAATAGTTAGACAAATATCATTAGCATATTTTAAGGTAGGAATATCGCTGACTCATAATGGTCAAATTAAACGTCAATATCATATAAATAATAAAAATCTTACATCAGAAAAACGTTTATCAAATATTCTGGGTTATAATTTTATAAATCATGCTATACCGATTAATAATCATAAGAATAATATATACTTAAATGGTTGGTTTATTAACCCTAATTTTGCTTATAAAACATCTAGTGTACAATATTTTTATGTGAACCATCGTATTGTGTATAATAGATTAATTAATAATGCTATCCGTCAAGTGGTTCAAACAATTTTTGGAGTAAACCAACCATTTGCCTATATACTCTTCTTGAAGATAGATTTGGATCAAATTGATATAAATGTGTGTCCCTCTAAAAAGGAAATACGATTTTATCAATCACGTTTAGTGCATGATTTTATTTATGAAAGTTTAATTACTGCTATATATTCTAAAAATATAGAAAAATCCTATTTTGCATCTACTAAATCCCTTATCAATCATGATAATATAAAAGAAATAAATACATATCGTCAATATGGAAATCATGAATATGCTAAGTGTCATAATTTTTTAGATTATGAAGATAATAAAAATATACCTATTATACCTACAGAAATTTCTACTGATTTATCTCAATCATTACCTACAATATATAAATCAAAATTTGGCAATATACTAAAAATTATTAGTTTTAGCTTTGCCTTAATAGAAAAATCAAATAATTTAATGTTATTGTCACTTCCTGTAGCAAATGTAATACTTATACAGCAACACCTTCAATCAATTAAAGATAAATTAAAATCACAACCTCTTCTTATTCCTAGTCGAATCACACTGAATCCATTAAAATTACAAATAATTAAAAAACATTTTGAACTATTATTAAAAATAGGAATTACATGTAACTTTGAGTCAAATACCTTAATTATACTATCAGTTCCTATGATATTAAAAACAAAAAAAATACAAGTATTAATAGCAGCATTATTAAATTATTTTTGTGAAAATGATAATAAAATTCTTTCAATCAATAACTTAATTCAATTTATTGTTGAATATTTAAAAAATGATACTCCTTCAGAATGGAAAGAACAACAAGCACTACTGTTACTAATAGAATTAGAAAAATACTGTCCAAATGTTATTGAATCTCCACCCGCTAGTTTGTTACAGATAATAAATATCGAAAAAATTTTGAAAAAATTACAAAATGAAAATTTTTAAAAAAGAATCAATACCACACCAAAACATAATCTTCTTAATGGGACCAACGGCATCTGGTAAAACAAAACTGGCAATGATGTTACACCAAAAACTTCCGGTTGATATTATTAGTGTAGATTCTGCTTTAATTTATCGAGGAATGAATATAGGTACAGCAAAACCTACGCTTAAAGAGCTAGAAATATGTCCTCATCGTTTATTAGATATTCGTGATGCAAATGAAACTTATTCAGTAGCAGAATTTTATAGAGATGCTATACAAGAAATATCGGACATATTGCAAAAAAATCGTATACCTTTGCTAGTCGGAGGAACAATGCTGTACTTTAAATCGTTATTACAAGGATTATCTTCATTGCCATTCGCTAATTCTGAAATACGTCAGGATTTAAAAGAAATGGTGAAGAAAAAAGGCTTATCAGCATTATATAACAAGTTGATAAATATAGATCCTATATCAGCTAATCGTATTCATCCCAAAGACACTCAAAGAATATCAAGAGCCCTAGAAATATTTTTAATTTCTGGTAAAACTTGGACAGAACTAACTAAAGAACCTAATGAAAAATTACCTTACAAAATTCATCAATTTGCACTTGTACCAATAAGTAGACTATTATTACACCAAAGAATTTTATCTCGATTTGAAGAAATGTTAGCATTGGGATTTGAATCAGAAGCACGCCTTTTATTTGAAAGGAAAGATTTAAATGAACAAATGCCTTCTATGCGTTGTATCGGTTATCGTCAAATGTGGTCTTATTTTAAAGGAGAAATTAATTACGAAAATATGATTTATAAAAGCGTATGTGCTACTAGACAATTTGCTAAACGTCAACTAACTTGGTTACGTACTTGGAAAGATGTTTGTTTTTTAGATATTGATAATATTAATAATAGTTATACTACTATTGTCCAAATTGTAAAAAAATCATATACTTAAGTTATTAACTAATAAAAAATATACTTTATTATTTTCACAAAGGAAATATAGCTTGATTTACTATGATATAGGCGAATATGCCATATTAGTACATATTATATGTTTTCCAGAAAAAGATATAGAATATCTACAAGAATTCAAAAAACTTGTATTCTCTGCTGATATGAAAGTTGTTTATACCGTAATCAGTAAATGCAAAACTTTAAACCCAAAATATTTAGTTGGAGAAGGAAAAGCTCTTGAAATAGCAGATTTAGTACAAGCTAATAGAGCATCTAGCGTTATATTTAATCATATTTTAACACCTAGTCAAGAACGTAATTTACAGAGATTATTTAAATGTTGTGTGGTGGATCGCACAGGTATAATTTTAAATATTTTTGCTAAACGAGCTAAAACTTATGAAAGTAAATTACAGGTAGAACTAGCTCAACTGCGTCATATTGCAACACGTTTGGTTTGTGGATGGACGCATCTAGAACGTCAAAAAGGGGGAATTGGTCTTCGTGGTGGACCAGGTGAAACACAATTAGAAACTGATCGTCGTTTATTACGTAAGCGAATTAGACAAATTAATTGGCGTCTTCAAAGTATAAAAAAACAACGTGAACAAGGAAGACATGCACGTTCTAAAGCTAACATAAATACTATATCCTTAATAGGATATACCAATGCTGGAAAATCGACTTTATTCAATAATATAACTTCTGCCAATGTTTACACAGCTGATCAATTTTTTGCTACTTTAGATATGACATTACGTCGTCTATACATAGCAAATGTAGGTGAAGTTATTCTAGCTGATACTATTGGTTTCATTAGTCATTTGCCCTATAATTTAGTAGCAGCATTTCAAGCAACTTTACAAGAAATAAGTCATGCAAATTTATTATTACATGTTGTTGATGCTACAAACATTCGTATTAATGAAAATATTAAATCAGTTAATAGTGTATTAGAAAATATTAAGAAAAAAGAAATTACTACACTCATAATAATGAATAAAATAGATAAATTAGAATATTTTGAACCACGTATAGATCGTAATGAGGAAAATATACCGGTTAGAGTATGGATTTCAGCCCATACAGGTCATGGTATACCATTATTATTAACAGCTATTTCTGAAATATTAGCTAGAGAGATGAAGCAGTGTACACTTCTTTTACCGGCTAATTCTGGTAAATTACGTAGCAATTTATATAAATTAAAAGTAATACAAAAAGAATGGAATGAACCTGATGGCAGTATAATATTAAATATTAATATTCCAATAGTAGATTGGAAACGTCTTTGTAAAAAAGAACCATATTTAAATAGTTTTATTGTTTAATTTTTATTATTGGAGCAAATAAATGCTATTTTATTAATTATTTTAAAAATTTTTATTTCTTCAAAAGATATACCACTTTTACTTTCATAAAATGAAATTTATGTTCAGTAAATCGTAATAATAAATAGACTAATGAAGGCATATTAAGAATAATAATGTAATTAATTGTAAAACATGAAATATTTAAATATTTTCTTTAAATTCCTGTAAGTCTACAATATCAATGGTAAAATTTCTTTTTAAGCAGTTGGTGATTTTAATCATATGATTAATAATATCGTTATACTTGGAACCCAATGGGGTGATGAAGGAAAAGGTAAGATCGTTGATCTTCTTACTAATAAAGTAAAATATGTTGTGCGTTACCAAGGAGGACATAACGCTGGACATACATTGGTTGTCAATGGTAAAAAAATAGTTTTACATTTAATACCATCTGGAATATTACACAAAAAAGTAATTTCTATCATTGGGAATGGTGTAGTACTTTCTCCCCAAGCTTTAATAAAAGAAGTAGATAATTTAAAAAAAATTGGTATATCTGCACATCAGCGCTTATTAATATCTGAATCATGTCCATTAATTTTAGACTATCATGTAGCACTAGATAAAGCTCGTGAAAAAATTCATGGTAAGGAAATTGGAACTACAGGACGAGGTATTGGTCCTGCTTATGAAGATAAAATAGCACGTCGAAGCTTAAGGATATGCGATCTTTTCAATAAAAAATCATTCGCAATTAAACTCAAAGATATAATAGAATATTATAATTTTCAATTAGTAGATTATTATCAAGATAAACCTATTAATTATAATAAAGTACTAAACTGTATACTAGAAATAGCAGATTTTTTAACTAGTATGGTTATTAATGTTTCTGAATTATTAGATAATGCATATAAAAATAATGAAAGAATTATATTTGAAGGAGCTCAAGGGACACTATTAGATATTGATCATGGGACTTACCCTTACGTAACTTCTTCTAATACTACAGCCGGTGGAGTTTGCTGCGGTACAGGTATAGGTCCACTTTATATAAATTATGTCATGGGTATTGTCAAGGCTTATTCAACAAGAGTTGGTCATGGTCCATTTCCAACAGAGTTATGTGATGAAATAGGTGATTTTATTTGCCAAAAAGGTAAAGAATTTGGAGCTACCACTGGTCGTCGACGCAGGACTGGATGGCTAGATATAGTAAGTTTACGCCGAGCTGTACAAATTAATTCGTTGTCCAGTTTTAGTCTAACTAAACTAGATGTATTAGACGGTTTAGAAGAAATAAAGATATGTATAGCATATATGCTATCAGATGGCACTAAAATTACTACTCCTTCTTTTATAGAACAATGGAAAGAGATTAAACCGGTATACAAAACTTTACCCGGATGGTCTGATAAAACTTATGGTATACAAAGACTAGAACAACTACCTAAAAATGCTCAGGATTACATTTGTAATATAGAAGATATGATAGGAATCAAAGCCAATATTATCTCTACTGGACCAGATAGAAACAATACTATAATGTTGTGTAATCCTTTTGATATATAAATATATGTTCAGGTTAGATTATTAGCTAACCTGAACAGGTTGTGCCAATTTTAACTTGATTAAAATTAGTTATAAAATTATATTAACATATATTTTTTTATCACTGATATTTATATGTAATTTTATAAAAAATGAAGAGGATATAGTATCATATTTTATATAAGTTTTAAGAGTATAAATGATATCGGAAATAATTTATGTTAAAAGATTCCTTTCAGAAAATAGAATTTAGAAAATATGGAAATATTCTTCCGACCAGGGACTTGATCATTAATTATTTAAAGAAACGCAGAAAACCAGCTAGAGGATATGACTTAGCTAAAAAATTTGATATTCATCAAAAAGATAAACTAGAAGCATTATATAGTCTTTTGTATGCTATGGAAATAGATGGCCAGTTAGTTAGTAATAGTCGACACTATTACAGTGTAATAGATACACCTAATTTAATCAAAGGCCAAGTTATTGGACATAAAGACGGATATGGTTTTTTAAAAGTAGAAGGTAGTAAATATGATTTCTATCTTTCAGTAGAACAAATGAAAAAATGTATTCAAGGTGATGTTATTATTGCCAAACAATTAACTAATAGTTCTCGTAAAGGTCGTTATGAAGCACGAGTAATACGTGTCATACAACCTAGGAAGAATAAGATTATTGGGCGTTATTTTATTATATCTGGAACCGGTTTTGTAGTACCCGGAGATAGTAGAATAAATTTTGATATTTTAATTCCTATAGAATATTCGATGAATGTTTCTACAGGCTTTATGGTAGTAGTGGAATTAATCAAACGTCCATATAAAAATATTAATGCCATGGGAAGAATAATAGAAATTCTAGGCGATCATATGAATAGTAATCTAGCAGTAGATATGGCTTTACGCATGCATGAAATTCCATATATTTGGTCCGCGGAAGTAAAAGAACAAGTATTATCTTTTGACAAAAATCTGTTAGATAGAGATAAGCAAGGACGTATTGATCTTCGCAAATTACCTTTCGTTACTATTGATGGCGATGATGCTCATGATTTTGATGATGCTCTTTATTGTAAAAAAGCTGACGGTAGATGGTATTTATGGGTCGCTATAGCGGATGTAAGTCACTACGTGCATGCCAATACACCTATTGATAAAGAAGCTCAAAAAAGAGGAACTTCCGTTTATTTTCCCATGCAAGTTATACCAATGTTACCAGAAATTTTATCAAACGACTTATGTTCTTTAAATCCACATGTGGATCGCTTATGTTTAGTTTGTGAAATGAGTATATCACAAAATGGCAAGCTCATTAATTATCACCATTACGAAGCAGTGATAAATTCACATGCAAGATTTACATATAATGAAGTATCCGATATTTTACAAGGAAAAAAAAAGCCTTTATTAGTGCATTTACAATTCATTAAACATTTAAAAGCATTGTATGCTATTTCTAAATTACTAGAAAAAGAAAGAAAAACCCGCGGTGGGATTTTTTTTAAGAGTGAAGAACCTAAATTTATTTTTACTCATGATCATAGAATTCAGAGAATAGAATGTATTGAATATAATGAAGCCCAAAAATTAGTTGAAGAATGTATGATATTAGCTAATGTTGCTACAGCTGATTTTGTAGAAAAAAATAACAAACCTATGCTTTTTAGGGATCATGATAGTCCCAGTGAGGAGAGGGTAGCTACTTTTCGTACAGTTTTGAATAAACTTGGATTAAGATTATCTGGAGGTTCTAAGCCAAAACCTATAAATTATACTGAACTACTACAATTTATTAATAATCGACCAGATGAAGAAATGTTACAAAGTATACTATTGCGGTCTATGAAGCAAGCTGTATATGATGCAGAAAATAGAGGGCATTTTGGCTTAGCTTTAACATCTTATACACATTTTACTTCACCTATTAGACGTTATCCTGATTTGATTTTGCATAGGATTATTAAGTATTTACTTAATATTAGCAATAAAGCAAAATCAAACAATATAAATTCCGGAGCATATTACTATGAAATCACGCAAATATTACAATTAGGCAAACATTGCTCCATGACTGAAAGGCGTGCTGATGAAGCTACGAGAGATGTAATAGATTGGTTAAAATGTGATTTTATGCAAAAGCATATAGGCCATATTTTTAATGGAGTAATATCTAATGTTCAGGGAATGGGTTTTTTTGTTCGCTTAAATAATTTGTTTATAGATGGTTTAGTACATCTTTCAACTCTGAAAAAAGATTATTATTTTGATCCACTAGAACAAAGTTTAGTTAGTAATTCAGGAAGTAAAACATATAGTATGGGAGATCATGTAAAAGTTATAGTAAAATCAGTACATATCGAAGAACGTAAAATTCTTTTTATTTTAGCATCTCAAGTTAATAATTTATGTATTAAAACTAAAAAAATCTCCAATAATAAAAATGCATTACTATTCAAGCAGAATCATAAATTAAACCAATATAATCAATGCAAATAAATCACAATACTAACCAAATGTGTGAAGTAATTTTTGGTATTCATCCTATACAAGCTCTTTTAGAAAAAGATCACAAACGTTTACAAAAAATATTTATTTCAAAAGGAAATACTAATAGATTCAATTTACTTATTGATAAATTAAAAAAATATGATAATGTAAGCATTAATTTTACTACTCGTCAGTGGTTAGATAAGAAGGTGGGGCGAGTAGTTCATCAGGGAATCATTGCATTCATTAAATCAAATCCTCTTCCTAGAGAAGAGGATTTACCCCAAATGCTTTTAAAGATAACTAAACCATTTCTTCTCATTCTAGATAACATAACAGATCCACATAATTTAGG
The DNA here is from genome assembly GCF_000828515.1 of Candidatus Ishikawaella capsulata Mpkobe. NCBI lineage: Bacteria > Pseudomonadati > Pseudomonadota > Gammaproteobacteria > Enterobacterales > Enterobacteriaceae > Candidatus Ishikawella > Candidatus Ishikawella capsulata. The sequence continues at coordinate 205,847 of NZ_AP010872.1, read as the reverse complement.
CGCTTGTTTACGTAGTGCTAATATAGCTGGAGTACATATAGTTATTATTCCTAAGAACAGATGTGCTCCATTGAATGCTACAGCGAAAAAAGTTGCATGCGGTGCCGCAGAAAGTACCCCTTTAATTCAGGTTACTAATTTAGTAAGGACCATGCAATTACTTAAAAAACATAATATTTGGATATTAGGAGCTGATATATCCGTAAATAATATACTTTATAAAAGTAAAATTAATGGTGCTGTAGCACTTGTTGTAGGTAATGAAAGTAAAGGTATGCGCCGCTTAACTATTGATCAATGTGATGAATTAATTAGTATTCCAAATTTTGGTAATATTAATTCTCTTAATGTTTCAGCTGCAACGGCAGTTTGTCTTTTTGAGATCGTACGTCAAAATAATTTTGAATAAAAAATTTTTTCTAATTATTTAAAATATTCATTTACAATGTTTAATATTAAAAATAGCTAATAAAATGTATCCTTGATTTTTATATTTTTTAGGTATATTATTACATGATATATATTAATATATGTTCCTTGCTTCTATAATTTTATATGTAAATATATATGATATATAGTAGCTGCATAATCCATAAGGAGCAAACCTGTGCATCACTATGAAATAGTTTTAATGATCCATCCTGATCAAAGTGATCAGGTATCAAATATGATAGATAGATATACCGATATTATTACTAAATATGATGGAAAAGTACATCGTTTAGAAGATTGGGGTAGACGTCAATTAGCTTATAAAATTAATAAATTGCATAAAGCACATTATGTTCTTCTTAATATAGAAACATCAAAAAAAGTTATAGAGGAATTAGAGATTGGGTTTCGTTTTAATGATGCCATTATACGCAGTATGATTATACGTATAAAAAAAGCTATAACTGTGTCATCTCCGATGTTCAGATCAAAAGAGGAAAATTGTGATAAATCAGTGATTACTGAATTAACGGTTAATAGTTGAAAATAAAAGATATGAATAAAAATTAATTGATATAAACATATCATACTATTGTGAATAGTATAATCAATACTAAAAAAATGCTCATGATGATTTGCATTTAAAAAATTTTTATATAATCAATTTTTGTGTGTAAATAAAGTATGCTACATATATACTTTTGCTCATATTTATCAACAATAATCTGTATATACAATAAATTAAATAGTATTTTATACTAAACGTATTACACAACAGATTGTGGAGATTAGCAAAATGGCACGTTATATTCGTCGTCGTAAAATTTGTCGTTTCACCGTTGAAGGTATTAAAGAAATAGATTACAAAGATATTGCGCTATTAAAAAATTACATTACTGAAAGTGGTAAAATTGTACCTAGTCGTATTACCGGAACTAGAGCAAAATATCAACGGCAGCTATCTCGGTGTATAAAACGAGCTCGTTATCTTTCTTTATTGCCGTATAGTGATCGTCATTTATGATTCTACAATTTAGCAATTAAAAGGATAATATAATGCAAGTTATATTACTAGATAAAGTAGCAAAATTAGGTGGTGTAGGAGATAAAGTAACTATTAAAGCAGGTTATGCTCGGAATTTTTTGATTCCGCAAGGTAAAGCTGTTCGGGCTACTCAGCAAAATATTAAATACTTTGAACAACTTCGAGATGAGGCTGTATCTAAAGCAGCACGAGAGTTAGAAAACGCTAAATTAAGAGCACAAAAAATTGCTTATTTAGGTACCATTAAGATTTTATCTAAGACTACTAGTACAGGAAAATTATTTGGTTCTATTGGTGCTCGTGAAATTTCTGAGTGTTTACAGAGATCCGGAGTAATAGTTTACAAAAAAGAAATCATTTTACCAAAAGGAGTTTTACGTACTACAGGAACACATACAGTATATATTAAACTACATAATGAGTTATCAGTAAAAATAATATTAAATATCCTTGCTGAATAAATAATAGGTGGAATTATCGCAATATTAGAGGATTATAGACCAATATATCCAATATTGAGTTAATTTTATACGAGTAACGAAAGTTATGTTAAGAAAAATAATTCAGTTAGCACGTAAAGCTGGTCATGCTATTATGAAAGTTTATAATAATTTGGATGATCAGCAAATTCAAGTTAAGAGTGATTACTCTCCTGTAACGAACGCTGATATGATAGCTCATCATATTATTGTGCAAGGTTTGAAATATATCACACCTGAAGTGCCTATTTTATCTGAAGAAGAACCATCTGATTGGTCAATTCGTGAAAGATGGCAATATTATTGGTTGGTTGATCCACTAGATGGCACAAAAGAATTCATTGATGGTCATGGTGATTTTACAGTAAATATTGCTTTAATTAAAAATGGAAATCCAGTAATAGGTGTAGTTTATGCTCCAGTTTTAGATTTATTGTATTTTGCCCATGAAAAAAAAGCTTGGAAAGAAGTTAACAAGCAAAAAATTAAACTTTGTGTCGTTAATAATTATCCACCGCTAGTCTTAATAAGTCGTTCACATTTAAAATATAATGAATCACTAACTAATTTTTTAAAAAAATTAGGTGAACATCGTAAAATGATAGTTGGGTCATCATTAAAGTTTTGTCTGATAGCTGAAGGAAAAGCACAATTATATCCGCGTTATGGTCCAACCAATATTTGGGACACTGCAGCAGGTCATGCTATAGCAATAGCAGCAGGAGCTCAAGTATGTGATTATAAAGGTAATACTTTGAACTATCTACCCAATAAATCCACTCTGAACACCTATTTTATAGTATCTTCTTATATACTAGATAAAGATCATTTTGTAAATTTGGCATAATGTTAACTAATCCTAATATTATTTAGTATTTACCTCAATTGATAATATATCTTCTATTAATTAACTTGTTTTATAGTTTTATCATTTTTGCCAATAGAAGTGATTCTATAAAACAATATTTTATGTGATAATTCATTTATTAGAAGTTATTTTTTTGTAGTATATAATTATATATTGATACATATATAGTATAAAAATTATTTTAAATATTCACATTTAGGCTTGAAATATAGAAATATGACCATATCTTTTTCACAGTAAAGATGGTAAATACTAATATTTAGGTGTTCGACTGAAAATAAATGATTAGACTTCTTAAGAAAGTAAAGGAGAATTATTCAATGAAAATCCGTCCATTACATGATCGTGTTATCGTTAAACGCAAAGAAGTAGAATCTAAATCTACGGGCGGTATTGTTTTAACGGGTTCTGCAGCTGGCAAGTCAACTCGTGGTGAAATACTAGCTGTAGGCAAGGGTCGTATTCTGGAAAATGGTGAAATAAAACAATTAGATGTGAAAATTGGAGATATAGTTATCTTTAATGAAGGTTATAATGCCAAAACTGAGAAGATAGACAATGAAGAAGTTTTAATCATCTCCGAAAGTGATATTTTGGCTATTGTAGAAAAATAATTAACAGTAATTCACTTAATTAAGATTAAGGGATATTGAAATGGCAGCTAAAGAAGTAAAATTTGGCAATGATGCGCGTTCAAAAATGATGCGTGGAGTAAATATATTAGCAGATGCAGTAAAAATAACATTAGGCCCTAAAGGACGCAATGTTATTTTAGATAAATCTTTTGGATCTCCAATCATTACTAAGGATGGTGTTACTGTTGCACGTGAAGTTGAACTAGAAGACAAATTTGAAAATATGGGCGCACAGATGGTAAAAGAAGTAGCTTCTAAGGCCAATGATGCTGCTGGTGATGGAACTACTACTGCTACTGTATTAGCTCAAGCAATTGTAAATAAAGGCCTAAAAGCAGTTGCTGCTGGTATGAATCCTATGGATTTGAAACGTGGTATTGATAAAGCGGTTATTGCTGCCGTTGAACAGTTGAAGGCACTTTCTGTACCTTGCTCAGACTCAAAAGCGATTACACAAGTAGGTACTATTTCTGCTAATGCAGATGAAAGTGTGGGTACTTTAATCGCTCAGGCAATGGAAAGAGTTGGTAAAGAAGGAGTAATTACTGTTGAAGAGGGAACTAGTTTACAAGATGAATTAGATGTTGTTGAAGGTATGCAGTTTGATCGTGGTTATTTGTCTCCTTATTTTGTTAATAAACCAGAAACCGGTGTTGTTGAGCTGGAAAATCCGTTTATTTTATTAATAGATAAGAAAATTTCTAATATACGTGAGATGTTGCCTGTTCTAGAAGCAGTAGCAAAATCTAGCAAACCATTAGTTGTGATAGCTGAAGATGTAGAAGGTGAAGCGTTGGCAACACTTGTTGTTAATACAATGCGTGGAATTGTCAAAGTTGCTGCCGTTAAAGCTCCTGGATTTGGTGATCGTCGCAAGGCGATGCTACAAGACATTTCTATTCTAACTGGTGGTACTGTAGTCTCTGAAGAAATAGGCATGGAATTAGAAAAAGCTACTATCGATGATTTGGGTCAAGCAAAACGTGTTGTTATCAATAAAGATACTACTACCATTATAGACGGTGCAGGAAAACAAGCCTCTATCCAAGGACGAGTAGCACAAATACGTCAACAAATTGAAGAAGCCACTTCTGATTATGACAAGGAAAAACTTCAAGAGCGTGTGGCTAAATTAGCTGGTGGTGTAGCTGTATTAAAAGTAGGTGCTGCCACTGAAGTTGAAATGAAAGAAAAAAAAGCTCGTGTTGAAGATGCTTTACATGCAACTAGAGCTGCTGTTGAAGAAGGTGTCGTTCCCGGAGGTGGAGTAGCGTTAGTGCGTGTAGCGGCCAAAATAGCTGAACTTAAAGGCGATAATGAAGATCAAAACGTAGGTATAAAAGTAGCTTTACGTGCTATGGAAGCTCCATTACGTCAAATTGTTGCTAATTCTGGTGAAGAACCATCAGTTATAGCTAATAATGTAAAAGATGGGAAAGGTAATTACGGTTATAATGCAGCAACTGAACAATATGGAAACATGATAGATTTTGGAATCTTGGATCCAACTAAGGTGACTCGTTCTGCATTACAGTATGCATCATCTGTAGCAGGTTTAATGATAACTACTGAATGTATGATAACTGAATTACCTAAAAAAAATGAAACACCTGATTTAAGTGCTAATACAGGCGGCATGGGAGGTGGTATGGGCGGCATGATGTAATATTTTTCTGTCGTCTTAATATTATAACTATGTCAATCCCCTCCTATTATCGTGTAGTAAATACAGGAGGGGTAGTTAAACTGTAATATACAATTGTTTACTATGGCACCAAAATTTATTCTAGGTTAATATGTATCTTATATGGTTTTTTGGGAATTGTTCTTATTAATCTAGGTACCATATATCCTGATACCATAGTCATCAACTTGCGTAATATAATACAAGCTTCATCATCTCTTACCAAGAAATGTGATACGCCGGATACTTTATCAAGTAAATGAATATAATATGGTAAAATCCCAGCATCAAATAAACCGTTGCTCAATTTTGCTAGTGTTGTAGGATCATTATTGACATTACGTAGCAACACACTCTGATTTAATAAAGTAACTCCAGAACACTTTAACATATGCATGCTATGACGTAATGCTGAATTAATTTCTTGTACATGATTTATATGCGTAACAAATAAAATTTTTAATCTTGATTGATATATTCTTTGACATAATTTTTGTGTAATCCGCGATGGAATAACTACTGGCAGTCTTGTATGTATACGTAATCTTTTTAAATGTGTAATTTTTTCTAGCTTACTAATTATCCAATCTAACTCATGATCTTTAGCCATTAAAGGATCTCCACCAGAAAAAATAACTTCATCTAACTCATTGTGCAAAGTGATATAATTTAATGCACCCTCCCAAGTTTTTTTATTACCTGGATGATGTTTATAAGGAAAATGACGCCGGAAACAATATCGGCAATGAATGGCACAAGAATTCTTTATTATTAATAAAACGCGATTTTGATGTTTATGTAATAATCCAGGAATTGGAGTATCATGTTCATCTAAAGGATCAGTTCTATAATCAGAAGTATTAATAAATTCCATTTGATTATAGAGTACTTGTAAAAGTAATGGATCTTTCGCATCACCTATTTTCATTCTTTTAATAAATGAACGTGGTACTTTTAAAGAAAAAGAATAAATCAAATTATTCTTAGATAATATTTCTTTTTCTAGATGTTCTAAAGATAAAATAGTTAATAACTCTTTTAATTCAGTTACTACATCAGTAAGTTGATATAACCATGATTCTCTTTTTTTAGATTTTAAAGTTATACTATTTGCCATGTGATATTCATTTTTAGAGAAATTATATGACAACTTATTCTAGCAGTCATTTACGTAATGGAATTAAAATTTTGTATTACAATGAACCATATGTAATAGAATCAAGTGAATTTGTCAAACCAGGAAAAGGTCAAGCTTTTACAAGGGTAAAAATGCGTCGCTTGCTGACAGGTACACGCATAGAAAAAACTTTTAAATCTACTGATTTGTTTGAGAAAGCTAATGTTATAGAGATTATTTTAAATTATTCATATAAAGATGCTAGATTTTTTTATTTTATGCATCCTGAAACATTTGAATTTTATCAAATAGAGAGCAAAATACTCGAAAATATCCATAAATGGCTACAACCTAATGCTGAATGTGTAGTTACGTTGTGGAATGATAAAGTAATAGTAGTACAACCCCCCAATTTCATTATATCCAAAGTGATAAATACAGATCCTGGTATAAAGGGTGATACTGCAGCTTCTGTAAATAAACTTGCAATATTAGAAACAGGAGCTATAGTTAAAGTACCATTATTTGTGCAAGTAAATGAAGTTATTCGTGTTGATACTCGTTCAGGAGAATATGTATCACGGGTTAAATTATAGTTTACTGACTGTTAGTCAATTTAATTTATGTCTATTTTATTAAAAATTAATAGATAATATCTCTTTTTACAGATGTATGCTTATCTCCTTATTAAATTGATTGTACAATTATTCTAAATTATAATAAGCTAAAATCATATTATGAAGATACCATTAATGTGGAAACCAAGTGCATCTACTAGGAATTTACAAAAAAGAGCTAATATTATTTCCTTAATACGTAATTTTTTTGCTGATCGTAATGTTTTAGAAGTAGAAACACCATATATGAGCCGATATACAATAACTGATATTAATTTAGTGCCATTTCAAACATATTTTACAACCTCAGATAAATTACAAAAAGTCAATTTATGGATGATTACTAGTCCTGAATATCATATGAAACGTCTACTTGCTTCTGGGATTGGTTCTATTTATCAAATATGTCATAGCTTTCGTAATCAAGAATTAGGTTCTAATCATAATCCTGAATTTACTATACTAGAATGGTATCGTCCTGGTTATGATATGTATTTAATGATTAATGAAGTAAGCCAATTGTTTAAAAAAATATTAATGTGCAAAAGTACAGAATCTTTATCTTATGAAGAAGCTTTTCTTATGTATCTCAATATTAATCCATTTGAAGCAAATAAAAACCAATTGCTTAATATTGCAAAAAATTTTAATGCTACTGAACTAATTGATGCCGATTGTTCTTATGATACACTTCTTCAAATATTGTTTATGTTGGGTATAGAGCCCCAAATAGGACAAAAGAAACCTGTTTTTATATATCACTTTCCTTCTGGTCAAGCAGGATTAGCTAAAATCAGTAAAAGTAATCCACTAGTATCAGAACGTTTTGAAGCATATTATAAAGGTGTAGAACTAGCAAATGGTTTCTGTGAACTCACTGACGCTACAGAGCAAAAAAAACGTTTTGAACAAGATAATATTTACCGTAAACTACATAACATGCCACAATATTTACTAGACAATTATCTACTACAAGCTCTTTCGCACGGCATGCCAGATTGTACTGGTGTAGCAATAGGAATTGATAGATTAATTATGGTAGCTTTACAAGCTAATACATTAAGTGAAGTTATTGCATTTCCTTTTGATCGTTGTTAGGTATGATTGTTTAAAAAATATAAATGACACATTGATTGTTATCATATAACTACAGAATGGTATTGAAATCTTCAATATTATGACTCATTCATATAATAATATATTACTAAATATTTAGGTAATTTTTTAAATGAATACATCTTCTTTATTATCCCAATATAAAGAAATCCTTTTACGTAAAAATTACAAACCAGATATTATGCAATACAATTTGATTGTCAAGCTTCATAAGCTACAACAAAACCTTTTAGAATATCCTGGAGTAATATCTTCCTCAAAAAAAGGACTATTTAACTACTTATTTAGTGGGTTATTAAAAAAACCAGTGTATGTTCCTAAAATAAATGGTATATATATATGGGGAGGAGTAGGACGTGGAAAAACATGGTTAATGGATTTATTTTTTGACTCTCTAATTACTAAACGCAAATTAAGACTACATTTTAATCGCTTTATGTTACGTATTCATCAAGAACTTGCTTATAGAGATAAGCTAATAGACCCATTATTAGGTTTAGCTGATAGTTTTAAGAAAAATATCGATATTCTCTGTTTTGATGAATTTTTTGTGTCTGATATTGCTGATGCTATATTATTAGGCTCTTTATTACAAGCTATGTTTTCCAGAGGAATTATTTTAATTGCCACGTCTAACTTTCATCCGGATGAATTATATAGAAATGGTTTGCGACGTGATATATTTATTCCGGCTATTGAACAAATAAAATCACACTGTGATATTGTTAATATAGGTTCCAATATTGATTATCGTTTATGTTATTCAAGACTAGCAAATGTGTGGTATTGTCCTTTAAATGAAGCTACTAACAAAGCTATGCTTAATATGTTTAATATGATTTCAGGTCAATTATATATAGAACCAATCAAATTAAAAGTTAATCATCGTATAATACAAACTTTAGGGGCAGCTAATAGAGTCTTAGCAATAGAATTTGCAGTAATTTGTGGAGAAGAAAGGAGTAGAGATGATTATATAGAAATTGCAAATTGTTTTCATAGTGTATTTCTGTTTAATTTACCAGCTAGAATTTGTGAATTAATAAATCAAATGCAAAGATTTATTATGTTAATTGATGAATTTTATGATCGTCATGTCAAATTAATTGCTTCAGCAGAAACTGCATTATCTGATATATATAAAAATGAGTATACAAATTTTGCATACCAGCGTTGTTTTTCAAAATTACAAGAAATGCAAAGTACAAAATATATTAATTTACCTCATTTACCTGAAACATAATTATAAAAACAGCTATACATATTATAAAATATAAGTACATTTTAAACAGTATATCCTTGCATGCAAAATATGTTTTAATAAAATCTACTAAATAAGTTAAGCATAACTAATAAATAGACGAGTAATTATTGATTTTCAAAAATAACTATTTAACTAATACACCATAAGGTATATCTGGATGAAAACTTTTGTAGCCAAAATAGAAACAATAAAGCGTGAATGGCATCTAGTGGATGCTACAGATAAAATATTAGGTCGTTTAGCTACTAAATTAGCTCATCATCTGCGTGGAAAACATAAAGTAGAATATACTCCTCATGTTGATGTTGGCGACTTTATAATTGTTATTAATGCAGGTAAAATAGCGTTAACTGGAAACAAATATACAAATAAATTTTACTATTATCATACTGGATATGTTGGGGGTATAAAAAAGAAAAGTTTTAAAGAAATGCTTAATTCTTGTCCTACAAGAATAATAGAAATAGCGGTTAAAGGAATGTTGCCTAATGGACCACTGGGACGTTCTATGTTGCGTAAATTAAAAGTTTACGCCGGACAAGATCATAATCATGTAGCACAAAAACCTCAATTTTTAGATATTTAACTATAGGGAATAAGAAGAATGATTGAAGATCAAAAATATTATGGTACTGGTCGTCGTAAAAGTTCTTCGGCTCGTATCTTTATCAGGAGAGGAAACGGTAAAATATGCATTAATAGTCAACCGTTAGAACAGTATTTTAGTCGTAAAACTTCTTGTATGATAGTGCTGCAACCTTTAGAATTACTCAAAATGACTGATAAATTGGATTTATATATTACCGTTAAGGGTGGAGGTATTTCTGGACAAGCTGGTGCTATTCGCCATGGAATTTCTAGGGCTTTAGTAGAATATGATGATTCTTTTAGAAATAAACTACGTAATGCAGGTTATATTACTAGAGATGCACGTGAAGTGGAACGTAAAAAAGTAGGATTACGTAAATCACGTTGCCGTCCTCAATTTTCTAAGCGGTAATTCTCATTTTAATAAATATATTTCTAGTGGTTAGAAGATTGATACTATATTAATCTGATCCAGTCGTATTTATTTAAATATTATTTTATATAAGACAAATATCGGAACTAAATTTATGGAAACATCAAAACTAAAATCATATCGTCCTTATTTACTTCGTGCATTTTATAGCTGGTTAATAGATAATCTATTAACTCCATATATTTTAGTGAATACTAAATTACCTGGTGTTACAGTACCAAATGAATATATTACAGATGGAAAAATTATATTAAATATTTCTCCAGTAGCAGTTAATAATTTAATATTAGGAAATAATGAAATTTGTTTTAATACAAAATTAAAAGGAATTATACGTCAAATAAAAGTACCTATAGCAGCAATAATAGCTATTTATGCAAGCGAAAATAGTTTATGTACAATATTTGAATCCAATTTTTCCTCTGAAAAAATTGCACAATTAACAAAAATTAAACAACCTGGAATATCAATTGATGATAGAAAAATTGTTGCAAATAAAAAATTAGATGTACCAAAAAAGAAGCGACCTTTTTTGCGTATAATTAAATAATTAGTGAATAATAAATATTCATTAGTTAGTATTAGATATTAATAGAATCTACTATATAAATACTTCCTTTGAGAGCAGAAAAGTCTGCACGGTGTAAAATAATAGAGAATCTATAAAGAATGAAAGTGAATTTTTTTATCATCAGTAAACAGTATATGAGGATCATAGGCTATTTGATATGGTGAAATAGTAATTTTAAATCTCTTCAAGAGATATAAATTTAGTTATTACTAAATTAGTAAAATATTTTTGTGTTTCTGCGTATAAAAGCTACTTCTATATGATAGAACATCAATAGGTTGCATAAGTGCAATATATATTCTTTTTATTAATATATATAATAAATAGCATAAAAAACACAATGTTCAGTTAACATATTTTATAAAATAAAAAAATACTAAGTAATATACTTAATGCTCTATTAAGTATAGTTATATCTTCTTGAAAAGAAATTTCACCATAATCTTAATTAGATCAATGCTCATTAATAATGTTAAATAGAGAATTTTCTTTATTAGTAAAGATACAAAGATAATTTATCTTCAAATATAGAAGATATTTCAATTTTGGATATTTAGTTGTATTACATCTCTAAAAGATTACAAACCATGACAAACAGTGAAATCAAATCATTATTAATCAGTGAATTAAATTTACAAGAAGTGTATGTTAGTGGAGAAAATAATCATTTTGAAATAATCGCCGTTGATGAGAAATTCAAAAATTTAACTTCTCTTGAAAAACAACAAATTATTTATAAACCTTTGGTATCTTTTATTTTAAATAAAAAAATACATGCCGTTTCTATTAGGACTTATACTCCTAGTGAATGGGTAAAATACTGTGAAATAAATAGATAAGTTTAAAAATATACTCCAATATATAGTCTTTAAATGGTATAAAAGATGGAGAAATTTTTAATTCATGGACCCACCTCTTTAAATGGTGAAGTGATTATTTCCGGATCTAAGAATGCTGCATTACCGATTTTATTTACTTCATTATTAGCTGAAGAAACAGTAGAAATTCAAAATGTTCCTAATCTACAAGATATATATACTACAATACAATTGTTAAGTACATTAGGTGCTAAGATAAAATATCAAAAATCTATATATATAAATAATAGTAATATTAAATCTTTTTGTGCTCCAGATAAATTAGTAAAAAATATGCGAGCATCAGTTTGGGCATTAGCTCCATTAGTTTCACGTTTTGGATTCGCTAAAATATCTTTGCCAGGAGGATGTGATATAGGTTTACGTCCGATTGATCTTCATATCAGCGGTCTCCAGCAACTAGGAGCTAAAATGACTTTACAAGAAGGTTACATTCAAGCTTCGGTAAAAGGTCGTTTAAAAGGTGCACATATTTTCATGAAAAAAATCAGTGTAGGTGCAACAGTAAGTATTATGAGTGCAGCTACTTTAGCTGTTGGTGTAACCGTTATAGAAAATGCTGCTTGTGAACCAGAGATTGTTGATACTGCTAATTTTTTAAATATGTTAGGAGGTAAAATATATAATGCCGGTACTAGAATTATCACTATAGAAGGAGTAAAGCGTCTTGGTGGTGGTGTTCATAAAGTATTACCCGATCGAATTGAAACCGGAACATTTCTAGTTGCTGCTGCTATATCTGGTGGTAATATTTTATGTAAGAATACCCAATCAGATATTTTAAAGACAGTGATAACAAAATTACGTAAAGCTGGAGCTATTATCAAAGTAGGTAAAGATTGGATCAGTTTAGAAATGCATGGAAAAAGACCTAAAGCAGTTAATTTATATACTGCTCCTTATCCAGGTTTTCCTACAGATATGCAAGCCCAATTCACAGTTCTTAATTTGATAGCCCAAGGAAATAGTATAATTACTGAAAATATATTTGAAAATCGTTTTTTACATATTCCAGAACTTATACGTATGGGAGTAAATGCAAAAATTAAGAATAATATAGTTTTTTGTACAGGAGTAGAAAAATTGTTTGGAGTTCAAGTGATGGCTACGGATTTACGGGCTTCAGCTAGCTTAGTATTAGCAGGGTGTATTGCTCATGGTATTACTATTATTGATCAAATATATCATATTGATCGGGGCTATGAAAGTATCGAGAAGAAATTAAATTCTTTAGGAGCTAAAATTAAACGTATAAGTAGAAATTTACAAACATAATTTATGCTGAAACTTAAATAAGTGTTATTGGAGTTTTATATGTACGCAATTTTTGAAAATGGTGGTAAACAATATATAGTAAGTGAAGGTCAAGCTATTCGTTTAGAAAAAATCAATCTTCCAGTAGGTGATAAAATATCATTTAATAAAATATTACTTGTAAGTAATGATAAAGATATAAATATAGGAACACCTATAATATCTGGTAGTGTAATTAATGGAGAAATAATTGCTCATGGACGTAAAGAAAAGATCAAAATCATTAAGTTTCGTCGTCGTAAGCACTATAAAAAACAACAAGGTCACCGTCAATGGTTTACTGATGTAAAGATCTGTAGTATAATTATTTAATATTAAAATAATAAAGGAAGATAACAAATGGCACATAAAAAAGCTGGTGGTTCCACCAGAAATGGTCGTGATTCTAAATCTAAACGTTTAGGTATTAAGCATTTTGGAGGTGAAAAAGTTCTTGCTGGTAGTATTATCGTACGTCAGCGAGGAACGAAATTTCATGCTGGTGATAATGTAATGTGTGGGCGTGATCATACATTATTTGCTGTTGTAGATGGGAAGGTTAAGTTCGAAACAAAAGGATTAAAACGTAAACAAGTCAGCATTGTAGTAAATGAAGGTTAATACGGTAAAGTTTACTAAGATATTCACTTTTTAAGATTATTGGGGATACAACGATTCGTTGGAGAAAAGATGAAGTTTATTGATGAAGCAAAAATTATCATCCATGCTGGTAAAGGTGGTGATGGATGTATTAGTTTTCGTCGTGAAAGATGTATTCCTAAAGGTGGTCCTGATGGAGGTAATGGAGGTGATGGAGGAAATATTTATTTATTAGCTGATGAAAATCTTAATACATTAGTAGATTTTAGATTTAAAAATATATTTAAGGCAGAAAACGGGCAAAATGGGCAAAGTAGTAATTGTACTGGCAAAAGTGGTAGAGATAAAGTAATCAAAGTACCAATTGGTACTCGTATTATGGACAATGAAACACATGAATCATTGGGGGATATGATATATCATAACCAAATGTTACTTGTTGCTAAGGGCGGATGGCATGGACTGGGTAATAGTTGTTTTAAATCCTCAACTAATCGTACACCATATCAAAAAACTGATGGAAAATTAGGAGAAATACGTGAATTATATCTAGAATTAGTTTTATTAGCTGATATAGGAATGCTAGGTTTACCAAATTCTGGAAAATCTACTTTTATCCGCTGTGTATCTCATGCTAAACCAAAAGTAGCGGAGTATCCATTTACTACTTTAGTTCCAACATTAGGTGTGGTACGTATGAATAATAGCAAAAGTTTTGTGGTAGCAGATATTCCAGGAGTGATTCAAGGAGCAGCGCAAGGTATAGGATTAGGTTTGCTATTTTTAAAACATTTAATGCGTTGTAGTATTTTATTACACTTAGTAGATATATCATTATTAAATAATGATGAGATATTATATAATATTAATGTTATATTGAAGGAATTAGAGCAATATAGTAAGGAATTATATGATAAACCACGCTGGTTAGTTTTCAATAAAATTGATCTATTGAATTATAGTAAAGCGGAACAAATTGCTAGACAGGTGACTCAGAAATTATTATGGAATGAAAAATATTATTTAATTTCTGCTAAAAATAAACAAGGGGTTAATTTATTATGTTTAGATATCATGAATTTTATTAACTGTAAAAAGCAATCTCAACTAATTTAGTTTTTGTTATTTTAATGTTATTAGTTCCATGAAGTTCACTACCATGATAAACAATATTATTTAAAGTAATAGTTCTTTTTAAGAGAACTATTACTACTTTATATAACTATCTATCATAAAGTACTAGTCGTAATTTTAAATTATAGATATTGCTCTATTTTAAATAATATCTAAATAACTTTCAAATGATCTGTGACGATATACTCTATCGGGTATATATCATAATTTACCTATTAACATTCATTAAATAAAACCATTATATATAATATGGAGTAGAATATGCATTCTCGTCAGGATATTGCTAACGCTATTCGTATCTTAAGTATAGATGCCATTCAAAAAGCTCAATCCGGACATCCTGGTGCTCCCATGGGTATGGCAGACATTGCAGAAGTATTATGGCGAGATTATTTAAAACATAATCCTGTGAATCCAAAATGGCCTGATCGTGACAGATTTGTTCTTTCTAATGGACACAGTTCAATGTTACTTTATAGTCTCTTACATCTTACGGGATATAATTTATCTATAGGTGATTTACAAAACTTTAGACAGTGGCATTCTCATACTCCAGGACATCCAGAATATGGTTATACCGACGGAATTGAAACTACTACTGGTCCTTTAGGACAAGGTATAGCTAATGCCGTGGGTTTTGCTATTGCTGAACGAACATTAGCTGCACAGTTTAACCGTCCGGGATATGATATAGTAAATCATTATACTTATGCTTTTGTGGGAGATGGATGTATGATGGAAGGTATTTCTCATGAAGTTTGTTCTCTTGCAGGTACATTAAACTTACATAAGTTAATTGTATTTTATGATTATAATGGTATATCTATTGATGGTGAAATGAAAGGTTGGTTCACTGAGGATACTGCCAAACGTTTTGAATCTTATGGTTGGCATGTAGTAAATAATATTAATGGTCATGAAGTTTTTTCTATTAAGAATGCTATTGAAGAAGCTAGAAGAAATATTGATAAACCATCTTTGCTTATTTGCAAAACTGTTATTGGATTCGGTTCTCCGAATAAATCTGGCACACACGATTCTCATGGTTCACCTTTAGGAGAAGAAGAAATTATTTTAACCAGGAAGGAACTCAATTGGAAATATCCTCCTTTTTTTATTCCAGAAGAAATTTATGAAAAATGGAATGCAAAGAAACGAGGACAACAACAGGAAAGTCAATGGGACAAAAAAATCCTTGACTACGAACGAAAATATCCCAAACTAGCTAAAGAATTTAAACGTAGAATTAACAGTCAATTACCTAATAATTGGCATAAAATATCAGAAAGTATTATAAATAAATTACATGAAAAACCAGCTAATATAGCTACCCGTAAAGCATCTCAAAATATTATTGAAGCTTTTGGACCAATATTACCAGAATATTTAGGAGGATCAGCTGATTTAGCACCTAGTAATCTTACAATGTGGTCTGGATCAAAACCTATTAATCTAGACAAAAGTGGTAATTATATTCATTATGGTGTGCGTGAATTTGGCATGACAGCCATAGCAAATGGTATTGCTTTACATACTGGCTTTTTACCATATACTGCAACATTTTTAGTGTTCTCAGAGTATGCACGTAATGCAGTACGCATGGCAGCATTAATGAAAATACGTCATATAATGATATATACTCATGATTCTATAGGTTTAGGAGAAGATGGTCCTACACATCAACCTGTTGAACAATTAGCTAATTTACGCCATACACCTAATATGAGTACATGGAGACCTTGTGATCAAGTAGAATCTGCAGTAGCTTGGAAATTTGCAATTGAACGCTTAGATGGTCCAACTTCACTTATTTTATCACGTCAAAATCTAATACAACAGAAACGTAATTCTAGTCAAATAAGCAACATATCGCGTGGTGGTTATATATTGAAAGATTGCGATGGAAAGCCAAAGTTAATTTTAATTGCCACTGGATCAGAAGTCTCATTAGCTGTATCTGTTTGGCAAAAGCTTTATCAGGAAAATTATAAAGTTCGTGTTGTTTCTCTGCCTTCTACTGATGTATTTGACAAACAAGATGAAATATATCGTGAGTCCGTATTACCATCATCAGTGGTATCACGTATAGCTATTGAAGCAAGCAGCAGCGATTACTGGTTTAAATATACTGGTTTACATGGTGCTATTATTGGTATGACTAGCTTTGGTGAATCAGCTCCTTCTGACAAACTATTTGAAAAATTTGGTTTTACAGTCAATCATATAATTAATATAGCTAAATCATTTTTGTAAAGTCAATGCATTGATTGTTATATGTAATAATGTGAGATAATTTAACATTAGAGTTAATGATATGATGCCATACCATCAAGCAGATTTAATCTGATCAATAAGAATTATATATCGAAAAAAGTTTCAAGGTCAAATATATCCAATAAAAATTCCATTTGCTAAAACTAGTGCAAAAATAAAAAAATTTTGTTCTTCAGGTAAACCTATAAATACTCATTATAATGTGAATACTACACCAACCTCTACTTCCAATAAAAGTATTGTATCTATTATTTTATAAAGCATATATGTCTTTATAAAATTTAATTTTGTATTTTTAATACAGTATAATGTATCATTATAGAATACTATTCGTTATTCGTAATACATACAGTAATAAAACTTTGTGAGATTATCGGGGTAATTAGAGGTATCTCTAATACTAGTAGATTTAAAGTGTCTGATAAAAATATTTACATACATAAGATATCACTATTAGTATTAGCAATTATAAGTAGATATATTGTCTCTTATATCTAAATTTTATTAAAATTCATTAGAGAGTTTTTTATGTCTGTAATTAAGATGACTGATCTTGATCTTACCGGTAAACGTGTACTAATCCGTACAGATTTCAATGTACCTATAAAAGAAGGTAAAATAATATCCGATGCAAGAATTCGTTCAGCTTTGCCAACTATAAAATTAGCTTTGAAACAAGGTGCTGGAGTAATAGTAGCTTCTCATCTAGGTCGTCCAATTGAAGGTGAATATAGTGAAGATTGTTCCTTACTGCCTATTGTCAACTATCTTAAAAAAACATTTACAAATACTAAAGTTAGTTTAGTAAAAGACTATTTACACGGTCTGCAAGTAAATATGGGTGAATTATTTATTCTAGAAAATGTTAGATTCAATAAAGGAGAGAAAAAAAACGATGAATTGTTAGCACAAAATTATGCAGCCCTATGTGATATATTTGTAATGGATGCATTTGCTACCGCACATCGTCTACAAGCATCTACACACGGTGTAATTAAATTTGCACCTATTGTATGTGCAGGACCTCTGCTATTGTCAGAATTAAATGCTTTGAAAAAAGTTATGAGTAATCCATATCGTCCTTTGGTAGCTATAGTGGGTGGTTCAAAGGTGTCTACTAAATTTGATGTTTTGCAATCATTAGTAAAAATCGCAGATACTGTGATTGTAGGAGGAGGTATTGCAAATACTTTTATTGCTATAGAAAATAGCATAGGTAAATCACTCTACGAACCTGGTTTTGTAGAGTCTGCTAAAAAACTACGTGATGAATTCAATATTTTTATTCCCATTGATTCTCGTGTAGGCAAAGAATTTTCTGAAACTGCTCAGGCAACTATAAAAAAAGTTTCTGATTTAGAAGAAGATGATGAAATCATGGATTTCGGTGATGAAACAATCCAATTGATGTCCCAAATGCTTTTGAAAGCTAAAACTATTTTATGGAATGGTCCCGTAGGGGTATTTGAATTTATTAATTTTGGTAAAGGAACAGAAGCTGTTGCCAATTATGTTGCTAGTAGTTTAGCGTTCTCCGTAGCAGGTGGAGGAGATACAATAGCTGCTATTGAAAAGTTCGGAGTAGAAGATAAAATTTCTTATATTTCTACTGGAGGAGGAGCTTTTTTAAATTTTATAGAAGGTAAAACTTTACCTGCTGTCCTTATGTTAGAAGAACGTGCTGCATCAGCATAGAAAAAGTAGCCTAATAAATATTTAAGCACAATATAAATTTTATTTAGTTATATTATAATAAATTAATAAAATTTAAGGTGGAATAATGCATAAAATTCTTGATTTTGTAAAACCTGGAGTTGTTTATGGTGAAGATGTAAAAAAAATTTTTGATATAGCAAAGAGAAATAAATTTGCTATTCCTGCTATAAATTGCATTGGTACTGACTCAATAAATGCTGCTTTAGAAGCAGCTGCAAGAATGCAAGCACCTATTATTATACAATTTTCTAATGGAGGTGCCAAATTTATTGCTGGTAAAGGATTTAAAACAGATAAATCACAGGAAGCCGCTATTTATGGTGCGGTATCTGGAGCACAACATGTTCATGTAATGGCTAAACATTATGGAATACCAGTTATTTTGCATACTGATCATTGTGCAAAAAAATTATTACCATGGATTGATGGTTTATTAGAAATAAATGAAGAATACTTTAAAAAAAGTAAGAAACCCTTATTTAGTTCACATATGATAGACTTGTCTACAGAAAGTCTAGAAGAGAATATAGATATATGTGCTAAATATCTAAAACGCATGTCAAAAATAAATATTTTATTAGAAATAGAATTAGGTATCACTGGTGGAGAAGAAGATTGCGTTGATAATACTAAATATCATCCTTCTGCTTTGTATACTCAACCTGAAGATGTAGATTATGCTTATCATCAATTAATTAAGATAAGTGACTTATTCTTAATAGCTGCTTCTTTTGGTAATGTTCATGGAGTGTATAAACCTGGAAAAGTAAAACTTACTCCAGATATTTTAAAAAGATCGCAAGAATACATACGTCAAAAATATAATTTTAATTATAATGTAATAAATTTTGTTTTTCATGGTGGTTCTGGTTCATCCATATCAGATATTAGAAGTGCTATTAGCTATGGAGTGGTAAAAATGAATATTGACACAGATACTCAATGGGCCACTTGGAATGGTATATTGAAATATTATAAAAAAAATAAAGAATATTTACAGAGTCAGCTGGGTAATCCGGAAGGAGAAGATTTTCCAAACAAAAAATATTACGATCCAAGGGTATGGATACGTTATTCACAAAAATCTATGATACTAAGATTGCAAGAAGCATTCAAAGTACTTAATGCTACTAACGTGCTTTAGTATCTAATTAATGACCAAACTTATAATTTTAGCTAATTATCTTATATAAGATTGTATAAATCTTATTTATTTATAAATCAGAAAATTTAATTATGATCTACAATCAAATAAAAGTGCTTGTAGGTGTTAACTTTTAACTTAATTTAAATCCATTTTTTATGCTATTAAATTTAGTACTATCAGGATGTTAACATAATATGACTAAAGATCAACTCAAAAAAATGGTAGGATGGGCCGCGCTTAAATACGTTAAATTAGGAACTTTAGTGGGAGTTGGTACTGGTTCGACCACTGAACATTTTATAAATGCACTAGGTACCATAAAACATCAAATTGAAGGAGTAGTATCCAGTTCGGATGACTCGTCAAATAAATTAAGAAAATTAAACATTCCAATATTTGATTTAGCTGAAATAAATTTTTTAGATATTTACATAGATGGTGCGGATGAAATTAATCCTTATATGCAAATGATTAAAGGAGGAGGAGCTGCTCTTACACGTGAAAAAATAATAGCTTCTATAGCAAAAAAATTTATTTGCATTGTAGATGAATCTAAACAAGTTGACATACTAGGTCGTTTTCCATTACCTATAGAAGTTATTCCGATGGCACGTGCATTCATTGCACGTGAATTAGTAAAAATAGGTGGTATGCCAGAATACCGGCAAAATGTAATAACAGATAACGGAAATATTATTCTTGATGTACATAACTTACGTATTGTTGATCCAATTGCATTGGAAAAAAAAATTAACTGTTTACCTGGAGTAGTTACTGTAGGCTTATTTGCTGAACGTAGTGCCGACATTGCTCTAATTGGTACTAATAAAGGTATAAAAACTATTATAAAATAGCATATTAAACGTAAACTTTTGTATATTTGTATTGTTGTACAAAATTTATTTTACCATTGCCAAATATGTGAAGGTGTAATTATAATTGGCAATGGAATATCCCATTTGGCTGTAGGTAATTTTTCTACTAACTGAAAATCATGAGCAATTCCAATTGGTAGAAAATTGTATTTCTGCCAATTTTGTAAAGTACGATCATAATAACCTCTGCCCATACCTAAACGTTGTCCTTTACGATCAAATGCAACTAAAGGAACTAACATTACATCTAGATCACTTAAGTTTAGTATGTTATCTTTATTTATAATAGGTTCTAAAATACCAAATGTGTTTAAAATTAAAGGTGTTTTAGGTGTATAATTGATAAAAATTAAATCGTTCTCTACATAAGACTTTATTACTGGTAAAAAAATTTGCTTATTTTCTTCTAATAGAACTTTGATCAGTGGTTTTGTATTGGGTTCACCATCGATTGATAAAAAAATAGCTATTTTTTTTGCCTGTATAATAGGTAAATAACTAACCAATTTTTTAATTAATAATTTTGTTATTTTTTGTTGTTGTTTAGCATTTATGCTATTTCGTAGAGAGCGCATTTTTTGACGAATACTATTACGATTAGATAAATAAGAATCAGACATAAAAATTCCATATAAATTGAAGATCAAATTATTTTGAATCTAAAACATGAGACATATGTAATAAATATTACTCTCAAATCAATAGTAATTTTTACTGTTATTACCATTAACTAAAATAGCTAGCATATTGGATTATCCATCATTTTATATATAGGCTGATTGTCACCAAGAATATCCCAATAGAAAAACTATATTTTTTATCATACGATATTTAATAAACCGCAAGCATTATATTTTATTACAACAAAAACTCATAATAATAGATAATATTTAATCGTGAACGTTATCAATTATCCAAAATATCGTTTGGACTGATATTAGCATAAGAAACCCCATAAAAAGTAGCTATTTATCGTGCTTTACCATGAACGACCTTGGGGACATAACATGCGAATATTTACAGACAAGAAATACATTATAAAATATGCAGCAAGTTACAGTGGTAGGTTATGCTTGTGATTTTAAGTATACTTTTCTAGTGAATGCCAGATTTATAACTGGTTATTTATCAATAATCATTACTTGTTGTTATCGGACGGAGATAACTCTTAATGAAATATGGTAATTGCTTATAATGTTCTCATAGTCAGTACGTAGTTTGTCATGTATTATGATGATAAAAATGTAGATGATATAGCTCTAAAACCAAACATTTTCCTAACTTACTTATTTATATTTTCTAATGCAAAAATATCTAAATATTTGTGGGGAAGCGGAATTAGAATTAGTAGATAAGATACTATTAATTACCTGGTAGGTAATGAAAACTTCAGCTGTCATTAAAGAACTAGAAGCAAATGAAATTGCTTTTTTTTTATAAAAAGAAAAAATGTTAAATTAATAACTTTATTTTGATAAAATAGGTAGTTCTTCTAATGATAATAATTCCTGAATAGTTTGAGATCGTCTTATTTCACGAGGTATGCCTGTCTCAAACATTACTTCTGGTATTAATGGGCGACTATTATAATTAGATGACATTGAGGCCCCATATGCACCAGTATCGTGAATTATTATATAATCCCCTACTTGTGCAGCTACTGGCAAAGAACGCACTGCTATTGTTCCTCCTTCTAATTGAGTAAAAATATCTCCAGATTCACATAATGGTCCAGCTACTAAAGTATCTATTGTTTTGTTCTGATTTATAATTCTCTTATCTCCAGCTATTAATGAAATAGCATGATAACTGCCATACATAGCTGGACGCATTAAATCACTGAATCCAGCGTTTACTAAAATAAAATGACGATTACCCATTTTTTTTATTGCACGTATTTGACATAATAGCACACCAGATTCGGCAACTAAAAATCTGCCAGGTTCAATCTCTAATTTTATATGATGGCCTAGATAATTGACAATACGTTCCCTTGCTGTGTTCCATAACCCGAAATAATGTTTAGTATCTATAGATTTTTCATCGCATCTATAAGGTATAGACAAACCTCCTCCGGCCGAAATTGCTTGTAAATCCTGACCAAATTTTATAACTTGATTAACCATAGCATCACATACAGTTTGTAAATGATTATAATTTACTCCGGAACCTATATGCATATGTAGGCCTATTAATTTTAAATTAAAACGTTTAATAGCGATTAAAGCTAATGGTAAATCATCATACCATATACCGTGTTTACTATTTTCTCCTCCAGTATTAGTTTTTTTGTTATTTCCATATCCAAAACCTGGATTTACCCGTAGCCAAATTTTATGCCCAGGTGAAAGCTTACCTAATTGATATAACATATCTATTGAACCGGCATTGACAGGTATGTTCATATCTATGACACGAATTAAAGTTGGTTCCTCAAAAATATCTGCAGTAAAAGTAATATCATCACAACTAGGTTTATATCCAGCAGCTAACGCACGTTCTATTTCTCCTAGAGAAACAGCGTCAACTTTAACACCCATATTTCGCATTAAACGTAATATATGAATATTTGAACAAGCTTTCTGTGCAAATCTAATTACGTCAAATAATTTTAGTTGCGAAATACGTTCTTTTATAACATCAGCATTATAAACCCATAATGCACTGTTATAATGCTGTGCGATTGATAATAAATTTTGTTCTGTTAATGAATTTTTTTTATTAATTGAACAGGGCATAATAAATCTCTTTTCATCATTTATGATGAATCCATTGATAATGGTATTTATAAATCGTAAATATGATATATCTAGAGAAACTAGTTATCCAGTTTACACTTAAAGTAAATATAAATCTACTCTATAATCAAAAAATTTACTGAGAAACTACATATGTTTTGATATATGATTAATGTCAATTATCGTTGATATTTGGACGGAGGAGCGGAAATAAAATTACATCACGAATATTACTGCTGTCGGTGAAAATCATCACTAATCTATCAATACCTATACCTAATCCCGCCGTAGGTGGCAATCCATATTCTAAAGCGGTTAAATAATCTTTATCACATGATAGGGTGGTTTGTTCATCGGATTGTTGATATTTTGTTAAAAAACGTTGTGCCTGATCTTCCATATCGTTTAATTCGGAAAAACCATTAGCAATTTCATTACCACCAATAAAAAACTCAAAACGATCTGTGATTTCTGGATTTTTATCATTACGACGTGCTAAAGGTGATACTTCTACTGGATATTCAGTTATAAATGTAGGTTGAATTAAGTGAGCCTGTACTGTTTTTTCAAAAATTTCAGTAATAATATTACCTAATTTCCAATGTGATTCTATTTGTATCCCAAGTGAACGAGCAATAGCAGAAGATTTAGCAAAATCTTCCAAATCACCTAACCTAAGGTTTGGATTATGTTTAATTATTGCTTCATTTATAGTAAATTTATCGAATTTGTTAATAAAATCAAAGGTATACTGTCCATATGATAGTTTAGTAGTACCGAACAATTCTTGTGCTAATGTGGATAATAAATTTTCTATCATTTTCATGAGATCTTCATAATCCGCATAAGCCATGTATAGTTCCATCATTGTAAATTCAGGATTGTGACGTGGAGAGAGTCCTTCATTACGAAAATTCCGATTAATTTCAAAAATACGCTCTAATCCTCCTACTACTAGTCTTTTGAGATAAAGTTCAGGTGCAATACGCATATACATTTTAAGATTTAAGGCATTATGATGTGTAACGAATGGTCGAGATGTGGCGCCACCAGGAATAAGTTGCATCATAGGTGTTTCGACTTCTATAAAATCGTTTCTTACCATAAAATGACGAATTTTCTCTATAAGTTTTGCTCTCAAGTGAAATATATAACGAGTTTTGTCATTAGATATAAGATCTAAATATCTTTGACGATAGCAAATCTCCCTATCCATTAATCCATGAAATTTATTTGGTAGAGGCCGTAATGATTTAGTTAACATTTTTAAGGTAGTACAACGTATTGACAACTCACCTGTTTTAGTTTTAAATAGTTTACCACATACACCAATAATATCACCTAAATCCCATTTTTTAAATTCTTCATTAGATTTATCTTTTTGTAAGTAATCACACGAAATATACAGTTGAATACGACCTCCCATATCTTGTAAAGTAAGAAATGAAGCTTTGCCCATAACACGCCTCATTACTATACGTCCAGCAACACTTACTTGAATGCCCATGGATTCTAATTCTGCTGGATCTGTTTCTGAATATGCGATATGTAATTTATCAGAAGTGATATTACGACGAAAATCATTAGGAAAAGCTATACCTTTGTTACGTAAACTATTAAGTTTTTTACGGCGACTTTCCAATTCATTATTTAATACTTGTTTGTCAAATATATATTTAACCATATTATTATTTTATAATCCTGCTTTTAAGCTAGCTTCAATAAATTCATCTATATTTCCATCTAACACTGCTTGAGCATTCCGAGATTCTATGCCTGTACGTAAATCTTTAATACGAGAATCATCTAAAACATACGAACGAATTTGATTACCCCATGCAATATTTAATTTGTTATTTTCTAAATTTTGTTTTTCAATTTTTTTTTTTGTGCTTGGATTTCATATAACTTAGATTTCATTTGTTTCATTGCTTGATTTTTATTTCTATGCTGAGAACGATCATTTTGACATTGAGTTACAGTACCTGTTGGAATATGTGTAATACGCACTGCTGATTCTGTCCGATTTACATGCTGACCTCCTGCTCCTGAAGCACGATATACATCGATACGCAGGTCAAGAGGATTGATAATAATATCAGTATCATCATCGACAACTGGATAGACAAAGATTGAACTAAACGAAGTATGACGACGTTTAGCAGCATTAAAAGGACTTTTACGTACTAAACGATGTACACCAGTTTCTGTACGTAACCATCCAAATGAATAATTACCTGATATATGAATTGTAGCTGCTTTAATTCCAGCAATTTCACCTTCAGATTTTTCAATAACTTCTGTCTTAAATCCCTTTATGATTGCCCAACGAAGATACATTCGCAAAAGAATATTAGTCCAATCTTGTGCATCTGTCCCTCCTGAACCAGATTGTAAATCAATATAACAATCTTTATTGTCATCCTTCCCGCAAAACATAGCATAAAATTCAATTTTTGCTATTTTTTTATCTATATTATTTAACTCGCCAATAACTTCAGTAAAAGTTTTTTTTTCATTAATTTCTATAGCTAAGAGAAATAGATCATTTATCTCCTCTAAATTAGTAGATACTTGTTTTATTGGATTAATACTAACATTTAATGCTGTACGCTCTTTAATTAAATTTTGCATTAATTCTGGATTATTCCATATGCTGGGTTTTTCTAATTCAGTATTAATTTCTGTCAATCTACTACTTTTAATACGGTAGTTAAAGTGACCTCCTAAGGATATCAATACGTTTTGTAATACTTTCTATATGACTTTTTATTAAATTAATTTCAAACATTTCCATTGTACCTAAGTATTATGTAGATGATATGCAATAATATTGCTATTATAAATTTATTTTTAAAATAATTTACATTTAAATTATTTAGTATTTATTTGAGCAGAAAAATATATTTTATAATTAATTGAAGTTAATTTTTATTATAAAATTGGTTGATACATAATTTATATTTATATACTGATTTAATTTAACATCATTAATTTTATTCTTTAGCCAATAATTGGTATCTATATTAACAATAATACCTTCTATTAATAGACCAAAATATTAAAAAAATTTTAGAACGTTGAAATAATATTCATTAACTAACTATTATTGTAATTTTAATTTACCATTAAATTTTTGTTCTGTAATTTAATATATAATTAAGATTATGGTAATTCACCATAGGACCATGCAACATTTTCTAAAATATTTGCGTGTATATGTTTATTTAATATATATAATACCCTATCCTTTTAAAGGATGATAGGTTCCAGGTTCCTGAGGAAGTAAAATTATTACCCTACGTTAAAAATAGGTCTTTAATCTTGAGGCAAGAATACTATTCCATGTTGCTAATCTGGATGATAAAATCATATAATTAATATTAATAATATCTTGATACCGTTTACTTTTTCCAAAGCCTTAAATGCATCTAATTAAGTAGCTTATCAATACCTTTTAATTGAAAATATTGCAATAAATATTGAGTGCTATACTGGAGTTGCGAAAAATCATCTATACCACGATTACTATATAAAAATGGAGGAATATCGTGAGGTAATTGATTGAATATTGATATATTATATCTACATTTTTGCATTTTTTATGATTTTAGTAATCAAATTAACATTGAAGAATATTCAATTATTAAAGGTAATATAATTAAAAATATTAGTAATTATATAAAATTAGTTGGTTGTAATTTATTGTAAATAACCCTATGTAAAATATTTATATATAATACAAACTATTGTTTTGGTGAATTAGTTGTATTATGTGTTGTAGTTTTATATTCTGAGGTTTGTGGCGATTAATAATCCAGTTAAAAAGGTCAATATCATCGCATTTTAATAATTCGATAAATAATTTTTGTTGATGATAACTAATATGATCATATTTTTTTTTAAAAAAACGCATAATAATAATATCTAATTCTAACATACCTCTTCGGCACGCCCATAAAATACGGGATTTTTCATTATTTTTCATAATATTTATTTTTGCAATATCATAATATATATATCCCATTTAATATTAAAATATTATTAAATACTGAATTTTTTAAGGATATTATAATGTTTAGTTTTGCTATATCACAACATTTACCTCTACCTTCTAGTGAATTAATTCTCACTATGATTTTGCTAGAAGATTGGTCTATAGTTTCTATCGCAGGAGAGGATAGTGAACAATATCTTCAAAGTCAGCTGACTTTAGATATTTTTCACTTAGATAAAAAACAACCGCATATTGCAGCACATTGTAATCCTAAAGGTAAAATGTGGAGTAATTTATTATTATTTTATAATAACCACGAGTATTATTACCTAATACGGAGCAATATAAAAAATATTCAAGTTGAGGAATTAAAAAAATATGCTGTATTTTCTAGAGTGACTATTACTTCTCGTGATGAAAAAGTATTAATTGGTATAGTTGGTATTCAAGCACGTGAAGCTTTATCGGAATTATTTGAAAAATTACCCGATATGAATAACTCAGTTATCAATCAGGATGATACTATATTACTTAGGATTACTCAACCTAAAGAACGTTTTATTATAGTAACTAATAATGAAATGGCTAAAAAATTATATAAAAAATTAAAAGAAAAAAGAGCTCATACCAGTAATAGTAGTCAGTGGCTAGCTTTAGAAATAGAGGCAGGTATTCCAATCATAGATGCACCGAGTAGTGGAAAATTCATTCCCCAAGCAACTAATATGCAAGCTTTAAATGCTATTAGCTTTAAAAAAGGTTGTTATATAGGTCAAGAAATTATAGCTAAATCTAAATACAGGGGAACAAATAAATTTTCTTTGTACTGGTTAGTAGGTTATGCAACAAATTTACCTATGTGTAATGATTGTCTAGAAATAAAAAAGGCAAATAATTGGCGGCGTACAGGAAATGTACTAAATAGTGTAAAATTAGCAAATTCCAATATATGGGTACAAGCTGTATTAAATAATAATTTATTTAAAAATAGTGTGCTTCGTGTAGAGAACGATGAAAAAAGTTACTTAAGGATCAATTCTTTACCGTATTCTAATAAAATAGATCAATAATTTTTATTAGAATAAGTGACTTTATAAAGGAATAGAAGAAAATCGATATTTAATATAAATTTAATGATAGAATGAGTAAAATATGGATAATGATTGTAATCATCCCAATTATACATTAGATTCTTTAGGATTACGTTGTCCCGAACCTATAATGATGATACGTAGAATTATAAAAGATATGCAAAAAGGAGAAATTTTATTAGTTATTGCGGATGATCCAGCTACTAAAAGAGATATTCCAAATTTTTGTATATTTATGGAACATATTCTCATAAAGCAGGATATACAATCAATTCCTTATAAATATTTTATAAAAAAAAATAATAATATTTAATATTATTAATATGATAAATTTGATATAGCTATAACATTGCCAATGTTTAGATGTTATATTTTATATATGTTAACCATATATTATGGATGCCGAAAATATAAACGATAAGCAATGTTCGAAGTCTTCTTTTCTTTATATAAATTCCAAACAGATGGTACTTTTAGTGAATAATAAGTGGATTGAGTTTCAACATAAATAAATGCTTCCTGGGATAACCAGTTATTTTTTTCTAAAAGTAAAAAAGTTTTTTGTAATAAGTCACTATGAAATGGTGGATCTATAAAAACTATATCATAAGGTTCACCTGTTTTTTTTAACCAATTCAAAGCATTTATTTGAATTAATTCACTTTGAGTAGCGCATAAAGTGTTAATATTTTTCCTCAATTGTTTAGCTACTTTATGGTTTATTTCTAAAAATGTTACTTGTGATGCATTCCGTGATAATGACTCCAATCCCAAAACACCAGTACCAGCAAAACAATCTAGACATCTCGCTTGATTAATTTTATTAGTCAACCAGTTGAATAAAGTTTCTCGGGCTATGCTAGTAGTAGGACGCAATCCATTATGTTTAATAACTGAAATATTACGTCTTTTCCATTTACCTCCAATAATACGAATTTTTCCTGGTGCGTTATTAATATTATTAAATATTTTATGCATTATGCAATTTTAATCTTTTTTATTAATATAAACTATATATAATTTAAATAAAATGTAAAATACCTAATTGATGGTTAATCATAGCTGAGTGTATTATGCCAAATAATTCTTCAAATAAAGAAAATTTATTTACCCGTATAAAAAAACGTTTAGTGAACACTCATAAAACTTTTTTTTCACTATTCACTGAAAAAACCATTGATGATGATTTATTCAAAAAACTGGAAGAACAATTAATAATTTCTGATATAGGTGTAGAAACGACATATAGTATTATTAATAATCTTACTAAACACGCTACTAAAAGACAATTAAAAAATGCATATGAACTGTATGACATATTAAAATTGGAAATGCAAACAATTTTAGAAAAATCATCAGTCCCGTTACAAATATGTCATCATATACCCTTTATTGTTTTAATGATTGGTGTTAACGGATCAGGAAAAACTACTACCATTGGTAAATTAGCATACGAGTATAAAAAGCAAGGCAAATCAGTTATTTTAGCTGCTGGAGATACTTTTCGTGCAGCTGCTATTGAACAACTTCAGGTATTAGGAAAATACAATGATATTCCAGTAATAGCGCATCATACAGGTGCTGATCCTGCTTCTGTTATTTTTAATGCTATACAAATAGCTAAAATGCGTAGTATCAATATATTAATTGCAGATACTGCTGGTAGATTGCATAATAAATGTCACTTGATGGAAGAATTAAAGAAAATTATTCGTGTTATAAAAAAGTTAGATCCATCAGCTCCGCATGAAATAATACAGACTATTGATGCAAATACTGGGCACAATGCTATTGTGCAAGCAGATGTATTTCATAAAAAAATAGGAGTTAACAGTATTATAATTACCAAATTAGATGGTACAGCAAAAGGTGGGGTAATATTCACAGTATCTGATAGATTGAAAATACCAGTTAGGTATATTGGTACTGGTGAAAAAATCAGCGATTTACAAGAATTTAAAATTAAAGATTTTATTGAAGCTATATTCCCTACAGAACTTATTTAAATTTCTCTATAATAAAATTAAGTAACTTCCAATTCACAATTATACTTATTTATAATGATTTATTAATCAAATCATTAATTATGAATAAATATATTGCTTAAATGCACGATATTAATTACTTTTCAAATATACCTATAATGTTATAAAAAATATTTTTGCTTGTAAAAATAGCTAAAAGTAGCAAAGGTCATTTCGATTTATACTACTTATTGACATAAGTGGATTTTATTTAGAAAAAGTGAAAATATTGACAAATATATGAGGATTTATAAATGACCAAAGAAATGCCAACTTTAGCAATAATATCTCTTGGTAACTTAGAATCCTATATTAAGGCAACTAATATTCTACCAATGTTATCAGCGGAAGAAGAAAAACTACTAGCCGAGCAACTGTATTATCAGGGTGATTTAAATGCAGCCAAAATATTAATTTTATCTCATCTGCGGTTTGTTGTTCATATTGCTCGTAGTTATTCTGGATATGGTTTACCCCAAGCAGATATTATCCAAGAAGGAAGCATTGGCTTAATGAAAGCAGTACGGCGCTTCAATCCTGAGATTGGGGCACGATTAGTTTCTTTTGCAGTATATTGGATAAAAGCAGAAATTCATGAGTATGTATTACGTAATTGGCGTATCGTAAAGGTAGCTACTACTAAAGCTCAACGTAAACTTTTTTTTAATTTAAGAAAAACTAAGCAACGCTTAGGTTGGTTTAATCCAGATGAAGTAGAGATGGTAGCACGAGAATTAGGAGTAACTAGTAAAGATGTATTAGAAATGGAATCACGGATGTCCGCTCAAGATATCACCTTTGATATGATACCTGATGATGAAAACAGTGAAAGTAGAAAAAGTAAATCACCAATTTTATACCTTAAAGATAAATCTTCTGATTTTGCGGATTGTTTAGAGGGAGATAATTGGGATACACATACAGCAGATAAATTAAATAATGCAATTCAAGGTTTAGATCAACGTAGTCAACATATTATTCGATCTCGATGGCTTGAATCAGATAATAAAATTACGTTACAGCAATTAGCTACTTGTTATGGTGTATCTGCAGAACGTGTAAGACAACTAGAACAGAATGCTATGAAAAAACTTCGCATAGCTATTGCAAATAAACTTTAATGCGATCGTTTCGCCCCAATTAAAAACTACATTGATTTTTATTTATATTACATGTATAATAATAGATACGATTCATATCGTTAAGTAGGATCGTATACCATCAAGAAACATTTGAGTGGCTATCATAATTAAAACTAAACCCATTAAACGTTCAAGTGCGTTTACTCCTTTATCTCCCAGTAATCGTAAAAAAAAACTTGATAGTAGTAAAATTACTACTGTGCTGATCCAAGCAACTAATAATGCATAAATTAATTTTTGCATTTGATTGGTATATTGATGGGATAGTAACATCAAAGTAGCTAATAGTGAAGGACCAGCAATGAGAGGAATTGCTAATGGAACAATGAATGGTTCTTCACTATCCAGTAGTATATTAGAAGTATCTGATACCGGAAAAATCATATTTATAGCAATTAAATAAAGAATAATACCTCCTGCTATAGATACTGATTCCGTTTTTAAATTAAGTAATAATAGTATATGTTCTCCTCCAAATAAAAATAATATCATCAATATTAGAGCAATGAACATTTCTCTACATAAAACAATTATCTGACGTGTTCTGTTCAGATTTTTTAATATGGACATAAATACAGGTAAATTTCCTATTGGATCCATTATTAAAAATAATAATATTGTAGTATTAATTATTTTATTCATTTATTTTGTTTATCCTTATTGTTACAATATATCTAGGAATATTTATTTCAATTAAATTATTTAAATAAATATTTTGATAAATGAGCAATTTTTGCTGAATTTTATTGCAGACAGTTACCATTCAAGGTATAGGGGAGGGGTGCAATCAGTAAACTGGCATTAAAAATAGATATCTTGGATTAGCAGAAATAACATAGGAAAATAATGAAAAATGTAGCATTAGTAGGATGGCGTGGTATGGTTGGTTCAGTTTTAATGTCTCGTATGATAGAAGAACATGATTTTGATCATATCAATCCAGTTTTTTTTTCAACTTCTCAGTTGAATCAATCTGCACCAGAATTTTCTGGAAAATCATATGGTGCATTGCAAAATGCCTACGATATAGATTCCCTCAGGCAAATGGATATTGTTATTACTTGTCAGGGGAGTGATTATACTGAAAAGGTATATTCCACACTTCGTAACACTGGTTGGCAGGGTTATTGGATCGATGCTTCTTCTACTTTAAGAATGATGAATGATGCTATAATTGTTCTAGATCCAGTAAATCAATCCTTAATTCATCGAGGATTAGATGAAGGTATTAAGACCTTTGTAGGGGGAAATTGTACAGTAAGTTTGATGCTCATGGCACTAGGCGGTCTTTTTAATAAAAAATTAGTAGATTGGATTTCTGTATCTACCTATCAAGCAGCATCTGGTGGTGGGGCTAATCATATACGTGAATTATTAATGCAAATGGGTGTGCTATACAATTCTGTCTCTACAGAACTACAAGATTCAGCTTCAATAATTTTAAATATTGAACGAAATGTGACTGATTTGGCTAGACGAAAAGACATATTACCCACAAATCATATAGGAACAATTCTAGCAGGCAGTTTAATTCCTTGGATTGATAAGGAAATGCAAAATGGTCAAAGTAGAGAAGAGTGGAAAGGTCAAGTAGAGACTAATAAAATTCTAGGAACCTCTAAAATAATTCCTGTCGATGGTATTTGTGTCCGAGTAAGTTCATTACGATGTCACAGTCAGGCGTTTACTATAAAACTAAATAAGAATATGCCGTTAGAAGATATTAAAGAAATATTGGCATCTCATAATAAATGGGTTAAAGTGATACCAAACAACTATAGATCAACTACAAAGGAATTAACGCCAGTAGCAGTTAGTGGTAGTCTTAGTATACCAATTGGTCGTTTACGTAAGCTGAATATAGGACCTAAATATCTTTCTGCATTCAGTGTAGGAGATCAATTGTTGTGGGGAGCTGCTGAACCATTGAGACGTATGTTACGTTTAATCATTGATTAATGAATCATATACGAGTATCAAATATTAACTACATACAATAATATGAATAAATATTATCCTTCTTTATAAATTATAATTGTATATATAAAAATATTACGCGTACTAAAGTATATTACTATGTTCAAAGTATATCATTCGAATCAACTAGATTTATTAAAAACTTTGATGGCTAACATCATTAATTCTCAACCTTTAAAAGACCCTTTTGAACCAGAAATTATATTAGTACAAAGTAAGGGAATGGAACAATGGTTACAAATAGAATTAGCTAAGGATATAGGGATTTCTGCTAATATAAAATTCATATTACCAGCTAGATTCATTTGGGAAATGTTTTTGTTAATAATACCAGATGTACCAGAAGAAAGTGCTTTTACTAAAAGTCAGATGACTTGGAAGTTAAGAAAAATTTTACCTTACTTACTATCAAAAAATATCTTTACATCATTGAAATACTACCTAACTGATGATAGTAATCAAACTAAGCTATTTCAGCTTAGTTCACGTATTGCTGATATTTTTGATCAATATTTAATTTATCGTCCTGATTGGATAAATCTTTGGGAAGAAGGAAAGAATGTAGAAGGGTTACATAGTAGGCAAGAATGGCAAGGTATACTTTGGAAATACTTGGTAAAATATACACGTAAACTTGGTCAATCAAAATGGCATAGAGCTAATTTATACGATTTTTTTATTAAAACTCTCAAAAATAATAAAATATCTAAAAATTTCCCCAAGAGAATATTTATCTGTGGTATTTCCGCATTACCCCCAATTTATTGGCATATATTTAAAACATTAGGACATTATATGGATGTACATTTACTGTTTACAAATCCATGTCGTGAATATTGGGAAGATATTAAATTAAAACATATCATAGATAAGCAATCCAACACTAAAAATTATTTTCAGCCAGAAAAAATAAATCCCTTACTAGCTTCTTGGGGTAAAATGGGTAGAGAAAATATATGTGTAATTAATCAAATGGATTTGGTAAATGATATAGAAGCTTTTGTAGAAATTAATCCTGATAATCTTTTGCATACTCTACAAGCAGATATCTTAAATCTTGAAGTAATCAAGAAGCAAAGACCACTAAATTCCAACGACACATCGATTACATTCCATTCTTGCCATAGTATTCAACGAGAATTAGAAGTTTTACATGATTATCTACTTACAACGATGGAAGAAGATAGATCAATTGAACCACGTGATATTATCGTTATGGTAACAAATATTGATTCTTATGTACCTTTTATTCAAGCTACATTTGCAAACGCACCTTCTGAACGTTATATCCCCTTTTCCCTTTCTGATCGCCGAGCTATTTCTACCCATCCAATAATACTAGCATTTATGACTTTATTGAATTTGCCTTATAGTCGTTGTACTTCTGAAGAGATTATTAAACTTTTAGAAGTTTCTGCATTTGCAGCAAAATTTTCTATTTCTTCAGAAGATATGCATCTATTACGTCGTTGTATTATAGAATCTGGTATTAGATGGGGATTAGATGATGATAATATCGCTGAGTTATCATTACCTGTTACTGGACAACATACTTGGCATTTTGGATTAAAACGCATGCTATTAGGATATGCATTAGACAGTATAAGTGGCGATTGGCAAGGAATTTTACCTTATGACGAATCAGGAGATAAATTATACAAATTAGTAAATAATCTGGCAGAATTGTTATATAAATTAACTTATTGGCGTAAATATCTATCAAAATCACGTAATTTAAATGATTGGAGATCAACATGTCGTGAAATTATAGATCAATTTTTTATCAGTAATACAGAAATAAATCGTTATTTGCTAATTCTCGAAGAAGAATGGATGGAAATTATATCATATGGAGTTTTAGCACAATATAACAAGGATATTACAATTAGCTTATTACAAGAAGATTTACAAAGGCGCATTAATCAAAAATATATAAAAAATTATTCCTTAACAGATAAAATAAATTTTTGTAGTTTAATGCCTATGCGTACTGTTCCTTTTAAAATAGTATGTTTACTGGGAATGAATGATTCTATATATCCGCGCAGTATTCTACCATTAAGTTTTGATTTAATGCAACAAAAACCTCGTCAAGGAGATCGTAGTCGACGTGATGATGATTGTTATCTTTTCTTAGAGGCGTTAGTATCTACTCAGCAAAAGATGTATATTAGTTATATTGGAAGTTCTATGTATGATAATACAAAAAAATATCCTTCTAAACTTGTTAAAGAACTTCTAGAGTATATTAATTCTAGTTTTTATTTATCTGATCATGCACAATCTGAGTTACAGAATAATTCTATTGATATCACCAAAAAAATTATTCATTTTCACACTAGAATTCCTTTTGCTAAAGAAAACTTCTTATTAACATCATGTTATAATAGTTTTGCTAGTGAGTGGTTAAATGCTGCTCAAGGTTTAGGGTATCCTCCGAAAAATTTTGTTCAAAATTTAACTAAATTTCATATAAAAGAAATAAATATCAATCAACTTTTAAAGTTTTGGTCTCATCCGGTACGTTATTGGTTTAATAGACGGTTAGGTATTAAGTTCTGTTCAATAGATAATCAAGTACCTAATACCGAACCTTTTATTTTACAAGGTATAAATCTTTATCAAATAAAGAAACAAATACTTAATTTTCTAATATTAAATCAAGATATTAATTTGCTTTATAAAAAATATCATACTGCGGGGAATTTACCATATGGTGTATATGGTAAGATTTTGTGGAATATACAACTGGAAAAAATGCAATATATAGCACAAATTGTGAGGAAATATTATAGGGGTAGAGTAGATTTAGATGTTAACTTATTTATTGGTGATATTTTAATAAATGGTTGTATAAAACAAATTCAAAATGACGGGATATTAAGATGGAATTCTAATATACTGAATATCAATGATGGTTTAAGGCTATGGATAGAACATCTTATTTATTGTGCTCTTGGTAAAAAAGGTATTAGTCGTATTTACGGAGACAAAAATACTATTTGGTATTTTGACGCATTACCTCAAAAGATAGCTATTTCAAAATTACAAGAATTTATTAATGGTTATTGCCTAGGGTTAAATAAACCATTGATGTTATTGCATAAAAGTGGAGGAGAGTGGGCATCAACTATTTTTAACAAAAATACTAGATGCATAAAGTTAGATAATCTTACTAAAGACAAAGCTAAAATGAAATTATTAAAAACTTGGCACGGAAACAGTAAAATGCCAGGAGAAAAGAACGATCCATATTTATTTAGAATATGGAGTTCGCTTAATGAAAATAGGATAAAAGAAA
This sequence comes from Candidatus Ishikawaella capsulata Mpkobe, assembly GCF_000828515.1. Classification (NCBI taxonomy): domain Bacteria; kingdom Pseudomonadati; phylum Pseudomonadota; class Gammaproteobacteria; order Enterobacterales; family Enterobacteriaceae; genus Candidatus Ishikawella; species Candidatus Ishikawella capsulata. Next base: position 168,811 of record NZ_AP010872.1, on the reverse strand, counting down.
TTATATATTTTGCTCATAAATGGTATATACCATTACTTCAATCAAATAAATATGAAAAATATAAAAATTAATTTTTCCACTATAATAAATAATGGATAACTTAAAAATTAAGTCTTTAAATTTGCTGAAGTTACCATTGAAAGGAGAGTCTCTAATTGAAGCTTCAGCGGGCACAGGAAAAACTTTTGCCCTTGTCCTACTTTATTTACGCTTATTATTGGGATTAGGAGAGGATGGCAATCCTAATAGACCTCTTAAGGTAACAGAAATTTTAGTGGTAACTTTTACTGATAATGCTACTTCTGAATTGCGATATAGAATTAGTAAAAATATTCATGCATTACGTATGACCTGTCTTAACTATGAGAACAATGTCCAATTTAACGATCTTGTAAAACAAATTCCTAATAGAGAAGAAGCTAACAAATTGCTATTTATAGCAGAACAGCAAATAGACGAAGCCGCTATATTTACTATTCATAGTTTTTGTCAACGTATGCTAAATTTAAATGCTTTTGAATCATGTGTATTATTTGAACGTAAATTCATTGAAAATGACTTGTTTTTGTTACAGCAAGCAACAGCAGATTTTTGGAGAAAAAATTGCTATCATTTGAAAAAAGATATTGCTAGCATTATCTTGAAAGAATGGAATGGACCGGATGCACTTTTAAAAAATATTTTACCATATCTACATTTACGTAATAAGATACCAAATATTAAAGTAAAAGATAATGAAATAAATGATATTCAATTACATCACATATGTACTATCAACTACATTAAAATAATAAAAAATCAATGGATTGCTAATTATACAGAAATAGAAAATATTCTTTTTAATCTAAAAATAGATAAACGAAGTTATAATAGCAGATACTTACCTTTGTGGATTAATAAAATAACAAAATGGGCTAAAAAAGAAACTATAAACTATTTATATCCAAAAGAACTAAAATATTTTAGTCAGGAATTAATCACAAAAAAAATAAAAAAAGGTAGTATATTCTCTCATTCATTATTCATATCAATTGAAAAATTCCTTAAAAAAGATTTATCTATACGTGATATATTTATAAAACAGGCACTAACGTATATTAATAAAACATTATATAAAGAAAAATTGTTACGTTCTGTAATAAGTTTTGATGATTTATTAATACTATTGGATAAAGCATTACATAAGCCGCATGGAGAAATACTTGCAGATAATATTCGTCAAAAATATCCCATTGCACTCATAGATGAATTTCAAGATACTGATCAATTACAGTATCGTATTTTTAAAAAAATTTACTTTAATCAAAAAAATTATGGTTTGATATTAATAGGAGATCCTAAACAAGCAATTTATTCCTTTCGAGGTGCCAATATATTCACTTATATTCTAGCTAGAAATGAACTTAAGTGTTATACCCTAGATACTAATTGGCGTTCGTCTACAGCTATGGTCTTAAGTGTAAACCAATTATTTTCAAGGATAGAATGTCCGTTTTTATTTTCAGTAATTCCTTTTCGTCCTGTGTTATCTGCAGAAGAAAATAAACATCTTCGTTTTGAAATAAATAATGAATTACAACCAGCTATAAAATATTGGTTACAACCAGTAAAAAAAACTAATGTTACTGACTATCAATTTTATATGGCTCATCAATGTGCTGTAAATATTAGCCAATTACTAGAAGGAGCAAAAAACGGAAAAGTATTTATAGGACAGGCTAATAACTTACACATGCTAAAAGCATCAGATATTACAGTATTAGTACGTAACCATAGTGAAGCAGATATTATTATCAATGAACTAAATGCTATAAATATTCCTTCAGCCTACTTTTCTAATAGAAATAGTGTCTATAATACGCACACAGCACGTGAATTACTTTTACTTTTACAGGGGATATTATTTCTGGAACAAGAAAATATTTTTCGCACCGCTTTAGCAACATCTTTATTAGGTTTTGATTCCACTGTATTAGATATAACAAATAAAAATTCACCACATTGGATTTCATTGATAGAAAAATTCATTTTATGGCGAGATATTTGGTATAAAAATGGCATATTTCCTATGCTGCGAAATATAATAAAAGAACAAAAATTAGCAGAAACATTACTAACATTAACAAATGGAAACCGTTACCTCATTAATTTTATGCATTTGAGTGAACTGCTACAAATCGCATCAGTAAATCTAGACTGTCCCATAAAAATATTGAGGTTTTTAGAAAATCAAATTCAACATCCAAATGAACAAGATATCAATCAACAAGTACGCTTAGAAAGCGATCATAATTTAATTCAGATTATTACTATACATAAATCTAAAGGTTTACAGTATCCTTTAGTTTGGTTACCTTTTGCAGCTAACTTCAACAAAGATTTATCCATAAATTCAAAATTTATAGATGATTTTAGTGATCAGAGCATTAATCAAAAAACTTTATCATTAAGAGATAAAGAATTACTTTCAGAAAATTTACGCTTACTCTACGTAGCATTAACGCGATCGATTTATCATTGTAGTGTAGGTATAGCACCTTTAAATCACACAATAAGAAAGAAAACAGAGAATACGGATTTTCACAAAACTGCTATAGGATTTTTATTGCAATATGGTAAAACTGCAGATGATATTAAACTAAAAAATTATCTTTACGAAATGATGGAAAATAACAAGCATATTAAAGTGATTGAAAATACCGTATTAGTAGATAAAACTATATGTCAAAACAAAACATCAGCAGATATCCCTAAATTAAATTTTCGTCATTTTACACGTGATTTAACTAGGATTAGTTATATTAATAGTTATTCTTCTCTACATCAAAATAATAATGATATTACCGAAACAAGATATAATTTTGAAATAACAAACTATAAAATTAAGAATTTTTATATTAGTGATAATCTAACTCCTCATGATTTTCCTAAAGGATCAAAAACTGGAAATTTTTTACATAATTTACTTAATTCACTAGAATTTAATTTATTTCCAGAACAATCATGGTTAGAAAAACGTCTTCAAGAAAGTGGGTATTCTGCTGATAAGTGGATAAGTGTATTGGAGAGTTGGATTTTTAATATCTTAAATGTTTCATTAGGTGTAGATGATATACAATTAAGCAAATTAGAAAGTAAAAATATGTTGAGAGAAATGGAATTTTATATTCCTATTAAAAATCAGATAACAGCTTCTTCTTTAAATAAATTAATACAACATTATGATCCTATTTCTAGGTATGCTCCATCTCTTAATTTTAAACAAATCCAAGGTATGTTAAAAGGATTTATAGATCTAGTATTTTCCTGGAAAGGAAAATATTATATTGTTGATTATAAATCAAATTGGTTAGGCGATAGTGAATATAATTACACTATAGAAACAATTAATCAATCAATGATTGATCACAGATATGATCTTCAATATCAAATATATTGTTTAGCTTTACATCGTTATTTAAAACAGCGATTAAGATATTATAAATATGAATACCATTTCGGTGGAGTATTTTATCTTTTTTTACGTGGAATAGTAGCCACCATTCCCAAAAGTGGTATTTTTACTACAGTCCCTTCTTATGATTTTATCAATAGTTTGGATTCTCTTTTTTTAGAGGACAAGAGCATTTATGAGTGACATGTTCAATAAGCTTTTAATGCAAGCAGTAGAAGACAAATTACTATCTTTTTTTGATGTTAATTTTGCACGATTATTAGCTAATGAACAACATCCATTTTTACTATTATTATCAGCATATGTCAGTGCTAAAAGCAGGGAAGGTCACACTTGTTTACCTTTAGAATTTTTTTCTAAAGGACAATTATTTAGTACTTCTCATTCAGATTTATCTAAAAAATTATGGCAAATAACAGGAGTACCAAGTAATTTAATGAAGTATCTAAATAGTTGGAATGCCATTAGCAATGGACAAGATGCTACACCATTAGTGCTAAGTCAAAATTGTATTTACTTACATAGGTTTTGGAAAAATGAATGTATTATCGCAAATTTTTTTAATAATAACTATGATATAAATACTTTCGACACCAAAACTATAAGATTAGTACTAGATAATTTATTTAATAATCATACTTATCAAAAAATTGCAGCTGCTACAGCAATAACTAAGAAAATATCAATAATTTCTGGGGGTCCAGGTACTGGCAAAACTACTACAGTAATCAAATTACTTATCGCAATTATTCGCCTTAACATCAATACTATAAGAATTAAACTAGCTGCTCCTACTGGTAAAGCAGCTTCTCGCTTAACTGATAGCTTAACTCATCTATTAAATAAATTGTCTATTTCTCCAGAAGAACAATGTAAATTACCACATGAAGCAACTACATTACACCGTTTACTAGGTGCACAGTATGAAAGTAAAGGTATGATTTATAATATAAGTAATAAATTACCTCTAGACATTTTAGTGTTAGATGAAGTTTCTATGATAGATTTGTCGATGATGTCTAATTTAGTTGCTGCTCTTCCAGAGCATGCTCAGGTGATATTTATTGGAGATCGCAATCAGTTACCTTCTATAGAGACAGGTAGTATAATGAACGATTTGTGTATGCGTAGTAAAAATTACTTTAGCCCTTTACGTGCTTGGCAGTTAACGCAATTAACAGGATGTAAAATTAGAAGTTATGCTACTAAAACTGCAAAAATTATAGATGATAATATTTGTTTATTATCTGTTAATTACAGATTCGATAGTCAATCAGGTATTAACCGTTTAGCACAAGCAGTAAAAATGGGTAATATAAAACGTGTAGCACATATTTTTAATATGTGTTTTGAAGATGTTAATAAAAAGACCATAACGGATTTTGTAGACTATCAATCAATGTTGGGAGATATTTTAGAAAATTATATAGAATTCCTCACATTAATCAATAAACAAGAAAATCCATTAAAGATTATTTCTGCATTTATCCGTCACCAGGTAATTTGTCCATTACGCGATGGACCTTTTGGAGTACAAGGATTAAATTATTATATTGAACAAACATTAATACAAAGACATTTAATTTCTATGTATTCCAATAATCAGCATTATCTAGGACGTCCAATAATAATTACACGCAATGATAGTTCTTTAGGATTATCCAATGGTGATATTGGTATTATTTTATATTATAAATATCAAGATATGCAGGCATTTTTCATAAAAAAAAACTTAACTATTAAAACAGTTGAACTGAACCGTCTTCCTCTCCATGATACCGCTTGGGCAATTACAGTACATCAATCACAAGGATCGGAATTTGATGCTATATCATTAGTTATGCCTAGAGAATTTATACCTCTATTAACAAGGGAATTAATATATACTGCTATTACTCGTCCTTGTAAGAGATTAATAATTTATACTAATAATGCAGTGTTTGAATCAGCAATAAAAAATAAAACTTATCGTTATAGTAGATTAAGAAATAGAATTAATTAGCAATCTATATTAATTCCGCTATTAATACTTTAGAGCGTCTTTGGTAGTTATACATCTTCTTTTTACTTTCTGGTAATGATTCTATATCGACTGGTTTAAATCCACGCTCTTGGAACCAATGAATGCTATGCGTAGTGAGTACAAATATCTTTTTCAGGCCTATTTGGCGAGCCTGAACTATAATACGTTCCAATAAAATATCACCCCTTTCTGAACTACGATATTCAGGATGTACTGCTACACACGCTAATTCTCCAATTTTTTCCTTATGAAAAGGATAGAGAGCAGCACAACCAATTATTAAATTATCCCGTACAATGATGAGAAATTGCTCAATTTCTCTCTCTAACTGTTTTCTTGATCTTCTTACTAAAATTCCTTGTTCTTCCAATGGTCGAATAAGCTGTAATATCCCACCGATATCATCTATAGTAGCTCGGCAAATTTGTTCAGATGATTGCATAACTATTTGTGTACCAATACCTTCACGCGAAAATATTTCTTGTAAAAGTGCTCCATTTTCTTTATAGCTTATTATGTGACTACGTTTTACACCACTGCGACATGCTTGAACTGCTCCACGTAAAAAAAGTTTTACACAGAGACACTCGTTGATATTTTGTATATTATTAATATAATGCTCTACTTCATTAGGAAACAGCTCAGAGATAATCTCATTATTGCTCTTAACTACTCCTTGATAAGGGCCAAAACCAATTAATTTTTCTGCTTGCAATTTGATGGCAATTTGAGTAGCTACTTCTTCAGAAGTTAGATTAAAACTTTCTCCTATTATAGAGCCTGCCAGAGGACCAATTAAGACAATAGCATGATTATCAAGATGAGAATAAATCGATTCTTCATCAATCCTGCGAATACGCCCACTATGACAGTAATCAATACCTTCTTCAATACCTAATGGTTGAGCAGTAATAAAATTGCCACTTACAACATTAATACAATTTCTCGTTCTCTGCCATGTAGTACTATTCAGACTCATGGATAAACGTGCTGTAATATCTAACTGTAAACTACCAGTGACTTGCTTGATTATTTCTAATGTTTTAAAGTCTGTTATACGTGTACACTTATGATAGATAGAATGAATTTTATTTTCTTTGAGTTTATTATTGATCTGTGGTCGTGCACCATATACTATCACAATACGGATACCTAAACTACTTAATAACCCAATATCATGTATGATACTAGAAAAATTTTCATGTTCTATTGATTCACCATTAAGCATTATGATAAAAACTTTACCATGGTGAATATTAATATATGGAATAGTATGACGCAATCCTTGAACAAGTTCTGTAGTGCGGGTTTTCACAAGAAAAACCTCAATAAATTGATTTTTATTATGGTTATTTATGGCGTGGAGCACATCTTAATAAAAGACTATAATTATATTAAAATGTCATTGGTAATATGCGAGCTATAATAGTAGTGGTGGCGGGGGCCGGATTTGAACCGACGACCTTCGGGTTATGAGCCCGACGAGCTACCAGGCTGCTCCACCCCGCAAACTATTGATAAAAACTAATATACTCTCAGTGGTATATAAATGCAAGTATTTTTTTAAGCTAATTATGAATAGATATAACTATCTAAGTGTATGATATTAATAGTATCAAATTATATTAATAAATATTTATGTAGATATGATCTACTTTAGTAAATCATATATAATAACTGTAACGCAAAATAAATTACTTAAATTTTTGTGATTTCAATAAGCACATCATTTATTGCTCTTCATTAGAGAAGTGTATTAGCTAGCTGGTTTAACCGCAAAATTTTTAATAAATGTTTTATAGTCCCTAAATAATATTAACAACAGTAGAATATTTTAGATATTTAGTCATTAAATTAGCAGAATGTATGGTTTCTTTTGCGGAGATAATAAGAACTTATAGCAATAAAAGAAAATTAGTACGAGTATCTATGTACCAATAGCTAATTGCTTAGTAATAGCACGATTGAAAGAGCAATTATAAGATTATATTTTGCTATTTACAATAGGATTGATTAGCAATCATATTGCTAATTTATTACATTAAAGTAGAATTGATCGTGAAAAATATATAGCAAAATTAATTAATAAAAAAAAGAAATATTCTTGCCAGATTGTAACATCATGTATAATACTAATTTACATATTTTATACTATTGATAACAATGTAAGTCGCTATTGTATATTTGTATTGAAATTTGATATAATTACAATGGTTAATTGTCTATTAGCCATATGTTAAATTAGATACTTGATTTGAAAATCTTGTATATAAGTATAACCTCTTAGGTTATAATATAAAGATATATATTATAATTTATAGAGTTTTTAATTCAGACAAATTTACAATGCAAACAAATTATATTTTTGTAACAGGCGGAGTAGCATCTTCGTTGGGTAAGGGAATTACTACAGCTTCCCTTGCCGCGATATTAGAAGCACGAAATCTCAAAGTCACAATAATGAAATTAGATCCTTATATAAATATTGATCCGGGAACTATAAGTCCTATGCAGCACGGTGAAGTTTTTGTAACGGAAGATGGCGCAGAAACAGATTTAGATTTAGGTCACTATGAACGTTTTATTCGTACTAAAATGTCCAAATATAATAATCTAACTTCTGGACAGATATATTCTGAAGTATTGCGAAAAGAAAGAAGAGGTGATTATTTAGGAGCAACTGTTCAGGTAATTCCTCATATTACTAATGCAATTAAAGAACGTATAATAAAGTGTGCCAAAGGATATGATATAATACTAGTAGAAATAGGAGGTACAGTAGGCGATATAGAGTCTCTACCATTTTTAGAAGCAATTCGTCAAATGGCTGTGGATTTAAGTCGTAGACATACTATGTATATTCATTTAACTTTAGTACCTTATATAGCCGCAGCAAGAGAATTCAAAACTAAGCCCACTCAACATTCAGTAAAGGAGCTGCTGTCTATCGGTATTCAACCAGATGTATTAATTTGTCGTTCAAATCAAGCAGTATCAATAAATACACGTGCTAAAATAGCATCATTTTGTAACATATTAGACAAAGCAGTTATTTCATTAATTGATGTTAATCCTATATATAATATTCTATTTTTATTAGAATCACAAAATTTAGATAAATATATTTGCCAATATTTTAAATTACAAGTCCCTCTAGCTAATTTAAGTGAATGGAAAAAAATTGTTGATACTGAAGCTAAGCCTATTGATAAAGTTACCATAGGTATGGTAGGTAAATATGTAGAGTTACCAGATGCTTATAAATCTGTTATTGAAGCACTTCAACATGGTGGTTTGAAGAATAGAATTACAGTAAATATTAAGTTTATAGATTCTAGAGAGATTGAAAGGAAGGGTGTGGAACTTTTAAAAAGTTTAGCAGGTATTTTGGTTCCAGGAGGATTTGGAAGTAGTGGGATAGAAGGTACATTGATAAGTACAAAATATGCCAGAGAAAATAAAATACCTTACCTAGGTATTTGTCTTGGTATGCAGATAGCATTAATAGAATATGCTAGAAATGTAGCTGGTATCAAAAACGCTGATTCAACAGAATTTTCACCTGATTGTAAATATCCATTAGTAGTATTGACCAGTAGTCATATCTTAAATGAAGATAAAAAACAATACCATAATGAAACTTATTTAGGTGGGACCATGCGTCTTGGTAGTCAACAGTGTAAATTAATTCCTAATAGTTTAGTAAGAAAAATTTATAATACTGATATTATATTTGAACGACATCGTCATAGATATGAAGTGAATAATTTTCTTTTGAAACCAATAGAAGAAGCTGGCATGCGTATTGTAGGTCGTTCTAATAATAGATTAGTGGAAATCATTGAAATATCAGATCATCCTTGGTTTATTGGGTGTCAATTTCATCCTGAATTTAACTCTACACCACGTTATGGTCATCCATTATTTACTGCTTTTATAAAAGCCGCACATGAATATCAAAAGAATTCTCAGAAAAGTTTCACTTAATATATAACAAGTTATTAATTTTATTAAATTAATTAAAGGTTAATCTCATGTCTAAAATTATAAAAGTAATTGGTAGAGAAATCATTGATTCTCGTGGTAACCCTACTGTTGAAGCTGAAGTGCATTTAGAAGGTGGTTATATTGGTTTAGCTTCTTCGCCTTCCGGTGCTTCAACTGGGTCTCGTGAAGCATTAGAGTTACGAGATAATAATATAGCACGTTTTTTAGGTAAAGGTGTAGTTAAATGTGTCGCTATAATTAATGGCCCAATTAATACAGCCCTTCAAGGAAAAGATGCTGAGGATCAAGTAAATATTGATAAAATCATGATAGATTTAGATGGTACAGAAAATAAAGCTCATTTCGGAGCGAATACTATTCTAGCAGTTTCTTTAGCTGTTGCAAAAGCTGCTGCTGTGGCTAACGGTAAGTATCTATATGAGCATATTGCAGAACTAAATGGTACTCCAAACAAGTTTTCTATGCCATTACCTATGATTAATATTATAAATGGTGGTGCTCATGCTGATAATAATGTAGATATTCAAGAATTTATGATACAACCAGTTAGCGCTATTAACATAAAAGAAGCAATTCGTATGAGTTGTGAAATATTTCATCATTTAGCAAAAGTATTAAAACAAAATAGCATGACTATAGCAGTAGGAGATGAAGGTGGTTATGCTCCTAATTTTGATTCTAATATTCAAGCACTAGAAATTATTTCAGAAGCAGTACAAAGAGCTAATTATGAATTAGGAAAAGATATCACTTTAGCCATAGATTGTGCTGCTTCAGAATTTTATAGAAATGGTAAATATGTTTTAATGAGTGAAGGAGCAAAAGAACTTAATTATCAAGAGTTTACTCATTTTTTGGAAAAATTAACCAAAAAATATCCTATTATTTCTATTGAAGATGGGTTAGATGAATCTGATTGGATAGGTTTTGCTTACCAAACTAAAGTGCTCGGTAATAAAATTCAATTAGTCGGTGATGATTTATTTGTGACTAATACTAAAATTTTAAAAAAAGGTATTGAAAAAGGAATTGCTAATTCTATTTTAATAAAATTAAACCAAATAGGAACTCTTTCAGAAACCTTATCTACTATTAAAATGGCAAAAAATGCTAATTATACAACAATAATTTCCCATCGCTCAGGAGAAACTGAAGATACAACTATTGCTGATCTAGCTGTAGGTACTATGGCAGGCCAAATAAAAACAGGTTCTATGAGTCGCTCAGAACGTTTATCAAAATATAATCAGTTGATCCGAATAGAAGAATTATTAGGGGATAAATCCTGTTTTAATGGAAGACGAGAAGTTAAAGGACAATATTAATATATCTTTTTGATATAACAATATCAATATATTTAGTGTTATATTTAAGATAATCATTAGTATTATGTGAACTTTAGCTTTAATAACAATTATTTTGCTAATGTCACGTAAGTAACTATTTTAATAATATTAATTATTGTTGGGTACAACTTGATAAAAAATAATTTTAATAATGTGGATAAGAAGGTATATAGAACAAAACATAACAAGAATAATTATTTAATAAACCCTCATTGAACACTTGGAATTTGATCTATATAATTTATCTGTTTAATTAGTAATTTTTGTTATTTAATATATCAAAGCTTTATTTAAAGATACGTATGTACATCAGTAATCTAAGCAATTATATTAATAATACTATAGATTGTTAGTAGGTATTGTGTACTACGATGATAAATGAGTTTCCTCAAGATTTTTCAATTCCGTTAAAACTTGATCGATTTGAAAAATTACAAAAAATAATAGCTGATCTTTCTAAAAATGAAATCGCTTGGCTTTCTGGTTACTTCTGGGGATTAGTGAATGAAAATAATTGTATAAAAAATGTAGATTCTACTTTCGTTATCACCATTATTTCCGCATCACAAACCGGTAATGCACGTCTTGTTGCTGAACAATTAAAAGATGATCTATTAGTAGAAAAATTAGATGTTAACTTATTAAATGCTAATGATTATAATTTTAAAAAAATTGATCAGGAAAAAATACTAATTATTATAACTTCTACATATGGAGAGGGAGAACCACCAGAAGAAGCTGTAGTGCTGTATAACTTTTTAATGTCAAAAAAAATAAAACTTAATAAAACAGCTTTTGCTATTTTTGGTTTAGGTGATAAATCTTATGAATTTTTTAACAAGATAGGAAAAGATCTTGATAAAAGATTAGAGCAATTAGGAGCTGAGCGTTTATTAAATCGTGTAGACGCAGATATAGATTATACTGAACAAGCTGTTTGTTGGCGTCAACAAATTACCAGTATTATTTCCCAATATGTGCAAAAAAGAAATTTAGATTCACCGATTCTAATGAATTCTAGATCCTCTCATCAAATACCAGAAAAATGTTATACAAAAGAAAATCCATTTAGTGCAAATATTGCTCTTAATCAAAAAATCACTGGAAGAAAATCTAATAAAGATATACGACATATTGAAATAGATATTCAAGATTCTATGATCAAATATCAACCTGGTGATACAGTTGGTATTTGGTATCAAAATGATTATGAATTAGTAAAAGAATTAACAAATCTAATGTGTTTGCCCACTGAAACAGTTAAACTACAAAATCAAACTTTATCACTAGAAGAAGCACTTCAAAATTATTTGGAACTTACTGTTAATACCCCCCAGATTGTAGAGAAATATGCTGTATTATCCAACAATAAAACCTTATTAAATATAGTGAAGGATAAAATAAAATTACGCAATTATTGCAAAAAAATTCCTCTAATTGAAATGATTCGAGAAGCTCCTGCCAAAATACAAGCCATGGATTTGATAAAATTATTACGTCCTTTAAAACCACGTTTTTATTCTATTTCTTCATCTCAAGATGAAGTAGAAAATGAAATACATATTACTGTTAGTATAATATGCTACAAGATTAATAATAGAATTCGTTCAGGAGGAGCATCCAGATATTTAGCATCTTGTTCTCCAAATAATGACAAAATTCGTATTTTTATAAAAACTAATGATAGTTTTCGCCTTCCTAAAAACTTAGATACACCTATTGTTATGATCTGTTCTGGTACGGGTATTGCCCCTTTTCGGGCTTTTATGCAGCAACGTGATCATGAAGGAGCTAAGGGAAAAAATTGGCTTTTCTTTGGTAATCAAAAATTCACTGAAGATTTTTTATATCAAGTTGAGTGGCAAAGATATGTTAAAAAAGGCTTATTAACCAAAATCGATCTTGCTTGGTCTCAAGACCAAAGAGAAAAAATTTATGTTCAACATAAAATTAGGGAGAAAGGTAAAATATTATGGGATTGGATTCAAGAAAATGCATATATTTATGTATGTGGGAATGCTAATTATATGGCAAAAGATGTTGAAAAAGCATTGTTGGATGTAATATCAAAATACGGTAATATGGATTTAGAGGAAGCCAACAATTTTTTAAACCAATTGCGCTCTGAGCGCCGTTATCAGCGAGATGTTTATTAATGAGTACTCGACATATCGGACCATTAGTTATTGATGGCAAATTTTCTGATACAGAACGCTTAAAAAAAAGCAGTAATTATCTGCGTGGCACTATAGTTGAAGATCTACAAGATGCATTAACTGGTGGTTTTAATGGCGATAATATTATGCTGATTCGATTTCACGGAATGTATCAACAAGATGATCGTGATATTAGAGCTGAAAGAATATTGCAAAAACTAGAGCCACGTTATGCTATGATGCTACGTTGTCGTTTACCTGGTGGTATTATAAGTACTCAACAATGGTTAGCTATAGATAAATTTGCTACTGACAGAACAATTTATGGCAGTATTCGACTAACTAATCGTCAAACTTTTCAGTTTCATGGTATATTAAAGAAAGATTTAAAAAGAGCGCATCAAATGTTATACTCAATTGGCTTAGATGCATTAGCTACTGCTAATGATGTTAACCGCAATGTTATGTGTTCTTCTAATCCGGTAGAATCAGTATTACATCAAGAAGCTTATATATGGGCAAAAAGAATTTCTGAACATCTTTTACCACATACACATGCTTACGTAGAGATTTGGTTAGATCAACAAAAAAAATCAACAGCTGATTGTGAACCTATTTTAGGTGAAACATATTTACCGAGAAAATTTAAAACTACTGTAGTAGTACCTCCTCATAATGAAGTGGATTTGCATGCTAATGACCTTAATTTTATTGCAGTAGTAGAAAAGAATAAGATATTAGGTTTTAACCTTTTGGTAGGTGGTGGATTATCTATGGAATATGGTAAGAAAGAAACATATCCATGTACTGCAAAAGAGATAGGTTATCTGCCTTTAGAAAAAACATTAGAAGTAGCAACTGCTGTAGTTACTATACAACGTGATTGGGGGAATCGTGTTAATAGGAGTAATGCTAAAACTAAATATACGTTAGAACGTGTTGGCCTTGATATTTTTAAAAAGGAATTACAAAAAAGAGCTCAATTAATTTTTGAGCCAATTCGTCCTTATGAGTTTATTACACGTGGAGATAGATTTGGATGGATTAAAGGGATAGATAATAAATGGCATTTAACTCTTTTCATTGAAAATGGAAGATTAATTGATTATCCTGGACGTTGTTTAAAAACAGGAATTTCCAATATTGCTAAAATTCATCAAGGTAATTTTCGCTTAACAGCAAATCAGAATTTAATAGTAGCAGGTGTATCAGAAGGAGAAAAAAATAACATTGAACAAATTGCAAGACAATATGGCCTCATAGAAGGAGTCAGTAAACAACGTGAAAATTCGATGGCTTGTGTATCCTTTCCTACTTGTCCATTAGCAATGGCAGAAGCAGAACGTTTTCTTCCATTATTAGTTACTAAGGTAGAAAAAATTTTGGATCATTATGGTTTAGCAGATGAGTATATAGTATTACGTGTAAGTGGTTGCCCTAATGGTTGTGCTAGAGCTATGCTAGCGGAAATAGGACTAATAGGTAAGACAAAAGGACATTATAATTTATATATTGGTGGTAATAGAATTGGAACCCGTATTCCTCGTATATATCGAGAAAATATAACAGAAAATCAAATTATTAATATAATAGATGAGCTAATTGGTTATTGGGCAAAAAATCGCATTAATACAGAATCTTTTGGTGATTTTGTTATACGTAGTGGTATCATTATACCAGTAATAGATCCAGCTAAAGATTTTTGGACCTAAAAAGTAGGAAAACTTAATGAAAGTACCTGTAATAAAAAATATCCCTCAAGATGAACGCATTAGTTTACTAAATGAAATAAATATTAAATTAGCCAGCTTTTCGGCAGAGAAGCGTGTTAGCTGGGCTTTAGAACATATGCCTATCAATTTTATGCTATCTTCGAGCTTTGGCATTCAAGCGGCTGTATCTTTGCATTTATTAACTTGCCAAGCTCCCGACATTCCCATTGTTACAATTGATACGGGTTATTTATTTCCTGAAACTTATCATTTTATTGATGAACTAACAAAAAACATGCGACTCAACCTAATGGTATTTCGTTCAAATATATCACCTGCTTGGCAAGAAGCACGTTATGGTAAACTCTGGGAACAAGGTATTGAAGGTATTGATAAATATAATAAACTTAATAAAGTGGAACCTATAAATACCGCTTTAAAAACATTAAATATTCAAACGTGGTTTGCAGGACTTAGGCGTGTTCAGTCTCATAGTAGGGCGAATTTACCCATTGTGCAAATTCAGAATAATGTTTTTAAATTTTTTCCAATAATTGATTGGAATGATGATCAGGTCGCTAATTATATCAACAAACATAAGTTACAATATCATCCATTGTGGCGAAAAGGATACGTTTCTGTAGGAGATATTCATACTACCAAAATATTAACTCCAGATATATCAGAAGAAGAAACAAGATTTTTTGGTTTAAAGCGTGAGTGTGGTCTACACGAAAATACTAAATAAATTATTTAAAATGAGGAATTTTATTAATACATTATTCGATTAGGTAACTACTCATTACAATTAGTAATTTCATTTATAATAAACAACCAACATATATTTATTTAAAATAGTATTTAATCTATTAAGGTTAACGTGCACTATCTTCCTATCTTTACAGATCTTAATGGTCGATCAGTTTTAGTTGTTGGTGGTGGAAATATCGCAGCAAGAAAAATTAGACTGTTAAACAGTTCTGGAGCAAATGTAAAGATTGTTGCTCATAAACTGTGTAAAGAATTACAAATTTTACAAAAAAAAGATAAAATAAAATGGATTGCAAATGATTTTCATGTATCACAGTTAAAAAAAGTTTTTTTAGTGGTAGCGGCAACTAATGATAATAAGTTAAATAAGCAGGTTTTTACAGCAGCCACTTATTATCATAAGTTAGTAAATGTCGTTGATAACCCCGTCTTTTGTAGTTTTATATTTCCTTCTATTATTAACCGTTCTCCAATAATTATTGGAATTTCCTCCAGTGGTACTGCTCCTGTATTATCTCGATTACTACGAGAAAAAATAGAAGCTTTATTGCCTACTAACATAGGTAAAATAGCTAAACTAGCCGGTCAGTGGCGTGATAAAGTAAAACAAAAACTTAAATTTTCCGAACGTCGTTATTTTTGGGAACGTTTGTTTACGGGATTATTTCCTAGTTACGTAACAATGGGAAATATTAGAAAAGCTCAGGAAGTCCTTGTTCATGAATTAAATAATCATCATTCTAACAAAGGAGAAATCATTTTAGTAGGAGCTGGTCCAGGAGATAGTGGCTTGCTTACATTACGTGCTCTACAGGTGATGCAATTAGCTGATGTAGTGCTTTATGATTATCTTGTAAGTAAAGAAGTATTAGAAATGGTGAGACGAGATGCTGAATTTATTTGTGTAGGTAAACGAGCGGGATATCATTCTATTTCTCAAGAAAAAACTAACGATTTACTGATAAAACTAGCTAAACAAGGTAAAAGAGTAGTTCGCCTTAAAGGAGGTGATCCATTTATTTTTGGACGAGGAGCTGAAGAGCTACAAGCTGCATATCAAGCAGGTATTCCATTTCAGGTAGTACCGGGCATTACAGCTGCTATTGGGGCTAGTATATATGCAGGCATCCCATTAACTCATCGGGATTATGCACAGAAAGTAATATTTATTACTGCTCAGGGTAAAACAAATAAAAATAATATTGACTGGCTTTCATTGGCATGTGAACGTCAAACTTTAGCTATTTATATGAGTGCAATGAAAGCAGCAGAAATTAGTGCTGAATTAATAAAGCATGGGCGTTCACCACAAACACCAGTAGCTGTTATTAGTAGTGGTACAAATAAAAATCAACAAGTATTGATTGGTCAGTTAAAGTATCTTGAAAAACTTTCAACCAACACTCTTAGTCCAACTCTATTAGTAATAGGTGAAGTTGTTGATCTCCATAAACAATTAACTTGGTTTCACAATGCAAATTAGCATAAATAGCATTATTTATTCTTAAAAAAGTTTAAGGAACGCTTATGGATGCAAGAAAGTTGACTCATCTGCGTCAATTAGAAGCGGAGAGCATCTATATTTTTCGTGAAGTAGTTTCTGATTTTAATAATCCGGTGATGATGTATTCTATCGGAAAAGATTCTTCTGTAATGTTACATTTAGCAAATAAAGCTTTTTATCCTAATAAATTACCTTTTCCATTATTACATATTGATACGGGTTGGAAATTTCAGGATATGTATAAATTCCGTGATTATATAGCGAAAAAATTTCAATTAGAAATGAAAGTGTATTCTAATCCTGAAGGTATTTCCATGAAAATAAATCCATTTATTCATGGCAGCACTAAATATACTGATATTATGAAAACGGAAGGATTAAAACAAGCATTAAACAAATACAGATTTGATGCTGCCCTTGGTGGAGCACGTAGAGATGAAGAAAAATCTAGAGCTAAGGAAAGAATTTATTCATTTAGAGATAAATTTCATTGTTGGGATCCTAGAAATCAACGACCAGAATTATGGAATAACTATAATGGTCAAATTAATAGCAATGAAAGTATGCGAGTATTTCCGTTATCTAATTGGACTGAACTCGATATTTGGCAGTATATCTTTCTAGAAAGCATTCCAATCGTTCCTCTTTATTTTGCAGATATTCGTCCTATTTTAGAAAGAAATGGTATGCTGATCATGGTAGATGATGATCGTCTTTGCTTAGAGGCTGGAGAAGTGGTTAAACAAAGAATGGTGCGTTTTCGTACCTTAGGATGTTGGCCTTTAACAGGAGCAATAGAGTCTAATGCAAAAAATATAAAAGAAATTATTGAAGAAATGTTAGTTTCAAATACCAGTGAACGCCATGCACGTATTATTGATCATGACCATTCAAACTCTATGGAATTAAAGAAACGCCAGGGCTATTTCTAAGGATATATTAATATGAAAGCTTCCATTACTTCAAAAAAATTATTTCAAGAGAGAGATTTAGAATCTTGGTTATCTTCTCAGCAAAAAAATAGTTTATTACGTTTTATGACATGTGGCAGTGTAGATGATGGGAAAAGTACATTGATTGGTCGTTTATTACATGATACCAATCAAATTCATATAGATCAATTTTTGACATTACAAAATGATAGTAAAAAGCAAGGTATTTATGGTGAGAAAGTTGATTGGTCTCTATTAGTAGATGGGTTACAAGCAGAACGTGAACAAGGAATTACTATCGATGTTGCTTATCGTTATTTTTCTACTGAAAAACGTAAGTTTATTATTGCAGATACCCCAGGTCATGAACAATATACACGTAATATGGCTACTGGAGCTTCGACGTGTGATTTAGCAATTTTACTTATTGATGCATGTAAAGGTATGTTAAATCAAACAATTAGGCATACTTTCATTTCTACTTTATTAGGTATTAATCATTTTATAGTAGCAATTAACAAAATGGATCTTGTAAATTATGACCCATCAATATTTGAAAAAATAAAAAAAGAATATTTAAATTTCACTAAAGAACTGCCAGAAGATTTAGATATACATTTCATTCCAATTTCAGCCTCAGAGGGAGATAATGTCGTTAAACGCACATCAGCTATGCAATGGTATGATGGTCCAACATTGCTAAATATATTGGAAACTATTGTAATCAAAAAAGACACTGATTATTCACCGATGTGTTTTCCTGTACAATATGTTAATCGCAATAATGTTTGTTTTCGCGGTTATGCTGGTACATTAGCTGCTGGTACGTTAAAAGTAGGTCAGCGTATTAGAGTATTGCCTACAAATATAGAAACTCATGTGACCAGTATCATTACCTTTGATGGCAATTTACAAACAGCAGTTACCGGTGAAGCTATTACATTAGAGCTACATGATGATATAGACATTACTAGAGGCAATTTTTTAGTAGATTTGAGGTCTACACTAAAGCCCATACAACATGCCAAAATTGATGTTGTCTGGATGACAAATAAGCCATTAAAAATTGGTGAGATGTATGATGCTAAAATCATGACGAAAAAAGTGCGTGTATATATAGAAAAAATACATTATCAATTTGATATTAATACGTTACAAAAGATTCCTAATGATAGTCTATCTCTTAACAGCATTGGATTAGTCGAAGTATTCTTTACTGAACCAGTTATAGTGGATAAATATAAACACAATAGAACCATCGGAAACATGATTTTTATTGACAAATTAACTAATATGACAATAGGTGCTGGTATGATTAATGAAACGACACCAATAGTAAACAATATTAGAAACTATAGTTCTTTTGAAAAAGAACTGAATATTTTAATTAGTCGTTATTTTCCCGAATGGATAAATATTAATCGATCCAACACAAATGGTACAAAATGATTAATCACAATGTAACATGGCATAAATATTCTATAAATAGAAATGATAGAGAAATACAACATAAACATCCTGCTGTAGCATTATGGTTTACAGGACTGTCTGGATCTGGTAAATCTACTATTGCTGATTATTTAGAGAATTATTTATATCATATGGGTATAAATACTTATCTTTTAGATGGAGATAATTTGCGTCATGGACTTTGCTGTGATTTAGGATTTAGTGATGTTCATCGAAAAGAAAATATACGTCGTGTAGGAGAAGTAGTGAAACTAATGATAGATGCAGGATTAATAGTATTAACAGCTTTTATTGCTCCCTATCGAGCAGAAAGACAAATGGTAAAGCGGCTATTAGGAGAAGAAAAATTTATTGAAATTTTTGTAGACACACCGTTGGAAATATGTGAAGGAAGAGATCCTAAGGGTCTTTATGAAAAAGCACGTAGAAGAAAATTAAACTATTTCCCAGGAGTTAATGCTACTTATGAAGTACCTCAAAATCCTGACATTCATCTTGATGGTACACAATCCGTTGTAACTTTAACTAACCAAATATTAGCTCTATTACGTAATCGTAAAATAATTATCTCTTAAAATAAGAATGGTATTCTCTTCTGGGAAATGGTTAACCTGTAGAAAAAATTTAAAAATTTTCTTTTTTGGAATAATAAATATATTCTGAATTTATTGTATTTTATAATAAATTTAATTTTCAAAAAATATAAACATCAGTGAACAAATTCAAATTAAATTTAATACTCTTAATGATATTCATATGGCTTCAACATTCATTGTGGTTAGGCGACAATGGTATTAAGGAAAGCCTACATGTAAGTAAAGAAATTAGCCGCCAAGAAGAAAAAAATGATAAAATCAAAAATGATATTGATCAATTACAAGCTGAAGTAGATGCTATCAACAATAGTTCTGAAATTATTGAAGAGATAGCTCGTAGTAAATTTAATATGATTAAACCTTGTGAAGTATTCTACCGTTTTGTCTCATAAGCATAAAATATGCTTTCAATAAATTTAGTAAATGTTTAATCAATCGATTATGAGTAGAAAAATTCATGAGATTTATGTAATTGCTATTGTTCCAGCAGTAATCTGCAGAAGAATGCAATTAATTAGTATCATTAATATATTGATTAATCATCTATTTAAGGCAGTTATTGTAGTCATTAATTATCAAGGTAAAATTTTGGCAAATTAGCAATAGCATAAACGAGATCATATACGAGACCATGCGATTTTATAAGTATTACAGTTCGTTCACACGTGCATTCTCCAGATTTAAAAATCTTACTGAATATACGTAAATATAGTAAAATCCATGGATTTTTGGGCACTCCAGTCAGTACATAACCATATAAAAAACTGACATAAATAGTTTTATCTTATACAATAGTAAATATCTGTCGCTAACGCCTAAATTTTTTAATTTGCTTATTTTGAGTTGCTACATGCCTTGTATGAAGGAGCATTAATTGATAAAGCTGAAGCTTGAGAATCAGATATTCCTAGTAATTAGTGATAGGACGTAGAGATATAAAAATGCCTAAACTTCTAGCGAAAAATATTTATCCTTAATAAGGAAAATATGAAATGATAATTTCACAACATTTTGATGTTCATGCTTTTTGAGGTACAGCATATTTTTTAGTGATTGGTAGAATGATAATTCTATACGTGATTTAATTGCTAATTGTGATTGTAGTGTCATCATGCATTTGTATGTGCAAGTGCGGTGATATTTGAAAATATTAGATATATAATCCTACACAAGATATTAACCATAGCAAAACTAATTGATATTTGAAAGGTTATTCAACTAATCCGGTTACTCCCTCCGTTGGTAACATAGATATATAGTACAAGAACCTTTGTTTTCATCTTTTAGATCGTTGTCAATCTAACGTAAAATAAATTTTTTTAAAACATAAATAGTAGTTGTTATTTATTAATTAACTGCTAAAGCTTTTAGCTAAGTAACATATAAATATGCATAATATGTCAAATTAGCTTCTCATCTATCCTCATATTATTTCTAATAAAATAGTTCAATTTTTACTATATAAAAAGTATTTTTCTCCTATCATATAACACGATTCAATAAAATTAATGACAATTATTTATATTATAGCTATAATATCAATTACTTTACAACAGTAAGATATTTTATATTAATAAAAAGCTTATTTCAGTAAATAATAAATTGATACTGTTTATAGTTTATTAATATAATACGTTTATATGTGGCTCATAGCTATATGAATATATACACTGTAGTGTGGTCAATTTTTTATTGATAAAGAATAATAAATAACTTATTTGATAATACAATTAACTCATAACATGAAAGTTATTAATAATTCCGAACATCTACTCAGTATTGAGTAATAGCTTACTTAATACAGTCATTATGATCTTTAAATTTTGTACTAAATATAGTAAATAAGTAAAGCATCACCGCTACTGGCTCAGTTATATTATATGAAAATAGTTATCATGGGGGGGGATATGCACGCAACGATAAGCTGGTAGAACCCTATTTTCTGTTTAGTGGGATCAGAGGAGCAGCTTATGAGTCATAATATTCTTAAAATGAATAATTTTTCAGATTATAATGTTTTTGACAGAAATGTAGTTGAGGTAATTGATGACACTACACTATGTAAATAACTCACGGAGTGACAACGAATGTTGTGATCTTGATGATCATATAGAAGAGATTTTATCCTCTCAAAATATGAATAAACGAGTTTTAGATACTACTCAGCTTTATCTTGGAGAAATTGGTTCTTCACCACTATTAACTGCAGAAGAAGAAGTGGTTTTTGCTCGTCGTGCTTTAAACGGTGATATTATTTCTCGTCGTCGTATGATAGAAAGCAACTTAAGGCTGGTTGTTAACATTGCTCGTCGTTATAGTAATCGTGGTTTAGCTTTATTAGATCTTATTGAAGAAGGCAACTTAGGGTTGATTCGAGCAGTTGAAAAGTTTGATCCAGAACGTGGTTTTCGTTTTTCAACTTATGCAACATGGTGGATTCGTCAAACTATTGAACGTGCTATTATGAACCAAACTAGAACAATTCGTCTGCCTATTCATAGAGTAAAAGAATTAAATATTTATTTAAGTGTTGCACGTAAATTATCTCATAAATTAGATCATGCAGCAAGCCCAGAAGAAATATCTGAAGAATTAGATAAACCACCTAAAACTATTAGCGATCTGCTACGTCTTAATGAAAGCATGACTTCTATAGATATACCTTTAGGTAACGAATCAGAAAAACGATTACTAGATATTTTAGCAGACGAAAACGATTCTGGTCCAGAAAATACTATATTGAATGAGGATATTCAACAAAATATTGTCAAATGGTTATTACAGTTAAATCCTAAGCAACGAGAAGTACTAGCTCGTCGGTTCGGTCTTTTAGGTTATGAAGCAGCTACATTAGAAGATGTAGGTCATGAAATCGGTTTGACTCGTGAAAGGGTCCGTCAAATTCAGGTTGAAGGATTACATCAATTACGTGAAATCTTAGAAGAAGAAAAATTAAATATTGATGCTTTATTCCTGGAATAGGAATAATCTTCATTAATAAATAATAGGCCCATAAGTACGCTTATGGGCTATTAAAAACGATAAGTAGAAATTTATATTAATGATTTTAAATCATAAATCAACTTTAATGCTTGATAAGGAGAGATCAAATCAGGATTTATGTCTGAGAGTTTCTGTATTATTGAATTTTTATTAGTTAATTGATTATTTGCTATACACTTATTGTGATAGGTATCTTTAGTTATATCGGATGCATACTCTAATTGTCTCAGCTTTTCTGAAGCATTCTTAATAATTTCCTTAGGTATTCCAGCTAAAGCTGCAACTGCTAATCCATAACTCTTATTGCTAGCTCCTTCTTGTATCTTATGCATAAATATAATATTATTTTCATATTCTATTACATTAAAATGAATATTAAAGACTCCTTCTATGGTCTTTGTTAATTTAGTTAATTCAAAATAATGAGTTGAAAATAGAGTCATTGCTTTAATACTTTTTGCTAATTTTTCTACACAAGACCAAGCTAGCGATAAACCATCATAAGTTGAAGTGCCGCGACCAATTTCATCAATTAATACTAAACTATTTGCCGTAGCGTTGTGCATAATATTAGCTGTCTCTATCATTTCTATCATAAATGTAGAACGTCCTAAAGCTAAATCATCAGCAGCACCAATACGTGTAAATATTCTATCTAAAGGACCAATATTCATCTTTTCCGCTGGAACATAGCTACCAACACAAGCTAGTAATACAATCAAAGCTGCTTGTCTCATATATGTGCTTTTACCTCCCATATTAGGACCAGTGATAATAATCATGCGTCTGTTTGGAGAAAGCTCTAGGGAATTGGCAATGAATGGTTCTTTGATTACCTGTTCAACAACTGGATGTCTACCATTTATAATTTTAATACATGGATCTTCTTTTAAGATAGGACGACAATAATTCAAAGTATATGCACGTTCAGCCAAATTACTTAATACATCAATCTCTGATAATGATGCTGAGCAAGATTGAAGCGATTTTAAATAAGGTATGATAAATTCTAATATTTCATTATATAGTTTTTTTTCTAATAATAATGATCTAGCTCTGGCTGTCATCATGGAATTTTCATATTTTTTTAATTCAGGAGTAATATAACGTTGAACATTTTTTAGTGTTTGACTACGGATATAATGGATAGGAACTAAATGACTGTGATTACTGTTAATTTGAATATAGTATCCATGTACTCTATTGAAACCAACCTTCAATGAATCTGTTCCTAGTTTTTTACGTTCATTTATTTCCAATAAAGATAAATATTCATTAGTTCCTTCTGATAAAGATCTTAATTTATCTAATTCAGAGCTATATCCTGTAGCAATAACTGCACCATCACGTATTAGAAGTGGAGGTGTTTCAATTATAGCTTTTTCTAAGAGTTTGCTCAGTTCACTGAATTCTCCTAATTGTCTCATAAGTCCTATTATTAAAGGAGATTGTACTTTTACTAAGGCTAGTTTTAATTTAGGCAACTGTCTTAAGGCATTGCGCATACCTGACAAATCTCTTGGACGAGCAGTATATAGTGCTAAACGAGCTAATATCCGTTCTAAATCACCTACTGGTCGTAATAAACTTTTTACTTCTTCTATACTTATTTCTTTCAACTCTAGTACAGCTTCCTGACGTTTCTTAATTTTCAAGTTATTACGTAAGGGCATATTTAGCCATCTTTTTAACATGCGACTTCCCATGGGAGTCACTGTCTTATCTATCACAGATACCAAAGTATTTTCAGAAGTTCCTGAAAAATTTTGTGTTATTTCTAAATTTCTTCTGGTCGCTGCATCTATAATTACAATATCTTTCTGATGCTCTATATGTATCGAATTAATATGAGGTAAAGAAGTTTTTTGTGTATCTTTTACATATTGAATCAAACAACCCGCTGCACGTATAGCAAGATTAGCATCTTCTACTCCGAATCCTTTTAAATCTCGAGTACCAAAATGTAGATTAAGCTGTTGACAAGCAGTATCCAAATCAAATTCCCACACCGGACGTCTGCGTATTACGGGCAGATGTTTAATTAATTTTAATTCTTCAAAATCTTCTGGATATAGCAATTCTGCAGGATTAGTACGTTGAATTTCCGAATCCATAATGTCGATTTTGTTGAACTCACTAATAATAAAATTTCCAGAACCTATATCTAAAGTTGCATAACCATATCCCGAGGAATTCATTATAATGGCAGCAATTAAATTATCTTTTCTTTCTGGTAACAAAGATTCATCAGTAATAGTACCCGGAGTAACAATACGCACAACTTTGCGTTCCACTAAACTACGACATTTTGAAGTCTCTCCAATTTGTTCACAAATTGCAACAGATTCTCCTAATTGCATTAATTTATTTAAATAATTATCAAGAGCATGGTAAGGTATACCAGCCATAGGAATAGGATTGCCTGCTGAATTACCACGTGTAGTAAGAGCAATATCTAATAATTCGGAAACTTTTTTTGCATCTTCATAAAACAATTCATAAAAATCTCCCATGCGATAAAATAACAAAATTTCCGGATAACTAGATTTAATAGATAGATATTGTTGTATCATAGGTGTATGATTGTTTAAATCTATATCACTAGTTTTTTCACGTGTATAATCAATCAATGTTTTTTCCTTGTTAATACATAATAAATACTATTTATATTGTGCAATAATATATTAATTATTCCTTTAAATAAGGATTAATAGATATTATTAGTACGTAACCAATTTAGAATTTCAACTATAATAGAAAATAACATAGCAAAATAGATATAACTTTTAACAATAAATATCCTTTCACTTTCTAAAACTAACATCCAACCTACTAAATTTAAGAAAGTTAAAGCTAATATTTTTATTGATGGATGTTTTTCAATGAACTCTCCTATAATTTTAGCCGCATATAACATAAAAAATACTGAGATAAGAATCGCACATATCATAATATGAAGATTATTAGAAAGACCTACAGCGGTTATGACAGAATCCAGACTAAAAATAATGTCTAAAAACATTATTTGTATAATAACATAAATAAAAGATGGTTGATAATTATCATTTGTAGAAATTGTTCTATCTTTAATAGTTTCATAAATTTCTCGGCTAGATTTCCATACAAGAAAAAAACCTCCGTTAAAAAGAAATAAATCACGTATAGAAAACTCATGATGAAATAAGTGAAATATGGGATGAGTCATACGTCCTATAAAAGTGACACACATAAGAAGCATGACACGCATGATCATTGCCATTATTATACCTAGTAATCGTGCTCTGTTTTGCATATTATAAGGTAATTTAGACACTACTAAAGAGAGGAAGATTATATTATCAATACCAAGAACTATTTCTAAAACAGTAAGTGTTCCAAGTGCGAACCAGACATTATACAGGGCAGTCCAAGTAAACATTTTGACTCTCAAAGTTAATTAAAATTAAACAATTTATGATAGATCTGGTTGAAACATTATAATAAAAAATAACGTGCCAACAAAGAACTGGTAAATTTTTTTTTAAGGTAGAAAGCGCGCGGTGTCGTTAGTATAATTTGACCATTATTGCCAATTGCTTCTGTAAATATCTGCTTGTTAGCGCTTTTAGAACGCAATTGCATATATTCTCCATAACTTGATGTAATATTTTCAATTTCCCCCAGTGCAATCATATCTATTAATTCCTCCCAATCTTGTCGTAATAAATGTTCTTCATGGGCATTAGGGCTCCAAAGTACAGGTGCACCAACACGTCTTATATTAAGCGGAATATTTTGTTTTCCTTCTACTGGAATCCAGAGCACTCTTGTTAATTTGTGGTAGACATAACTATTATTCCAAGTGATTCCAATATTGCCTCTTAGAGAGGCCATACATATAAAAGTACTTTCTAGTGGATATCCTTCACTATTTATAGGAATAGTTTTCAGTTCAATGCCAAGATGAGGAAAATCTTGAATGGCTCTATTATTACCATACGCTCCTAAATTCAATTCTATTAGGATACCAACCCATCCCTTATTATTTTTTAAGTTTATAGGTACCGTAATACCTGCCTTTAAGGCTAACTCTTGAATAGTGCATCCTGCTAACTTCTGAGCTCTTAATAGCAAAGTTTTTTCATCTATTGGCGGATTATGCAAATTAAAAGGTTTACTCATAAATTTAATTTTATATTAAAATTTTAATATAGTATTAATATTTTAACTAATATGACTTTATATTATGAAAATTAAAAAATAAATTATTGAATGCAAGTTTAGGATAAGCTAATTATTAATAATGCTTACCATTTCAATTTTTGAAGAATAATGTATCTATAATTGTTTGAATAGATAGGAGTTTATGATATAAATTGCTCAGAGTATTTAGCAGCCAATTTGTTACTGTTTAAGAATTTAATAGTTGTAAATGTATGATGTACTTTATCCGTAACGTGGTTTTTATATGTTGTAATATTTATCGACATCTTATGCCGATTTATATAGTAGTTAGATAAATACATAGAGCATATTTTGCATACAGTATATATTTTTAGTAAAAATAATAGTTAAACATGATTAATTATATTACTTTGCCAAAAATTAATCCTATATTTTTATCTATTGGTCCGCTTTCGTTCCATTGGTATGGATTGATGTATGTCATAGGTTTTATATTTGCCAAATGGTTAGCATTACGGTATGTCAGAAAACCACATAGTGATTGGAAAGAAGATGAGGTACAAAATTTATTATGTTTATCTTTCATCGCTGCAATTGTAGGTGGTCGTATTGGATATGTATTGATCTATAGATTTGATCTTTTTATTAAAGATCCATTATTTATGTTTAAAATATGGAATGGAGGAATGTCATTTCATGGTGGATTAATAGGAGTAATTTTTATTGTATTTTGTTTTTCATATAGTACTAACCGTGATTTTTTGAAAATATCTGATTTTATCGCCCCTCTTGTTCCGTTTGGTTTGGGGGCAGGTCGTTTAGGTAATTTTATTAATGGTGAATTATATGGCCGTGTTGCTCCTAATATTCCTTGGGCAATGCTATTTCATAATTCATACAATGAAGATCTAAATTTTGTTAAAATACATCCTGAATATCAAAAAATGTTAAATATATATAGTGTACTACCACGTCATCCCTCGCAAATTTATGAATTAATGTTGGAAGGTGTGTTGCTTTTTATCATTATTAAGATATTTATTTGTAAACCTAGACCTAGGGGGAGTACTTCCGGAGTGTTTTTAATTAGTTATGGTTTATTTCGTATTATCTTAGAATTCTTTCGACAACCTGATCCCCAGCTAGGTCTTTTTCATAAAATTATCAGCATGGGCCAAATTCTTTCTATTCCTATGATTATAAGTGGTGTAATTATAGTAATATGGTCATATCATTATCATGAGTGTTATAAAATATGAAACAATATTTAAAATTAATGAAAAAGGTATTAGAGAAAGGTGCAAAAAAAAATGATCGTACCGGCGTTGGTACTATTTCTATTTTTGGTGCACAAATGATTTTTGATCTTCAAAAGGGTTTTCCATTAGTAACTACAAAAAAATGTCATGTACGTTCGATTATTTATGAATTACTCTGGATGTTACAAGGTGATACAAATATTAACTTTTTAAAAAGAAACAAAGTTAATATATGGAACAAATGGGCCGATAATGATGGCAACTTAGGACCAATATATGGAAAACAGTGGCGCAGTTGGCAAACAGTAAATGGACGAATAGTTGATCAAATTAGTCAGGTATTAGAACAAATAAAATATGATCCTGATTCTCGTAGAATGATTGTATCTTCTTGGAATGTTGGAGAACTAAGCCAAATGGCTCTTCCTCCATGTCACATTCTTTTTCAATTCTATATATCAGCTGGTAAACTTTCTTGTCAATTATACCAACGTTCGTGCGATATATTTTTAGGATTACCTTTTAATATTGCTAGTTATGCGCTTCTAATGCATATTATAGCTCAACAATGTAACCTAAAAGTTGGTAATTTTATATGGACAGGTGGAGATATCCATCTGTATAATAATCATATTGAACAAGCACATATACAGTTAGCAAGGAAACCACGCTCATTACCAAAATTGATTATTAATCATAAATCAGATTCATTATTTAATTATAATTTTAAAGATTTTAAAATTATAGGATATAATCCATATCCTCCTATTTTCGCTGAGGTAGCAGTATAATATATAAGCTGTTGATAACTTCTTTTTAAGAAAAGACATATCTCAAACAGTTATTTTAATAATAAGAATGTTGACCATATTGATGTTTAGTTACATCACATACTCCTTTTATTTCCGGAAAATATTTAATTAATTCTTTTTCAATTCCTTGTTTCAAGGTTACATTAATCATAGAACATCCATTACATCCTCCGCTAAATTCTAAAATAACATAATTTTCATTTGTTATTTCTACTATATTTACATAACCACCATGATTTGCTAGCTGAGGATTAATCTTGGTATTTATTAAATATCTCATACGATCAATTAATGGAGCATTATCATCATCTGCTAGTTTAGCTATTTTAGCATTCGGAGCTTTTAA
Source organism: Candidatus Ishikawaella capsulata Mpkobe (assembly GCF_000828515.1). NCBI lineage: Bacteria > Pseudomonadati > Pseudomonadota > Gammaproteobacteria > Enterobacterales > Enterobacteriaceae > Candidatus Ishikawella > Candidatus Ishikawella capsulata. The sequence goes on along the minus strand of NZ_AP010872.1, from coordinate 139,255 downwards.
GGTTAATTGAGAGCCAAGATTATCTATTGATAAATCTATTTCTGCTCCTTTTAAATAAGGAACACTAGATTTATCTATATAAACGCAAAAATTGTTGAATTTGATTTCAATATCAGTTTGTTCTATTGTATCTAAAGGACAGTAAGAAACCCCACACTCAGCATGAATAGTACCTGGATTAATAATAAATACTCTAATTTGAGTACCTTTCTCTTGATTTGCTAGTAATTTTATAAAATGCTCTTGAGCAACTGCACTAATGCTGATCATGTAATCTCTCTCTTTATTTAAAATATATACTTATAAACTATATATAGTTTATAAAAATATAATAAAACATTTTAAAAAAGTTAAATATGTAAAAAATAATTTTGGAAAATATTTATGAAACCATTTTATTACCATACGTGTGGACACGGTACTATTAATCTAGTATTATTGCATGGATGGGGATTAAATGCAAAAATATGGGATACCATATTATCCTGGTTAAATCCTTATTTTCGTGTGTATCTTATAGATTTACCTGGTTTTGGTTATAATCAAAGATATGAAGCAACTCTTTTGAGAGAAATGTCACAATTTTTAGTTCCTATAATTCCTGAAGATAGCTTCGTTTTAGGTTGGTCTTTAGGTGGTTTAGTGGCTAGTTATTTAGCTATAACACAACCACACAAAATAAAAGGACTCATTACTGTAGCATCTTCACCGTGCTTTATCAAAAAAGTACACTGGCCTGGCATTAAAATGCAAACATTAATTGAGATAAAAAAACAGCTTAACAAAAATTTTTATCGTACTCTAGAACGTTTCTTTATATTACAAACTATAGGTAGTCAAACTGCTATAAAAGATATTCATACTTTTAATAAAGTTATATTATCGTGTTCCATACCACGATTATCAGCACTGGAAAATAGTTTAAATATTTTATGCAATACCGACTTACGAAATGCACTCCTTCAAGTGTCTTGTCCTTTTCTAAGGATATACGGCGCTCTTGATGGATTAGTACCACGAAGCATATCACGGTTATTGGATGAAATGTATCCTAATAGCAAATCAATTATAATGCAGAAAGCAGCACATGCACCTTTTCTTTCTCACCCTACATTATTTTGTCAACATATAATAAATTTTATTAAAGCATAATTTTTGATTGTTATATTTAACTAATTAAGGTCATGCTATTTGGGAAAGACATAAACATGTTTAATGTCTTTGTCCATTAATGAGCAATTGAATATCCTTCATTTCTTAGTTAATTAACTATTTTCTTGAGCACGTTGAAATGAATTGATAATTTCCAGCTCAGCTGATTTAATATCAGCCCAACTATCTATTTTCGTCCACTTATTATTTTCTAAGTCCTTATAGTGTTGAAAAAAATGGTTAATTTGATTCAGTAGTAATTCTGGTAAATCAGTGATATTTTTGACATATTTATATGTTTCTGAAACCTTATTATGAGGTACAGCAACTATTTTTACATCTTTACCTGATTCATCAGTCATTTTTAGCATTCCAACTGGTCGACAACGTATTACAGATCCTGAGTATAAAGGATGTGGGGTAGGTACCAAAACATCGACTGGATCTCCATCTAAAGATAAGGTATTATTTATATAACCATAATTGCATGGATAACAAAGAGTAGTCGACATAAAACGATCTACAAATAAATGGCCAGATTCTTTATTTATTTCATATTTCACCGGAGTAGAATGAGCTCCAATCTCAATGATTACATAGATATCTTTGGGTAAATTTAAACCAGCTGGTATCTTATCGAAATTCATTAAATTTTCCTTTTATATTTATAACATAACAAATGATAAGAGTATTTCTCTCTTTTAAAATAGCTTACTAGAGCATTCATATTTCTTTTAAATATCATATTTCCTGCAATTATTTTAATAAAAATATCCTCTTTTATGCATTAATATCTATAATGTTTATTAAAAATATTTGATAATAATCCTTAATAAGGATAATGTCTGTCACATGTAATCTTATTAACTTTTAAAAAGTATAGAGCTTAAATAACGTTCTGCAGAAGAAGGTAAGATAACTACTATGGTTTTGTTGGAAAATTTTTTTGTTTGTTGTATTTTTAAAGCAGCGGCTACCGCAGCTCCTGAAGAAATTCCAGCTAGAATGCCTTCTTTTTTCATTAAACAATGAGCTGTTGTTATTGCTTCTTCATTAGTAATGGTAATTACTTGATCTACTAAATTAAGATTTAAATTAGCAGGAATAAATCCAGCACCAATACCTTGAATTTTATGCTGACCTGCTTTAATCTTTTTACCGGATAAAGCTTGACTAATAACAGGAGAATCAGTAGGCTCTACTGCTACACTAATCAGATCTTTTTTATTTTTAGTATTTTTGATATAGTGACTCACTCCTGTTAAAGTACCTCCTGTTCCAACCCCGGCAATAAAAATATCAATCTGCCCATCAGTATCCTTCCATATTTCTGGACCAGTTGTTAGTTCATGTATTTCAGGATTAGCTGGATTACTGAATTGTTGTAAAAGCACATAATATTTAGGATTATTATTAACAATCATTTCTGCTCTATCTATAGCTCCTTTCATACCCATTTTACCATCTGTCAATTCTAATTTCGCGCCCAATGCTTGGAGTAGAGATCGACGTTCCATAGACATGGTATCTGGCATGATGAGAGTTAATTTATATTGACGAGCAGCAGCTACATAAGCTAATGCTATTCCAGTATTACCGCTAGTGGGTTCTATTAATTCTAAGTCTCGATTGGCATGGATAATACCACGTTTCTCGGCATCCCAAATCATATTAGCTCCTATGCGACATTTTACACTGAAACTAGGATTACGCGATTCAATTTTTGCTAAAATATTACCATTTCCTATCTTGTTAAGACGTACTAACGGAGTATTACCAATTGTTAAAGAATTATCAGTATATATATTACTCATTATTTAAGCCCTCTAAATAAAGTTTATATTTTGTATATCTTATTTAAGATATTCTATTAATATTTTTTGATTGATATATCATCAAATTTAAATTAGTTATCATTTAATTAGATATATAAAATTATTGTATTAATAATAAAAAAACACCGTAACGGTTATAACAGATTTCTCTAAATAATTTTTTTATCTGTAAAATATTATGGAATATATAAAAAAAAGAGTAAATAAACTGCGTTTTATTTTACGCTACCATGCACATCTTTATTATGTAATGGATGCTCCAAAAATATCTGATGCTAAATACGACAGCTTATTATTAGAACTGCATGAGTTAGAAAAACAATATCCACAACTAATTCATCCTGACTCACCTACACAACGTATAGGTGATAAACCTGTTATGCTTTTTAAACAAGTAACACACAGCATTCCTATGCTCTCTTTAGATAACGTCTTTAATAAAGAAGATTATAAAAAATTTAATACAAGGATACAAAAATTTTTTCAAAAAAGTAATAGTATTATAAAATTTTGTTGTGAAATGAAATTCGATGGATTGGCAGTCAGTATAATTTATGAAAATGGTGTATTAGTTCGTGCTGCAACTCGTGGAGATGGAAATTATGGTGAAGATATTACAAAAAATGTACGAACTATTCGTGCGATACCAATTTATCTTCAAGGAAATAACCTACCTAGGTTATTAGACATCCGTGGTGAAATTATCATGATGCAGGATGGATTGAAAAAAATTAATTCTGAAGCTAATAAAATAGGTGGTAAAATATTTACTAATCCTCGCAATGCTGCTGCTGGTAGCCTACGTCAACTTGATCCATCTGTTGCAGCTAAAAGACCATTAAATTTCTTTTGTTATAGTGCGGGATTTATAGAAGGATATAGTAAATTACCCAATAGTCATTGGAAACAACTACAACTGTTTAAATCATGGGGATTACCCATTCATGAGAATATTAGTGTAGTTAATAATATCGAAGAAGTTTTTTCTTTTTATGATAAGATTAAACAAGAACGTATTAATTTAGGGTTTGATATTGATGGCATAGTAATCAAAGTTGATTCCATAGAGCTGCAAAATCAAATCGGCTACTCAATCCGAGCCCCACGCTGGGCTATTGCTTTCAAATTTCCAGCACAAGAAGAAATATCTACTGTGCTTAAGGTAGATTTTCAAATAGGTCGTACTGGAGTGATAACACCTGTTGCTAGACTGAAACCTGTTAAGATAGCAGGAGTAACAATTAGCAATGTAAATTTACATAATGAAAATGAAATAAAAAGATTAGGGTTATCTATAGGTGATAAAGTAGTCATCAGGCGTAGTGGCGATGTTATTCCTAAAATTATCAGTGTACTTAAAAACTATAAAACTATCAATAGAAATAACATTTTATTTCCTGAGCACTGTCCTATTTGTGGTTCAACTGTAGAGCGCATTGAAGGTAAATCTATCTCTCGTTGTACTGGTAGCTTAATTTGTAAATCACAAAGAAAAGAGATGCTTAAACATTTTGCTTCTCGATCAGCAATGAACATTGAGGGTTTAGGAGATAAAATCATAGATGCTCTTATACAAAAAAACTTTTTAAAAACATCCTTCGATTTTTTTCAATTAACTATTGCTAATTTAATTACTATAGACAGGATTAGTAATAAATTGGCAAAAAAATTAATCAATTCTATTGAAAAATCAAAAAAAACGACATTAGCGCGTTTTATTTATGCATTAGGGATTAGAGAAGTTGGAGAAGCTACAGCAAATAATTTAACTAATCATTTTGGCTCATTAAAAAATATTATGGATGCTACTTTTAATGAACTGTCTGCAATAAAAAATATTGGAAATATATCTGCTAAATATATATATAATTTTATGCATGAAAAGAACAACAGAATGGTCATTGATCAATTAATACAAGAAGCTGGAGTATATTGGCCTACTGTTAATTTTTCAAAAATAAATAAGATTAATAATTTAATTTTTAAAAAAACTATTGTATTAACTGGATCTTTTATTAAAATACAACGTAAAGAACTTAAATATCGTATTATTTTGTTAGGAGCAAAAATAAATAATAATATTTCTAAAAAATCTGATTTATTGATTTATGGGAAAAACCCGAGTTATAACAAAATTCAACAAGCTCAAAAACTGGGTATTAAGATGATAGATGAAACAGAAGTTTTTAAATTTTTGCTGCAGTATGACATAGACTTTAAAGCATTATAATGCTATCTATTTTTATAGATTTGGACAATAATAGAACAAACTAAAAGTTGAATTTGATGAAATATCATTAACGGTAGTAGTATCATTCCTCTAATAGAGCCGGGAAAAAGAAGATGGGCCATAGGAAGTCCATTGGCTAAGCTTTTTTTAGAACCACAAAATAAAACAACAATTTCATCTTGTTTATCTAATCTCAGTAAACGCGCTACTAGAAGATTAATTAATAATACAATAGAAAGTAATAACATACATCCTGTGATAATCGATAACATAGCTTGAAAACCCAATTTATTCCAAATACTATTTCCTATCGCTTCGCTTATAGCTGAATAAACAACTAACAGTATGGAATATTTATCCATTTCATTAATAATATAATCGTGTTTTTCAATCCATCCGCTAGTCCAACGTCTTAATAGGTGACCTAATATAAATGGCAGTAACAAATGCAACATAATTTTAGTGATTTGTTCTATTTTATTCGAGGAACCATATTCTATATTAATTACTAAATTAAGCAAGAATGGAGAAAGAAATATACCTAGGAAACTAGAAGCAGAAGCGCTACAGATAGCAGCAGCTACATTACCACCAGCCATAGAAGTAAATGCAATAGCAGATTGTACAGTGGCTGGTAAAATACATAAATAGATAAATCCTGTATATATTTCTGCTGGAATATTAAGAGGATGCCACCAACCTAACAATAATCCCAAGATTGGAAATAATAAAAATGTGCTTAGTAATATACATAAATGTAATTGCCAATTGCTGCTGCCTAAAATAAGTTTTTTTCTGGATAATCTGGAACCATGCATGAAAAACAACAGTGAGATAGTAATAGCTGTTAAAAAGTTTAAAAAAACAACAAAATGGCCTTTTGCCGGAAATAAAGTTGCTAACAAGATAGTAAAAAAGAGTTTTATCATAGTTGATTCAAATCTTAATAAGCTCATTTCACCATCCATTTAAAAATTAATATTATAATATGCTCATTAATAACTTTATTATACTGCAGAGAATTATATGTTATTCTATTGATAATAGAACTGCAGTATTGCTAAAATTTAATAGCTCTTTAAGTTAAAGAACTCACTGATAGGCTACATACAATCAAACTAGATTATAATCTTTATTAAGATATATTTGGTGGGTCGTGCAGGAATTGAACCTGCGACCAATTGATTAAAAGTCAACTGCTCTACCAACTGAGCTAACGACCCTTCAAGTGGTGGGTGATGACGGATTCGAACCGTCGACCCTCTCCTTGTAAGGGAGATGCTCTACCAACTGAGCTAATCACCCGCTAATGTATCTACATTACACAAAATCAAATTATAGCATAAAATAAAATATTTTAAATACATCTTTAAGATTTTTTAGAAAAAATTTCTGTAAATTAATCATTTACTGTATATAAATTCATTTTATTAAAACTTTATATTGAGTCAATACTTTTTTAGTACAAATTTTATTGTCCTGTTTAATTAATGTTATTGTTTAATATAAAATAAATTTTCATCTTATAAATAAAAATTAATTATTAGATAGGATAATATCATGAAGGTTAAAACAAGATTTGCTCCTAGTCCAAGTGGTTATTTACATATAGGGGGAGCTCGTACTGCTCTTTATTCTTGGTTATATGCTAAACATAATAAAGGTAGCTTTGTATTACGTATTGAAGATACCGATTTAGAACGTTCCACACCTGAAGCAATTAAAGCAATTATAGATAGTATGAAGTGGCTTAAACTCAATTGGGATGAAGGTCCATATTTTCAAAGTCAGCGCTTTGATCGCTATAATGATGTAATTAATAAAATGTTAAAATTAGGAAAAGCTTATAAGTGTTATTGTGCTAAACAGAGATTAGATCATATTAGAGATATACAAATCAAACGTGGAGAAAAACCCCGTTATGATAGATATTGTCGCACTAATAATATTAGTTGTTTAGATGCTAATACCCCTTATGTAGTACGTTTTCTTAATCCATTAAGTGGATCTGTTATTTTTCACGACCATATCCGCGGTCCAATAGAATTTAAAAACGAAGAGTTAGATGATCTAATCATTAGGCGTACTGATGGATCTCCTACTTACAATTTTTGTGTTGTAGTAGATGACTGGGATATGGGTATTACTCATATAATCCGTGGAGAAGATCATATTAATAATACACCCCGTCAAATCAATATTTTTAAGGCGCTAGGTGCTACTGTACCACAGTACGCCCATCTTTCCTTAATTTTAGGAGAAGATAGTAAAAAATTATCTAAACGCCATGGAGCTGTAAGTGTCATGCAGTTTCATGAAGATGGTTTTTTACCGGAAGCATTACTTAATTATTTAATTCGATTAGGTTGGTCACATGGTAATAAAGAAATTTTTAGTATGAAAGATATGCTTGATCTTTTTACTTTAAATAAAATTAATAAATCATCTAGTACATTCAATTTAAAAAAATTACTTTGGTTAAATCATCATTATATCAACAATCTACCAGTTGAATATGTAGCTAAACAGTTACAGTGGCATCTTACCAAAGAAAAAATTAATATTTGTACTGGCCCAAATTTAGTTAAATTAGTACTGTTATTAAGGAAACATTGCAAAACTTTAAAAGAAATAGTAATATCAGGACGTTATTTTTATGAAGAATTTGAAACATTTGATTCTGATGCAGCTGCTAAGTATCTGATTCCTGTATCGATAGAGTCGCTAAATATGATATCCCGTGGTTTGGGCACTCTCAAGCAATGGAATGCAGAAAATATTAAACTGACTATTTACAACACTGCAAATAAATTAAATTTAGATATAAATAAGGTTTCCATGCCATTACGCGTTGCAGTTACAGGAAAGAGTAATTCACCTTCTCTAAATATTACTATAGAAGCAATTGGGAAAGATCGTTCTATATATCGTATTAAAAAAGCTTTGTTTTTTATAAAAAATAAAAATAGGATAATTGATTAATCTTTTAATATATTACATACCTAGTCAGAACTTATTAATTTCTGACTTGCTAATTATGTAATAATATATACGGGGCTATAGCTCAGTGGTAGAGTTCTTACATGGCATGTAAGAGGTCAGCGGTTCAAATCCGCTTAGCTCCACAATACAATTGTATATCAATTATTGAAATTATATACTGTTTTTTAAAAGAAATACAACATATATAGGATTAATATCATTAGGTAATTTCATTATGTCAGATAATAATACTGAAAAAATTCATACAGAATCTAGAAAAATTAATATGCTTTTACTTGGTCCAGCTTTTGTAGCAGCTATTGGTTATATAGATCCCTGAAATTTTTCTACTAATATTCCAGCTGGTGCAGTTTGCAGTTTATGGCTATAAACTATTATGGGTAGCTCTTTTGTCAAATCTTATTGCAATGTCAATTCAATTAATGTCTGCTAAATTAGGCATTGCTACGTGTAAGAATCTAGCCGAACATATTAGAAATAGATTTCCTAGTCCTATTGTTTGGTTTTACTGGATACAAGCAGAAATTATTGCGATGGCAACCGATATAGTAGCAGAATTTATTGGATCAGCATTGGGTTTCAAAATGTTATTTGGTATTTCACTACTTCAAGGAGATCTAATTACCGGATTAGTTCCTTTTTTAATTTTAATGCTACAAAATCATGGAGAGCAGCGATTAGAGATAGTGATAGTTGCGGTATGTTACATACTGGAGTTAATGTGGGCACATCCAAAAAGTATAGATATAATTAAAGGCATGGTATTGTTTTCATTTCCTACTTTTGATGCGGTTTTTTTAGCTGCTGGTATCGTAGGAGCTACAATTATGCCGCATGTTATTTATTTACATTCAGCACTAACACAAGCAAATTAATTCTCGGGCAACTTTAGAACAACGTTATGCTTCTACAAAAGTTGATGTAGTTATAGCAATGACAAGAGCCGGATTTGTAAATGTAGCCATGATAGCTATGGCAGCAGCATTTCATTTTACAGGACATACTAAAGTAGCCGAATTGAACTACTTTACATCCACTTTTAGGACGTTCGGCTGCAGTAGTTTTTGCATTGAGCTTAATAGCGGCAGGTATTTCCTCCACTGTTGTAGCTACTTTAGCAGGACAGGTAGTAATGCAAGGCCACTATGGTTACGTCGTCGTATTATTTGCTACCTTCAATATTGATTTCAGTGGGTTGTAATCCAACTTATTTTAGTCTTTAGTCAAATGTTGCTGAGCTTTAGTATTACATTAGCTCTCATTCCTTTACTTTGTTTTACCAGTAATCCTTTGATTATGGGAGAAAAACTAGTTAATTCCCGTATTAGTATAAATATTGGATTCATCATTATAGTAACAGTAGTCTTACTTAAGATATATTTACTTATAGGTGAAGTAAATATATTTTAGTCATTCGGTAATTATACATATTTATATGCCAATTTAGGGTAGTATATAATAATGTATACAATACAACTTTATAAGCGAGATTTTATTGTTTATTAATTATGAGCTTTATTTCATATAATTCAAACAATTACAAAAATATCAAATGTATATTTGTAATAATATATTAGCACATACAGTATAAACTTTACTATTTCTTTAGCTGTTATTACATATTAATAATGATCAATCTTATAGATTTTATGACTATAAAAATTAATTTTAAGTGATAAATCATACATATAGTTATAATTAAATATTCAGTTTACACTATAACCATTATAGCTTTGCGAGTAATATTATTTGCTATTTTGCTATTAATACTTATATTATAAATTATTTATTACCATAAGATTATCAGGATCTCAGTCATGTTATTGTATTTAAAATTTATATAATTAATTTTGTAAATAGATGTGGTTGTTTACTCACGATAATTTTTATATAGATTCTTAAAATATTCGAGACCCTGTGGAGCACTATTAAGAATGATCAAGTATGCCTTGGTGGGTGACGTAGGCGGGACAAATGCCCGTCTCGCTATGTGTGAAGTAAAAAGTGGTAAAATTACACAGGTAGAAACATTCTCAACATTGAAATATGATAGTCTTGAACAAGTTATTTACGATTATTTGAGTAAACAAAAACCATATATTAAATATGGCTGTATTGCTATTGCCTGTCCAATAACTAGTGATTTGGTAGAAATGACTAATCATGATTGGGCTTTTTCCAAAAAGAAACTTAAAAAAAACTTAAAATTCAATAAACTAGAAATTATCAACGATTTTACAGCTGTTTCTATGTCTATTCCCATGTTGGGTAAAAATGATATATTCCAATTTGGAGGAAAAGAAGCAGAAAGATATAAGCCTATTGCAGTTTACGGTGCAGGTACTGGATTAGGCGTCAGTCATCTTGTTCATGTAGATAAATTTTGGATAAGTCTTCCAGGAGAGGGTGGTCATGTAGATTTTGCACCAAATAGTCAAGAGGAAAGTAAAATTTTAGAAGTATTACGAGATGAATTAGGTCATGTTTCAGCGGAACGTGTATTATCTGGAACTGGATTAGTTAATCTCTATCGTGCCATAGTGAAATCCAACCATCGTAGACCAGAATATTTAACACCAAAAGACGTTTCTGAACGTGCATTAAGATATAAATGTAATGATTGTCGCCAAGCTCTTTCGCTTTTTTGCATCTTAATGGGACGTTTCGGGGGAAATTTAGCACTGAACCTTGGTACATTTGGTGGTGTTTATATAGCTGGTGGAATCGTTCCACGTTTTTTAGATTTTTTTAAGTCATCTGGTTTCCGAGCCGCCTTTGAAGATAAAGGTCGCTTCAAAGAATACTTATTAGATATTCCAGTTTATATGATTACTCACGATCAACCTGGTTTACTAGGAGCAGGTGCATATTTACGTCAAGAATTAGGATATATTCTTTAATATTTTTTTATCCCCTAACTGATTTAAACATTACCTATCTATTTTCTATCTCAATCAAAACATATTTCATTAAACTTCTATATTTGTTTCATACCTATTACAATTCATTTCATTATTTTATTTATTATATTAAACGTTATAAGCAATATTATAATTCTTCAATTAGGTATAATGCGTATTATAGAATCAAAGTTTTAAGTGGAAAATTACTGTTAGTACATTAATTATATGCATCTACTTTAAAGGATCGAGGATATATAAAAATGTATAATCGGCAAAAAACAGAAATAAATGATCTACGCTCTGCTATAGAATTCTTACAAAAAATTCCTGGACAATACGTTGAAACCCATCATGAAGTTAATCCTAATTGTGAATTAGCAGGTATTTATAAACTTGTTGGAGCTGGTGGTACAGTACAAAGGCCTACAAAAATAGGACCAGCAATGTTATTTAATAATATTAAAGGATATAATAAAATTCGGATTTTAGTAGGACTATTAGCAAGCCGTAATAGAGTCGGATGGTTACTAGGTAGTGATCCAAAACAACTTACTTACTTAATTAATCAAGCTATATTACATCCAATTAGTCCTAAATTAGCTGGACCGGCATCAGCATTGTGTCAAGAGGTTATTTGGTTAGCTAAAAATAAAAATTTCGATATACGCACTATCTTGCCAGCTATTACTAATACGACCAATGATGCCGGACCTTATTTTTGTATGGGACTGGTATTAGCTGAAGATCCAACGTTAGGAATGGATGTCACTATTCATCGTTTATGTGTGCAAAACAAGGATGAATTAACTATATTTTTTGCACCAGGTAGGCATATTGATGTTTTTCGCCAACGAGCCGAATCAAAAGGTAAAAAACTTTCAATTACTATCAATATAGGTTTAGATCCTGCTATTTACATAGGATCTTGTTTTGAAGCTCCTATTACTCCTTTGGGTTTTAATGAGTTAGCTATAGCAGGTAGCATTAGACAAAAACCTATAAAATTAGTTAAGGCATTAACTGTAGACGCTAAATGTATTGGTTCAGCAGAAATTGTTATAGAGGGATTCATTGAACCAGGACGATATTTACAAGAAGATTATAATACGCAGACGGGTTACTCTATGCCAGAATTTTTAGGATATAGTGGTAACGCTAATCCTTCCTTACCTATTATTAAGGTGACTGCTATTACGACTCGTCAGAATCCTATTCTACAAACTATTGTAGGTCCTGGAGAAGAACATGTCAACTTAGTAGGTTTACCTACTGAAGCCAGTATATTTAATGCATTAAATAAAGCTATGCCGGGTTTTATCAGTGAAGTATATGCTCATAGTTCGGGTGGAGGTAAATTACTTGTTATTTTAAAATGTAATAAAAAAACCGCTTTAGATGATGGACGAGTTAGACAGGCAGCTTTATTAGCTTTTGGAATTTATTCTGAATTAAAAAACATTATTTTAGTAGATGAAGATGTAGATATTTATGACAGCGATGATATTCTTTGGGCCATGACTACACGTTTTCAAGGTAACTATGATCTTATTAATATTCCAGGTGTGAGTGGCCATATTTTAGATCCATCCCAAATGCCAGAATATAACTCTGGAATATCTACGAAAGGAATAACTAATAAATCAATTTTTGATTGCACCGTGCCATTTCAAATAAAAGATAAGTTTCAAAGAGCCCAGTTCCAATATGTTGATATTACTCCATTCATTAATAAATAGTATTCAATTATATTTCTCATTAATATTTACAAGTAATTGGCGTTGTTTTTTCCAACGAAAATTTACATTTTGGGGATCATGGACAATAAAACTAATACCACTGATGACATTAGCATAATTGGAACAGTAATGTATTATGCTAATAAGTTTTATTTCAAATATTGTTAGTTTACAGAGAGATTTTTCAGCAAGTAATTTTGCTAATCCTTGTATTTCTACAATACCTTTATTCCATGCTAATACTAAAGATAATTTATTGTTATACTCAATATTTTTTTTATTATTAGAATTTGACCAGAGAGCAATTTTAATAGTTTTCTGATCGCTAGCATAAATTTCTCCTAAGCTTAATTGAGCCGTATGAGGCCAACCTTGTGTATTTGTGCTGAGAAGACAAACGGATTCATTGACTGTATTTATCGATATATCTTTATGTAAATATTTAAAAATTGGTTCTGGTAATTCTTTAAATTTATATGATTTAATAGGATTAATATCCTTTTTTTTAAGCATGATTTAACCTTATTTTAACCAATAAATTTCTTCTGTTTAGAAGAAATATTTTCGATAATCATTTAGATTTTTAGAGTTTATATTGTTTATTAATATTTTATGAATCTACAAAATAGATTACTTATATAATAAAATGGTTAGAAAATATGTAGTTAAATTATTTTAATTTTTGCTGTAAACAAAATATGTCCTCTGTAGGAATTGAACCTACAATTAGCCCTTAGGAGAGGCTTGTTATATCCATTTAACTAAGAGGACTGATAATATTTAGGTATAATACATGCATTTTGATATGATAAAGTATCAATATTTAATGCATTATATATTTCTCATGAATATACATTTAATTTGTATTATATACAATATGCGTATTGTTATAATATAACAAATAATATATGGTACCTATTATAAAATAACAAATTGAATTTTTTGAAATCATCATAGTAAAAGGCGGGTAGATTATTAAAATAATTGAAAGTGCCACGATACAATCAATACCTAATTACTGATATAATCATCTAATGATAGAGAATTGACGAAGTGAAAAACCCTTTATTATCGGAGATACAAAAAGATCTTCATACGATTCAAGATATGTTACGCTGGACTGTGAGTTATTTTTCTTCTAATAATATATATTATGGTCATGGCACAGATAATCCATGGGATGAAGCTTTACAGTTAATTCTTCCTACTATTTATTTACCTATTGATATACCAATAGAGATACGAAAGGCTAATTTAACTGTTAGTGAACGACAACAGATTGTTAAATTAGCTGTTCGCCGAGTTATAGAACGTATACCTGTTGCTTATATCACTAATAAAAGTTGGTTTTGTGGTTATGAATTTTATGTTGATGAACGTGTTTTAATACCTCGCTCTCCCATAGCAGAATTAATTGAAAATCGCTTCCTGGGTTTAATATCTTATAATCCTCAAAATATTTTAGATATGTGTACTGGAAGTGGATGTATTGCTATATCTTGTGCTAACTTTTTTCCAGAAGCTACTATAGATGCCGTAGATATCTCTCAAGATGCACTAAATGTAGCTAGACAGAATGTTATTGCTCATAGTTTATTACATCGTATTAAACTAATACGTAGTAATCTTTTTCAAGAACTTCCTTTAACTAATAAATATGATTTAGTAATTGCTAATCCACCTTATGTTGATGTAGAAGAATTAAAACATTTACCAAAAGAATATAGTTATGAACCAGCGATCGGTTTTATTGCTGGTAGTCAGGGACTAGAAGTAGTAATTCAGATTATTAATAGTGTTTCTGCATATTTAAGCGAAAATGGAATTTTAGTTTGTGAGGTAGGTAATAATATGATGAATCTTATCAAGCGATATCCTCAGCTACCTTTTAATTGGTTAGCATTAAATAATGGTGGAGAAGGAATCTTTATGCTAAATCGTAAACAAATTGCTAATTTTATTAAGTATTTATAGTTTAAATAATTTAAAATTATATGATTAATATATATTTATTATCCTAGTAAAAGGAATTAGAATGGCTGGTAATAGTATTGGTCAACTTTTCAGATTGACTACTTTCGGTGAATCTCATGGTATAGCGTTAGGATGTGTAGTTGACGGTGTACCACCTGGCATTCCATTAGTTGAATCTGATATTCAAAGTGATCTTAATCGCAGACGTCCAGGGATGTCACCATATACTACTCCACGACGTGAATCAGATGAAGTAAAAATTTTATCTGGTGTCTTTCAAGGTGTTACAACTGGAACACCTATTGGTTTGTTGATTAAAAATACTGATCAACGCTCACAAGATTATAGTGCTATTAAAGATTTATTTCGTCCTGGTCATGCTGATTATACTTACTATAAAAAGTATGGAATTCGTGATTACCGTGGTGGAGGGCGTTCTTCTGCTCGTGAAACGACTATGCGTGTAGCTGTTGGAGCTATAGCAAAAAAATATTTACATATGAAACATAATGTAAAAATACGTGGTTACCTATCAACAATGGGTGACATTATTTGTGAATTTAAAGGATGGGATAATGTAGAAAAAAATAATTTTTTCTGCCCTGATCCTAATAAAATAGATTTATTAGATCGATTAATACGTAATTTAAAAAAATCGGGAAATTCTATAGGAGCACAAGTAACAATTATAGCAGAAAATGTCCCTCCAGGATTAGGAGAGCCCGTTTTTGATCGTCTTGATGCTGATCTCGCTCATGCTTTAATGAGTATTAATGCAGTAAAAGGAATAGAAATAGGAGATGGGTTTGCTGTAATTGGTCAATTGGGTAGTGAACATAGAGATGAAATGGGTCTAAAAGGTTTTACGAGCAATCATGCCGGAGGAATTTTAGGTGGTATTAGTAACGGTCAAATTATTAAAATCAATTTAGCCATGAAACCTACTTCTAGTATTACAATACCCGGTAAAACTATCACTAAATATGGAGAAGAAGTAGAAATTATTACTAAAGGTAGACATGATCCTTGTGTAGGTATTCGTGCTATACCCATCGCGGAAGCAATGACAGCTATAGTGATTATTGATCATTTATTGCGTCATCGTGCTCAATGTTCTGACTCAATAGATATGATTAATCAGTATTTATAATAAAGATACCTTATTATATTAAAGGATATTTTACCAATTCACTTGGTTTAAGTTGGATAACTTTGATTAAAGTATAATTATATCTATCCAATTTTTAAAAGAGAAACGAATAAATGAAACGTGCAGTAATTACTGGCTTAGGAATAGTTTCTAGTATTGGCAATAACCAGCAAGAAGTATTAAATTCTCTACGTACAGGAAAATCTGGCATTTCGTTTTCTAAAGAAATGCAAGATTCTGGTATGCGTAGTCATATTTGGGGAGATATTAAATTATCTAACAATTTAATTTCTACTCTTATAGATCGTAAGAATCTACGTTTTATGAGCGATGCTTCTATTTACGCTTATTTATCTATGATGGAGGCAATAAAAGATGCTAGATTAACATCGAAAGATTATCAAAGAAATCCGCGGGTGGGGTTATTAGCTGGTTCTGGTAGTGGATCACCTCGCTTTCAAGTGTTTGCTGCTGATGCTCTACGTAGTATACGTGGGGTAAAAGCTATTGGTCCTTATATAGTTACTAAATCAATGTCGTCTAGTGTATCTGCTTGTCTTGCAACATTTTTCAAAATTTATGGTTTAAATTATTCTATTAGTTCGGCATGTGCTACCTCTGCACATTGTATTGGAAATGCTGTAGAACAAATTCAATTAGGTAAACAGGATATTATATTCGCAGGAGGAGGTGAAGAACTAAGTTGGGAAATGGCATGTGAATTTGATGCAATGCGCGTATTATCAACAAGATATAATGGTGTTCCTCAGCAAGCATCTCGTCCGTATGATATTAACAGAGATGGTTTCGTTATTGCAGGAGGTGGGGGAATCATTGTAATAGAAGAATTAGAAAACGCTTTAGCCCGCGGTGCTTCTATTTACGCTGAAGTAGTTGGATATGGAGCAAATTCTGATGGTCAAGATATGGTAGTTCCTTCTGTCGAAGGTGTAGCACGTTGCATGAAAATAGCTATTAAGGATATAGAAACTCCTATTGATTATATAAATACTCATGGTACTTCTACATTAATAGGTGACATAAAAGAAATAGATGCAATTCGTGAAGTATTCGGAGATAAAATACCTTATTTATCTTCTACTAAATCGATTACTGGGCATGCTTTAGGTGCAGCAGGAGTACAAGAGGTAATTTACACTGTATTAATGTTAAAATATTGTTTTATAGCTCCAAGCATTAATATTGAAAAAATTGATCCGAAAATAAAAGATGTAAAAATTATTACTAAATTTACAGAAACTACCCTAACTACAGTTATGTCAAACAGTTTTGGGTTTGGAGGGACTAATGCTAGTATTACCATACGTAAATATACTATATAAAATATATCATAATCTATATTTAGACTGCTATCATAAAATATCTTATTTTTCTAAATAGGAAATAATTCTGTGAAAATAGTTATTGATGATAATATGCCTTACGCTTTAGAATTATTCAGTCGTACTGGTAAAGTCATCTCTGTTCCAGGACGTTATTTATCAGAGAAAGAAATAAATGAAGCTGATGGATTGATGGTACGTTCTGTTACTAAAATTAATAAAGATTTTTTAAAAAATACAAAAATTAAATTTGTTGGTACTGCTACATCAGGTATTGATCATATTGATACAACATGGCTTCGTAAATCTGGTATTACATTTTCTGCAGCTCCTGGTTGTAATGCTATTGCTGTTGTAGAATATGTTTTCTCTGCATTGCTATTATTAGCCGAACGTAAATCTTTCCAACTTACTTTACTTACGGTAGGAATTATTGGATTAGGTAATATCGGTAGTAAATTAAAAAAGCGTTTAATGGCTTGGGGAGTAAAAACACTTACTTGTGATCCACCTCGCGCAGATAATGGGGAACCAGGGAATTTTTTTACTCTTGAAGAATTAATCAAACAATCAGATGTGATTACTCTTCATCTTCCTCTATATAAGGAAGGTAAATATAAAAGTTTACATTTAATAAATAAAGAATTGTTACTTTCTTTAAAAAAAAATACTATATTGATTAATACTTCTCGTGGTTCCATAGTGGATAATAAAGCATTATTAGAAATACTTCAGATACGTCATGATATAGTGGTAGTTTTAGATGTGTGGGAAGATGAACCTAATTTTTCTATAGATTTGTTAGATCGTATTGAGATTGCTACAACACATATTGCTGGACATTCTTTAGAAGGTAAAACACGTGGAACTATTCAAATTTTTGAGGCGTGGACTAATTTTTTAGGTAAACCTCAGACAATAATGATAGAACAAATACTACCTCCACCTACATTTAGTTATATTCTCTTAAATGGCCAACTTACTCAAAATATATTAAAAAGCTTAGTACATTTGATTTACAATGTATATGATGATGATGCGATTTTTAGAAATTTTTCATTATTGCCTAATGGATTTGATGATGTTCGAAAACAATGTTTGTATAAAATTCGACGTGAATGGTCTTCTTTAAAAGTTATATGCAATTATAAAAATACTGCAGATCAGTTAATAAAATTAGGCTTTACAGCTGAATATCATTCAGATTAAGATATTTTATTAGATGAACTGGAGAAGGTTTCAAGGCAGCTTGAACACCCATAACCCATATTATATTAATAGTTATTATGAACTTTATATCATATACTATAACATTAACGGGAATATATATTAATATATGCTTAAGAGTAGTAAATTTATTAAATGGGCACTGGGTGTTAGATATGATGGCAGTAAATACTATGGTTGGCAAAAACAAAAAGCATTACACACTATACAAGAATATTTAGAAAACGCTCTTTCTGTAGTAGCAAATCACGAAGTAAAAGTTTTTTGTGCTGGGCGTACTGACGCAGGTGTTCACAGCATAGGGCAAGTGGTTCATTTTGAAACTATATCCAAAAGAAATGAATCTGCTTGGACTAGGGGTGTAAATGCTCATTTACCCCATGATATTGCGGTGAGTTGGGTAAAAGAAGTACCCAATTGTTTTCACGCTCGTTTTAGTGCTCTTGCACGTCGTTATCTTTACATAATATATAATAAATCATTAAGATGTCCCCTCTTTAACAACTGCATGATGCATTTTTATCCTTATTTAAGTGAAGAGAAAATGTACCGAGCAGGACAGTATCTATTAGGAGAAAATGATTTTTCTACATTTCGTTCCTCGTATTGTCAATCTCATACCCCATGGCGTAAATTAATATATCTTAAGGTTAAACGTTATGGACATTATATAACAATTGATATGAAAGCAAATTCTTTTGTTCATCACATGGTTCGTAATATTGTTGGTAGCCTAATAGAGGTAGGTTGTGGCAAACATACTGAAAAGTGGATATCAGAATTATTAATCGCAAAAGATCGTAAATTAGCTGGTGTTAAGGCTCAAGCTCAAGGTCTTTACTTGCTATCCGTAGACTATCCTTCTCATTTTGCATTACCATATTCTAATAATATAGAACCATTATTTTTAATTAATTAAACTTATGAAGTATTGATATATGTTATCTATTATAAATTTCAGACATATATAAACGATACAAGCAAATAATTAGCGCAGTCAATAATAAATAATGCCAAATATGATACGACAGTACAAAAACAATCCTATATTTCCAAAAATAAACAAGCTAATAAAACAGAAATTATTAGGTTAGCCAGTCCAAAACTTATTATATGTAGTATAATAAGTTTTAAATTTTTCCACGATATGCGGATACTATCCTTTATTGTAGTGATAATTCCATATTTTGTTTTAATGAGAATTATAGGAGATAAAGAAAGTAGCATAAATAATAATATACCAGGTACTATAAATAATGTTGCTCCTGCTATTACTAATACATGAACAAAAAAAGTTGGATAGATAATTTTACTATTAGTAGCATCCTACTAATTACAGGTTTTTCGCTCGATGAATTTAAAAAAAAATTCTAATCACTAGGAATATGCTAGTACTTAAGAAATGTGATAAGTACATAAAATAATTTGGTGTGACGTATAATATGTATAATTACCAACATAGTAAAAGACAAAAAAATGATATTAATAGTATTTTGAAAAATACGTTACAAAATTGCTTTTTTGTATCCTAATATGTTTGCTGTAATCAACATATATAATACATATTAGAATTAATATTATACGCCATAAAAAATATAATATTGATTTTAAAATTATTTCTTAGTTGCTGCTTTAATCTGATTGAGGAAATTTAGTAAATTTATTAACATCTGATCTATTCCATCTCCCATAAATTGTTCAATTATGGAAATAATTGCTGAACCTAAGATAACACCATCTACTCCAGAAGATATAATACTTTTTACTTCAGTTGGTTTAGATATTCCAAATCCTTGTAATATAGGCGGAGAATTATAAATACGTAATTTTTTAATTAAATGTGGTAATAATTGTACACAAGAATTTTCTATTCCTGTTACTCCAGGACGGGAAAGTAAGTAAGTGTAATCTTGGTTAAAAGAAGCAATTTGCTTTATTAACTCTTCATGAGCATTGGGGGGACATATAAAAACTGGAGAAATAAGATTTTTAATAGCTGATTCACGAAAACTCATTGAGTATTCAATTGGTACGTCTGCCACTAGAACTGAATCAATATCAATGTAGGAACATCTGTTATAAAAATTATTTATTCCATGAGAAAAAACTAAATTGGCATAAGTTAACAAACCAATAGGCAACTGAGTATACTTTTTCCGTACTAATCTAAGTATCTCAAAACATCTTTCTACAGTAATTCCGGCATTAAAAGCACGAACTGTAGCTTTTTGGATAGTAGGACCGTCGGCTAATGGATCAGAAAAAGGAATTCCTAATTCTAAGGCATCTGCGCCTCCATTAATTAAAGTATCAATAATTTTTAAAGAGACTTCAATAGAAGGATCACCTATAATAATAAATGGTACTAAAGCACCTTCATTTGATGCTGATAAACGTTTAAAAAGTTTTTTATAACGTTGCTTCATTAAAATTTGCCTTATTTTTTAAAAAATCGCTAACTGTAACAATATCTTTGTCTCCACGTCCGGAAAGATTAACTACCAAAATTTGTTCTTTATGTGGATTTTCATGGATTAGTTTTAATGTATATGCTAAAGCGTGAGATGATTCTAAAGCGGGTAATATTCCTTCTGATTGGCAAAGTTGTTGAAATGCATTTATTGCTTCTATATCAGTAATAGAAAAATACTCAGTACGACCTATCTTATGTAAATAAGCATGTTCTGGTCCGACAGAAGGAAAATCAAGACCAGCAGAAATAGAATAAGATTCCTTAATCTGTCCTTCTTCATTTTGCATTAAAGGCGATTTCATCCCTAAATAAATACCTATAGTACCATGCTTTAATGGTGCACCATGTTCTCCAGTAGATATACCTTTGCCAGCAGGTTCTATTCCAATTAAACGGACACTTTTTTCATTTATAAAATCGGCAAACATACCTATAGCATTGGAACCCCCTCCAACACAAGCAATAATAATATCAGGTAAGCGTCCTTCTAATTCAAGAATTTGTTGTTTTGTTTCTTTACCTATTATGCGTTGAAATTCACGCACAATAGTTGGAAAAGGATGAGGTCCTGCGGCTGTTCCAAGAACATAATGAGAAGTATCATAATTTTCCGACCAATCACGCATTGCTTCATTACATGCATCTTTTAAGGTAGCATTACCACTATATACAGGAATTATTTTAGCCTTCATCAGATGCATACGAGAAACATTTAAAGATTGCCGTTTTAAATCTTTTGCGCCCATATAAATACGACATTTCATGTTGAATAAAGCGCTAGCCATGGCTATGGCAATACCATGTTGACCTGCTCCAGTTTCTGCAATAATTTCATTTTTCCCCATTTTTTTGGCCAACAGTAATTGCCCTAAAACTTGATTAGTTTTATGTGCTCCCCCATGTAAAAGATCTTCTCTTTTGAGATATATACGACTTTTAGTACCTTTGGTCAAATTACGACAAAGAGTCAATGGGGTGGGACGACCAGCATAGTATTTTAATAAATTTCGCAATTCTAGACAAAAATTAGGATTATTTTGCATATTAACAAAATATTTCTCTAGCTGATATAAAGCTGGTATCAAAATTTGCGGTACATACATACCACCGAATTCACCAAAATAAGGATTCATTAAACTCATATTATCTTCCTTCTATTTGCTGATTTCTATGAGAATTAATTAATTTATATTCCTTTAATCTATTAAATACGGCTGTAACCTTTGTTATGTCTTTCACACCTGGTCTAATTTCTACTCCTGAATTGAAATCTAGTCCAGCAGCTCCCAAATTGACAGCCTGAACACAATTATTTATGTTTAAATTACCGGCAATCATAACATTGTGTAATTTTTTATCTTTTAATAAAGACCAATTAAAGCTATGTCCAGTACCACCTTCACCATTATCAAAAATATATCGATCTATATTGGTGCCATTTAGATCGGGAACTGCATCTTTAATGCTGATCGCTTTCCATATTTTTGTATTTGTTGGTAGTGATTTACGTAATATAGTTACATAAGTATCATCTTCATTACCATGAAGCTGAATAACTGATAGATTTAATTTCATTGTTAATTTAATTATTTCAAAAATTTCGGCATTACGAAATACTCCAACATATTTTAGTGGTACGCTATTAACAATTTGCAATGCGTTATTTTTATTAACAAGGCGTAATGATCTATCCACAAAAATCAAACCTCCATAAACCGCACCTTTTTGGTAAACCATTTTTGCATCTTCAGCACTGGTTAAACCACAAATTTTGTTATCCCCAAATAATAATTTGTTTACAGCAAGATTCATATTTGGCTCAAGCATCAATGCCGAACCAATTAAAAAACCATTGACCAAATTACTCAATTTAATGATATCTTCATATTTGTTAATACCTGATTCACTAATAATTTTAATATGTTGTGGAATTTTTAAAGATAGTTTTCTTGTACGATCCAAATCTACTGATAAATCATGCAAATTTCTATTATTAATACCAATTACTTTAGCGTTTAGTTCAATAGCTCTTTTTAATTCCGCCTCATTATTTATTTCCGTTAAAATTCCTATGTTAAGTTCATGAGCTAAATTAGCTAATCGAGCATATTGTTGATTATCTAAAATAGAAAGCATCAGTAAGATAGCATCTGCCTTATGATATCTAGCTAACAAAATTTGATATGGATCAATTATAAAATCTTTGCAAAGTATAGGTTGGCTAACTAACCCACTTACAGTAGATAAAAAATCAAAATTACCATGAAAATATTTGTCTTCTGTTATTACTGAAATTACTGAAGCATATTTACTATATGTTTTTGCAATTTCATGTATATTAAATTCTTTCCTTATAATTCCGTGTGAAGGAGATGCTTTTTTACATTCTAAAATTAAGGATGTATTAATGTTGTCGAGAGCCTTATAAAAATAACGTTTAGCAGGTTGAACTATTTTAGACAACTTTTCAAAAGGAGTTTTTGCTTTGCTATCTTTAATCCATTGAATTTTATGTTTAATTATTTTGTGAAGAATATCATGATCTTGCATTTTACCTCCTTGCTGCTAACTCATTTATGCGCTCGTAAGCTTGTCCACTACGAATAACATCTAATGCATTTTTAGTATTTTGATATAAATCCTCTTTACCAAAAATTTTCATTAGCATTGCTACATTAATAGCTACTGCTGATTCATGAGCTTTATTACCTTTTCCTTGAAGTAATTTTGTAAAAATATCGAAATTTTCTTTTGGTGTACCTCCTTTAAGACTATTTTTTGGATAAAAAGGTAATCCAAAATCTTCCGGAGAAATTACATAATTAATTATTTTATCGCCATTGAGTTCAGTAACATGTGTTAAGCTATGTAAAGCTACTTCATCTATACCCCCACCATATACTACAATAGCCCGTTTATATCCCAATAACTTTAAAGTCTGAGCTATCGGTAAGGTTAATTCTCTGTTATACACTCCAATTAAAGACATAATTGGACGTGCAGGATTAATTAAGGGACCTAATATATTAAATAATGTCCGTGTTTTTAATTGCTGACGCATCGGCATAACATACTGAAATATCGGATGATACTTTTGTGTAAACAAGAAGCAAATATTTAAATTATCTAGTGCAATGCGAGATTGTTCTGCAGACATATTTAAATTAATATTAAAAGCCTGCAACAAATCCGCTGAACCAGATTTACTGGATATATTACAATTGCCATGTTTTGCAATCTTGAAACCACAAGCAGCAGCGACAAAAGCACTAGCTGTAGAAATATTAATAGTGTTGCTACCATCTCCTCCAGTTCCCACAATATCAGCAAAATTATAATCTGGACGGGAAAAATTTTGTGCTTTTTCTAATAAGGCGCTAGCAGCTCCAGCTATTTCTTCCGGAGATTCTCCACGCATCTTTATAGCAATTAGTATCGCAGTAATTTGTATTAAATTTACTTCTTTATTAATGATTGAAGTGAAAAGCTCTTGACTTTCTATATAAGTTAATGATTGGAATGAATAGAGTTTTTCCATAATAGATTGCATTTATTACTCTTCGTGTTTTAATTGTATCCAATTTAAGGCTTGTTCTAGTAGTTTATCTCCGTAAGTAGTCAGAATAGATTCAGGATGGAATTGAAAACTACAAATCCTATCCTTTTCATGACGCACAGCCATGATCATATCATTACAATATGCATTGACAACTAGTTCTGTAGGTACATTAACAGCTACTAAAGAATGATAACGGGCTACTGCTAATGGATTATTTAATCCTGAAAACATTGCTTTACCATCGTGTGTTATTTCTGAAACTTTTCCATGTAAAATTTCTCTTACTGGTCGAATATAACCACCATAAGATTCTATAATTGCTTGATGACCTAGGCAAATACCCATTATGGGAACAACCCCACGTAGGATTTTTATTAAATCCAGCATACATCCTGCTTCTGCCGGAGTGCCAGGTCCAGCTGATAGCATAAGTATTGGATTATTTAATTTATTTATATTTTCAATAATTATTGAAAGGGGCACAGTATTACGATATATTATTACCTGATGCTCTAAAATACGTAGTTGATCAACTAAATTATATGTAAATGAATCTATATTATCTAAGAGCAAGATATGCATCTTAAAAGATCTCCTTACAATTATGAGCAATGGCAATAGCATTAAGCACGGCTCGTGCTTTATTACGGCTTTCTTCAGCTTCCGCTGGCCCATAGGAATCAATAACTACTCCTGCTCCAGCTTGTACAGTAGCTACTCCATCTTCAATATACGCAGAGCGTATTACAATACAAGTATCAAAATCACCATGAGCTGTAAGATAACCTATAGCTCCACCATAACTGCCACGTCGTATACCCTCTACTTCAGATATTAATTGCATAGCACGTACTTTTGGTGCACCT
This sequence comes from Candidatus Ishikawaella capsulata Mpkobe, assembly GCF_000828515.1. Classification (NCBI taxonomy): domain Bacteria; kingdom Pseudomonadati; phylum Pseudomonadota; class Gammaproteobacteria; order Enterobacterales; family Enterobacteriaceae; genus Candidatus Ishikawella; species Candidatus Ishikawella capsulata. The sequence continues at coordinate 113,804 of NZ_AP010872.1, read as the reverse complement.
GTTAAAGTTCCCATATTCATACAAGCCCTATAAGCATGCAATACATCTAGATTTTTATCTAGAGTACCAACTACACGCGATACTAAATGCATAACTACAGAATATCGGTCCACTTTAGTGAGATCTGCTAAATGACGACTTCCTGGAACACAAATACGAGCTAAATCATTACGTGCTAAATCAACGAGCATAATATGCTCTGAAAGTTCTTTGGTATTAGTACGCATTTCTAGTTCAATTTTACTATCCAAATCAGGATATAATGATCCATCTGCATGACGACCTCTAGGTCTGGTACCAGCAATAGGATATATTTCTATTTGTCGAGTATCAGAATTATATTTTAATGAGCTTTCTGGAGATGCTCCAAATAAAGTAAAATCATTATCCTGCATAAAAAACATATAGGGACTAGGATTAATCTTTTTTAATATGTCATAAGCTGCTAGGGGAGAAGGACATGGTATATAGAAACGTCGAGATGGAACTACTTGAAATATTTCTCCTCTACGAATAGCTGATTGCATACGATAAACAACATTACAATAATCTTCATCAGTTTGATTACATCTTAATGTCATGTGTTTTATACTTTCTACCGGTAATGGTTTTATAGGTTTTACCATTTCATTACTTAGCTGTTCTACACGCATTTTTAATCTATGCATTTCACTCATAGAAGGTAGGAAAACAGTTGCTTGTAAATTAGCCTGACATTTTTGATGATCTATAATAAGAAGTGTTTCAGCTAGATAAAAACAGTAATCCGGACAACGTTGTTCACTAGGTAATAACGGTAAATTTTCAAAATTAGCTACTAAATCATAAGCGAATAATCCACCTAAAAGTATTGCTTCTTGTTTATTTTCTACTGGTGCAATTAATTTAGGAATTAAACGTAATATATCAAATACTGAAGATGATTTTAGAATAGAGTCTTCATCTTGTAGTTTTTCTAAACGAGGAAATGTTATTTCTCTTTCTCTGTAAGAAGTTTTTATCTCAATAACATTTCCAGGTAATCTAACGTCTAATAAAGAAAGTAAATCACTTCCATTTTTTGATAGTGCTTCTACTCGTACAACATTATTTCTTGCAGTAATACGTAATGCGCTGTCTATTATCAAGATACTTTTTAGATTACGTTTACTATTAATATCAGCCGATTCTAGTAATAATGTAGCTGCACGTTCACCACATAGCTGATAAAATACATTAGCAGGATCTTCACGATAACTTATATTTTTAGTAATTAATTGTACGGTAGTTTGATTATTACACATAATTAATTTTCTGAAATTTGTTTAATAATTCACTGGCATATAATTTTGGAGCGTATATCATGAATTAATGATGAGAATCTTACTAAGATCTGAGATTCATAATTACAATATAAAACATTAATAAGATACATTACTTAACTATATATAAGAAGATGTCAATCTTATTTTAAGACATATAATTATTTGTATTCTTACAACAAGAATTTTAATATAATATATGTTATTTTATAATCTTTTTAAGAAGGAGTTGATCTAAGATCAATAACACGATTTTATATATCGTAAAAATAAAAATTATAAGTTACAATATATTGTATATTCCTCACTACATTCGAATAGCATTCTTTATATTTTTATATAGGTAGGTATAATGAAGTTACTGATTCTTTATGGATTATTTTGTGTAAAAACTGTTACAGTAATATTTATTATTGTTATATGTTTTATATTAATTATGAATATTTTTCAGCGCAATAAAATTCCAGATGAGGAGTTAAGCTTAACTAGCTTAAGCGATAATTATCAAAAAATGAAGGAACAAATGCAACTAGTTAAGATGAATCCATATGAGCAAAAACGATGGTTAAAACAGAAGAAGAAAGAAGAGAAAAGAAAAAATAAAGATTATAAACAAAATAACAGTAGTCCAGCGATACCTACTCTATATGTGATCGATTTTACAGGAGATATATATGCTTCTCAGGTTAATTCTTTAAGAAAAGAAATATCAGCAATTCTTGCTGTTGCAAACACAGGGGATGAAGTGGTACTGCGTTTAGAAAGTTCCGGTGGAATAGTACATGGATATGGATTGGCTTCTTCACAATTACAAAGAATTCGTAATGCTGGGTTACGTTTAACTACTACCGTAGATAAAATAGCTGCTAGTGGTGGATATATGATGGCATGTGTAGCAGATAGTATTGTAGCAGCACCATTTGCCATTATTGGTTCAATTGGAGTAGTATCTCAGTTTCCTAATTTTCATCGTTTATTAAAACGTAATAATATTGATATCGAATTGCATACTGCGGGACAATATAAACGTACTTTAACACTATTTGGCAAAAATACTCCAGATGATAGGAAAAAATTTCGTGAAGACTTATGTGAAATTCACAAATTATTTAAATCATTTGTGCATGAAATGAGACCGACTTTAGATATTGATAGAGTAGCTAATGGAGACCATTGCTATGGAAAACAAGCGTTATCAGAAGGTTTAATTGATGTTATTGCTACTAGTGATGAATTTATAATTAATTCTATGAAAAACTTTAACGTTATAAAAGTACAATATGTACCTCCTAAAAAAACCTTGTTTCAACGTATTTCACATAGCATGAATATATTCATGGAACATTTTTTTTAGTCTGTATCACCTCATTAATTTATATTTAATTTTTAGAGTACACAGATGAATCATTTAATTACCTCTTATTGAGATCTAGCTTCTGTTGTTTAAATTATGAATAATGTTTTTGTTATCGTTTAATATCATATAAATACTAAAAAACTAAGAGTAAAGTATACGCTGCTAAAATAGTAAGTTTATTTATTACTTATATCATAAATTTCTTTTTATTATAGTAGAATAAAGATAATTGAATTAAAAATTTAAAAATTAGGTTGTCTGATTATTAATTCATTTGTAAAAATTATACTCTGCCAAAGCAGGTGCAATTTATTGTATTCAATTAATCATATGATACCCACCACAACTATCAATATTTAGCATAGCAATAGCGATTTATTAAACAGCACATAATATGAATTATCTCCTGGTATGAAGAATATTAAATATATAAATTTAAAAATAACAAATCAACATGTTGATCACTATCATTTTAATTAGGAATATGTATTAATAAATTTTGTTAAAACATTATGCCTATTTACTTGGAATAAAAAGTTAGTCCAGTATTTTTAGCTACTAGTACCCCAAAATAAAACTACAGTATATTACTGCAAAAAATAAAGTGTAAAAATAACTGATTTAATGTTTCTATTGATAATTATCAATAGAAACATAAAAACGTAATGTATTAAATTTCAATATTTGTCTTGATTTAAAAATTATCTTTTATTACAGATACTTACAAAAAGTAAAGAAATTTTTCTATCTATTTTATAAATAACTCCTAATTGAGGAGTATAGTTAGCTTTACAGTAGCAGGATACAATATATGAAACTGCAACAGTTACGTTATATAGTAGAAGTAGTTAATCATAATCTTAACGTTTCTTCCACTGCTCAAGGACTTTATACCTCACAACCTGGAATAAGCAAACAAATACGCATGCTGGAAGATGAATTGGGAGTACAAATTTTTGCTCGTACAGGTAAACACTTAACACAAATTACACCAGTCGGTAAAGATATTATACGTGTTGCACGTGAAGTGCTTTTGAAAGTTGATGCAATAAAATCTGTTGCAGGAGAATATACAGGGCCAGATAAAGGTTCTTTGTATGTTGCTACTACTCATACACAGTCACGTTACATCTTACCTCAAGTTATTAAAGGATTTATAAGCCGTTATCCATATGTATCATTACACATGCATCAAGGATCACCAATACAAATAGCGGAAACAGTTTTAAAAGGGAATGCAGATTTTGCTATTGCAACAGAATCCCTATATCTATATAATGATTTAGTTATGCTGCCATGTTATCATTGGAATCGTACCATTGTAGTTACTCCAAATCATCCTTTAGCAAAAAAACAACAGATCTCTATACAAGATTTAGCACAATTTCCCCTAGTGACTTATAATTTTGGTTTTACCGGTAGATCTGAATTAGATGCTGCTTTTAATCAAGTAGGGTTGACTCCTCGTATCGCATTTACAGCCACAGATGCAGATGTCATAAAAACATATGTCTGTCTTGGTTTAGGAGTAGGGGTTATTGCTAGTATAGCAATTAATCCTGTTTCCGATATTAATCTAGTATTTATTAAAGCTTCAGATATTTTTATTAAAAGTACTACAAAAATAGGATTTCGTCGTACTACCTTTTTACGAGGTTATATGTATGATTTTATTCAAAGATTTGCCCCTCATCTAACTAGAGAAGTAGTAGATACAGCAATTAGTTTAAGATCTAATCAAGAAATTGAATGTATGTTTAAAGATATTGAACTTCCTGTGAAGTAACCTGTGGTATATTGTATATTATATTTAATGATTGTCAATTAAAGGAGTAGTTATGTCTTTAACATTACGTGAACAGAGTAAAAAGATATTAACAGTATATAAGGATAAATATTACTTTTATAGTCTTCTTACTGCTGCTCAGAAAATAGGAAATATCGATTATTTACCTAAATCATTAAAAATAATATTAGAAAATTTAATTCGTTGGCAGGATGGGGATTTGGTTACTATAGAGGATATAGAAGCATTAGTAATGTGGCAAAAAGATGCTCATTTAGAAAGAGAAATAGGATTTCATCCAGTACGTGTTTTAATGCAAGATTTTACTGGCATACCAGCTGTATCTGATTTGGCTGCAATGAGAGAGGCTGTTAAACGTCTTGGAGGAGACATGAAAAATGTTAATCCTTTATCATTAGTAGACTTAGTTATAGATCATTCAGTAGTTGTAGATAGATGTGGTGATAATAATGCTTTTAACGAAAATGTAAAATTAGAAATGAAAAGGAATAAGGAACGTTATGCTTTTTTACAATGGAGTCAGAAAGCTTTTAATAATTTAAGAGTTGTCCCTCCGAGCACTGGTATATGTCATCAGATAAATTTAGAATATTTAGGAAAGACTGTTTGGTCTAGTGTTTCTAACGGTGAAAGATTAGCTTATCCTGATACATTAGTTGGCACTGATTCACATACTACTATGATAAATGCTATGGGAATATTAGGTTGGGGAGTAGGTGGGATTGAAGCAGAAGCTGCTATATTAGGACAACCAGTATCAATGTTAATTCCTGATGTCGTTGGTTTTAAAATTACAGGAAAGTTGCGTCCAGGTATTACTGCCACTGATTTAGTATTAACTGTAACTCAAATGCTCCGAAGTCATGGTGTAGTTGGTAAATTTGTTGAATTTTATGGAGATGCATTAATACATTTACCTCTAGTAGACAGAGCTACAATTGCTAATATGACTCCAGAATATGGGGCTACTTGTGGTTTTTTTCCTATAGACCAAATAACTTTAGATTATATGAGCTTAACTGGTAGAAATCGTACACAAGTTGATTTAGTAGAAAAGTATGCAAAAGCTCAGGGTATATGGCGAAATTCTGGAGATGAACCGATTTTTACCAGCACATTATCATTAGATATGTATGATGTAGAATCAAGTATAGCTGGACCGTGTAGACCTCAAGATAGAATACCCTTGCATCAAGTACCTTCAATTTTTAAAAATTTTAAAAATAACCTAATAAATAAAAATATTATACCATATAAAACTAAAAAAAATAGCCTAAAATATAAATTGTATCATGGTGCAATAGTTATTGCTGCTATTACTTCATGCACAAGCACATCTAATGCTAATATGTTGATGACAGCAGGATTATTAGCTAAAAAAGCTGTACACATGGGGTTGAAACGTAAACCTTGGGTTAAAGCTTCTTTAGCGCCCGGTTCAAAAGTAGTGTCTAATTATCTCAATAAAGCAGGTCTTACACCTTACTTAGATACATTAGGTTTTAATTTAGTGGGATATGGATGCACAACATGTATTGGTAATACAGGTGCCTTATTAGATAATATTGAAGATATTATTAAAGAACACAACTTGGTAGTAAGTGCTATCCTTTCAGGAAACCGTAATTTTCCAGGTCGCATACATCATTTAATTCAAACTAATTGGTTAGCTTCACCACCTTTAGTTATTGCTTATGCTTTAGCTGGCAATATCAAAATTAATTTAATCAAAGATCCGCTAGGAGAAGATAGAACAGGAAAACCTATTTATCTAAAAGATATTTGGCCTTCTCCGGAAGAAATAGCTGATGCGGTAAATTTATTAAATAATGATATGTTTCGTTTTGAATATTCCGATATATTTAAAGGTACTAAAGAATGGCAGCAGATTAATGTAACCAGAAAAATAGAAAATTATAATTGGGATGAAAATTCTACTTATATTCGTTTATCCCCTTTTTTTAATAAAATGCAAAAACAAATCCAACCTATTAAGGCAATTTGTAATTCTAGGGTACTTGCTATATTAGGTGATTCAATCACAACAGATCATATTTCTCCAGCAGGAAATATAAGCGTAGATAGTCCGGCAGGATTATATCTGTTATCTAAAGGTGTTAAAATGAGTGATTTTAATTCTTATGGATCACGTAGAGGAAATTATGAAGTCATGATACGCGGTACTTTTGCTAATGTTCGTTTACGTAATGAAATAGTGCCTAATAAAGAAGGAGGTTACACTAAACACTTTCCTAGTGGAGAATTACTCACCATTTATGATGCTGCAATGAAGTATCAAAAAAATAATATTCCTCTTATTATAATAGCAGGTAAAGAATACGGCTGTGGATCAAGTCGTGATTGGGCAGCGAAGGGACCTTTATTACAAGGGGTGTATGTAGTTATAGCGGAATCATTTGAAAGAATTCATAGGTCTAACTTAATTGGAATGGGAATACTACCATTAGAATTTCCTAAAGGGGTTACTAGAAAGACTCTTCAGTTAACTGGAGAAGAATATTTTGATATTATTGATTTGGATAAGATAAAAATAAGATCTAATGTAACTGTCAACATAAAAAGTAATAGTAATACATTAAAAGAAATAATAAAAGTTAATTGTTGTATTTATACCGACAAGGAATTGAATTATTATCGTAATGGGGGAATTTTACATTACGTAATACGTAATATACTATAAAATATATAGTAATCATTTTTTTGGAATTATATGACCTAATTTGGTTATTTTTGTATCAATATAATGTGAATTATGCGAAGTGCGACCTACAACTAATGGCACACGTTCAATAATATTAATTCCTGCTGATTTGAGAATTTCTACTTTGCGAGGATTATTAGTTAATAATCTAATTTTATTAATGCTGAGCAATTTAAACATATCTGCACAGAGAGTAAAATCCCGTTCATCAGCAGCGAAACCTAATTGATGATTTGCTTCTACTGTATCATAACCAGCATCTTGTAAGGCATATGCTCTAATTTTATTAAGTAATCCTATGTTACGTCCTTCTTGACGATGATAAATAAGAACACCACATCCTTCCATAGCAATAGCATTTAAAGCTGCTTTTAATTGAAAACCACAATCACATCTTAAACTAAATAAAGCATCTCCTGTTAAACATTCCGAATGTATACGAGCCAACACATGGCATTGATAATTAATATCTCCATAAACTAATGCAATATGATTGTTACCTGTTGATAACTCTTCAAACCCGATCATCAGAAAATCTCCCCATGGAGTTGGTAGTTTAGTTTTTGCCACTTTTTTAATTTGCATTTAACTATTATCCAAAAAAATCCATTAGCAATTATGATCATATTAGAATTACTACTTTTAGTAAACTAGAATTTAGTATTCCATAATATGGTTAACATGAAAATATCTTAAATAATTTGATTAATAAATGAAAAGTTAATTTTATAGGTCATCAAAAGAAGAAAAATGTATAAAACAGTTAGATATACAGTTAGCAGTGTAATTTTACTATTGTTACTACCATTGATCGTTTGGTTTTCTCAATGGAAATGGGAATTTAAAGATAGTGCATTTTTAATAAGATTTTTTTATTTTATAACAGAAACTGTGAATACTCCGTGTAGTATATTAATTAGCATATTATTGAGTATTTACATAGTACGTTGTTTGCAACTTTGTTTCAAAAGTGCTTTTTTATTAATAATAATAATGAACAGTATAATTATAACAGGTCAGCTTACTAAACATTTTATTAAAGAACAAATAAAAGAACCACGCCCTTATATGATATGGTTGTCAAAAATACATAATTTTGATAAAAGAATATTTCATCATCTTAGAAGAGATGAAGTGACTAATATAGTTTCAATTATGTTATCCCAAGATACTCAAATACCTAGATGGTTAAAAAATTATTGGATTCAAGAAAGCAGTTTTTCATTTCCTTCTGGTCATTCTATTTTTGTAACTACTTGGTCTCTATTAGCTACTATATTACTTTGGCCTCGTCGCTACATTAAAACTGTTGTATTTCTGTTTTTATGGGCTGATGCAGTGATGGCTAGTAGGCTTTTTTTAGGAATGCATTGGTCTTGGGATCTAATTTTTGCGATATTGTTATCATGGTTATTAATTATTGCATTTACGTGTATTAAAATTGTTTCTTCTTTTTTTTTAATAAAAAATTATGAACAAGATTTTTGATATGAATAATCTGAATTAGAGGTACTAACAGTATTCTTCTTAAAAAATAAAAATAATTATTTTTTAACATTAAAATAAATGATTATATAAGTTAAAATAATTTTTTTCGATAAACAATAAAATTAAATATGACTAATTTACATAAAAAAAACAATTCTCCCGTTATTCTTGCTCTTGATTATAAGAATTTAAATGAAACATTATCTTTGGTTGATTGCATTGATCCTGAGAGCTGCAGACTAAAAGTAGGCAAAGAAATGTTTACTTTATTTGGACCTTACTTAGTAAAGCTTTTACAAGAAAGAGGTTTTGAAGTTTTTCTTGACTTAAAATTTTACGATATACCTAATACTACGGGACGAGCTGTAGCAGCAGCAGCAGAATTAGGAGTATGGATGTTAAATCTTCATGCTAATGGTGGAACTCGTATGATGAATACTGCACGTAAAATATTGGATTCTTTAGGTAAAGATGCGCCTAAACTAATTGCTGTCACTATACTAACAAGTATGGAAAAACAAGATTTATATGAAATAGGAATTCATTCTACACCATTTGAACATGCTGAACGACTTGCGCGACTCGCATATGAATGCAATTTAGATGGAGTTGTATGTTCTCCTAAAGAAGCTAATCACTTTAAGCAGATATTTGGTAAGGATTTTATATTAGTTACTCCAGGAATACGTTTCATTAATAGTGATATGGATGAAGATGATCAGCGTCGTATTATGACACCTCAACAAGCTCATTTATCTGGTGCAGACTATATAGTAGTTGGTCGTCCGGTTACAGAATCGACTAATCCAATATTTACTTTAACATCTATTATAAACTCCTTTAAATAATATAATAACATCATATAGATGAATGTATCTATTCATTTGTAGTCATTATCTAATAATCAGATTATTAGATAAAAGCACACACAGGACGTGCAATAATGCTACGATCTTCTCTTCGTACTTCATCAATTGATACTTTAATCATATCAGATATACGATAAATAATTTCATTTTTAATAAGTACCGTACCATTTTCATAACTATAAGTTAATTCATTAGGTATATCATGAATAAATAATTTAGGAATAAACGCAGAGGCACCATTTTCTAACAAGCGGATTCGCATGCCACTACGTGCAACATCTATAATTTCCGCAGTGAATTTTTTTTGTGTACCAGCAAATCGAGATAAAAAATCAGCATATAACCAATCTGTAATATCTCTTTCTGCCAAGCGATTAAGACGACGCATTTCGCTTATTTTAGTTGTTAATGTTTCTGCCGGACAGATTGTTTTTTCACCCTTAATAATTATTTTTAGCAAACGATGATTTATCATATCTCCATATTTACGAATAGGAGAAGTCCAAGTTGCATAACATTCTAACCCCAAAACAAAATGTGGTCCTGGTTTTGTGGTTATTTCTGTAGACGATTGAAAACGTCTTATAAGGCTCTCAAGATATCTCGTAGGTTGTTCATTAAGTTTACGCTTAAGTAAACAGAATCCTTCTAATGTTCTAATATTGTTAGTATCTACGATAATACCATGTGCTGCAAGCAAAGATGATACCTGCTCAGCTTTAACTGCATCAAAACCAGTATGCACATTATATACTCCGAATCCTAGATTTTCATAAAGTACTTTAGCAGCACATATGTTAGCAACTATCATAGCTTCCTCAATCATACGATTAGCGATACGACGAGGTTCAGCAATGATATCTGTTACTTCATTTTTTTTATTTATAATAAATCGATAATCAGGACGATCATGAAAAACTAACGCATGATCTTGACGCCATTTCTTACGTATTAGGCAAAGATCATGTAATAAGTGAAGTTGGCTAGCTATTTGATCATTGGGAGGTACCCAATTACCTGATTTTTCTAACCAATCAGAAACATTATTATAAGCTAATTTAGCTTTTGATGTAATCCATGCAGTAAAAAAAATTATCTCATGGGAAATAGTTCCATCTCTATTAACGATAACAGAGCAAACCAATACTGGACGAGGCACATGTGGATGTAATGAACAAATATTATCAGAAATTTCTCTTGGTAGCATCGGAATATTGAAACCAGGTAAATAATTAGTAAAAGCACGTTGAGCAGCTATTTTATCTAATTTACTTCCTTCTGAAATGTAAGCAGTAGGGTCAGCAATAGCCACATTTAAACGTAGTTTCCCATCAGATATTTCTTCAACATAAACTGCATCATCCATATCTTCAGTATTACTATTATCTACTGTTATGAAATTAATATCAGTCAAATCTTTACGAATAAGATGATCATTGTATAATTCTACATTTTCCGCTTTAGGAGCATGACGTTCCAAATTATAACGAGATAAAGTCACCCACCAAGGTACTAAAGAATCATCTTCTCTCACTATAAATTCCGTTAATTCTGCATACAAGCCACAATTATCTTTTAAGGGATGTTTACGGATTTCAGCAATAGCCCAGTCTCCTATCTTAAAATTATGCTGTAAATTTGTCGCGACCTGACAAGGAATAATATGTTGTTTTACTATAGGATGATCAGGAATAATAAAAAAGTTATTTTCTTTTTTTTGAATAACTTTGCCAATAAACCTTTTTAAAAAAGATTCAATTAATATTTCTGGTTCAGCTATTTCACGCTTTTCCTCGCTAGTATGAATAACAGCAATAATACGATCACCATGAATGACTTTTTTCATGTTTGTTGGAGGAATGAAATAGTTTTTTTTGCTATTAGCTTCAAGAAAACCAAAATTTTTAGTACATTTTACTACACCTTCTACACGTGGCATTTTAGCGTTTAGTTGTTTTTTGAGCTGTTTGAGTAATGGATTACCCTGTAACATATTTTATTTATTAGTGTTGGAGTTAAGAATAAATAATATAATTAATATTATATAGCTACAATATAAGTACTATATACTATTTAAATTACATTATCAATTTGAATATGACTTTAATTATATTAACTTAATAATCTTATGAAAGTAATTATTATTTATGATAATAAAGCAATTTATTTTAAAAAGCAATATTAAAACCCCCATCTACGTGTATTACTTCCCCCGTTATCCCAAGAGCTAATTCAGAAACTAAAAATGCAGCAGTATTACCTATATCTTCAATACTAACATTTCTATGTAGAGCTGTTCTTGGTGTGTATTCAGCTAACATTTTACGAAAATTTTTGATAGCACTAGCTGCTAAAGTGCGTATTGGCCCGGCAGAAATAGCATTAACACGAATGCCATCAGGACCCAGAGCATGAGCCATATAACGCACATTAGCTTCTAAAGATGCTTTTGCTGGACCCATAACATTATAAAATGGAACAGCACGTTCAGATCCTAAATAAGATAATGTAAGAAGAGATCCACCTTTATTAATCATACTACGAGATTCTCTAGCCATTGCCACAAAACTATAAGAACTAATTTCCTGAGCAATTTTAAAACCTTCTCTAGTAACATTATTTACATAATCACCAACAAATTGATCACTAGGAGCAAAAGCAATGGAATGCACAAAACCATCAAATTTATTCCAAAACTCAGATAGTTTACAAAAAAAATCTTTTATACTTGTATCGTTTGATACATCACATGGTAATATAATTTCTGATCCTACTATTTTAGCACATTCTTCTACACGTATTCTTAATCTATTATTTTCATAAGTAAAACCTAATATAGCCTTTTGCTTATGCATAGCTTGCGCAATACCCCAAGCAATAGATTGCTTATTAGCAATACCAGTAATTAAAATACGTTTTCCAGAAAGAAAACCCACAATATTTTCCTTGATGTTAAATATTTATAGTAAAATACTATATTTAATCATATACATAGATGTATGCATATTTTTATATATATAAAAATTATATTAGATGAATTGTAGGATTTTTAATAGCATTATTTTGTTTACCTATAAGTATATAGCAGATGCTAGATATCTAATGTTTCTTATTAATATATAAATAAACAACCCACTTTGATTAACTTTACATTATAATCATCCTGATACTTCCTCTGGAAAATTGGCAAATTTCTAAACTTGAGATATTATGACAAGCAGTTTCATCTATTTATTTTCCATACTGAAGAACTGCTATAAAAAGATAATGATCTTTATCATAGTATCCGCTTGTATCGTAAATAGCCATTTCATCCAGTTTACCTGCAACTGGACAAGGTTTTCTATCTACTAGTTTAATATGGTGAAAAATTACTTAAAAATTTTTATAAAATAAATACGATTTATAATTTATCGTGTCTACTTAATGTTAGGTTTAACTATTAAATAATTCTTGTTCCAGAGAGATAACTCTTAATTATATATTAATTAAATGGTTAATGCTATTATGAAAATAATTAAACAAAGGTTTTATGAAAAATAAATTTATATTTGTAGGAGCACAGAAAGCATAACTTATAAGTAAGAAACATAGAATACGCTCAAGTTCAATCTGATAATTTGTTTTGGTTTTTAGTAAAGGCAAACTGCATCTCCAACGACATGGCCAAAATAAAGGCACTCCAGCTGAAGTTAACATATCAGCCATAATATGACTAAGATATCCTATAATCATTCCCTGAATTACATCAAGTGGCATCAACCATTTGGGAAACGAATATAACCAATATAAACACAACCATAACAATACTATACACAATAAACTATGGGTAAAACCACGATGTCCGCAAACTCGCGCTATTGGTATAGATAACCATCTAATTCTTTGACCAATTACAGAATTCTTATGATCAATATCTGGTAGCAAACAAGTCAAAAGAGCTGCTGGAAGCAAATGCCACCAATCAGCATTGACGAGCAATACGGCTAATATAGCACGCTTAGCAAAAATAGTAATAGCAATAGCAAAAATAATATGACCTTGAGCTGTCATGATAAATTCTCAATAAATCTGTCAACTTACGAGTAATAAATTATATCAACTTATTATAAATGTTTAATTATATAATTAATCAGCAAATGCTAAGAGCAGACTTCAATATACATGAAAATTTATTTTGCGTGGGTAAAAATAATTAAAGTTCAATTTTATTGAAACCTTAATTAAAAAGATAAAAAACTCATAATATAAGCATATTATGCTAAATTTTTTAAGATAAATTATCTAGTTTAGATGTTCATTCATATCTGGTGTATTTATTAATAAAGTTTATGAATAATTGACACACGTTTACGTATAAAAAACATTATAAAATTAGCATTAGCACAATACACCAATGCATCGCAGAAATAATATAAGTGATTAGGATCATCCAATTTAATATAGCAAATATGTAATTTCTTACTTATTTTACGGCTGGTCTAAAACAAAATAACAAAAATTTAGTAGAATTTAATTCTATTAAAAATTAATATAACATAAAGTACTCCAAGCTTGGGAAAAAAGTAACAAAGGCACTGTGATCCAACTCAAAGGGCAGTATAAACCAACTTATATAAAAAAGATAAGCACAAAATTATAGTATTAATTGCCCTACTACATCAGCTGCAATTCCTACTAACTCAATTCAAGCAAAATCCAAAAGCAATCCATGCTTTCAAAAAATATGTTTTCAGTCAATAAATACAAGTTGCCGGGATTACCATATAATAACTAACCACTACTTAAAAAGACTCAGCTTACTTACTACCATAAATAAAATAATTATATTAATTGCAGAAAACAAAAACCTTTCGGCAAATCATATTCAATAAATCCTTAATAAGGCAAAGCTATTAATAATTGCGGTCTCGTCTTAAAATAATGCCAGTAATTTACATAAATTGCTATACATGTGATATCAAAAATTCCTGTCAGGGCCAAGTTCATAAAGTATATAAATCAAGTCTCATACGAAGCTTTTTCACCATAAAAATCCCTGGCGTAATAAACAAAACTACCCAATCGATGGAAGATGTAACATTAGCTATTCTAAAGCAGTACGATAAAACAGCAAAACATACCATAAATTAGATAAATTATGGTTGAAGTTGGTCCAGCTACTTGTAATCGAACTACCTAATAAAAAAAATGTCACGTACTAATAGCTATTATTATTTGTAATTAATCACTCACATCCCGTGAGCTTAACCAACGTCAGCAAGTAATGCTTCTGTTTTTTCAATTATTTTCTATTTTAGTAAAATAAATAACTGTAGTATTAAATATCGCATATATCTGTAGATTAATTTTTAATTAATATGCATTATTATAGATATTTTAAATAAATATATCTATATATTTGATTATAAGCCTTCATCATTTAATTCATTGTGAGGAGCTTTTTAGCATATAAACGTTGTATTTAAAAATTACATATTTTATTAAAAATGATACTATTTTAAATAAATTAAATTAAACTTAAATCTATGTAGGTTGTTAAAATAATAGTTAATTATAGATTATTAATCTTTTAATATAAAGTATATTTAGTTGTATTTGGGGAATCAGAAAATATGTTTTGTCCAGTTATTGCACTTGCACAGCAATTAATTAGTCGCCCATCTCTTAGTCCTAACGATGCTGGATGTCAGAAATTATTAATAAAACGATTAGAAGCCATAGGTTTTCAAATAGAAATAATAAATATTGGTAATACCAATAATTTTTGGGCAACTCACGGAATAGGAGAAACTCTAGTTTTTGCAGGGCATACTGATGTAGTTCCTCCAGGTGATGTTAGTATTTGGAAGCATCCTCCATTTGAACCAGTGATATTAGATGGGATGCTATTTGGTAGAGGTGCAGCTGATATGAAAGGTTCTCTTGCAGCTATGGTGGTTGCTGCAGAATCTTTTGTAAAAAAATATCCTAATCATAAAGGACGTCTTGCATTTTTAATTACTTCCGATGAGGAAACTAGTGCTATTAATGGAACATTAAAAGTAATAGAACGTCTGATCGCTAAGAAAGAAAAAATAGAATATTGTATTATTGGAGAACCTTCTAGTATAGAAATAATAGGAGATGTAATAAAAAACGGCAGACGTGGTTCTATAACAGGTAACTTAACTATCCATGGTATTCAGGGTCATGTAGCTTATCCACATTTAGCAGATAATCCCATACATCGGGGAATACCATTATTAAATTCACTTATTAAGATTGAATGGGATAAAGGCAATTCATTTTTCCCGCCTACCAGTATGCAAATTTCAAATATACAATCTGGTACTGGTCAGAATAATATAATTCCAGGTAGCTTATTTGTTCAATTTAATTTTAGATTTGGTACTGCATTAAGCTCTAAACAAATTTGTCAACGGGTAGAGGAACTCTTTAATAGTTATAAATTACATTATACTATTGATTGGCATATTTCCGGACAACCTTTTCTGACTACGCATGGTAAATTAATTGATGCTGTAATAAGTTCAGTTGTCTATTATAACAAGAAAAAACCTCAATTACTTACTACGGGTGGTACATCAGATGGTCGTTTTATTAATTACATAGGTGCACAAATAGTAGAATTAGGTCCAGTTAATGCAACTATCCATAAAATTAATGAATTTGTGAGAGTTTCTGATTTACAAAGATTAAGATTGATGTATCAAAAAATTATAGAAACATTAATCGCTTAATATTTTCAATATGTATCTTGTAAGATAATATATTTTATATAGTAGTTAGAAGGCTGCAATTTAATGGCAGCACTTGTTCTTTTTATTACTCTGATTTTCAATCATTTAACACAACCAAGAATAAATTTCTGTACAACATTTACAAAAATACAAATTAGTATTTAATACTATTTATGAAATTATATCATTTCATATATTGTGCATAATATATTCTATTGAGTCCTTTGCTTATTTCATTCATCATTAAAGCATTATATTTGTGTCTTTGTATTGCAGATGTAATCGATTTTTGGTAACTTTGTAAGTCGATTAATTTTAAAATCAATATTTGTTTATTATTTTGCACTTTCAAAGTAATTTTATACTTACTATGATATGGAATATACTCAGGAATTTTCCAAGTAATCCAAGAAGTTGTTAATTGTTGATTAATATTATCTACATAAATTGGAACATTTCGATACTTCATCACTTTAATTATGTTATTCCATAAAGAATTACAATATCCATCAATCAACACTTCATATGTATCATCTGCAGAATCAATATATTCACCGTTAATAAGTTTTAGTAATTGCATTGGAGGTCGTATATCTAATTTGTCTGCTAATTCCTCTGGTTTTACTATGTTGGATACCTGAATTTTTTTATTTTTTATTTTTAAACTAAAATCTTTAGGTATATTTAATTCTTGTAATTCATCAGTCTTCTGATTGAGTAAGTATTGTCTATTAGTATCAATATCTGCTCTGTAGGTGTAGCTGTAGAAATCTCCTATGTGCATCATAGTCAGAAATATTTTGCAAAATATGATCAGTTGAGTTAGTATTTTCCTCTTATAAATCATAGACGATATGATTTTTCCAATCACATTTTTTCCAATCTTATTTTATAGCTTTTTTCAGAGCTTGTTGTACAATAGGTTTCATTGTATCAGTTAGAGGTGTCATTGGCAAACGCAAAGTATCATTATTAATTAATCCTAGTTGTCTTGCCGCCCATTTTACGGGGATGGGATTAGGTTCGCAAAAAAGTGCTTGATGTAAAGACATCAGGCGTCTATTAAGTAAACGTGCTTCTGTCAAATTACCTGCTATAGCTAATCTGCATATTTCTACCATCTCACGAGCAGCAATATTGGCTGTTACAGAGATAACACCGTGTCCTCCTAATTGCATGAAATCCAAAGCAGTAGCATCATCTCCACTAATGAGAACAAAATCTTTATGAACAACTTCTTTTATTTGACTCACTCGTGATAAGTTTCCTGTCGCTTCTTTTATTCCAATTATATTTTTAAGATTAGCTAAACGTGCCACAGTTTCAGGCAAAATATCACATCCAGTACGTGAAGGCACATTATAAATTATCTGGTTTAATTGAGTATTTTCCGCAATAGCCTTAAAATGATTGTATAATCCCTCTTGAGTTGGTCGATTATAATATGGAGTGACGCTCAAACAAGCAATAACCCCGGAATTTTCAAATCTTTTAGTTAAATTTATAGCTTCAGAAGTTGCATTTGCTCCAGTACCTGCAATAATTGGAATGCGTTCTTCAGCGATATCCAAAGTTCGCATTACGACATCAGTATGTTCATTATGACTTAAGGTAGCAGATTCACCTGTAGTGCCTACAGAAACAATTGCTGAAGTGCCACTGACAACATGATAATTAACTAATCTTTTTAAACTTGTATGGTCAATACATCCTTTGTCATCCATTGGAGTGACAAGGGCAACAATACTTCCCGTAAACATTTGCATGCTATATCCTTAAATATATAAATACTTTCAATTCTTCATTGTATTAACGTGATTTAATTATTTTTTAGTTTATCTTTTATTTACTATGATCATATATATTTATTAAAGTATTATGTATTGTGTGATTCAAGTAATTATCTTAAATAATGATTTAATCAAAATAGCACATTAATTATTAATAAAAAAACTTAATATGTTAATATCCTACCTATTAGGATCGCTAATTTCTAGTTTTATTACGTAATTATTTTCAGTAAAAGATATATTTTTTATAATATATCTTTTACTTTACCAATATCTTCTTTAATATAAGAAGATTAAAGTGCGGTAATAAATTTATTATTTCTACTAGTTTAGTAGCAAAATAAATTATTTATAATATTTAAGGTTTTAATGATGAATACTCTGAAAATAGGTGATTTAGTCCCCCAATTTAGCTTACCTGATCAAGATGGTGAACAAGTAAGTTCATCAGACTTTATAGGACAAAGATTACTTATTTATTTTTATCCAAAATCAATGACTCCAGGATGTACACTCCAAGCATGTGGCTTAAGAGATAATATGGATAAATTTCAAAAAGCAAAGGTAGAAATATTAGGTATTAGTACAGATAAACCGGAAAAACTTTATAGATTTGTAGAACAAGAGCTATTAAATTTTAATTTATTATCGGATACAAATCATGAGGTATGTAAAAAATTTGGAGTATGGGGTGAAAAAAGTCTCATGGGTAAAACTTACATGGGCGTTTATCGTATGAGTTTCCTTATTGATGAAAATGGACGCGTAGAACAGGTTTTTAATAATTTCCAACCATCTAATCATCATAATATAATACTAGATTATCTGTGTATTACTGATAAAATTTAAAATTTGGTGCTATTTAATATTATTTTAAATAAATATCATAAGCACCCTTCAATTAGGATAAATCTTATAAAGATTACTTATATTAAAAATTTCATAATAATACTTAGTTTATTCCCATTCAATAGTAGCTGGTGGTTTACTGCTAATATCATAAACTACACGAGATATTCCCTGTGCTTCATTAATAATTCTGTTAGAAACGTAACTTAGAAATTCATATGGTAAATTAACCCATTTAGCTGTCATAAAATCTATAGTTTCTATAGCACGTAAAGCAATAATCCATTCATATTTACGCTTATCTCCCATGACACCGACTGAACGTACCGGAATAAATACAGCAAAAGCTTGACTAATTTTATTATATAAATTAGCAATAAGTAATTCTTCTATAAAAATAGCATCAGCAATTCTTAGTAAATCAGCATATTCTTTTGTTACATTACCAAGTATACGTATAGCTAATCCTGGTCCTGGAAATGGATGACGATAGATGATATCATCCGGTAAACCCAATTCTACACCTATTTTACGTACTTCATCCTTAAATAATTCTTTTAATGGTTCTATTAACATTAATTTAAGTTTTTTCGGCAAACCTCCAACATTATGATGTGATTTAATAATATTAGTTATAGGAGTAATCGACACCGATGACTCAATCATGTCAGAACAAATAGTACCCTGAGCTAGCCATTTAACTCCTCTGATTTTATTAGCTTCTTCTTCAAAGATTTCAATAAAAATACGACCAATAATTTTACGTTTGAGTTCAGGATCTACGACACCACTCAATGATTTCAAAAAACGTTTTTCTGCTTGTACATGTAATATCTTTAACCCAAAAATTTTTTTAAAAATATTTTTAATCTGACAAGCCTCATTTAAGCGCAACAAACCATTATCAATAAATACGCAAACTAAATTATCTCCAATTGCACGATGCAACAAGATAGCAGTAACTGCTGAATCTACACCACCTGAAATGCCTAAAATAACCTTATCGTTACCTACTTGATGTCGAATAGTTTCAACCATATGATCAATAATGTTCACAGAAATCCATTCGGAATTACAATGACAAATATCAAAAATAAAACGCTTAAGTATGCTAATACCTTGAGTAGTATGAGTAACTTCTGGATGAAATTGTAAACCATAAAAATTTTTATATATGTTAGCAATAATGGCAAATTTACAATTTTCTGTACTTGCAACATTTATGAAATTAGGTGGAAGTAAAGTAACTTTATCGGTATGACTCATCCAAACATCTAGTAATTTTTTTCCATCAAAACTAATATTATCCTGAATATCACGAAGTAATGTAATATCTTTTTCTATCTTGACCTGTTTATGTCCAAATTCACACTTATTAGATATTTCCACTTTTCCACCTAATTGCATGGCCATGATTTGCATACCGTAACAAATGCCTAATACAGGAACCCCAGCATCAAACACATACTCAGATATACAAGGAGCATTAAATAAAGTCGCACTTTCAGGACTTCCTGATAAAATGATACCTTTAGGATTAAATAAAATAATTTTTTCTTTTGAAACATTCCAGGGATATAATTTACAGTAAATTCCTAGCTCTCTTACTCGGCGTGCAATTAAAGGCGAGTACTGTGACCCAAAATCTAAAATTAAAATACTATGTTTGTAAATGTTTTTAGTGGTCATAAAGTTATTCTAAAACATTAAATATTATATTTTTATAAAGGATGTAATCCCATACGATAATTAGGTGACTCTTTAGTAATGATAACATCGTGTACATGACTTTCTAAAATTCCTGCACTACTAATGAGTACGAATTCTGCTTTTGTTTGCACATCTCTAATAGTCGAGCAGCCAAGTAATCCCATACACGACCGTAATCCCCCTATTTGTTGATGTATCACATCTTTTAAATATCCCTTATATACCACACGACCTTCTATTCCTTCTGGTACTAGCTTTTCTACAGTATTATCAACTAGTTGAAAGTAACGTTCGGCGGAACCAGTGCTCATTGCGCTTAATGAACCCATACCACGATAAGATTTAAAGGCACGACCCTGGTAGAGTTCAATATCACCTGGAGCTTCTTCAGTCCCGGCTAATATAGAGCCTAACATCACACAAGAAGCACCAGCAGCAATAGCTTTAGCTATATCTCCAGAAAAACGAATACCTCCATCTGCAATTACCGGAATATCTGTACCCTCTAAAGCATCGACCGCATCAGAAATAGCAGTAATTTGGGGTACACCTACACCGGTAACAATGCGAGTAGTACAAATTGAACCTGGTCCAATACCAACCTTCACTGCACTTACACCTGCTTGTAATAATGCTAATGCACCCTTTCTAGTAGCAACATTACCTCCTATAATTTCTAAATTTGGGTATTTCGCACGAGTATTACGAATACTTTCTAATACTCCTTGAGAATGTCCATGAGAAGAATCGATCAGTAATATATCAATTCCTGCTTCTATTAAGGCCTCAATTCTTTCTTGATTATTATTAACGCCTACTGCTGCTCCTACACGTAATCTACCAAAAGAATCTTTACAAGCATTTGGTGTATTCTCTAAATTATAAAAATCTTTTACAGTAATCATGCCGACAAGGTGAAAATTATCATCTACAATAAGTGCCTTTTCAACTCTTTTTTCATGCATTTTTTGAATGACAACATTACGAGATTCACTTTCTTTCACTGTAACTAATAGTTCTTTAGGAGTCATTACTTCAGAAACTAACATATTTAGATCGGTAATAAAACCTATATCTCTCTTAGTAATAATACCAACTAACTCATTATTTGCATTGACTACAGGATAACCAGCAAAACCGTTAAGTTCAGTCAACACCTTGACTTCTCTTAACGTAGTTAAAGGACTTACAGTCGTGGGATCTGTTACAATGCCACTTTCATATTTCTTTACTTTCTTTACTTCTTCTACTTGCTTTTTTATAGACATATTTTTGTGAATAAAACCTATCCCTCCTTGTTGTGCTAAAGCAATTGCTAATTTTGCTTCAGTTACAGTATCCATTGCTGCTGAAATAATAGGGATATTTAAAGAAATATTTTTTGTTAAATTTGTTTGAGTATTAACCATATGAGGTAGCACTGTAGAATAAGCAGGCACAAGTAAAACATCGTCAAAAGTAAGAGCTTCTTTAGCAATTCGTAACATATTAATATCTCAATATTAATAAATGAAAGTATGTAAGATATTGCTTTAATATGCAATATTCTTAGTTAGTACTACTATATTATCAAAATACGGTACATAATAACATCTTATATTTTTAACTGGGCATTTTTCTTTAAAATTTTGTTAAACACCTACGTTTTTTTTTCCGGAAATTGCAATTCTTACTCTTTTCAATAAAAGGATTTGGTGCTTCTTTAAATTGAATACGAATAGGGGTACCTTTAATATTTAAATACAGACGAAAATATTTTATCAAATAACGTTTATAAGATTCAGGAATATTTTTTGTCTGATTTCCATGAATCACTACAATAGGAGGACTATATCCACCTGCATGAGCATACTTTAACTTAATACGTCTGCCATGTATTAATGGAGGAGGATTATTTTCCTTGGCCATGTACATAATACGTGTTAAAATAGAAGTGTTAATATGTTTAGTGGAACTCTCATAAGCCTCTCTTACCGATTTAAACAAATTTTGCATACCCATGCCATGCAACGCAGATATAAAATGGGTTTGGATAAATTTAGCAAAATATAAACGATGATTGAGTATCTCTTTAAATAATATCTTGTTTTTTTTGTTCAACATATCCCATTTATTTATTACTATAACTAAAGGCTTACCACTCTTAAATATAAAATTAAGTAAACAAATATCTTGGTGTATTATACCTTCTACTGCATCAACTACTAATATAATTACATTAGATTGTTCTATAGATTGCATGGTTTTTATTACTGAAAAATGTTCAATTTTATTATTTCTTTTATTGCGGTTACGGACTCCAGCAGTATCAATGATAATATAATCACGTTTTTCATATATTATTGGGATACTAATGCTATCTCGTGTAGTACCAGGAATTTCAGATACTATCACACGATTTTTACCAGCAATACGATTAGCAATCGTTGATTTACCTACATTAGGACGTCCTACTATAGCAATTTGTATAGATAGTTGCTTTTGGCTGTAAACATTTTGTGGAAATAATAAGTTATTTTTTTTAATTATTTGTTTATTATGACTGTTATTGATCCAAGGTATTAGTGCTTTTTCTAAAATATTTAAAATACCTCGATTATGTGAAGCAGTAATCGGGTATATTTCAGTGAAACCTAATTCATAAAATTCAGTAATAGCTATAGGAATAGCTATTTCATCAACTTTATTAACAATCAAAAACGTAGTTTTTTTGTTTTTATATAGATAATGAGCAATATATTTATCTGTTGGCATTAAACCTGTTTGAGCATCTACCATAAAAAATATAATATCAGCCTCATCAATGGCTGATAATGATAAGTCTACTACTTCTGTTTCAATACCATCTGTAGTATCTTCTATACCACCAGTATCTATAACAACAAAATTAAAACCTTTTACAGTGAATTTACCATATTTAAGATCTCTCGTCAGTCCAGGTGAATTTAATACAAGTGCATCTCGAGTACCTGTTAAACAATTGAAAAGTGTAGATTTTCCCACATTAGGACGACCAACTAATGCAATAATCGTTGATAACATAATATTTCCTAATTTTTACAATCAATTATCCTAAAATTACTTAAATCATTTCTTAATAAGAAACAGTGCATCCATTATTTAATAGCTTTTTTACCAGCTGTAAAAGAATATATTTTTTCATCTTTGGATTGTAAAATAAGATTATCTTTAGCAACTAATAAATTACTTATAAAACCATAATTATTGATATGTTGTTGATAAATAATAGAACCATTAGCAATATTAAGGAAAAACAGATAACCTCTATCATCCGCCACTACTAAAAATTTTTTATATATTATAGGTGATGTTAAATGATGTAAGAATTTTTGAGACCACTTTATTTGGCCATTATCTTGTATAATACTCCAAATAATATCATTCTGATCAACTACATAAATACATTCATTATTTACAGCTACATCTCGTATACTTCCAATATCTTGCTGCCATATAACTGCCCCCGTTTCTAAATTAAGAGCTGTAAGATGACCATTATATGCTACACAATATACTATATTACCAATAATAATTGGTGTACTATCAACATCTCTTAAACGAGAAACTGGTTTTCCATTTACCTGAATAGTAATATTGTATTGCCAAAGTAATTTTCCAGTATTAATATAGAAGGCCTTCACAGAACCATTATCACTACCAATGATAAGTTTATCTGATTTAATAGCTACGGCACACTCTCCTTTCATAGAAAGCAGTACTGGATCTTCTTCTAAATGAATATTCCATAGTACGTTACCAGTATTTTGATTTATAGCTTGTAGTATTCCATTAGCCGTATGAATAAATACTAAACCATTACTAATGACTGGGAAAGACATTGCTTCACCCATTAATGTAGTTTTCCATAAAACAGATCCATCATTAGCATTTAATGCATATAATTGATTCTTTTCCGTACCAACATATATATAATTACCATTAACTGCTATACCTGCAGAAAGTAAAATTGATTGTCTTCCGCTCAAAAACTGAATAAATTTTGCACAATGTAAAAATGATGTTATTTTGGAAAAAAATTGATAATTAAATAAAGAAATTATTTTTTTGCTGGATAGATTTGTACTCCATTTTTTTTTACCATTTTTTAAATTTATGGCTCTAATTATACCAAAGCGATTAGCTGCAAATATGATATTGTCTTTACAAGCCGGACGTAAAAAAGAATAAAATTCTATTTCCTTTAGGTGGCTTAACGAAAAATTCCAATTTTGTTTAAGCAAAAATTCATCATTTGTATTATCTTTTCGTGATATCGATTGTTGCGCATGGAATACACTACAACTACTTAGACAAAGCAATATACTAATTATAAGTAGTTTTTGAACAGATTTCATCTAATTTATCGAAAGATTATTTATCTTTATTGTTAACATTTGAGTTAATAAATTCATTTTACTTAATGAAATCGCTTTTAACCATTCTTTATTTGCATTGTTTTTATCCCCTTTTTTAAGAAAAGCATCCCCTTTAATATTTGCAACACTTGCTGCCCAAGTATTTCCTTTAATAGAACTTAGAATGTTTAAAGCCTCTTTTATGTTATTTTGTTCTATTTGGAGACGAGCTATTCGCATTTTTATAATTGCTAGCAAATCAGGATTTTTTATATATTTCATTCCATTTTGCAAGTGCAAAATACTTTGATCTAATTTATGATCATTAACCAAAATATTTGCTATATGAAGAGCAGACAAAGTGCCATATATATGGTGATCTTTATTAAGAAAATTATCTATTTCTGGTAATAATTTACTTTTATCTAGTTTATTAATATGGGTAATTTCCTGATATATAAGATAATCAATTTGTAGTAGTTTTTCTTGATGCGCGATCCAATACAAGTAACCAATAACTAAAGTACTTAATATTATTATCATATAAATTAACAAGTTCTTCCAATGTATAGGAAATAATATATTTGTTATATTCATATGCTTAGTTTTGGGTTTATATGGTTCCATCAAATCAACCTTTGCAACTTAATTTATTTTCATAAACCTTTTAAATATATAGGGCATGTCATCTTGATGACATATTTGTTGCTTTCCTGTATGTAAATCTTTAATGGTAATAAAACCTTCCTTAACTTCATCACTTCCTACTATTAATGCCATACGTGCACCTAATTTGGCTGCAGTAGAAAATTGCTTTCTTACATTACGATTGCTAAAATCAGTAATCAATTTTAACTGAGGAATTGTATCTCTTAATTTTTCAGCAATTAGCATGGCTGCAGACTTTACATTATTATCAATAATGACAATATAAATATCAATTGATTGTATAGCCTGTTTCTGTAATTTTATATATTGCATCAATAATAATAAACGGTCCAGACCAATTGCTAAACCAAGAGCTGGAGTTTTCTGACCTCCTAATTGATACACTAAACCATCATAGCGTCCTCCAGCACATATAGTACCTTGAGCTCCCAAATTAGAAGTTATCCATTCAAATACAGTAAGATTATAATAATCTAATCCACGTACTAATTTTTGATTAACAGTATAAGTAATGCCTAAGTCATCTAAAATAGTACAAAGATCTTTAAAGTGCCTAGTAGATTTATCATCTAAAAAATCTTTTAAAATAGGTGCGTTATTAAGCAATAATTGTATCTTAGGATTTTTACTATCTAGAATTCTTAATGGATTGTTATAAAGACGATATAAACAGTCTTCATCTAAATTAGATTTATGATATTCAAGAAAATTTATTAAAGCTTTTTTATATCTTGTTCTAGATTCTAAAGAACCTATAGAATTTAATTCAAGATGCACGTATTTAGTTATTCCTAACATTTTCCACCACCGTGCGGTCATTACTATCAATTCTGCATCAATATCAGGTCCATTTAATCCAAAAACTTCTACGCCAATTTGATAAAACTGCCTATATCTGCCTTTTTGAGGTCTTTCATAACGAAACATGGGACCAATATACCATAAACGTTGTTCTTTTTGATCTAACAAACCATGTTCAATAAGAGCTCTTATACACCCTGCTGTTCCTTCTGGACGTAATGTTAAGCTTTCACCATGACGGTCATTAAAAGTATACATTTCTTTTTCAATTACATCCGTGAATTCTCCAATACTTCTCTCAAATAAAATCGTTTTTTCTACAATAGGTAACCTAATTTCTTTATAACCATAGCTACTTAAAACATCTTGAATAACTTTTTCCAGTTTTCGCAAAAAAACTGTATCTACAGGTAAGTAATCATGCATTCCGCGCACGGATTTAATATTTTTTCCCAATTGGCAATCTCTCTAACACTAAATTAACTTATTGAAACTATCTTACAAAAAAGATAGTTATTTTTCATAAATTGGCATATATTTATTTTTCAAACATTATGCCTGAACGTATTTCTAATTCATTAATTCAGTCAGTATTATCAATTATAGTTTATTGTCAAAACTTTGTTGTTTATGACCAACAATAATTTAATGGTATAATTTAGTGGTTAACCAGGATGATTGACTACACATCCAATAATAGATACATCTATTGGTGTTATAATATATTCCAATATTTTTGCTAAAATAGAAACAGTATTAATAACCTCAAATTATTTATTTGCACAGCTTGGACCAACAATAAAATTAATACAATACCGCGATAAGATACAAAGAGTATATCAAATCCTACTTTGACTTATTCTACTGGATCAGCACCTAAGGAAATTCTTATATTGTCCTTTCTGAGAATAAACTAAACGCAAATAACCAGCATTAGTAATACCTAAATGATCCACTTGACGCAGAGTTGATTCAACCAATGTATTATAACCTGTATTAATACCCATAAAAGAAATACGATGATAAAAATCAACATCAGTAGAGTAAGTAACACCTAGTCAGTTTAAAAACTTTTGCTGCTCAATATAAATGTCAACTATATGCACTCATATTTTAACATCCATTATATTAGTAATATAGGCACCCTTAGCCATTATGTATCTTACGTACATAAATAAGCTTGTATTTTCTACAACTAAGAGATATTTTTTAATAATTCATGTTCATAAGAAAAATTACTACCAGTAAAAGCTTAATAAAGAATTTCAAAAATATTGAATAATATTGTCTGATAGTTTATATAATTATATACCATATTTAAATAGAATGGTTAATTCTATATAATGATAAATTATATGACTCTAATCTCATGGTGGGAAATAATCCACAGAAGTATTCTACATTTCAGAAATAACCATATTTATGTAATAAATAAATACTTCAATTAATAATTATTTGTTTAATGATTAATACGACTAATAACATTGCCCGTAAGTTGACCACATGCAGCATCAATATCATCACCACGGGTTTTTCTGATTATGGTCGTAAAACCATATTCGATTAAAATTTTCGCAAAAATGTTAATTTGAGAATCAGAACTACGAAGATAAGATGAACCCTTAAAATAATTCCAAGGAATCAAGTTAATTTTGCTAGGTATATTTTTTAACAATCTAGCTAGTTGATGAGCATGTTCTACACTGTCATTAATATGATTTAACATTACATATTCAATGGTTATCTTACCCCTATTAGCAACACCGTTTTCAATATAATGCTTCACTGCAGCTAATAGCATAGCTATATTATATTTTTTATTAATAGGCATTATTTTATCTCTTATTAAATCATTAGGAGCATGTAATGATATAGCTAATCCTACATCGATCATGCTTGCTAACTTATATATAGCAGGTACTATTCCAGCTGTAGATATAGTAACTCTACGTTTTGATAAGCCGAACCCGAATTTATCTAACATAATATGTATACTAGATACTACATTTTTTACATTTAATAAAGGTTCGCCCATACCCATTAATACTATATTAGTAAATAAACGTTTACGAGACGATAATTTAGTCTCTCTAAGAATTTTGGATGCCTGCCAAATTTGCCCAATTATTTCAGCAACTTCTAAATTACGATTAAATCCTTGTTTCCCTGTGGCACAAAATTTACATCCAACTGTACAACCTATTTGTGAGGATATACATAATGTAGAACGATTATTTTCTGGGATGTAAACTGTTTCTATAAGTTGATCATCTATTCTCATACTCCATTTGATCGTTCCGTCAGCAGAGCATTTCTCTTCTACTACTTCTGGTGCAGAAATTATTGCCAATTTACTTAATTTACTTTGTAATCTTTGACTAATATTAGTCATTATCTCAAACTTATCACAATGATAATGATAAATCCATTGCATAACTTGATCAGCATTAAAAGCTTTTTCTTCTAATGAAATAAAAAAATCACGCATTTGCAAACGATTGAAACTCAGTAAATTAATTTTTTTTATTTTAGAATAATGTTCTGTAGTACCAGTATAAGATAGCATTAATTTTTGCTTAGACATATATTTAACCTCATGATTACCATTTATAATTCCAAGCAAAAAAAATTTTTATTACTCATATTTACGCTAATGATAAGAGAATATCTCTATTCTTAGTGAATTTTAACGAGTTCGATAAAAAATTTCATTTTCTTTAAAAAAAAATGAAATTTCGTAATATGCTGATTCCAATGCATCAGAACCATGAATAGCATTTTCAGTAATACTATCGGCATAATCTGCTCTTAATGTGCCAGGTAGTGCTTTTTCTGGATTAGTATCACCCATTAAATTTCTGTAGCGCTTAATGACATTTTCACCTTCTAATATAGAAACTACTATCGGACCTGAAATCATAAAGTTAATCAAATCCTGAAAAAAATGTTTGTCTTTATGCTTAATATAGAAAGTTTTAGCTTGATTTTTAGTTAAATGTTGCATTTTAGTAGCAATTATTATAAATCCTGCTCTTTCACAACGGTCATATATAGCACCAATATAGTTTTTTGCAACTATATTAGGTTTTATTATTGAACAAGTACGTTCAATTGTCATATGAATTTCCATTTATTAAATTACGAATACTATATTTGGATATTTAATTTATAAATAACAATTTTATGTTTAACAAACCTCATATGTTATATTAAAAATGTTTATTTTGCATTTAATTTATTGTTGATTAAAGCAATAGTATAATCAATTTCAGCTTCTGATGTAAAACGACCTAAAGAAAATCTGAATGAGTTAAGAGCTAGATCTATTGGCACACCTAATGTACGTAAAACATAGGAAGGTTCTAATGTAGCTGAATTACATGCCGACCCTGATGATATTGCTACTTTTTTTAAAAGTATTATCAACTGTTCATGCTGTATATTAGTAAAACTAAGATTTAATATATTCCCCACATTATGTAATAAATTACCATTGATTTTTATATCATCCCTCTGGTTTACTCCATCCCATAATTTATCTCGCAATATAATTATACGTTTCATTTCAGAGTGCATTTCTAGTTTAGCAATAAAATAGGCTTCCCCCATACCCACAATCTGATGTACCGGTAAAGTGCCAGAACGTATTCCACGTTCTTGTCCACCACCATGCATCTGAGGTTTAATTTTGATAAGCAATTGACGATTTATATAAAGCGCACCAATACCTTTCGGTCCATAAACTTTATGTGCAGATAGAGACATCAAATCAACTTTTAATTGTTGCAGATCAATAGGAACTTTACCTGCACTTTGTGCAGCATCTACATGAAAAATAATATTATTATCATAACAACATTTACTAATGGTATTTAAATCTTGTATAACTCCTATCTCATTATTAACATGCATGATAGAAATTAATATTGTATCATCACGGATGGTTGATTCCAAAGTTTTAATATTCACTAAACCATTATTCTGAGGAGTTAAGTAATCTATCTCAAAACCATCTAATTCTAGTTGACGACAAGTGTCTAGTACCGCTTTATGTTCAGTTTTACTAGTAATTATATGTTTACCTTTTGTTTGATTAGAATAAGCTATTCCTTTAATTGCTAAATTGTTTGACTCAGTAGCTCCTGAAGTAAAAATAATTTCCCGAGAATCGGCGTTTAGTAAATCAGCAATTTGATTACGAGCTATTTCAACAGCTTCTTCAGCTTGCCAACCAAACCTGTGAGAACGGGAGGAAGGATTACCGAAATTACCATCTAAAGTAAAATATTGCATCATTTTATGTACTACTCGTGGATCTATAGGAGTAGTAGCGGCGTAATCCAAATAAATAGGTAATTTCATAATTGACTATAAATCTCCTGTATAATAAAATTATTATTTCTTATGTATTTAAAAACATCTTTAATAATAGTAAAATCTTTTGATAAGATATTTTTTATATGAAATATATAATTTCACTATTAGTGATACATACTTTATTAAATGTAAAATAGTGTTTTACATTAACTATATCCTGTGTATTCTCTTAAAATAGATATAAAAATTAACCCAAATGTAATCTATAAATTTTATATAAGTAGATAATGACACTCTCATAAACATATAGATTTATATATGGTAGTTTATATTTACGTTTAATGAAATCCATCACTTCAATAGTAATAATTAAAAAGCATTTTTTTACTTTATAAAAAATGATTGTGAATACTAGATTAGTAATCTATAAAATTATATTTATAACAAAAAATAATTTATTATTTTAATATTTATTGAGAAATACTATGCATCCAATGCTTAATATTGCTGTTCAGGCTGTACGTAAGGCTGGAAGTTTAATCTTAAAAAATTATGAACTATCAGATATAGTGTCAAATAATCTTCGTAATGGTGATAGTGTGTTTTCTGCTATTAACATGGCTTTAGAAGATATTATTAGAAATATAATACAAAAATTTTATCCAAATCACTCTATTTTAACTAAAGAAAATAATAATTTATTGGTAAAAAGTAAAAATCCCATTTGGATTATTCATCCTATTGATGGCAGTTGTAATTTTATGAAACGTTTACCTCATTTTTCTGTTTCTCTTGCCTTTATTACCCAAGGTCGTACAGAAATAGCTGTTATTTACGATCCACTACGGAATGAGCTATTTAGTGCAGTACGTGGTCAAGGTACACAGTTAAATAGTTATCGCATTCGTAATAATCATCTGCGGAATATATCAAGTGCTCTTTTTGCGATCGACTGCTCATTAAAATATAGAGAGTATTTGGCTAAATACATTAGTGCAATAGCTAAATCTATGAATAATATTAAAAATATAGATTTTCGTATAACAGGATCAACTGATTTAGATCTTGCTTATGTTGCAGCAAACAGAATAGATGCATATTGTGGTATTGGATTAATTAATTATAATTTTATAGTTGGTGAATTACTAATACAAGAATCCGGAGGGTTAATTACGGATTTTAATGGTAGTCCATATTATAAAATATCAAATAATATATTAGCTGGTAATACATATATAATAAAAAAATTACTGCTTGGTATTAGAGAAAAACTTTGCTAAGCGTTTAACTACGCTTAGCAAAGATAGATGTACATATGTCATATATATTAGTTTAATAAGAATATTCACTAACTAAATAATTACCTGTATTGATGAGTACAGCGATATACCCAAGCTGGAGGAAAATTTCTGAAAACTAAGCGACGTTGCCATACAAAATAACGGGATATCATTGGCTGCGGTAGAGAAGAAAATAAGTATTGTACAAATACCCCACCTGGTATTAAAGAAAGATGAATTTTTTGTAAAATTTGTTCTCTCAAATTAGATGGCAAAGATAATAATGGTAGTCCTGAAATAATAACATCATAATTTCCTGTTAACTCTACTGCTGAGGATTCATAAACCCTCAAACGAGAATCTTTAATGTTTTTTAGTTTTTTAGATAAAATTTGATTAATTTCAAATATGTCAAGATTACCGTTAGGCAGTAAAGCACTAAGTATATGATGTGTTAATACTCCTGTTCCGGCTCCTAACTCAGATACACGATTTGCTGTATTCCAATCTACAGTTTTTAATATCGCTCTACATAATGCTACTGATGATGGAATAATACTACCAACTGATCGGGGATGAATAGAAAACTGCTTAAAAAAAGTAATACCTTCGCGAAGTCGAGAAATACCTCTGGTTAACATTTTTTCTCCTCATCTCTACTATAGATTAAATCATAAAAAATCCAGTCTATTTACTACTCCATATCTATTTTGTGGGATGAAAGATAGTTAAACTTATCATAATTTTTTTTACATTATGTGAAATATTTTATGAACTGACAGAATTTTTATTTTCCAAAAAAATAATTATGAAAGCATACCCTATTAACTTATAAAGTTAAATATTTGATATAATATATTAATGTAATAAAGATATATTTAATAAAAATTGACCTATATAGTTTGTATTATGATCTACATCATACCCATCTTATGGCGATAAATAAATATATTATTTAGCTGATATATTTCAAACCATTCATGTAATTTTGTAATACTTCTGGTATTTTAATACTACCATCGGATGTTTGGTAGTTTTCCAGTATTGCCATCAATGTACGACCTACAGCTAAACCTGATCCATTTAAGGTATGAACTAAACTAGTTTTTTTAGATGTTAAATTACTGCTGCGGTAACGAGTGTGCATACGACGAGATTGAAAATCTGACATATTCGAACAAGAAGAAATTTCACAATACTTATTTTTGGTGGGCAACCATACTTCTAAATCATAAGTTTTTGTAGCTCCAAAACTCATATCACCAGCACATAATAAAATTTTACGATAAGGTAATTTTAGTAATTGCAATACTTTTTCAGCATGAATTACCAATTCTTCCAATGCTTGAACTGAATTTTCCGGACTTACTATTTGTACCATTTCAACTTTATCAAATTGATGTAAACGAATTAGACCGCGAGTATCACTTCCATAAGATCCAGCTTCAGAACGAAAACATGGTGTATGAGAGACTAATTTTATGGGTAAATTTTTTTCATCTAATATTTCATTACGGAATAAATTAGTTAAAGGTACTTCTGCTGTTGGAATAAGACTATAATGCATATCTGTAGCATGATCTAAAAAAGAAATATGGAAAAGATCTTGACTAAATTTTGGTAAATGACCAGTACCATACAGAGTGTTTTTGTTCACTAAATAAGGTACATATGTTTCAATATAACCATGTTGTTCACTATGCAAATTAATCATAAATTGACTTATAGCTCGATGTAACCTTGCAATTTGACCTTGCATTACTACGAATCTTGACCCTGTCAGTTTAACCGCTGAAGCGAAATCTAATCCTTTTAATTTTTCTCCTAATAGTACATGATCTTTTATAGGAAAATTCAATTTATACAATTCTCCCCAATAACTAATGGTTTTATTTTTACTACTATCTTTCCCTTCAGGAACATCATCAGCTGGTAAATTAGGAATAGTTAAATAAAATTCCAGAATTTCTTTTTGTAAAGATTTCAAATCTAATTTAGAAGAGGATAATTTTTTTTTAATAATATCTACTTCTTCAGTCAAGATCTTAATATTTTCTCCACGCGCTTTAGCCTCACCTATACGTTTCGAATAAACGTTACATTTAGATTGCATAGTTTCAGTTTGTACTTGTAAAGTCTTGCGGCATTTTTCTAATGAAAGTAACTTTTCTACATTTAAATTAAAACCACGGTAAGCTAATTTTTTTTTTACTAAATCTGGTGTATTACGTAACAAATAGGGATCTAGCATATGTCTCCAATATTTTTATTTATTTTAGAGCTATAAATTATTATAGTCATATATTGCTCTAATAGAGCAGAAATATATTGTTAAATATAATTAATATTCAGTATTTACTTAAATTTATCTAATAAATAAAATTCTTATAACTGAATATTTATCATAAAAAGTGATACACTATTGATCATCAATTTATAAAACATTCACTAAATTAGTTGTGTAATTTATATATATTGATATAAATATAATTGTATTAGTTTTTTTTAGTAAAAATTGAGAAATTGAATATTGTTATTCCAGATGATTACCCAATCATTTTATTATGTCTGCATAATTTTTTTTGATAAAAAGACTGTATTTCTATTATAGGATTCTTTAATAATTCAACAGATCTCATGTAGGATCTAGAGTCATTAGGAACATGCGACAAATATCGTGATGATATCATTTGAATGAGCGTTATTTTTCAAATAAATATTTTTTACCTATATAATCATCAAAAATAATCTTTGTGCTAATTTTATCAAAAGATAGCCAAGTAGTACGCTTTGTATCAGAAATATTTTAGTTACTGAAATTGCTAATAAACAACATAGTTGTATTAAAACTATCCAAAATCAAAAAAATATGCCATGATTCAACTAAATATTGATACTAATCATCAATTTATTTAAATATTTTTCATATATTAATTATATTATTTAATCACTTCTATAAATGGTATCTGCAACACGTTGTAATCCAACTACTCGTTCATTTTCTGCAGTACGAATGAGAATTACACCTTGAGTATTACGCCCTACTATACTGACTTCTGATACCCGGGTACGCACTAAAGTACCAGCATTAGTAATTATTATTATCTGATCGCTATCTACTACTTGTATAGCTCCTATAACCAATCCATTACGTTTAGTAACTTTAATAGAAATAACTCCTTGAGTAGCTCTAGATTTAGTTGGATATTCACTGTTGGCTGTTCTTTTGCCATATCCGTTTTGTGTTACAGTAAGAATTTCACCTTTTTTTCGAGGTACTATGAGAGATACTACTAAATCGTTTTTGGCTAATTTAATACCACATACCCCTGAAGCTGCTCTGCCCATATTCCGAACCGTAGTCTCCGAAAAACGTACCACTTTACCTGCAGAGGAAAAAAGCATTATTTCATCATTTCCTTTAGTTAACGCAACACCTATTAATTCATCATCCCCATGTAATTTAATAGCAATAATACCAATATTGCGAGGACGACTAAATTCGTTAATGGCAGTTTTTTTGACGATTCCTTTTGCAGTTGCCATAAGAATATTCAGTCCTTCTTCATATTTATATACAGGAAGAATAGTAGTAATACGTTCTTTTTCTGCTAAGGGTAGTAAATTAACAATGGGTCTACCACGTGAACCTCTACTTGCTTCAGGTAGCTGATAAACTTTCATCCAATACAGTCGTCCTTTACTAGAAAAACATAGTATGGTATCATGAGTATTTGCAACTAATAGAGAATCAATAAAGTCCTCTTCTTTAATTTGTGCAGCAGATTTTCCCTTACCACCTCTACGCTGGGCTTCATAATCTGTCAATGGCTGATATTTAACATATCCTTGATTAGATAAGGTGACTACTACATCTTCATGATGAATTAGTTCTTCGTTTTTTATGTCAATACCATTGATATTAATTTCTGTACGTCGTGCATCACCAAATTGATTCCTTATTATTTTTAAATCTTTACAAATTATTTTCATAAGATGATCTGGATGCTGTAAAACATGTGTTAAATTGTTTATTTGTTTAACCAATGTTTCATATTCTTCAATTAGCTTCTTATGCTCTAATCCAGTGAGTTTTTGTAAACGCATATCAAGAATCGCTTGTACTTGATGTTCTGTAAGAGTATATTTGTTATCATGAATATGCGATTTTTCACAAAAATACTTGAAATTTTTATTAAAACTTTTAGAATGATGTGTAATTTGAATTAATTTTCCTAGATTCCATTTTTTTGTTAAAATAGCGATTTTAATTTCGGATAAACTGGAAGAATTACGAATAAAATAAATGATTTGGTCTAAATTTTCCAAGGCAATTATTAAGCCTTCAACAACATGAATTCTTTCACGTGCTTTATGTAATTCAAAAACAGTACGCCGTGTTACTATTTCACGACGATGACATATAAAAGCTTCTAATATTTCTTTTAATGTCATAGTCTTAGGTTGACCATGATGTAAAGCCACCATGTTAATGCCAAAAGAAATTTGTAATTGGGTTAAAGAATAAAGGTTATTGAGTACTACTTGAGCTACTGCATCTCGCTTTACTTCAAGTACAATTCTTAGACCATCTTTATCTGATTCATCTCGTAATGTACTTATACCATCAACTCGTTTATCTTTAACTAATTCTGCTATTCTTTCAATCAAACGAGCTTTATTTACTTGATAAGGTATTTCATGTATGATTATAATTTCGCGTTTTGTTTTATTATCGATTGCTATTTCAACAAAAGCACGAATATAAATTTTTCCACGTCCTGTTCTATAGGCTTCTTCAACTCCATTCTGACCATTAATTATAGCTGCAGTGGGAAAGTCCGGACCGGGAAGATATTCCATTAATTTTTTTACAGTAATATTGTGATCTTCAATATAAGCAAGACAAGCGTTAATTACTTCTGTTAAATTATGAGGAGGAATATTAGTTGCCATTCCTACGGCAATACCAGAACTACCATTAATTAACAAATTTGGAATTTGACTTGGTAATACTTCAGGGATTTTTTCACTGCCATCATAGTTAGAAATAAAATTTACTGTATCTTTTTCTAGGTCAGTTAATAGTTCATGTGCTATCTTTGACATGCGTATTTCAGTATAACGCATAGCAGCAGCAGAGTCCCCGTCAATAGAACCAAAATTACCTTGTCCGTCTATTAATATATAACGTAAAGAGAAAGGTTGAGCCATGCGAACTATTGCATCATAAACAGCCGTATCTCCATGAGGATGATATTTTCCTATGACATCGCCTACTATCCTGGCAGATTTTTTATACGGTTTATTATATAAATTGCTTAACTCATACATCGCAAATAATACTCGACGATGAACAGGCTTTAGTCCATCACGTACATCAGGTAAAGCACGTGAAACAATAACTGACATAGCATAACTAAGATAAGAATTTGTTAACTCTTCTTCAACATTAACTGATATAGTATTTTTTTTGAGTTCGTTCATGGAGTAATTATTTAGGTACCTCAAATAAATATTTTTAATAATTGTATCATATATTTATATAAAAGTTATATATATAATAATATTTATTTGAGATAATTTAAATTGTTTAAAAAAAGTTGTCGATATTAAACAGAGGTTTATGTTTAAATACTCATTTAATAGTAAACCATGGATTAATATTTTTGAATAAAAATAAATATTTTATTTGTAATATTTATAATACTATGATTTATTATGGTAATATAAAAACTATACATAGTATTCATTTACAATTGATATTATGTATATAATATGGGAGCTGTATTAAATGTTAATATTTAAATTACATGAGGTAAAGAAGATACATGTGTCATTGTCTATTAGTTACTAAAAAAAATGGTCGTCAAGAAGACTTTGATATAGAGAAAATTCACCGAGTAGTAGCGAGGGCAGCTAAGGGATTGAATAAAGTATCTATTTCTCAAGTAATATCCCGCGCCAAAATTCAATTTTATAATGGCATGAAAACATGTGATCTTCATAAGACTCTTATTAAAACCGCTGCAGAGTTAATTTGTTGCTCCATGCCATATTATCAATATGTAGCAGCACGTTTAGCGATGTTTGATTTACGCAAAAAAGCCTATGGACAATTTGAACCTCCTAAACTTTACGAACATGTATCGCGCATAGTTCAAATAGGTAAATACGATAATCATTTATTAGTAGATTATACGAAAGAAGAATTTGAATATATGGATACTTTTATAGATCACAGCAAGGATATGAATTTTGCTTATACTGCAGTAAAACAACTAGAAAGTAAGTATTTACTACAAAATAGAGTCACAGGAGAAATTTATGAAAGTCCTCAATTCCTCTATGTTTTAGTAGCATCTTGCTTATTTGCCAATTATCCTCGTAATACACGTATGGATTATGTTAGACGTTTTTATGATGCGATTTCTTCTTTTAAAATTTCCTTACCAACACCTATAATGTCTGGTGTTCGTACACCTACACGTCAATTTAGTTCTTGTGTGTTAATAGAATGTGCTGATAGTCTCAACTCTATCAATGCTACTTCTAGTGCTATTGTGAAATACGTATCTCAACGGGCTGGTATTGGGATTAATGCCGGACGAATTAGAGCATTAGGAAGTTCTATTAGAAATGGAGAAGCCTTTCATACAGGTTGTATTCCTTTTTATAAACATTTTCAAACTGCGGTAAAATCTTGTTCTCAAGGTGGAGTACGTGGTGGTGCTGCTACTATTTTTTATCCCATATGGCATCTCGAGGTAGAAAGTTTGATAGTTTTAAAAAATAATCGTGGTGTAGAAGATAATCGTGTACGCCACATGGATTATGGCGTGCAACTCAATAGGTTAATGTACCAACGTTTAATAGAAGGAAAAAGCATCACTTTATTTAGCCCTTCAGATGTTCCCAAATTGTATGAATCGTTTTTTAGCGATCAAAAAGAATTCGAACATTTATATATTAAATATGAAAAAGATGAAAATATTCGTAAGAAGGAAATTAAAGCAATTGATCTATTTTCTTTACTGATGCAAGAACGTACATCAACAGGAAGAATATATATTCAAAATGTAGATCATTGTAACACTCATAGTTCATTTGATGTTAAATTGGCACCAATACGTCAATCTAATCTTTGTTTAGAGATTACATTACCAACAAAACCACTTGAAGATATAAATGATACAAACGGTGAAATAGCACTTTGCATATTATCAGCTTTTAATTTAGGTGTAATTAAAAGTCTCGATGATTTAGAAGAACTAGCCGAACTTACTGTTCGTGCACTAGATGCATTACTTGATTATCAATATTATCCAGTAAAAGCAGCTGAAATTAGTGCAATAGGTCGTCGCACATTGGGTGTTGGTGTTATAAATTTTGCTTATTACTTAGCAAAAAATAATGTACGTTATACTGATGGTAGCGCTAATAGATTGACACATAAAACTTTTGAAGCGATCCAATATTATTTATTAAAAGCTTCAAATATACTAGCAATGGAACAAGGTAGTTGTTCTTTGTTTAATCAAACTAAATACTATAAAGGTATTTTGCCTATTGATACTTACAAAAAAGATGTAGATACAATTTGCGATGAACCACTACATTTAGATTGGGAAAAATTACGTCAAGACATAAAAACTCATGGGTTACGTAATTCTACTCTTTCTGCTGTGATGCCATCAGAAACATCGTCTCAAATTGCTAATGCAACTAATGGTATTGAACCTCCACGTGGTCATATAACTGTAAAAGGATCTAAAGATGGTCTATCAAGACAGGTAGTACCTGAATATGAAGATTTCAAAGAGAAATATGAATTACTTTGGGAATTTCCTTCCAATGAAGGCTATTTACACTTAGCAGCTATAATACAAAAGTTCACAGATCAATCAATTTCTTCAAATACAAACTATGATCCAATAAAATTTGCAAATGGGAAACTTTCTCTGAAACATTTATTAAAGGATCTTCTAACAGCTTATAAGTTTGGACTAAAAACGCTGTACTATCAAAACACACGAGATTCAGCAGAAGATAAACAAGAAGATATAGATAACGATACATGCTCGCAAAACAACTGCGACAGTGGTGCTTGTAAAATATAACTAATATAACTAATATAACTAATATAACTAATATAACTAATTAAGGATGGTTTATGGTATATACAACATTTTCACAAAATAAAAATAATCAATTAAAAGAACCAATGTTTTTTGGTCAATCTGTCAATGTAGCACGTTTCGATCAACAAAAATATCAGGTTTTTGAAATGTTAATAGAAAGACAATTATCTTTTTTTTGGCGTCCTGAAGAAGTCGATATTTCTCAAGATCGTATCGATTATCAATCATTGCCACAACATCAAAAACATATCTTTCTAAGTAATATAAAATATCAAACTCTTTTGGACTCTATTCAAGGACGTAGTCCCAATGTAGCTTTATTACCTCTGGTTTCCATACCAGAATTAGAAACGTGGATAGAAACATGGTCTTTCTCAGAAACAATACATTCACGTTCTTATACTTATATTATACGTAATATCATAAACAATCCAGGTGTAGTTTTTGAGGATATAGTTACTAATACTCAAATATTAAAACGAGCTAAAGATATATCTGCGTATTATGATAAGCTTATTCATTTAACTAACTATTGGCATTTATTAGGGTGTGGTATTCATCATATAAATGGTAAAAAAATTGTTGTTGATTTACTTGATCTGAAAAAACAGCTTTATTTATGTTTAATGAGCGTTAATGCCTTAGAAGCTGTTCGTTTTTATGTGAGCTTTGCTTGTTCATTTGCTTTTGCTGAGCGAGGAATAATGGAAGGTAATGCTAAAATTATACGACTTATTGCTCGTGATGAAGCTTTACATTTAACTGGGACTCAACACATGTTACATTTGATGTGTAATCATAAGGAAGATCCAGAAATGGAAACAATTGCTAAAAAATGTAGGCAAGAATGTTTTGATCTTTTTAAAAAAGCAGCTCTTCAAGAAAAAGAATGGGCGGAATATCTTTTTTCTGAAGGTGCCATGATTGGATTGAATAAAGAGATACTTTGTCAATATATTGAATATATTACTAATATGCGCATGCGCGCCGTAGGTTTAGACATGGCCTTTCCTAGCTCAAATAAAAATCCTATTCCATGGATTAACGATTGGTTATCATCTGATAATGTACAGGTAGCACCACAGGAAACAGAAATTAGTTCATATTTAGTGGGACAAATTGAGTCTGAAATAACCCAAGATGATTTCGATACATTTGAAATTTAAATATGAAAAAAAACATAATTACTATAGCTAATAGCGGATATGTATTAGAATACAATAAGAAACATTCTAATTTGTTAAGTGTATTAGAATCACATAATTTCTTGATAACATATAATTGTTTAGAGGGTTATTGTGGTTGTTGTAAAATACGGTTACTGAAAGGTGAAGTACATTACACGAAAATTCCTATTGCTTATGTAGAACCAGGAGAAATTTTGCCTTGTTGCTGTTGTGTAATAGGCGATATTGAAATTGCATTATGAAGAATGATTCTGATTCTATATTATTTAGAGAAATAAAAATATTTATATACATAATTATATAAATAGCATAATGTTTACAACAAATACCCCCAATTAAAATTGCTTTACTAAATTTATGAATGTAAAGAAGTTTGGGGGTATTTGTTTGTAAATATAAATTAAATATCATTTATCTAGGAGAGATTATCAAGCCTATAAGTAATCCTAATGTCATACCTGCACCTATTCCTTGCCAAGGATTTTCATGTACATAATTGTTAGCTCGATCTGCTGCATTTTTGGTATGAAAGTAATACTTGTCTGATATATTACTAATATGAGATTTTACATTATCGAATATTAATTCTGCCTTGTTTTTTAATTCTATATATTTTTTATCAGTGGGATCAGATGATGATTTCAATACTTCTTCTAATGTATGATGCATTAAAAAATCTTTGTTGTTCATACATGTTTCAACTGAATCATTATTTTGTATCGATTCGCTTGATGTAATCATTATTTATTATCTCCGTATAAAACAAAAATTAAAGAATTACTATTAGTTTATATTACTAAATACTTGGATTTATTTAGTACATATATTATTTTGGTATAGTTATGCTTAGCAATTTAAGTATATAATCTGGATAAACACCAAATAGCATGACCAATGTAGCACATATAAGCACAACTAAACCAGGAAAAGTATAAAGAGAATTAACATCTAGATTCATATTATTTTCTGGGGGACTAAGATAAAGAATAATAATAACACGTAAATAATAATATAAACTAATAGAACTACCTATAACTATAGAAATAGTTAAGCTCCATAAATGCTCATTTATACTTGCTATGAGAGTATACAATTTACCTATAAAACCTACGGTCAGGGGAATACCAGCTAAAGATAATAACATAATCGTCATTAAAGCGGCTAAAATAGGGTTATACCAAAATAAACCTCGATACATATACAAATAATCATTGTCATAACCACGATAAGGACTAGACATAATGTTTATTATACCAAATAAACCAAGATTACTAAGGATATAACCAACCATATATACACCAGCAGCTTCTATTGATAATTTATTGTTTAAAATAATCAAAGCGAGTAAAATATAGCCTAAATGTGCAATAGAAGAGTATCCTAATAGACGTTTTATATTGTTTTGTGAAAGAGCCATTACATTCCCAAATATCATAGAAAATATTGCTAGAGACACCAATATAATAAATATGCTATTTTTAGGATTGATATCGATAGGAATATATGCAAACAGATGAATCATTAAGCAAAATAAAGCAATTTTACTAGCTGTAGATAGAAATGCTGATACAGGGACCGGTGCTCCTTGATAAATATCAGGAGTCCATAAATGAAATGGTACTAGTGACAGTTTAAATCCTAATACAGTAATGATCATACCTAAACCGGCAAGAAATAATGGTTCTTTAAGTATGTTATGGTTATGTATATATTGTCCTATTTCCATAAAACTTAAATTTCCACAATCAGCATATATTAAAGCAATACCAAATAATAAAAATGTTGAAGTTGCTGCTGATAATATCATATATTTTATAGCAGCTTCTAAAGAATATCTTTTGTTAGTAGCATAATCTATAAGACCCATCATCGGAACTGATA
The DNA here is from genome assembly GCF_000828515.1 of Candidatus Ishikawaella capsulata Mpkobe. Classification (NCBI taxonomy): domain Bacteria; kingdom Pseudomonadati; phylum Pseudomonadota; class Gammaproteobacteria; order Enterobacterales; family Enterobacteriaceae; genus Candidatus Ishikawella; species Candidatus Ishikawella capsulata. Next base: position 70,516 of record NZ_AP010872.1, on the reverse strand, counting down.
ATAATTCTATACCTATAAAAAATGAAGCAAAATGATTTGCACTTACAAGAATTATACTCCCTAGCGTAGATATTAATATTAACAAATAAAATTCTTCTCTATTATTATCTGTAACAGAGATCAACCAGGAATATGCAAAAATACAACTAGCTAAACTACATAATAATATTATAGCAGCATAAAATATAAAATAACCATCTATTCTTAATAGTATAGTGACATCTACAGAAGATACTTTCTGATAATAGAAGACAATACCAAGTGATAATAGAGTTATATTAAGACCTATTATTGTTAGAACAGCACTAATAAAATGATCTCGATGCCATGCAATAAATAGCATTACAACTAATATAGTTAATCCTATTATTGATAACGGTAATAAAGCTATTAATTGTTGCTGATTGATTGCCATAACAACTGATAGTCCTTCTAAAAGATTAAGCGATTATAAATATTCTCTATTGCAGTATAGGAAGTATTTATAATGCATTGGGGATAAAATCCTACAAACAATACCAGTAAAACTAATACTGTTACCATTATAAATTCTCTTTTTGACATGTCTTTTAGTCTATGGCTTGATCTTGATACTCTACCGATTCCATAGTAAGTCAGTTGCATCATTATTAGAGAATAAAGTGAAGCAAATACTATGCCAAATATAGCTGTTATGGTAATTATAGGAAAATTATGAAAACTTCCTATTAAAATCATAAATTCTCCAATAAAGTTACCTGTCCCTGGTATACCTAATGTAGCTACAGCAAAGAACAGTGTTAATCCTGGTAACCATTTAATACGGTGCCATAATCCACCCATTTCTTTCATATCAAAAGTATGCACACGTTCATAAATTTGACCACATATAATAAAAAGTGCCGCTGCAGATAAACCATGGGCTATCATTTGTATGATAGCTCCTTGATAAGCAAGAGCACTACTACTGTATATAGCAATAAGAACAAAACCCATGTGTGAAATAGAACTATATGCTATTAAACGCTTGATATTATTTTGAGAAGAATATGCCATCCAAGCACCGTAAAATATACCTGTGATCCCAAGCCACATGGCGACAGGAGCAAAAGCAGCAGATGCATGAGGAAATAGAGTTAGTATGAAACGCAACATTCCATAAGCAGCTGTCTTTAAAAGAAGGCCAGCAAGATCTACTGAACCAGACGTAGGTGCTTGACTATGAGCATCTGGTAACCAACCATGCAATGGTATTACTGGCAATTTTACGGCAAATGCAATAAAAAATCCTAACATTAATAAGTATTCTATTTGATAGGAAACATGTGTATCCAATAGAATTTCATAATTGAAACTCCATATACCAGTATTATTATAATGAATGCATACTAATGCTATAATAGCTGCAAGCATAAATAAACCAGAAGCTTGAGTATAGATAAAGAACTTAGTAGCTGCGATAATTCTTGTTTTTCCATTATCTGATTTATATCCCCATAATGAAATTAAAAAATACATCGGTACTAGCATTAATTCCCAAAAAACAAAAAATAGGAACATATCTATAGATAAGAATACACCTATAACAGCTCCTACAATCCACATTAGATTAAGGTGAAACAATCCGGAATATTTTTTTTCTTGCCAAGAACATACCACTGCCATTAAACCTAATATAGCCGTCATGATTACCATCAGCAATGATATTCCATCGATAGCTAAATCAATATCAATACCAAGACTTTTCATCCATGGCATGATGAATTCAGATTGCCACCATTGCGAAATTATTAACGATGGATGATGCGGCGAAACTACATAATAGTTCCCTTCGTACCATAGATATAAAGACAAAGTTAATGTTAATCCCATAGTAATGAAGGCAAGCCAACGTGATATTTTAATGACAAAATATTCTGCTAACCAGCAGAGTAGACCACCGCTAAAAGGAGTTATAATTAACCAAGGTAATAGCATGGTGTTTTTTCCTTTTATGTACTTAAAATTAAGGTACATATAGATTCAATATTTTACTACTATATACTCTTTTTATTAATACAAATTACTTAAATAATAATAGAGTGGCGAGGACCATGATTGCTCCTAATCCTATTGAAGCCATATACCAACGCAAAAGGCCATTAGAGCTTATGGATAAAGTTTTATTAGATAATTGACAAATTACTATTAGTATATTCATTATTTTACTTATAGGATCATCTTTTATAAATTTAACCATACTGAAATAAGGTTCTACGAACACTTTGTTATAAATATAATCAAATCCCCAACCTTTCAACAAGTAAGAATTGACATTCTTACCTAGTTTCGTCTTATTTATATAGTTAACTACTAATTTATCATTTCCTAACCATAAAATGGCTGCTATAAAGATTCCAAATATTGTTATGATGCCAGATATTACTTCAACAATAAATCTATTTTTTTCTATGGGATTGTCTGGTGGTAGTACGTTAGTTAAAGGTGGCGTAATGAATGTGCCCAGAAAGGTAGACAGTAATAAAAGTATAATTAAAGGTATACTGTGAGTAATACCTGTTCCTATTGGTATTCTTGGTATTTTTTGTTGTTTGCCATGAAAAACGGTAAATATCATGCGAAATGTATATAAGGTAGTAATAAAACTACCAATTAAACATATTGCAGTGAATAAAAAGTGACCACTACTTAAAGCGCATAATATAATTTGATCTTTACTATAGAAGCCTCCCGTAATAATGGGAAATCCACATAAACTACCTCCACCAATTAAAAAACACGCATAAACTAAAGGAAGATCCTTACGTAAACCTCCCATTTCACTCATATCTTGCTTGTGATTATATGATAATATTAGTGAACCTGCTGCTAAAAATAATAGCGCCTTAAAAAAGGCATGCATGATCAAATGAAAAACAGCTGCATTCCATGCCTGTATCCCCAATGATACAAACATATAACCAATTTGACTAATAGTAGAATATGCTAGTATAAGTTTAACATCAGTTTGTACTAAAGCAGCGAAACTTGCTATCAATATACTAATTGCTCCTATTATTCCTACTACATATAAAACACCAGAAGTCATCACAAATAGAGCGTGGGTACGAGCAATTAAGTAAACTCCTGCTGTTATCATGGTTGCTGCATGAATTAAAGCAGAAACTGGCGTTGGACCAACCATTGCATCAGGCAACCATGTTTGTAAAGGTAATTGGGCAGATTTACCGATTGCACCCAATAGTAACATGGAAGTCACCAATGTCAACAGGTAGCTATCTTTAATAAAATGTATATGAGCCTGAGTAATTATTTCATTAAAATTTAAAGTACCTAATTTATCATAAATTATGAACATCCCTACAGCTAAGAAAACATCACCTATCCGAGTCATGGTGAAAGCCTTAATTGCTGCTCTGCAATTAAAGTAACGTTTATAGTAAAATACTATTAACAAATAGGAACAAATACCTACTGCTTCCCAACCGACATACATTAATAATAAATTATCGGCCAAGATCAATAGCACCATACTAGCAATAAACAAATTATTGTAGGCAAAAAATCTCGAATAACCTATTTCTCCATCTGCATACATATACCAAGAAGAGAAAATCTGAATAAGCAAACCCACACCAGTAACGATCCAAAGCATCGTTAAAGAAAAACCATCTAGTAATAAACTTACTTTAATATTAAAACTACCTAAGTTTATCCAAGTCCAAAGTCTTTGAACAAAAATTTGTTGTCCTTGCTGAAAAAAAATAATACTTATTACAATAGTTACTAGTGTTGATAAAGCAATAGATGTTATGCCTATAATGGCAGATATTTTGTCTGATAATCTGCCCAAAGATAACGATAATATAATAAAACTAATTAATGGAAAAACTATAATCAAATATAGAAAATTCATCCCTGCATCTCACTTGCAGTATCAATATTTATAGTTTGATAATGCCTATAGATTTGGATAAGAAAAGCTAAACCTATACCAGTTTCTACAGCTGCTAAGCTAATAGATAATATGTACATGATTTGTCCATCAACTTGTTTCCAATAACTACCTGCTAATATTAACGCTAAATTAGCCGCATTGATCATAATTTCTATACTAATAAGCATGAATAAAATATTACGACGTACTATTAAAGACAAAAAACCACATGCAAACAGTACTGCAGCAACGATCAATCCATGTTGTAAAGGAATCATTTTTTCATCCTTTTTATTTTGGTATATGTAAAAAATGTCATTATTTACCTATTTTATGCTGTTGTCCAATATGAAAAGCTACTATAAGACCTGCCAACATTAATATTGAGGTTAATTCAACAGCAATAATGTACTTACCAAATAAACTAATACCCACTGTTTTTATATCTATAATTTCAGATTTAATAATTTGTTTAGTACTATGTATTATGGCATAAATGATCACTAACATCAAAAAAAACGCAATAATGCTCGGTCCAACCCATACAATTGGCCTTAACCACTCTTTTTCTTGGTTAGTAGAAATTTTTCCTAGATTTAACATCATAACTACAAATACAAAAATTACCATAATAGCACCAGCATATATAATTATCTCTAATGCTCCTGCAAAATAAGCACCTAAAGAAAAAAATATGCCAGCAAGAGCCAATAAGGAAATAATTAAATATAATAGAGCATGTATAGGATTACTATTCATAATAATAAAAAGAGTTGTTATAATTGCCAGTGTACTACAAACATAAAATACACATACCATTACTAACTCCTCTAAGGTAATAAACTTTTAACATCAACAGGTTGCACTTCATTTTCTGCATCACCTTTAGCCTTGTCTTTAATTGATTTTCCTGATACCCTATAGAAATTATATTTTGAATTTTTACCAGTACCAGAAATTAATAAGTCTTCTTTTTCGTATACTAAATCTTGACGACGGAATTCTCCCAATTCGAAATCTGGAGTTAGCTGAATTGCATTAGTTGGACAAGCTTCCTCACAAATACCACAAAAAATACATCTAGATAAGTTAATACGGAAAAATTTGGCATACCATCGTCCATCTGGTGTTTCTGTTTTTTGTAAAGAAATACAGCTTACTGGACATGCTACTGCACAAAGATTACAGGCTACACATCGTTCTTCTCCATCAGGATCACGTGTTAGAATTATTCTACCACGATAACGTGGAGGTAAATATGCAGGATTTTCTGGATACATTTGTGTTTCACGTTTAGCAAATGCATGCATAGCAACTATATAGATACTACGTATCGTAGTGATAAATCCTATTAAAATTTTTTTTAGTTTCATAATTATCTACTATGAGTTATATAGAATGATTGCTGCCGTTATTACTAAATTTAACAGAGTTAATGGTAAGCAGAATGTCCAGCCAAATTGCATTACTTGATCATATCGTGGACGCGGTAAAGAAGCGCGAATTAAAATAAACATTATTATACAAAATGCTATTTTAATAGCAAACCAAATAAAAGGATATAATATTGGTCCATGCCAAGCACCTAAAAATAGGGTTACTATTAATGCGGAAATTGTAGTAATTGAAATATATTCTCCTAAGAAAAAGAGACTAAATTTCATCCCAGAATATTCAATATGATAACCATCAGCTAATTCTTGTTCTGATTCTGGTTGATCAAATGGATGACGATGACATACAGCTAATCCAGCTATAAAAAAGGTTAAAAAACCAAAAAATTGTGGTATAATATACCATATATGCTTTTGAGAGTTTACTATGTCTTGTATATTATAGGATCCTGATAGGACTACTACTCCCATAACAGATAAACCTAAAAAAACTTCGTAACTTAAAGTTTGAGCAGACGCTCGTACAGCTCCTAATAATGAATACTTATTATTACTTGACCAACCTGCAAATAACACAGCATAAACGGATAAACCTGCCATCATTAAGAAAAAAAGTATTCCTATATTTAAATTTATTACTATCCAATTAGGAGATATGGGGATAATAGCGAATACTAGTAGCAATGATAAAAAAGCAATAACTGGCGCCAAATTAAAAATAAATCTATCGGAAAAACGTGGATTCCAATCTTCTTTAAATAGCATTTTAATCATATCTGCTATTATTTGCAAACACCCTCCCCAACCAACGCGATTGGGACCATAACGGTTCTGAAATAAAGCAAGTAATCTGCGCTCAACTACACTCATTAGAGCACTACAAACAATTACTGATAATACAATTATAATTGCTTTAACAATGCTGCTGGTAACTTCTGATGTTAACCAGTGCATTGAGTTACCTCCTGTAATTTATCAATATAAGCTCCTAAAAGGAAACATGGGATTCCTGGCATTCCCAGAGGAAGTCCTATTTGTCCTTTATTCAAATTACTAGAAAGTGATAAAGGGAACTGAAATTTCTGTCCAACATAACTGAATTCTATTATTTTTTCAGTATCTATTCCTATTTTGGCTGCATCATAAGGATTCATTACTAATTTCGGAACGGACATTCTTTTCTGAAATACAGGTGATTTCTGTGACATTTCTTCACTACCAAATAACTTATAATAAGGTACAATACGCCACCTTGAACCTAACTTAAATGCCGCAGGAATTTGATTAAACCACTTTATCTGTTGGTTACTAGCTTCAAATAAGCGTATACCAGGGTCTCCGTAAAGTAATGTACCACCTACTTCGTTTTGAAATTTATTCCAAGCTTGAGGAGAGTTCCATCCCGGGAACCAAGCAAATGGAATTTGTGAATGAGGTGCAATAGGTTGATTATTTCCCTCCATAGAGAAAATAAACATAGTATCATTATCTATTGGTTGTCGTGGTTCATGTACGCTTATATTTGAGATTACAGCGGTGCGTCCACTAGAACGATGTGTCAAACGAGCTATTTTTTGACCACCAAAACGAAAATTCGCATCTGGAGCAGCTGTTTTTATAGCTTTTAACTTAGGCAAAGATATTGCTATTGCATCAATTACATGGTCTAACTTGGTCCAAGTTATATGTGAATTTTTTATCATACTGTTTAATGCATGTAACCAACGCCAGCTTTCTAGCATAACTACTTTTTTATCATAGTAATTCGGATTATAAACTTGAAAAAAACGTTGAATACGTCCTTCATGATTAATAGCACTACCGTCACTTTCGGCAAAACTAGCAGCAGAAAAAATTAATCCAGCTTTTTGTAAAGTTGCTGTTTGCTGATGGTCAATTACAATAACATTGTTAGTTTTAGAAAGAACCTTGTCAACTTGTAGTTTTGGGGCATGCCTATATAGATCGTTTTCTAATATTATTACAGTATCAGCGTCACCTTGTATTAGCTGATCCAAAGCTTTGTCAAGGGATTTACCACCTATGAGCGATAGTCCCATACTATTCACTTGAGATAATAAAAAAGTAATGCCAACATTTTTATTATGTATTTTCAATGCTTTTACTATATTTGCAGCGGCTCCAATTAAAGCTAAACTGCCAGAATTAGTTCCTGAAATAATAAGCGGTTTTTTAGCTATCATTAAGGCTTGTACAATTATATCTATTTTTTTTTGCAAAAAATCATCTATATCATTAATATTAGGAGATTTTTTATTTAATTTATGAGCAATAGCAAATCCTAAACGGGCTTGATCTTCTATTGGAGCATAATAACTCCATTCCGCAATATCATCCAATTGAGTTTTATCTACATTAGTAGTAAACAATAAATTTTTAGAATTTTGTCTCATATTTTTAATAGCTATATCATGCCAAATGGGTAACTGCTTATTAAGTATGTTATTATTTATGGCTTGACGTACAGCTAGGGCAACGCGGGCACCAACTTGTGTGATATCTTCACCTAACACTAATATAGTATCGTAAGTTTCTATTTCGCGCAAAGATGGTGTATATATTCCGCCTTCACTTAAAATATGCAAAACTAAATTTAAACATATCTGCTCTTTATGTGGAATTCCAGTAGAAAAATTCTCTAACCCCACTAATTCACGTAAAGCAAAATTACTTTCGATACTCGCACGTGATGATCCTATGCCGATTACTTTTTTACTATGACGTATTATATCTGCTGCAGCATTAATAGCTTGATCAACATGTAATTTTACCAATTTGCTATTTCGTAACTGCATAGGATAACGAGGACGTTCTTGAAGATTAACATAACCATAACCAAATCGACCAAGATCACAAAGAAAATAATGGTTTACACTACCATTATAACGATTCTCTATGCGACATATTTTGCCATATCTTTCTCCGGGACTAATATTACAACCTATACTGCAGTGTTGACATATACTAGGTGCAAATTGCAGATCCCACTTACGTGTATAATGTTCCGAATAAGTTTTATCAGTAAAGACACCAGTTGGACAAATTTCTACTAAGTTACCAGAGAATTCATTTTCTAATGTACCTTCTTTATAGCGTCCAAAATAAATATTATCGTGACATCCATAAACTCCCAGGTCTGTTCCACCACAATAATTTTTATAGTATCTAACACAACGATAACAAGTAATACAGCGATTCATCTCATGAGAAATGAAAGGACCCAAATTTTGATTATTATGAGTACGTTTAGTAAAACGATACTTACGTGTATAATGACCATTCATTATGGTCATATCTTGTAAATGACAATTGCCACCTTCTTCACAGACTGGACAATCATGAGGATGATTTATCATTAATAATTCAATGATGCTTTTGCGAAATTCTTTTGCTTCTTCATCATTAATAGAAATAAAAGTACCATTACAAGCACTACTCATACATGATACAATTAATTGTCCTTTAGTATCAGTAGCATCCTTGTATTGTTTAACGACACATTGTCTACAAGCTCCTATACTTCCTAAAGCTGGATGCCAGCAAAAATAGGGTATATCCAACCCCAAAGAAAGACATGCTTGCAGCAAATTATTTGTTTCTTTAACTTCGTATTCTTTATTGTCTATATGAATAGTAGCCATATTGAATATTTTTCCATAGAACTTTCTAATATACTTAGTTTTATTTTCCCATTAAGCTCACACATACTAAACTTAGTACAAACTGCTATTATTAGCATATAGCATAATATTAAAATTTCTAGACATTAGATTATGCCTAAGCCTAAATACAAGTATTCTCCATCAATATGCTATATTATGATACCAGCATCAAACTCCTCACGAAAATACTTAAGAGCACTTTGTAGTGGCTCCATGGCGCCTGGAGCATGTGCACAAAAAGTTTTTCCTGGCCCCAGTTGATAACAAATTTTTTGTAGTAATTCAACATCTCCTAGTCGCCCTTGTTTTTTTTCTAATGACTCTAATATTTTTACTGTCCATGGGAGTCCTTCACGACATGGAGTACACCATCCACAAGATTCCCTAGCGAAAAATATTTCTAAATTTAGGACAACGGATACCATATTAATTTTATTATCTACAGCTAATGCAATAGCTGTTCCCAGACGACTTCCAGCTTGTTTTATATTAGAAAAGTCCATTGGTAAATCTAGATGTTTTTCAATTAAAAAATCTGTACTTGCTCCCCCAGGTTGCCACGCCTTAATTTGTAATCCATCTTTCATACCTCCGGCATAATCTTCTAAAATTTCTCTGGCAGTAATACCAAATGGTAATTCCCATAAACCAGGATTTTTAACCCTACCGGAAAATCCCATCATTTTTGTACCAGTATCATCACTTTTTGACAGACCCTTATACCATTCTACACCATTTGTTAAGATAGCAGGTAAATTAGAAATTGTTTCTACATTATTTACACAAGTTGGTTTTCCCCAAGCTCCGATAAAAGCTGGAAAAGGAGGTTTAAATCGAGGATTAGCGCGACCACCTTCTAGAGAATTTATAAGAGCAGTTTCTTCTCCACATATATATCGTCCCGCACCAGTATGAATAAATAATTCAAAATTAAATCCCGTACCAAAAATATTTTTTCCTAAAAAACCTTTTTGAGTTGCTTCATTAATGGCTTTAGTGAGATTTTTAAATGATGCAATATATTCTCCACGAAGAAATATATACCCACGGTGAGATTTCAATGCAAATGCAGCTATCAACATTCCTTCTAACAACTGATGTGGAAGTTCTTCCATTAAAAGACGATCTTTATAAGTTCCTGGTTCCATTTCATCTGCATTACAAATTAGATAACGCATTTTTATTGAATCATCTTTTGGCATGAGACTCCATTTCAAACCTGTAGAAAAACCAGCGCCTCCACGTCCCTTTAAACCGGAATCTTTAACTACATTCACTACTTCCTCAGGTGTCATCTCTTTTAAAGCTTTTTCCGCTCCAAAATAACCGTTTTTTTTACGATATTCATCGAACCAAACAGGTTCCTTATCATAGCGTAAACGCCATGTTAAAGGATGTGTTTCAGCTGTACGTACCATATTTTTAAGTGAGATCATTTATACTGTTCCAGTATAGTAATAATCATATCTGGTCTTAAATAGATATGAGTATCTTCATTTATCATCATAGTGGGACCTTTGTCACAATTTCCCAAACAACAGGTAGGTAGTAGAGTAAATCTTTCATCTGCTGTTGTTTGTCCAGTTTTTATCTGCAATTCTTTTTCTAGAGTAGCTTGAATTTTTTTATATCCATTTATATAGCATACGATGCTATCGCAGTATCTAATAATATTTTTTCCCACTGGTTTTCTAAAAATTAGATTATAGAATGTAGCTATTTCTTCTATATCTCGACCAGGTATTTCTAAAACTTCTGCTATTTTATCAATAGCATCATCTGATACCCATCCATGTTTTTTTTGAACAATTTTTAATGCTTCTATAGATGCAGCACGGCTATCTTCATAATGATTTTTTTCGCGTTGTATAGCAGCATACTCTTCTGAACTAAGAATAAAAACTTTTTGTAACGTGATATTAGAAAGATCATTTTTGTTGTTTGACATAATTAGCGATCCACGTCTGACATAACAAAATCTATACTGCCTAAGTATACTATTAAATCTGATACTAGACTCCCTCGAATTACAGAGGGAATTTGTTGTAAATGTGCAAAACTAGGTGTACGTACTCTAGTACGATAACTCATAGTATTACCATCACTAATTAAATAGTAACTATTAATTCCCTTAGTAGCTTCAATCATTTGAAATGATTCATTTGCTGGTATTATTGGTCCCCAAGACATATGTAAAAAGTGTGGAATAAGTGTATCTATATGCTTTAACATTCTTTCTTTCGTTGGTGGTGTTGTTAGTGGATGATCAGCTTTGAATGGACCTGCAGGCATATTCTTTAAACATTGATCTAAAATATTTAAAGATTGCCAGATTTCTTCCATTTTTAATATCACGCGGGTATACGCATCGCTAACACCATTACCTACTGGTATCTCAAAATTAAAATATTCATAACCTGAATAAGGACGCCATTTACGTATATCAAAATCAACACCAGTTGCACGTAATCCTGCACCTGTGGTACCCCAAGATAATGCTTCTGTTAAATTATAACTAGCTACTCCTTTAGAACGCGCTATTAAAATGCTGTTACGTAGAGCTACTTTATCATATTCTTGTAATCTTTTAGGCATCCATTTAAGGAAATTCTGTAATAATATATCCCATCCTCTAGGTAAATCATGTGCTACACCTCCAATACGAAACCAAGCTGGATGCATTCTAAAGCCAGTAATTGCTTCTACGACATCATAAACTTTTTGACGATCTGTAAAAGCTAAAAATACCGGAGTCATTGCACCAACATCTTGAATAAATGTAGAAATATAAAGTAAATGACTATTAATGCGAAACAATTCAGAAAGCATTATACGAATAACTTTAACTCTATCTGGTACAATAATACCAGCTAATTTCTCTACAGCTAGTATATAAGGCATTTCATTAACACAACCTCCCAGATATTCTATACGGTCTGTATAAGGAATATAACTATGCCAAGATTGACGTTCTGCCATTTTCTCAGCACCACGATGGTGGTATCCAATATCTGGAACACAATCTATAATTTCTTCACCTTCTAGTTGCAAAATAATACGAAAAGCTCCATGTGCAGAAGGATGGTTAGGACCCAAGTTAAGAAACATAAAATCGTGATTACGTGCATGAGATTGCATGCCCCAATTTTCCGGTTTAAAAGTCAATTCTTCCATTTCAGCATCTTCTTTTTGCTGGCTTAAAAAAAATGGATCAAATTCCGTAGCACGCGCTGGATAATCTTTACGTAGCGGATGACCTTGCCAAGTTAATGGCATTATAAGACGGGTAAGATGCTTATGACCATCAAAAACAATACCAAACATTTCCCAAGTTTCGCGTTCATACCAATTAGAGTTAGGATAAATTTCGGTTAATGTAGGAACATGTAAATCTTTTTCTAAAAGTCCTACCTTAATCATAATATCTTTATTACGTTCAATAGATAATAGATGATAAAAAACTGAGAAATCTGCCTGGGGTAATCCCTCTCGATTACTACGTAAACGTTCATCTATACCATGTAAATCATAAAGCATAACATAAGGTTTTTTTAAGTTACGTAGAAATTGTATAACTTCTAATATTTTTTTTCGTTTTACCCAAATTATTGGAAATCCAGTACGACTGGCTTGAATACTGAAAATATCTACATCAAAATAACTGAATAATTCTTCAATTACAGGATCTTCTGCATGATTCTGAGTTTGAAATGTTGTATTTGTATTAGTAACTTTTTGCACAATTAAAATTGCCATTTATCAAAGTAATGTTTTTTATATAATGAATATTAACATTACATATATTTGAATGATAGATTTCATAATCAGTATTAGATTAAATCTGATCAGGATCACGTAAATTAGTCATAGCACTACGTGTGGTTTTCTTTCTATTACGTTCTGCTTCCAGATTGGCACGATAAATACCTTGATCACCAATAATCCATGATAATGGACGTCTTTCTTCAGCTATAGATTTTTGTAGTAACATTAATGCTTGTATATAAGCTTCTGGACGAGGAGGGCATCCAGGTATGTATATATCTACTGGCAGAAATTTATCTACTCCTTGTACTACGGAATAAATATCATACATTCCTCCTGAATTAGCACATGATCCCATAGAAATAACCCATTTTGGTTCTAACATTTGATCATATAATCGCTGTATGACCGGAGCCATTTTAATAAAAGGAGTTCCCGCAATTACCATAAAATCAGCTTGACGTGGTGATGCTCTTAATACTTCAGAACCAAAACGAGCTACATCATGTACAGCAGTAAAAGCCGTTGTCATTTCCACATAACAGCAGGAAAGTCCAAAATTATAGGGCCAAAGAGAGTTTTTACGCCCCCAATTTACTATGTTATGTAAAACTTTTTTTAGTTTACCTAAAAAAATATTATTCTTGATATATGGTTCTAATGGATCATTTACTTTTTTTTTTCTTTGCAACGGATAGTGATCTTTCTTAGTAATATGTTTCTTTATATGTGTAAGGGTATACTTCATTGATCTATCCTTATTAAACTTTTATTTTTTTTAGCAGACCAATTGAAAGCTCCAATTTTTACTAAATAAAATAAACTAATTATAATTACTAATATAAAAATTAATGCTTCTATGAAGCCATACCAGCCACATTCACGTACAGAAGTTGCCCATGCATATAAAAAAAGTGCTTCAGCATCAAAAATTACAAAAACCATCGCAATTAAATAAAATTTTACAGAGAAACGTATATGTGTAGTACCTACAGAATTTATACCAGATTCAAATGGTAGTTGTTTATATCTTGAATAAGATTGTCCACCTAATAACAGGCCACTTATTAACATAAGTGAACATATTGTTATAGCAATAGCAATAAATACTATAAATGGCCATAAGCCTGGACTAATATTAATTATATTATATATAAACATTGATATTTGCTCATGATTAAATATTAATTTTTATGACATTATATATTATATATCCATATGATAATTATTTAAGCAATAAAAAACCAGTTAATTAATATTATCTCTTAAATTATTAAGAATAATTTTTTGAAGTAAAAATTGATTGAAAAATATATAACATACTCATGTACTATAAGTATGTATTCATTTTATAAACCTAATTCCTTAGATAATAAACTCTAAATTAATCTAGCAGATATTAAAATCTCAATATTTTAAATTATTCATATAAATTAAATATATCAAAGATGATACATAAATAAATATTTACCTGTAGTTTATCACATGGTTAGTAGTAATATACCTCAAAGATAAATATTATCCTTATTTCTAATCTCTTAGAGAAGAATATATTGTGCTATACAATATATTTATTTATAAAAATAAATTTCATATATACGCAATAATATTTATGTATGCCTTTTTACTATACTATTAAGTATAATTATTAAATAACTTACATTTAATTGATTTTTAATCATATTATGATGTATTATATACTTTTTTGAAGCAAAAAAAGGTATTTCTTATGTCAGATAAATTAGTACTCGTTCTAAATAGCGGTAGTTCTTCATTAAAATTTGCTATCGTTAATCCCATCAATGGCGATAAACCTCTATTTGGATCAGCAGAAAATTTTTTTTTATCAAATGCATGTCTACAATGGAATTTTAATCAAAATACACATAAAGATAAATTAAAATTAGGAATTAGTCATCAAGAATTACTTGATATTATTATTAATAATATTATTAAAAAAACTAATTTATTGCAAGACATTACAGCAATTGGACATAGAATTGTACATGGTGGCAGTCAATTAACTCACTCTGTTTTAATTAATGAAGATGTTGTTCAAAAAATAAAAAATGCTTCTATTTTTGCACCACTACATAATCCAGCCCATCTGATAGCTATTAATTATGTAATTCAATATTTACCTGATTTTGCTAATAAAAATGTAGCTGTATTTGATACATCTTTTCATCAAACTATGCCTGAATCTTCTTTTTTATATGCTATTCCATATAAACTATATAAACAAAATGGAATACGTCGGTACGGAGCACATGGTATTAGCCATTATTATGTTTCTAGAGAAGCTGCCAGAATATTAGGAAAATCTCTTCATGATCTAAATGCTATTACATGCCATTTAGGTAACGGTTGTTCAATTACTGCTATTCGTAATGGTGTATGTGTAGACACTTCTATGGGATTAACTCCATTAGAAGGGTTAGTCATGGGAACACGTAGTGGTGATATAGATCCCGCTATAGTTTTTTTTCTTTATGAACAATTAGGTATGAGTATAACTAAAATTAATAAATTACTTACTAAATATTCAGGTTTATTAGGTATTACAGAAATCACTAGCGATTGCAAATATTTAGAAAAACATTATACTTGTAAAAAAGAAGTAAAACGGGGATTGGATATATTTTGCCACCGTTTGGCAAAATATATTGCTTCTTATAGTGCTTTAATGGAAGAAAGGTTAGACGCTATGGTGTTTACAGGTGGAATTGGAGAAAATGCCTCTTTAATTCGGGAATTGTCTGTAAACAAATTATCACTATTAAATTTTCAAATTGATTCTAATCGTAATAGAGAAATTCGTTTTGGCAAAAGTGGGTATATAAATATTAAAGGTACTCGTCCAATTTTAGTTATACCAACTAATGAAGAATTAGTAATAGCTCAAGATACAGCACGTCTAACAAACTAATCAAGAGGTTTTTATGCCACGTAATATTATGCTAGTTCCTACTAATCTTAATGTAGGATTAACTAGTGTTATCCTAGGAATTATTAGAGCAATGGAAAAAAAAGGTATAAAACCTAGTTTATTTCAACCTATTGCTCAACAAATAAATTCAATGGATAATATTCCAGATAATGCGATAAATATACTTAGTAAAATTTCTGATATTCGTATGGCTAAACCTGTAGTTATGTCACATGTAGAGTACTTGTTAGCTAATAATAAACAAGATCTATTAATGGAAGAAATAATTAATACTTATTACCGTAATTATAGTAAAACATCTGTACTTATAATAGAAGGATTAACTTCAACACGTCAATATCATTTTTTTAATATTCTTAATTATGAAATTGCAAAAGCATTAAAGGCTGAAATTATTTTTGTAACATCATTTGATACTTATTCAATCAAATCTTTCAAAGAACGCTTAGAGTTAATCTTAAATAGTTTTGGTGGTAAAAGTAATAAAAGTATTATTGGAGCAATAATTAATAAAGTTAATGCTCCCTTAGATAAATTAGGAGAAACACAAAATTATTTATCAGCAAATTTTAGTAACAATCACAAAATACATATTAATGATATTGATATAAAAAACACTTTTAAAAATTCTTTTTTTCCAATATTAGGTATTATTCCTTGGAATTTCGATTTAATTGCCACACGTGTTGTTGATATATGTCATTATCTCAATGCACGTATTATTAATAGAGGAGAAATTAAAACACGTCGTGTAAAATCTGTTATTTTATGTGCTCATAGTTTACCATGTATTTTACGGCACTTTAAAGATGGTGCTTTATTGGTAACTTCAGCAGATCGCATAGAAGTTTTACTGGCCGCTTGTTTAGTCGCTATGAATGATACTAAAATTGGAGCAATTTTATTAACTGGAGGTTATGAAATTAATCAACATATTTTTAAGTTATGCGATAGAGCGTTACAAACGGGATTACCCATATTTATGGTTAATACTAACATCTGGCAAACTGCTATTAATCTACAAAATTTTAATCTAGAAGTTCCGGCTGATGATTTTCAAAGAATTGAAAAAGTAAAAGAGCATATTTCCGATTATATAAGTGCTACATGGATAGAATCACTTAATTCTTCACCTAAAGATGTGAGTAATTGTTGTCCTCCTCTATTTCTTTATCAATTAACTCAGTTAGCTTATCAAGCAAAAAAGCGTATTGTTCTACCAGAAGGTAATGAACCTAGAATTATCGAAGCAGCCTCTATATGTGCTAATCGTAATATTGCTGAGTGTATTTTGATAGGTAATTCGACTAATATAAAACATACTGCAGATCAAAAAGGCATCACTATCGGAAGAAATATTGAAATTATTGATCCTAATTCAATTAGAAAAAATTATATCTCTAGATTAGTACAGCTACGTAAAAATAAAAATATGACTGAGCTACAAGCACAGGAGCAACTTAAAGACAATGTAGTTTTAGGAACTATGATGTTAGAACAAGATGAAGTAGATGGTCTAGTATCTGGAGTTATACACAGTACAGCTAATACTATTCGTCCTTCACTACAATTGATAAAAACAGCGCCTAATAGTACTTTAGTTTCATCTATATTTTTTATGCTTCTACCAGATCAAGTATTGGTATATGGTGACTGTGCAATTAATCCAGATCCAAATCCTGAACAATTAGCAGAAATTGCTATTCAATCCGCTGATTCAGCAAAATTTTTTGGAATTGATCCACGTGTAGCCATGATTTCTTACTCTACCGGAAATTCTGGAACAGGTAGTGATGTAGATAAGGTACGTGAAGCAACTTTTATAGCTAAAAGAAGACGTCCCGATTTAATAATTGATGGTCCTCTACAATATGATGCTGCGATTGTAGAAGAGGTCGCAAAATCAAAAGCTCCTCATTCTAATGTAGCTGGACGTGCTACCGTTATTATTTTCCCAGATTTAAATACCGGAAACACTACGTACAAAGCAGTGCAACGTTCCGCAAAACTTATATGTATAGGACCTATGTTACAAGGTATGCGTAAGCCGGTTAATGATTTGTCGAGAGGTGCATTAGTTGATGATATAGTTTATACTATTGCTTTAACTGCTATTCAATCTAAACAATTAGAACATGCTATACCCAGCGATTAAATAAGTCTTTTGGAAGATTGAAATTGAATTGGTCATGTACGCGATTGATAGTTTGATCAATTATTGCTTGAATAGTTTTAGGTCGATGATAAAAAGCAGGTACTATAGGCATAATGACTGCTCCTAACTCAGCCGCTAGAGTCATCATACGTAAATGACCAATATGTAGAGGTGTTTCACGAATACAAAGAACCAGCTTACGTTTTTCTTTTAATATTACATCTGCCGCACGTGTTAATAATGAATCACTGTAACTATGAACAATGCCAGAAAGTGTTTTCATAGAACAAGGTATAATTACCATTCCTTCTGTTTTAAAAGAGCCAGAAGAAATACTCGCAGCAATATCATTAACATTATATGTTACATTTGCAAAATTTTGTAAATCAACAATATTGTAATCACTTTCAAGTGATAAAGTTTTATATGCAGCTTCACTAATTACCAAATGTGTTTCTATTTCATTTATGTTTTGAAGAATTTGTAACATACGTATACCATAAATCACACCACTTGCTCCTGATATACCGATAATTAATTTTTTCATATATGACCTTATATGGGGTAATAAATATTATCTTTAAACTTAAGAGAATGATGTTATTTTGAAGAGCAATTATATTTAATGATTATAAGGCATTTGCCTATCATACCTGTAACATAAATAGATTATTTTATGAATTAACTGTTTAATATATTCAAAAAAAATAATTTCATAAGATGATTAAATAAAGGAATAAATATCGATTTTTGCCAAAGAACATTTTTTGAAAATGAAGTAAATATTTCTAATAATAAAATTAGAATTGTTGCCATGATTATACCGCGTACTATTCCAAATACTCCACCTAAGATTCTATCAATAGTGGATTGTACAATTTTTGGTCTTAATAAATAAATAATATATTTTAATATATTACCCAATATTATAACACCGATAAAGATAGATACGATAGCTAGAAGTCTACGAATTATTTTATCTTGAATAAATGTCAACCAATTTGATAAGTAACCATAGCATTTGCTAGAAAAGAAAAAAGCACAAAACCATGTAATAATATTTAGTGATTCTTGAACAAAACCACGTATTATACTAATAATACTAGAAATAAATATAATGAGAATAATGGCATAATCGATATATGTCATATATACTCCATATATAAAATTAATAATTTTTAGTTGTTATTTTAGGCTAAGTATTAAATATAATCAAAAGTAAATCGCACAATCTCTCGTTGTTATATGATTCATCTATTTAATAATTTTAGTATTTTAGCAACAGTATGAAAAGAACCAAAACATAAGATTATATCTTGTAATTTAGCTTTCTGATTTACTTTAGACCAAGCTTCTTCTATACTACTACACTTCTCACTTCCTTGGGGTAAATAAGATATTAATTGATTAACATCAGCACCACGTGGTACATCTAATGTGATACAATACCATTTATCAACTTTAGATAATAATGGTGCTAATGTACCAGAAATATTTTTGTCCTTTAACATACCAACTATGGCGAATAATCTTGTATATTTTGATAAATAATTGGAAATACGAGTAGCGAGATATTCACTAGCATGAGGATTATGAGCTACGTCAAGTATAATAACAGGAGCTTTTTGTTTTTGAATTATTTGAAACCGACCAGGCAATGTTATTGTTGGTAAACAAGAATATATAAGCTGAATATCTAATTTAAGTCCAGATACTCTTAGAGCTGCTAGAGCAGTAGCAGCATTGATTAAAGGTATTTTAATTAAAGGTAAGTAATCTAATTGACCATTTAGATCATAGAAGCACCAATAATAGGGATTTTTTTTAAAGGACCATTGATGCTTATACTGTAATAAAAGCACATTTTTTTTCCTGGCAGCTTTTTCAATAGTATATGGTATATCTGATTCGCCAATAATAGCAGGTCTACCATAACGAAATATACCTGCTTTTTCATATCCAATACTAGCTCTCGTAGTACCTAGCAAATCAGTATGATCAATACCGATATTAGTGATGATTGCAATATCAGAATCAATGATATTTGTTGCATCTAAACGACCTCCAAGACCTACTTCAAGTATTACTATATCTAAATGTGCTTGTTTAAATAAAAATAAAGCAGATAATGTACTAAATTCAAAGTAAGTTAATGGAGTTCTTGAACGTGCCGATTCAATAATAGAAAAACTTTCAGTATGCATTTTTTCATTAAGTTCTTTTCCTTGAATACGTATACGTTCTGTATATTTTAAAAGATGAGGAGAACTATAAAGTCCTACTCTATAATTAGCCGATATCAAAAGAGTTTCTAATGTATGACATGTAGTACCTTTTCCATTAGTACCTGTAACAGTAAAAATAAAATTTGCAGGTTTTAAAATATTTAAATATTTAGCAATATTATAAATCCGATCCAATCCTAATTCTATTGTTTTATCATGCAGATTTTCAATATAACATAACCAACTTTGTAAAGAAGTTGTATTATTAGGCGTAATATTATTCATTTGTCTGCTTAGGTAATGGTAATTTCATCATTTTTGCTAATAAATTAGCAATTTTATAACGCATTTCTTGACGTCGCACAATCATATCAATAGCACCTTTTTCTAATAGGAATTCACTAGTTTGAAAACCTTTAGGTAATTTTTCATGCATGGTTTTTTCAATTATGCCGGGACCGGCAAATCCTATTAATGCCTTGGGTTCTGCAATATTCAGATCGCCTAACATAGCAAAACTAGCAGAAACTCCACCCATAGTAGGATTAGTAAGTACAGATATGTAAGGTAATGAAATATTTTGCATTTTAGCTAAAATAGCACTGGTTTTTGCCATCTGCATTAAAGATAAAATTCCTTCTTGCATTCGAGCTCCTCCGCTCGAAGAAAAACATATGAAGGGACATTGATCTTGTAATGCTCGTTCTACAGCTAGTATAAAACGTGTGCCTACTACTACTCCCATTGATCCTCCCATAAAAGTAAACTCAAAAGCTGCTGTAACTATTGGTATAGTATACAGTTGTCCTTTCATTACAATTATGGCATCTTTTTCACCTGTTTTTTTTTGAGCTAAAGCTATACGATCTTTGTATTTCTTTAAATCCTGAAAATTTAAAATGTCTTTGGGTTCTAAATCACTAGCTAATTCAATTTCCGAACCTTTATCTAATAAACAAAGCAAACGTTTTCTAGCATTTATATGCATATGATGATCGCATTTGGGGCAAACTTCTAAATTTCTTTTAAGTTCTGGAATATAAAGCAATTGATTACAACTATGACATTTCTTCCAAATACCTGATGGAATATTTGTTTTACGGTTATTACGAATATTACTTTTATTAAAAATACGTTCAATCCAACTCATTTATAACTCACGTTATTTATATATAATTAAAATACGATGTATTTATGACATATTTGTCAATACAAAATTAATTATTAGTAGATCATATTATCTTTAATTTAGTTTGTTTTATTTTATATATAATAAATTTATTGATACAATCAATTATAAAAACTTAAATAGTTGCTACTAGAAAACTAGCAATTTAAATAATTTTGTCCTAATTCAATGCCTCATACAGTGTTTGTGCTTTTTTCACAGATAAATATTTGCCTTAAAAATTACTAAAATCTGTTTAAGAGTATAAGTTGGTAGTTGATATATATCTGATATTACTATTTTATAATGGAGAATAAATATCAAAACGATGATTTTTAGTAGTAACTTTTGAATAAGTAATTACTCCTGCCAATGGGGGTGCATACTTAGGACGTTTAACAACTACTCTTTTTTGCGCAATTAAACGCGCTTGCTCTAATAGTAAATCGGCATCTTCATCTAAGCCTACAAGTTGTTGTAAAAAGCGCATATCTTTTTTTATCTTGGCACTTTTATTACGTGATGGATACATAGGATCAAGATATACTATTTCTGGTTTATTAATATCATTATATAATAAATTCAGATTAGTATCTTTTAATAAAATTAAATTTCTTTTTAACACTTTACCAATAGTAGTATTTTTATATGCACGTTGCAGTCCATCATAAAGTAAGGCTGAAACTACAGGGTTTCTCTCTATCATACGTACATTGCATCCTAGACAAGATAATACAAAAGCATCGCGTCCTAAACCAGCAGTTGCATCTACTATGCTCGGTAAATAACTCTTTTTTGCTCCCACAGCTATGGCCAATGCTTCTTTAAATGCTCCTCCAAAACGACGCCTATATAACATTGCTCTAGAAGTGAAATCAATGTAAAGTCCTTTTAAATAGGGCTCACTTCTACTACGTAGTTCAAGATGATTACTTGTTTTCACAAGAGACATGGATGCCTCTTCATCATGTTCAAGTTGCCAACTAATTGCTAAAGCTAAGAACATCTTTTGGCTAACATTAGATTCATTAAGTAAAAATATTTTCATCTGATAATGGGGTTAATTTGATTTCGTAATTATCTAATATAAATTCAATTCTTGGTAATCGTCCTCTAAATCTTTTGAATAAGCGGATTGGATTTTCTACACCACCATTTATTAAAATATTTTTTAAAAATGATTCTCCTGTATTACGATTGAAAATACCATCTTCTTTAAATCGTGAAAAAGCATCTGCAGATAGGATATTCGCCCACAGATAACTATAATAACCAGCTGCATAACCTCCTGCAAATATATGACGAAAAGAATGAGGAAATCTATCCCATTTTACATGAGGGACAACATTTACTTGTTTTTTTATTTTTTCAAAAAGTTTTAATATTTGTATTTTATCTACTGGATAAAAATCAGTATGTAAATGTAAATCAAAGAGTGACATTTCCAATTGACGCAGAAGAAATATGGCTCTTTGATAATTTTTACTATCAATTATTTTCATTAATAGTGGTTTTGGTAATTTTTCTCCTGTTTCATAGTGTCCAGAAATTAAAGATAATACTTCTGGTTCCCAACACCAATTTTCCATCAATTGACTAGGTAATTCCACAGCATCCCAAGGAACACCATTAATTCCAGAAACACCAGGGATTTCTACTTTAGTTAAAATATGATGTAAAGTGTGTCCAAATTCGTGAAAAATAGTAATTATATCATTATGATTAAAAAGAGCTGGTATATTATTTATGCCGGATCTTATATTGCAATTTAAATAAGCTACTGGTTTTTGTAAAGTTCCATCTTTTCTCCGCATCATATCTAAACAACTGTCCATCCAAGCTCCATTCATTTTGTTAGAACGGGAGTAAAGATCCATATAAAAACTACCACGTAATTCACCATTTTCATCAAATACATCAAAAAATCTCACTGTGGGGTGCCAAATATCAATATCATATCGCTCTCTTGTAGTCATTCCATAGATTAGTTTTATTAATTTGAATAATCCATTAATTACACGATCCTCTGGAAAATAACATCGTAATTCTTCATCATTAATATGATAAATGTGTTTTTTTTGTTTTTGACTATAATATTTTAAATCCCAAGGAAAAATTTTTTTACCATATTTTTCTTTAACAAAAATTTTTAGTTGAGAAATTTCTTGTTTCGCTTTACATCGCACTGCTTTTACCAGTTTAGTAAATAATCTTATCACCTGTTTCGGATTACTCGCCATTTTAGTTGCAAAGGACTTCTCGGCAAAACAACTAAAACCTAACAATTTAGATTGCTGATTACGAAGTAATAATTGTTCAACTATAATTGTGCTATTATCCCATTTACCTGCATTTGGTCCCTCATCAGAAGCACGAGTTAAATAAGCTTTATATATTTCTTTACGTAATGCTTCATTATCACAATATGTTATTATAGAAGTATAAATATCTTCGTCTAAAGTTAACAACCATCCTATTTTATTATTCTCTTGAGCTTTAATTTTTAATTTTTTTAATATATTTTCTGGTATACCTGTTAGTTCACTTGGATTTTTAACTATTTTATTCCAATTCCTAGTAGAATCCAGTACATTATTATTGTAGTTTGATTCTAATTCAGAAAGAAGTATCATGATTTTTTCATTACAAATTTGTTTTTCTCTAGGTAGAGAAATACCTGATAACTCAAAATCACGCAATATATTATCAATTAATTTTTTACGAGCTAAATCAAGTATATTATAATCTTCACTATCCCTAAAAACTTTATAAGCATTGTATAATTTTTGGTGTCTAGCTACCCAAGTATTATATTGAGTTAATAATATTAATGCTTTTTTATATTCTTCACGAAACTTTAAAGTGTTTTTTACTGCATTTAAATGACTTATTGGAGAGAATACACGGTTTAAACGATCATTGGCTTCTAGTAAAGGTTGACAAAAATTATTCCATGTAAAATTAGTATTTTGTGATAATATTAGTTCTATTAAACTACGACATTTTTTTTGAACTTGATGTATAGCAGGCACCACATGTTCAGGTTTAATCTGGGAGAAAGGAGGTATTATAAAAGAAGTAAGCAAAGGATTTTTCATATTCTATTTTATAGAGAATTATATTACAGTGTAAACATATTAATATAGTAAATTTTACTCATTGTATACTTTTAAAATAAATATCACTAATTATTTAATATATTTATTAACGATAACAACATCGAATATTTTATATTCGACATATAATTAAGTATATTACAAATATTTTTTTATAGAATGCCAGGCTTTAACTGCTGCTTCATATGGCGGTAAGTTTTTAAATTTATCATTAAACACTTCCAAACCAATTGGTCCACGATAATTTATGCTATGTAGTTTATCAATAAATTCCTTAATATTAATTATACCTTCTCCAGGTAATAATCTTTGATGACGTGCTATATTAATGAGTTTTGATTTATCCCTTATAGGAAGGGGTTTGGCTATATCACATAATTGAACTTCATAAATATAATCAGCTGGAATACCATCAAGTTGAGAAGAATCTCCACCTAATGCACAAATATGAAATAAATCAACTACTAACCCAATATTAGGTTGTTCAAGTTTTTGGATTCTTTTCCAAGCCAATGGCAGGGTATTATCTATACTACACCAAGCCATAGGTTCATACATAATTCTCATCTTGTAGCGAGCTGCTTCTGAAGCTAACCAACATAAATCATCATTAATTCTTTCTGGTATACAATCTTCACGAGTGGTAGCAGGAGCTTGGATTGTATTACATCCTAACTTTTGTGCTAAATCAATAAATTTATAAAATTCTTGACGTTTATTCAAACGCTCTACTTCTGGTATACCAGTGAAATCCCGAAGAACTTGTATATTTGTAAAACCTAATCTATGAATTTTAGAAAAATTTTTCAGTTTCTCCACTCCCTCTGTACTGTTTTCTATATCTTCAAGCCAAATTTCCACTTGATCAAAACCAGCTTTATGTGCTGCATGTAATTTTTCTTCAGCTGTTCCTTTTAGTAATACTAAATTAAGGAATACAAGATTATTACTCATAAATAAAAATCCTTTAAATTCAATGGATTAACACAATTAAATCATAAAAATGATATAAATCATACTTATTATGGTTGAAGTATATTAGAAAATAATATGTATATGTCACTAAAAAAATATGCGCATTAGCTTAGTAGTATTCAAGGTGCTAGAATATAACAACCTATCAATATTAAACTATCCATCATTTCTTACCATTTAATGTATCTATAAGACGACTTATAAATATAACAATACTGGTTGCCAGTATAGTAGTTGCTATACCTTAATAATATTTGTTTTAGAAAAGCTAAACTCACGCCAACTGCTAATGTATCCATGCTAGTTACTAAAGTTTTATGCTATGACTTTGCAACGGGAGATGAGATTCATTGGTTATCTTTCTATAACTGATTATCATGCATAAATATTAATAAAATAAACGCTATGCAATACAATGATCTGCCATCACAAAACCTGTCTCACCTAAAAGTACCAAAAATTCATTCAGTAGGTAATGCCTCTTTAAATGTAGGATTCACCACCAGAGCAACACCTTTACCGATTGTTGAAATGCCTCCAGATACATACCTATAAATATTATAATTGCAATATAACTCATGAATATATAAGCTAATGCTTATTCAAATAGCAATTACTTTGTAATTTATATTAATAAGCACTTTATCCATATAATTACATTTAATCATTTATTTTGAAATAGTAATAGGTTTCATATTAATCATATAACTTCTAAGTTTACGACCAATTATTTCAATAGGATGATTACAAATAGCTTCATTTACATCACGTAACTCTTTATTATCTACTTTTTTACAGCTAATTGACTTACCTAAATCTTCATCTAACAATTTTTCCATAAATTGTTTTAATAAAGGTATGGCTTCAAAAGAGAACAAATAGTTTCCGTATTCTGCAGTATCAGAAATTACTATATTCATTTCATATAATCTTTTACGTGCAATAGTATTCGCTATAAGCGGTAATTCATGTAAGGATTCATAATAGGCAGATTCTGCTAAAATACCTGCTTCTCTCATTGTTTCGAATGCTAATTCAACACCTGCTTTTACCATTGCTACCATTATAATACCGTGTTCATAATAATCTGATTCTGGTATATTATTCGAGTAAAAAGGCTGATTTTCGAAATTAGTTTGTCTAGTTTTTTCACGCCAAAATAATAGATTTTTATCTCCGTTTGTCCAATCTTTCATCATATCACAAGAGAATTTACCAGAGAGAATATCATCCATATGTTTACGAAATAAAGGTGTTAGAAGAGTTTTTAATTTTTCTGATAAATAATATGCACGTAGTTTAGCGGGATTTGAAAGACGATCCATCATTAAAGTTATACCGCCAAATTTTAAAGATTCAGTAATTACTTCCCATCCAAACTGTACTAAATTAGTCGCATAAACAACATCTACACCATTAGATACAAGTTTATTAAAACATAATAATGATCCTGTTTGAAGTAAACCACACAGAATTGTTTGTTCACCCATTAAGTCAGATTTAACTTCAGCTATAAAGGATGATTCTAGTACTCCTGCACGATCCGCTCCTATAGACGTTGCCCAAGCTTTAGCAATAGCTAAGCCTTCTTGTTTTGGATCATTTTCACAGTGAACCGCAATTAGAGTTGGTACTCCAAAGCCACGTTTATATTCTTCACGTACTTCAGTACCAGGACATTTGGGTGCAACCATTACTACGGTAATATCTTTGCGAATTAATTGGCCTACTTCAACAATATTAAATCCATGTGAATAGCCTAAAGCAGCTCCTGTTTTCATTAAAGGTTGTATTTGCTGAATAATCTCAGAATGTTGTTTATCTGGAGTTAAGTTAATTATTAAATCAGCATCAGGAATTAACGTATTATATGTACCTATTTTAAAACCATTTAGATTAGCATTAGACCATGTTTTATTTTTTTTTTCAATAGATTCCTGGCGTAATACATAAGATATATCTAGCCCGGAGTCTCGCATATTAAGGCCTTGATTTAATCCTTGAGAACCGCATCCAACTATAACTATTTTTTTTCTTTTTAAATAGTTTATACTATCAGTAAATTCATTTCTTGACATAAAGCGACATTTACTCAATTGTATTAGTTGATTACGTAAATTCAATTTATTGAAATAATTATCCATAAAGATTCCATCTGCAATATGAAGGATATTGATATAATATTATATAAATGTTTTTATTAAATAGTTGATATATTATATTGCGTGTAGTGCAATATAAATTATGTAAAAAGTTTAGCTTTAATAGGGATTTAGCTGATTTAAAGATTTTGTTAACATTTTATAATAATGTTATTTTAAAATAACAGTACGTACGTGACGTGCTATAAGTGAAGTTAATTACCTATTGAATTTGATGATAGACAAACAATGAAATAAAATATTTCGCAAATTTTATTTATGCGTGATAAAAAAGATTTTGTTTTAAGTAAAAGCATTAATGTAAATAATTTGATTATCCCATCATATAAATAACAGTAGAACAGACAAGTAGTCCTTAAACCAAATATGTTTTCTGCTGTTATATTTATATATATTTGCTTATAGTCATTGACCTCTTATTGAGAAACTCTGTTAATATCCTGCCATCAACTAAAGCTCATATAGTTAATTTAATAGGTAAAAATATATTTTGTAAAGCAGAAAATCAAATAATAGAACATTGTTCTTTACGGATAAATGTTCCTGGTTTATTCTTCAGCGAGTGACTTCAAAAATGATTTGAAATGGTGTAATCAGATACTACTACTTATAGGTATTTCATTTATCATAATCATACATACTACATACTTTATCTAGTCATGAAGTACTATTTCTTCAGTAGATATTGCATTATTATCTAAAATAGTATCATCTGGTAGTCCAGTACTTATACTATAAAAAAAATATTTTTTCTTTAGAATTAAATTCTAATAAAAAATACTCCATGGAACTTTAATATCAAAAACCTTTTAAAAAAAACCGAAATGCCGGATTCTTGGTTTCATCATGAAAATGATATCCTAGCTCACTCAAGTGCTTTTGAAAACGTTGTTCGTTATTACCTATCTCAAAAGCAGCTAATACTCTTCCATGATCTGCACCGTGATTACGATAATGAAATAGTGAAATATTCCAATGAGTACCTAATGTTTTTAGAAACTTTAGAAGAGCACCAGGTGATTCAGGAAATTCAAAGCTGAATAGACGTTCGTAAATAGGTTTTGAAGGACGTCCTCCTACCATATAACGTACATGTAATTTTGCTATTTCATCATCTGATAAATCTATTACTTTATACCCACTAAAAGTTAATTGATTAATTAATTCACATCGTTCGTGTAAGCCATTTGTTAAGCGTATACCTACAAAAATATAAGCATAATCTGAATTAGCGTATCTGTAATTAAATTCAGTCACAAATCTTCCATGCAATGTTTGACAAAATTTTAAGAAACTTCCTTGTAATTCTGGTATAATAACAGCAAGTAATGCCTCACGTTGTTCACCTAGTTCGCATCTTTCGGAAACATATCTCAATCCATGAAAATTAACATTTGCACCTGAAAGTATATGAGCTAACTTTTCATTTCTAATATTATATTTCTTAATATATTTTTTCATACCGGCTAATGCTAATGCCCCGGCAGGTTCCGCTATTGCTCTTACATCTTCAAAAATATCCTTCATAGCAGAACAAATATTATCATTATTAACTGTAATAATATCATCCAAATATTTTTGACAAAGTCGAAATGTTTCATCTCCAATTTTTTTTACAGCTACTCCTTCTGCAAATAATCCTACCCGTGATAAAGCTATTGGATAACCAACATTTAATGCAGCTTTTAAGCAAGCAGAATCTTCTGCTTCTACAGCAATAACTTTAATTTGAGGCATTAATTGTTTAATTAATACTGATACTCCAGCAGCTAAACCACCACCTCCTACCGGAACGAAAATACGATCTAGATGTGCATCTTGTTGCAACAACTCCATTGCTAGAGTACCTTGACCAGCAATTACTGCTGGATGATTAAATGGTGGTACAAAAGTATATCCTTCTTTATGAGAAAGAGAAATAGCATGATCTTGTGCTTCATCAAAATTATTACCAAATAACTTAACTTGACTTCCCAATGTGCGTACTGCATCTACTTTTATATCGGAAGTTGATATTGGCATGATAATTAACGATTTAATTCCTAATTTGTTAGCAGAAAGTGCTACTCCTTGTGCATGATTACCTGCTGATGCTGTTATAACACCACCCATTTTCTGTTCTTTTGTTAATCCTGATATCATAGCATAAGCTCCACGTAGCTTAAAACTATGTACTATTTGACGATCTTCACGTTTTACTAAAATTGTATTTTTAAAACGTAACGATGTTTTTTGCATTTTTTGCAAAGGTGTTA
Source organism: Candidatus Ishikawaella capsulata Mpkobe (assembly GCF_000828515.1). Lineage (NCBI taxonomy): Bacteria > Pseudomonadati > Pseudomonadota > Gammaproteobacteria > Enterobacterales > Enterobacteriaceae > Candidatus Ishikawella > Candidatus Ishikawella capsulata. The sequence continues at coordinate 40,752 of NZ_AP010872.1, read as the reverse complement.
TTTGAGCTACTTCATAAACCGGAGAACGTAAAATTGTGTGTAAATATTCTGTCATATCAAGTTGGGTTAACTTCACATTAATTAACCTTCTAATTGATTTTTATTACGTGCAGCACCTTTATCAGCACTAGTAGTAAATGCAGCATATGCACGTAAAGCTAATGATACTTCACGTTTGCGTTTATTTGGTTTATAAGCAAAAATGCCTCTTTTTTTTTCTTTTTGAATACGATTATTTAACTCGTGCTCTAATACGACTAGATTAATTATGCGATTAGGTATATCAATTTCAATTATATCTCCATCTTTTACTAATGCAATAATTCCTCTATCAGCGGCTTCTGGTGATATATGTCCAATAGATAACCCTGCACTTCCTCCAGAAAAACGTCCATCAGTGACTAATGCACACTTGTCTGATAAACCAACTGATTTTAAGTATGTTGTTGGATAAAGCATTTCTTGCATTCCAGGTCCGCCTTTAGGTCCTTCATAACGAATAACTACCACATCTCCCTCGATAACTTTTCCTGTAAGAATAGCTTGAACTGCATCCTCTTGACTTTCATATACTTTAGCTGAACCTGTAAATTTTAAAATTTTTTTGTTTACACCAGCCGTTTTTACAATACATCCATCTTTTGCTAAATTACCATATAAAACAGCTAATCCACCATCTTGAGAATAAGCAAAATCAACAGATCTTATACAACCTTTTTGACGATCTTTATCTAATTTATTCCAGCGAACATTTTGTGAAAAAGCTTGAGTAGTTCGAATACCTGCTGGGGCAGCAAGAAACATTTTTTTTATACACTCATCTTGAGTCACTAAAATATCATAACTTTTTAATGTTTCACTTAAAGTAATACCTAGAATATTCAGCACGCTAGTATCAATTAATTTAGCTCTATCTAATTCACCAAGTATACCAAATACTCCTCCAGCTCTATGTAGATCTTCCATATAGTATTTTTTTGTGCTAGGTGCAATTTTACATAGATGAGGAACTTTTCGTGATAAAACATCAATATCAGATATACTGAAATCAATGTTGCCTTCTTGTGCTGCAGCTAATAAATGAAGCACCGTATTAGTTGAACCACCCATTGCTATATCAAGGATAATGGCATTTTTGAAAGCTGACTTATTCGCTATACTTCTTGGTAATACACTGCTATCGTTATTTTCATAGTACTTTTTAGTTAACTTAACTATTTGTTTACCTGCATTAATAAATAATTCTTTACGATCAATATGGGTAGCTAATAGAGAACCATTACCAGGGAATGCTAAACCAATTGCTTCAGTTAAACAATTCATTGAATTTGCTGTGAACATCCCTGAACAAGAACCACACGTTGGACAAGCTAAATCTTCTATTTTTTTACTATGCGTGGCGCTAGTATTTGGATTAGCACTGTGCATGATAGCGTCAGTCAAATCAATCTTATTTGTTTGATTATTAAAATTGATTTTTCCTGCTTCCATTGGTCCTCCCGATACAAAAATCACAGGAATATTAAGACGCAAAGAGGCTATCAACATTCCTGGGGTAATTTTATCGCAATTAGATATGCAAACCATTGCGTCTGCACAATGTGCATTTATCATATATTCTATAGAATCAGCTATTAGTTCTCTGGAGGGTAAAGAATAAAGCATTCCATGATGACCCATGGCTATACCATCATCTATTGCAATAGTGTTAAATTCTTTAGCTATTCCATTTGATAGTTCAATATATTTTGATACTAATTTTCCTAATAAACGCAGATGGATATGTCCCGGAACGAATTGCGTAAATGAATTCACTACTGCTATAATTGGTTTTCCAAAATCGGCTTCTGTCATGCCTGTAGCACGCCATAGAGCACGAGCACCAGCCATATTACGACCATAAATTGTAGTAGCAGAACGGTATTTCGGCATGCTTTATTTGCTCCATATATTAGTTAAGATATTTTTATAATGACTGTACTAACCTCATTTATCTTCGGTTGCTACTCTAAAAATAATATAAAGTATATTATATATTTTATTTATATCACAAAATTTGCCATGTAATATCTAAACTTGATCGATGCTATCCACTGCTAATTTATACTGTAATTTATTAAATATTCTTATATATCCTATATTCAAACAGATATTTTACTACGTATTATAATAATTGGTAAAATAAACAGTTATCTGGAGAAGTAATTTTCATACTTTTAAACAATTACTCCTAAATATGAAAAATATCAATGTATATTAATCATGATGAACATAATAATGACATATTTCATTTCTAATACAGGAGATAAGTAGTTACTACTTGATTTAGCAAATATTAGTAGAGTAATGAGTATTAGGCGTCACACGATGACTTGATTATTTTAAAAAAATCCTAGAGGATACTTCTCTCATTTTTTTATAGTTTTCAAATTATTCCGCTATATATGCTAAATTATATAGACTGAATATACGCATTAATGAATTTATTAGTTTTACAATAAGCACTTATTCAGTTATCCATACTATACATTCAATAGTAAACCTAAACCTATATTTTTGTACGGAATAATCTAAAAGTTGCATATGTTTACTACGGAGAATATCTTCTGAAAGAAGATCGTGAGGTATGATAATATAAAGCATGTTAGATTATTATTTTTAGCTATACTTATGTCATTATTTCAGCATTTTTAAACAAAATGAATTATTTTTTAAACTAATTTTATTACTTAATACAACATAATTTTTATGTTAGCATATTTTATAATATATCTATTAACTAAACATTATGATAAATAAAGTATTTAAAATGTATTTTTTTTTATAATATGTAGAAAAATTAAATTTGTTTATTTTAAAATGTGATACATATATCGCAATAACTCCTAAAAAGGAGAACCTAATTATGTTAATAGGATATAGCTATTCCTATAAAATTAGGCATAAAATAATATTTATTATATAATTATATTTTCAATAATATCTATCTCATAGAGAATGATTCTGGACAAAATCCATATTAATAGAGCAGTATTTTTATGTATTAATATACATAAGCTTATTAAGCATAGATAACCATTTAACACTTTAACTAATTTGTTTACCTAGAAATAACATTTCATAGTAATACTATCTAAGTAAAATGCTTAATTATAAATATAATGTAAATAACAGCTTGTTATCGCAATTACATTTGTTACAAATATTTTTATCATATAAAATAATGCTTATTACTTGATAAGCAAAGTAGTAAATTATGATCTCTGTATTTTATTTTATAATTTTTGGGCATTTATTTGAGGTTATAGTCAACAACCACATACTTTCATTTTCAACTTTCTGTTTTATTTGAGGGGTTTCTTATATTCTAAATATAATAACTAATTAAAGTAAAAACTAGAGAATTATCATGAATTAGCTTATTTTATCGGAAAATGACTATGATTTTAAAAACTACGAGAATAAAATTAAAAATATTTGATATAGCAAAATATTTTTGCATTTTCACAATTAATTCTATCAATATCAATATATTTGTATTTTATATATTGGCAGGGACGAAGGGACTCGAACCCCCAACGCCCGGTTTTGGAGACCGGTGCTCTACCAATTGAACTACGTCCCTACTAATAAATAATATGTGGCGGTGCGGACGGGATTTGAACCCGCGACCCCCGGCGTGACAGGCCAGTATTCTAACCAGCTGAACTACCGCACCTATAAACATATTAGATACCATAAAATTATTAAAATTAATGATAAATAAAAGGCGAAACCTGGCAGTTTCCTAGTCTCACATGGGGAGACCCCACACTACCATCGGCGCCACGACATTTCACTTCTGAGTTCGGAATGGAATCAGGTGGTTCTGCCGTACTAATTACTGCCAGGTAACCTTTATTAAAGGATTAATATCATAGATAATTAATTGGTACAAGCTAAATATTTTATAACACGTCTCTAGTGTTGTGAAGTTAAGTCTCACGGGTCATTAGTACTGGTTAGCTCAACACATCACTATGCTTACACATCCAGCCTATCAACGTCGTTGTCTTCAACGTCCCTTTAGGAGGTATAATAACCTCAGGGAAAACTCATCTTAGGGCAAGTTTCGTGCTTAGATGCTTTCAGCACTTATCTTTTCCGTACTTAGCTACCGGGCAATGCCATTGGCATGACAACCCGAACACCAGAGGTACGTTCACTTCGGTCCTCTCGTACTAGAAGCAACCCCCTTCAATTTTCCAACGCCCACGGCAGATAGGGACCGAACTGTCTCACGACGTTCTAAACCCAGCTCGCGTACCACTTTAAATGGCGAACAGCCATACCCTTGGGACCTACTACAGCCCCAGGATGTGATGAGCCGACATCGAGGTGCCAAACACCGCCGTCGATATGAACTCTTGGGCGGTATTAGCCTGTTATCCCCGGAGTACCTTTTATTCGTTGAGCGATGGCCCTTCCATGCAGAACCACCGGATCACTAAGACCTGCTTTCGCATCTGTTCGCGTTGTCACGCTCACAGTTAAGCCAGCTTATGCCTTTGCACTAACCTCACGATATCCGACCGTGATTAGCTGACCTTTGTACTCCTCCGTTACTCTTTGGGAGGAGACCGCCCCAGTCAAACTACCCACCAGACAATGTCCGCATTCCGGATTACGGAATTACGTTAGAATATTGAATATCAAAGGGTGGTATTTCAAGGTTGACTCCATGTAAACTAGCGTCCACATTTCTTAGTCTCCCACCTATCCTACACATCAAGATTCAATATTCATTGCCAAGCTATAGTAAAGGTTCACGGGGTCTTTCCGTCTTGCCGCGGGTACACTGCATCTTCACAGCGATTTCAATTTCACTGAGTCTCGGGTGGAGACAGCCTGGCCATCATTACGCCATTCGTGCAGGTCGGAACTTACCCGACAAGGAATTTCGCTACCTTAGGACCGTTATAGTTACGGCCGCCGTTTACCGGGGCTTCGATCAGGAGCTTTTCTTTCGATAACTCCATCAATTAACCTTCCGGCACCGGGCAGGCATCACACCGTATACGTCCACTTTCGTGTTTGCACAGTGCTATGTTTTTAATAAACAGTTGCAGCCAGCTGGTATCTTAGACTAATCTCAGCTCTGGGAGTTAATCCTTTCACCTAATATTAGTGTGCCTTCTCCCGAAGTTACGGCACTATTTTGCCTAGTTCCTTCACCCGAGTTCTCTCAAGCGCCTGAGTATTCTCTACTTTACTACCTGTGTCGGTTTGAGGTACGATTTAGTATTACCTATAGCTTAGAGGCTTTTCTTGGAAGTGTGGCATTTGTTACTTAGGTACCTGAGTACTTTGTTATCACACCTCAATTTTAACTTTTCGGATTTACCTAAAAAGTCAATCTACATGTTTAAACCAAGATAAACCGTCACTTGGCTAACATAGCCTTCTTCGTCCCCCCTTGGCAGTAATACTAAGTACAGGAATATTAACCTGTTCACCATCGACTACACCTTGCGGTCTCGTCTTAGAAATCGACTTACCCTGCCCCGATTAACGTTGGACAGGAAACCTTAGTTTTTCGGCGAGTAGGTTTTTCACCTACTTTATCGTTACTCATGTCAGCATTCGCACTTCTGATACCTCCAGTAATTTTTTTAAATTACCTTCATAAGCTTACAGAACGCTCCCCTACCCAACAATTTTTAAGTTGTTGCCGCAGCTTCGGTACATAATTTAGCCCCGTTACATCTTCCGC